>JBELDA010000007.1:12306-69580 GCA_042094515.1 Crocinitomicaceae bacterium
CCTGCTAAATTTAATGGATCAACCACTTTAACATTAATAGGACCTTTTCCAAAATCATATGTCGGTTCGTCTACTGAACCAGCAGTAAGGATCTCCTGTAATGTTGCATCAGTAAATTCTAAGGCACGATTGCCATTTCCATAACCATCGACTCTAGTGATTTGAGGAGTAGAACCATAATCCACTAGCTGTGCTGTACCATCTGCCTCAGGTGTTGGATTATGAGGAACCGCTGCGACGCTAGATATCGCTGTTCCATCAAAATTCAAACGAGAAGAAATATAAGGCATTCTCTGACCATCTAATAAAAGCGGGTCGTTTGGATTGTATTCTTTCCATTGATTATAAGCATATGCAACCGCAACAAAATAGTATGTCTTGTGGTTAACCAAGGTTGGAGAACCTTGAGCAAATAAATCTGAGGTTACTTGGAAAGAATGCTGAATTCCAACATTAGATCCATCAACCATCTCTTCTGGAATTGAGAACCCTAATGACTCATCAAAAGTAAAATTGATAACTCGATCAATATCATTCTTTTTATCACATTGAGCAACTAGTCTTGACTTATCGGTATCATACAAATCAGCAACAGAAACATTCTCATCCTTCAATTGAAAAATTTGATAACCCTCAAATCGATAAAAACGATCTACACTTGGATCAGCAATATTAATCTCATCCTCTTCTTCATACAATTCTTGATAGTTATTGGACGAAATTGGATTTTCGATAACCAAAATCAACTCGTTTTCCAACTCCTGAATGGTCAATTTAGGTGCATCTGGAGGAGATAGAATATCAAAACAAGCATCAAATAAGGCTTGTGCTTTGGTATCTGCTTGTTTCATGGCATTAACTGAAGCTAAAAGCCCACCATCTGAGCTCCTACCATACACGATCCCAACAGTAATATTGTTTAGAGCGCCTGGCCTCAATGTAAACGGCCCAGCGGATTGTACAAATCGTCTATCCCCATTATCATTCGCAGGATAACCAGGAGTATCCTCAAACCACCCATCAGGATAATCATCAAGCATAGATACACCTCCTGTACCCCAATTCAATGGATCAGAATCACCAGGAAACATATAGTCAGAAAGCACAGGAGTACCAGTCGCCTCATTCCCTAATCCACCGTAATACATCTCTTCTCCATTGGCCCATTGTCCTTCCATAAAGTTGTAATATTCCGCGGCAACACCCGGATCGTCATATGGATATTGCGAGGTAGATGTGTAGTATGTAAACCTTCTCATACCAAACCTCTCATTATCAATCAATGAATCTGAATAACCTGTACCAATTCCGCTGTAGACAATACCATTATTGTTCAGTGCATCAGAAATTTCAGGAGTAACCAAAACATTGTTAAGTGAATCAAAATAGGGACCAGGGTTATCTATACCATCTGCATCCTGATATGGCCCTTCAAAGAAATCACAACCAATCGCAGGAGGATTTTCACCGTATCCAGCAGTACCACCATCACTCTGGTCAATTAAATCACCATTATAGGTATATCCCAATCCTCTGGAAACATCACATCCAACATAATCGTCAGAATAATTTCCTATATCACAATCCAAATACTGAGAGAAATATGTTTCATAAAGCGTTTGTGTTCCTCTATTGATTAATTCATAATTGTAAAAAGTCATGAAATTCACTTCATCATTTGTTGCAAAAGCAAAAGCCTGTGCTCTAATTTCCATTCCTATAGGATCTCCAGTGGTCTCAGTATGAATATTTCCTTTATCATTAAAAACCCACCAATGCGTTTCATCTCCATATAAAGTCACCCTTCTATCAACCCCACATTCCACGTCATCTCTACCTAAAATATCATCATACCAAGGGTGGTCTCCATTATCAGGATTATAATTACCATCCTCGTCTCTGTCATAATATGGCGCTAAAAAATAGTCCTGACCTCTAGAAACATCGCCGTGAGCAGGCCAGCCATATATTCTTTTCAATACATCATTTGATGGTGTTTCAACATCCTCACATCCTTCCGTTGCTATCCCTGCATTGCACTCAAACCAAATATTGAAAGCAATCACTTCGGCTTTTCTTATGGTATAAAACTTGTCATAAGCCTGACATTGATCTGGATCAATATTGGCCTCTCCATAATCTCTTCTAGCAAGATCTCCGACAGGATATAATGGATTATAATCTCCTGTACCTGGATTTACGGTTAAAGGACCGGGCCAAAAGTCGTTTCCAGAACGATAGCGTAACGCGGCTAATTTGAGCTGACCATTAACGTCGGTTCCACCCATCCAAAGCGCTCCGGCATATATTGCGTATAGCTTGCTTCCCTTCGGTACCTCGTACGCAGGAGTACCCTCTTGACGGTCCTGAAACATACTTCCGCCCTGCTCAATCAATGCACTGACATCATTAAATTCCAGGGTCATCCTTGCAGTTGCTGGACTACAATTTGCACCTTTTGGAGTTTCATCTCCACCACCTTTTTTATCGTTTGGTCCAAGATAAGCCATCCCGTTGAGGGATACAGCTAATCCTATTATTGTTGCAAAAAATTGCTTTTTCATATTTGTAACGTTTAATCCGTTTGTTTCAAAATTCTAATTAAAAATCAAATTTAATACCCAATCGTATCGTTCTTGGAGAACTGATATTGAATGGATTTTGAATTTTCATCGTGTAATAATTTCTAAATGCTTCCTCATCAATTTGATTTTGAATCGAAGCTTGACTTGAAGCCGCAGCCAAATAACCATCATCATCCCAGTTTCCTGTTGCTCTGTAGACATTTAAGATGTTAAATTGGTTAAGTAGGTTTGTCACCCTTACATAGACATTTAAAAATGCCATTTTCTTTTTGTCGTCATTTGAACCAAATTCCAAATTGAAAGTTCTGTCTATTTGTAAATCTAGTCTGTATGACCAAGGAAGTCGCGAACCATTTAAAGTACCATCAAGACCCGCATTTAAATTACCAATGGCTTCGTCGGTAATAAATGTTTGATTTGAGTATGGAGACCCAGAGTATATATTTGAGAATATATTCAGCCCTGTATTTTCAAGTACGCGCATTTTTCCTAACATTGGGCCATTGTAATCTTCACCACTACCATACCGATAGTCAAAAGTTAAATTGATGGCGTGTCTTTGGTCGTATGAATACGGGAAAATATTTCTAAGATTAGGAAGACCGGCGTTAATTAAGCCTGCAGCAGAGGTAGCATCCGAACCTGTTCCTTCAGCAAATTGAAGTGTATAATTTGCTGTCATTCTAATATTTCCAGTACGTCTCAAATCATAAGCAATTGTCAAACCTTTAATTGTACCAAAATCTCTATTACCATATGTCCTGTATGTAGCAGGATGCGCTTGAAATACATTAATAAGCTGAACATTATTTCTTTGCTCTCTATAAAACGCTGATATCTTTAAAGATGATGTTCTTCCCAGTACCTGCTGAAATCCTAATTCGTAATCAACAGTTGTTTCAGGCTTCAAATTCGCATTACTAATAATGGCATTCCTCGAGTTGATGAATTGATATTCAAAAGGATCAAATCTATATCCTGAAGTTGGTCTTTTAGTTAAAATATCATAGTGTGCAAAGAAAGATGCTTCCTCAGATATTGGAAACGAAAAAGCGACACGAGGCATGAAATTAATCTGAGCCTTGTAATCTTCAAAAGCACTCGCATCAGGAGTTTCCTGACCTGGGTTTAACAACCATGGTGCAATACCCGCTGAACCAGCAATCGGTTCAGGGTCTTCTACAGGTGTCCCATCAGCATTAAACCAATTCATTCCCGTTCTAAAACCGTTAATAGATGAAGGGTCATTAACATCATCAACGTAAACCACATAATCACTACCCATACTTTCGGGTAAATTTACCCATGCATATTGAGTAGGGTCACTTTCCTTGAGTGCCTGAGCTTCAGCAACTGTTCTTGCATTGAAAAATAAATATGGGTCTTTTAAAACAGGTTGATTTGCGTCAAATACATCCACACGAACACCAACATTAAATACGATATCGTTAAACGCAAATTTATCCATGATATATCCTGCCAAGTATATAGGCTGAAAGGCTCCCACAAACCTTTTAAAGTTTCCATTCTCATCATATTCGTTAAAATATTTATTGATATCCGTAATTCCTTTTACCTTTTGACCCGTATGGTCGAATCCCCAATATGAAACAAAAGAGTTTCCACTATTCAATAACTCATCAGGAGAAAACATGTCGAACTGCAATAGATTTGGATCATATTCATCAATATCAATAAATCGATCACCGTCAACTGCAAAACCTAGTTTTTCTCTCAAATTATAATCAAAAAAGGATTGGTTATCGTTTTCACGTTGTCCACCGTAAACACCAGTACCCGATGTATGAGCATAGCCAGAATTTAAACGATCATATGTAATTCTCTTGAAAGATCCTGAATCCGCAATTACTCCTGAATTCAAATCAAGCTCCGTAATATGGAAGTTAGTAAGCTGTCGAGCAATGGTCCAGATTCCAATAGGTCCATTTCCGCCACCTCCAGTAGTCGTACCGTTGGTCCATCCTCTATCTACCCGTTGTTCGTACTCAAAACCTAACGAAATAGAATGGTCACCAATTACAACAGAACCTGCTCCAGTAACACGAAATTGATCATTTTCTGATTTGTAAAACCCATTGTATGGCGTTCCGATATTACTCCACATACTATAAACCGATTGAGGTGAATCTCCATTTCTCAAGGCATTTCCTTGTTGTATTTGAAATAAGTTTTCGTAATGTCCAATAGGTGCTCCAGCATATATATCATAATACTGACTTGTAATAGAAGCTAAGGCTGCATTTGTCTCAGAAGGTGTAAAGCTTACTTCCTCATCCTTAAACCCGTTATGCACGTACATATTTTCCTCTGAATTAAACTCATAAGAAGGTCTTCTTCTTGTGGTATAATATCCAACGTGTCCGTAATTGAACATGTTATATTGATGTTTCGGATCATAATAATCTCTAATGGATTTTGAATAATCGACCATTAAGTTGTAGTTGGCTGATTTAATTTTCGAGCTACTTCCTTCTTGTGAATTATTAAAACGCTGAGTAAATCGACCAAAAACTCTGTAGTCAATGTTATTATACTCTCCAAAATTTCCAAAATTTAATAGTGACCCATTTCGACCCCAATTCGTTCCTGAAGAATAATTCAAAGAACCTCCAAATTGAAGGTTAACAGATGGTCCAGTATTCACATCTATTTTAGCCTGAGCAGAAACCACTCGATTTCTAGCGTTCATTCTCCAAGGCGTTTTCTCAAAATCAGAATTATTTAAAAACAATGCGTTGTGGAATGTTCCAAATCCTGTGGACGTTGGTCTTAGCGGATTAGCCAATAACTCATCCCTTACGTCTTTTTTAATCCTGTAGCTTCCACCTGCTAGAGGTCTGCTATCAAGTCTATCTGTATAATTGGCTGAAATCAAGAAACCTAATATTGGCTTGGTTTTATTTCCTGCTGAATCTTTTTTCATAAGCAAGGGTCCTGATAGCATACCTTCAAAGAGATTATAACCATATTGATCTAATCCAATCACTTTACCATCATAACCATCTGGATCTTCTCCATTAATGTAAATACCGGAAGAAACAGCCTCCATACTTCCAAAATAAGTAGCTGAAGGACCTCTAGTTGTAATAGAAATGATACCACCTGTAACATCACCATAGTTAGCAGGAACACCACCAGTAATTACCGCAACCTCTTCAAGAGCAGATTTAGGCAGGTTCGAAGATCCCCTTACTTTAATACCATCAATATAAAAATAGGTCGCATCAGACCTTGACCCCCTAACAGATATTGCACCAGTGCCTTCGTTTGAATTTACACCACCCACAGATTGAGCGACACCTGCCGCAGAACGTACTGGAAGTCTTGAAATATCTTCTCTACTCACCGTTGCTCCAGATGCGCCTCCATCTTGATCAATTAATGGGTTCTTGTAACGAATAACCGTAGCTTCAGGTACAATCGTTACATCCATAGGCATTTTAAGCTCTATTTTATTCAAAAACGTAATTTTATCAGAAGAAATTCTAACATCCTCAATAATCATATCTGGATAACCCTCTGAATTACGAACCTCTACATTATAAGAACCAGGTTGAATGGCATTAATCTGAAATTTTCCATCAAAGTCTGTCAAGGCATTACCCTTGGTGGTTCCATTTTGTTTTATCAGAATCTTACTGTACGGTAATGGATCTTTAGACTTTTCATCTTTAACAGTACCTTTTAATGTTCCTAAACCCGACTGTGAAAACGAGTAAGAGCCTACTAATAAGAAAGTTAAGAGGATGTAGTGTAAATTTTTAATCATAATATATATGAGTTGGTTTAAAATTCAATCTTTTAAAGAGGGTAAATATAAAAAAAAACACCGTCATTAAAGAATTGTTAAAAAAAATTAAATTGTTTTATTTAGACTCGGAGAGTAACAACATTAAATTACGATATAATTAGCATTTTTACAAAAAATAAGTTGTGATTTTTTTTGATAGACATAAAATTAAATTTGGCATCATTCATAAAACAAATGTTGATTATAACTCGTGGATGCTTGATAACGAACAAGTTGAATTAAAAAACCTAAAAAGCCTCAAGAGGGAAAATGAATACATTGGTATTCGTCAACTTAGAAACAAATTAATTCCAAATAAGGAAATTCATTACAATTCTACTGGAAAACCTTTTTTACAATTGGATAACAGATATATTTCAGTGAGTCATTCAACCCAAAGTATATGCCTTGGATTGTCGGATCTTCCATTGGGTATTGACCTAGAAAAAATAGATAAACGAGTACTCAAAGTGAGGTCTAAATATATTAATGTTGAGGATAAGAAATTTTATGAATTTGATTCGACTGAAGATTTGACTATTCTTTGGACTATAAAAGAGTGTCTTTATAAATTACATGACATTAAAGGCATGAGCTTCAAAAATGATATTTGTGCTATATCCAGAAATAATAACGAACATTGTTTTCAGGTAAAAAGTGAAAATGGATATCAAAAACATATCTTAAGACACGAAAAAATAGGCAATGAAATACTCACTTATAACTTTACATAAATGAAGGTATTAGACCTCATTAAAAACACAAGAAATGGGATTGCTATACTCATCGACCCAGACAAATTTAAATCTGAAAAAGATTTACTGATTTATTTGGATAAAGTATCAATTGCTGAACCCGATTTTGTTTTTGTCGGAGGAAGCACTGTCTCCAAATCAGATTTCCAAAATTGTGTTAGGCACACAAAAGAAAAAACCGATGTACCAGTGGTAATATTTCCTGGAGCCTCTCATCAATTGTCCGAGCATGCCGATGCGATATTGTTTTTGTCATTAATCTCTGGAAGAAACCCTGATTATTTAATAGGGCACCATATTGCTTCAGTTCCTGAGCTTGAAAAAATAGACATTCAAATCATACCAACGTCTTACATGTTAATAGATGGTGGAAAAAAATCTTCGGTGGAATACATTTCAAACACAAGCCCTATACCAAAAGATGCTTTTTCCATTGCGAGAAAAACAGCTGTTGCCGGGAAGTTTCTTGGTCATAAGCTACTATATGCGGACGCAGGAAGCGGGGCCAAAGAATGTATCGGAATTGAAATGATTCAATTGCTCTCTCAGTCGAATGCACCCTTAATTATAGGAGGCGGGATTAGAAGTATCGAACAAATTAAGAATGCGCATATGGCTGGAGCTAATCTGGTGGTCATTGGCAACAAGATTGAAGAAGACATAGATTTTCTTCTAGATTTAAAAAACTACAGCTCACATATGAGCCTTTAAACCAAGATCCAAGCTTTTCACCGAATGCGTTAATGCGCCAACCGAAATAAAATTCACTCCTGTTTCTGCATAGGCAACCACTGTCTCCTCAGAGATGCCCCCCGAAGCCTCTGTTTCATATTCATTCGGAATAATTGCTAATGCATTCTCGATTTCTTTTGGTGTAAAGTTGTCCAGCATGATTCGATCGACTCCTCCATCTTTGAGTACCTCTTTGAGCTCTTCAATTGTCCTTACCTCGATCTCTATTTTCAGTTGTTTATTTTTTGCTTTCAGGTAACTCAGCGTTTTTTGTATTGCCTTTGAAATGCCTCCTGCATAATCAATATGATTGTCTTTAATCATAATCATGTCATACAATCCAAAGCGATGATTTCCACCACCTCCAATGGCTACAGCCTCTTTTTCAATAAATCGAATTCCAGGCGTCGTCTTTCTCGTGTCTAATAGAATGGCATTGGTATGTGAAATCATATGAACCATTTGATGAGTTTTAGTAGCAATTCCACTCATGCGCTGCATTAAATTAAGAACCAATCTTTCGGTACTTAAAATAGAACGCGCAGGTCCTTTAACTATAAACGCAACATCACCTCTATTTACAACTTCTCCATCTTTTTTTAGAACTTCTATTTCTAAAGAAGAATCATAAAGTTCAAAAACTCGTTTGGCCACATTGACACCTGCAAGAATACCTTCTTCCCTGACTTCAAGACGCGCCGCTCCCTTTTCCTCCTCATTGATGCATGACATAGAAGTATGGTCACCATCACCAATATCTTCTTCAATTGCACCTTTAATAAATTCATCTAACATAGCTACAAAGATAGAGGAATGAATAAATTTTGAATATTAGTTCTAATTTTATTCTATGAATTCATTTAGTGATGAAATAACAAGCTCTTTAAAAGTTTTGCCCTCTAACCCAGGTGTCTATCAATTTATAGATGCCAATGGTCAAATCATTTATATCGGAAAAGCCAAAAACTTAAAAAATAGAGTCCAGTCTTATTTCACCTCAAAACATGATCATTTTAAAACAAAAGTCTTAGTTCAGTCAATTCAGAAAATCGAGTACATTATTGTGGACACTGAAGCTGATGCTTTGTTACTCGAAAATAATTTAATCAAAACGCATCAACCCAAATACAATATTCTTTTAAAAGATGATAAAACATATCCTTGGATTGAAGTAATCAAAGAACCTTTTCCGCGTGTTCAAACAACACGTAAAAAAAACAATAAAGACTCTCTTTATTTTGGGCCATTTCCAAATGTCCGAAACATGAATGTGATGTTTAAGCTGATTCATAGCTTGTTTCCTGTTCGGACCTGCTCACTAGATTTAAGTGCTGATAAAATTGAAAAAAAGAAATATTCAGTATGTCTTGAATATCATATTGGCAATTGTAAAGGCCCATGCGAATCGCTTCAAGCAAAAGCTGACTACGATGAAATGATTGATAAAATCGTCATGCTTCTCGAAGGGAAAACAGCTCATCTCATACAAGTACTCAAGAAGCAGATGAAAGAATTTTCGTCGAATTATGAATTTGAACGGGCCGAGGAAATAAAGAAAATAATCGAAGGACTAAATCAATACAGAACAAAGTCTATAATTGTTTCTGAAATTCACGACCTTGATGTATTTACGGTAGAAGACACAAACGAAACTTTCTATTTTAATTATATGATTGTAAAAGGTGGCGCAATCATGAATGTTTATAATCATAAAATAAAAAAACGACTCAATGAATCGGCAAGTGATTTCGCCGTTCTGAATATGTCCTTATTGAAGGATAAATTTGGTTCGACGAACAAAACCATCATTTCTAATGTAAACGTAGATCACTCTTTTGATGATTTTAAATTCCTTGTGCCTAAAAAGGGAGATAAGAAAACTTTATTGGAGCTTTCATCAAGCAACATCAATCATTACATCAATAATGAAAGAAAAAAAGCAATTCTACTAAATACAAATAACCATCAAAGCAGAATACTTGAGTCCATTAAAAAAGACTTCAAATTAAAATCAACTCCAAATCATATGGAATGCTTTGACAACTCAAATCTTCAGGGTACAAATGCGGTTTCGGCTTGTGTTGTATTTAAAAAAGGCAAACCTGCTAAAAATGAATACCGACATTTTAACGTAAAAACGGTGAGTGGCCCAGATGATTTCGGAACAATGAGAGAGGTCGTTTACAGAAGATACAAAAGACTCCTAAATGAAAACCAATCATTACCCGACCTCATCATTATTGATGGTGGAAAAGGTCAGCTAAGCGCTGCGAATGAAGCACTTCAAGAATTGAATCTAAAAGGCCAAGTTTCGATTGTGGGTATTGCCAAAAGACTTGAAGAAATTTTCTTCCCAGAAGACAAACACCCACTTTATCTTGACAAAAGAAGCGAAAGCCTTAAAGTGATTCAATTTATGCGCAATGAAGCACATAGATTTAGTATTAAGCATCATCGAAACAAAAGAAGCAAATCCGCTTTACAATCAGAACTCGAAGACATTCCTGGGATTGGTTCTAAAACCAAAGAAATCTTATTCAAAAAATTCAAAACTATTAACGCCATTAAATCAGCTCAGCACGATGAGCTGAGCTTGGCAATAGGCTCTTCAAAGGCTCAACTAATCCTAGATTATTTTAGTCAATCTTAAAGCTTATAAAAAGGCATCGAAGAAGAAGCAGAACCACTGCTTAATTTAATCGTATATGACCCCTGTGACAATTGTTTTGTCTCAAGAATCAAGGTGTTTTTGCCTTCATTTGCATGAATTAAATGAGATTCAATTAGTTTACCTCTTACGTCTAAGATTTGTGCAGTCATTTTTTGAGCTGTATTCAAATGAAAGACAACAGACATGTCTGCCTCAGTAGGGTTTGGGTAAACAGTCATATTTATGTTCTTCCCAAGTTCCTCGACACCAACTATAATATCATCCGATGAGCTCCCTTCGTACAAGTTAATATCATCTAAATAGAAATTATTTCCACCTTCCCCTTCGAACCTAAATTTCATTCTAAAATTTTCAACAAAGAAGTCAGAAAACACATTGCCCATATGAATAGTTTCCCAATCGGACTGAGAGCTTGGAGCCCAAAATGAAGAAGAAACTTGATTAGATAACAAATTACCACCTAATGTTTTTCTTTGAGACCAATCGCCTCCGCAATCACTAGAAATAAAAACCTTTAAAAACTCATAATCAGATGAAGACCTTTTTCGATAAGCATATCTAAAGCTTAAAGTAACCTGTCCTGTTTCAGGAATTCCTGACATGTCAATTGGTTCAGAAATCAGCTCATCAATATTCGAAGGTTGCTGTCCATAATTGATCAGTCTCGCACATTTATTACCCGTATGACCAAATCCAGTTTCTAAACTAAAAGCATTATTATTATTTAAATTTTTAATCTCCCAGTTTGTTAGATTTTCAAGACTTGTATACCCCTCAAAACCTTCCCAATATGGTAAAACAGCAGCTGTTGGAAGCACCCTTATATAATTGTCTTTTGTTTCAACATCCGAAGATCCACCGTCAGAAGCATTTAGAGAAACCGAATACAACCCTTCATCATTAAAAATGATGCTAGGATTTTGAGAATTAGCATCAGTTCCATTAGTAAAAGCCCATCCAGAAGAAGGTGTTATCGTCCATTGCCAACTAGAAACAACGTTATACGAATCATCCGTGAAAAATATTTCATTCCCTGAACAAACGGTTGTGCGATCCGCATCAAATTCAGCCTTACATAAGTATAAATCACCAGTCGCTCCCGTCGCATTTAAGTTCGTTGCTTTCCAAAGATTTGATCTGCCTGTACTTGATACCTGTAAACAAGCTCTCATCCTAGCCACCTGACCAGAGGTAAACATTTTAGAACAGTATGAATATTCCATGTAGTTTTCAACGTTATCTCTCATATCAAAACCCCAATATGCATTATCGCCGTTACAGGTGTTTGAATTGGTATTGCATGAAGTAACTCCTTTACATTCTGGTGTATCCTGAACATTGTCATCATCTGAACAATTTGTTGGCAGATTCGGATTATTTGAATTTCCCCATAAGTGATCTAGATTCAACCAATGCCCAACCTCATGCGTAAGTGTCCTACTGGTTCCAATACTACCTGTTCCAATAGAGCCTAGATAATTGTGTAATATCCATATTCCATTGGTCATACTAGTTGCATTCCATACACCTGGATTTGTGGTGTATCCAGCAGCTCCACCAATCTCGCCACAAACAAAAACATTGAGATATTTATTTCCAGCCCAAGATTGATTGTAAACGTCATTGCCTTGAATAATGGCTCCTACCTGGTTACCGCCGTCATCTCCCTGATAACTCATTGGAGAATTGGTTCGAGTAATACCCTTGAAACAAGTTCCGTTTGGAGCCTTTGTAGCCAATACAAACTCAATCTCGACATCAGCTGGCATTCCCAAAAAGTCAGGATGAACATTTGCAGTGTCAGCATTTTGTTTTCTAAAATCTCTGTTTAAAACAAACATGGCATCATGAATTTGTTCATCAGAAACGTTTTCAACTCCTTCGCTGTGAAGTACGTGAAAAACAACAGGTATTTTATAGATAGTACCTTTTTGAACAGGTTCTTCTAATTTCTTTTGGAACTCCAATTCGGATTCTTGATTCGCTTTAATGAAATTTGGATTGCTTCGCAATTCCGCCATTTTGATATGCTGGTGACAGTATTCAATATTTTCACCGTCACGTGCATTAGTAGGATCAAATTTTCTTTTGTCTTGAGCTATACTATGCAATGATGAAAGGAGAATTGTGCATAGCAATAAATAGGTAAATTTCATGGATTCAGTTTTCTTATAAACGAATAATTATAATAAAGGTTTGCTAAAGTAAACAATAAAACTTTTTTAAAAAATTTTTTATCTGGTAAGTAAGGATTGAATAAATTAAATATGTGAGTTTGAAAAAGATACTTTTAAAATAATTGATTTCCACAATTACGTACATTTGTGATATGAAATCAAGAAAAGCAATTGAAACTTTTTCAATAGCAACAAAGGTTGTTTTACCCAACGATACCAATACCATCGGAAATCTATTTGGGGGTGAATTATTGGCTTGGATGGATGTTATCGCTAGTGTTTCTGCCCATAGACATTGTCGCAGAGTCGTTGTAACTGCATCTGTAAACCATGTCTCCTTCAAAAGACCAATTAAACAAGCTTCTATTGTTACTTTAGAAGCCAAGGTGTCGAGATCCTTCTATTCTTCAATGGAGGTGATTATCGATGTGTACGTAGAAGATCAGGTCACCGGTGAAAAAATCAAATGTAATGATGCCATTTATACATTTGTAGCCGTAGATCAGCATGGAGGACCTATCCAAGTTCCAGAACTGATTCCTGAAAGCGAGGAGGAAAAAACACGATACGAAGCCGCGTTGAGAAGAAAACAATTGAGTTTGATTCTGGCGGGAAAAATGAAGCCAAATGAAGCTTCTGAGCTTAAAAAGCTATTTACCGAAAATCTTTAAATGACATGAGTAAATTTAAATCTTTAATTGATGCCTATGGAGTAAGTCATCAAAATAAAACCAATAAGCTTATCCACTGGATATGCGTCCCTGCCATTTTTTTTAGTCTGGTAGGTTTGATTTCTCTTATCCCTTTTCCTTGGGAAATCTCTTTATTTTCAAGTGTAAAATTAAATTGGGCATTTGTTGCACTTGTTCTCGTACTATGCTATTATCTATCGCTTTCAATAGCCATTTCTATTGGCATGACGCTGTTTTCTTTTTGTTGCATTTATTTATGTTCAGAGTTATCTGGATCGGAACACCCGTTATGGATGTACATCGGCATTTTTGCTGCCAGCTGGGTTTTGCAATTTATAGGACATCACATAGAGGGTAAAAAACCATCTTTCCTTCAGGATATTCAGTTTCTGCTCATTGGTCCTGCCTGGCTCATGCATTTTATATACGAAAAGTTAAACATCCCATATTAATGAAACTTTTATCACTCTTTCTTTTCTTGAGCTTTTATGGGTATTCCCAATCCCCTTATGGCGATTGGTACGCCACTTTAAAAGCCGCAAACCTAACTTTAGTTTTCCACATACAAAAAGAAGGGAAAAATAACATCATTACTGTTGATTCCCCTAAACAAAAGGCCTTCGACATGCCAGCTACGATATCTATTTCTAAGGGTAATCAGCTAAAAGTCGAAATGAAAAACCTAGGAGTGTTATATGAAGGAGTGTATTACCCCGACTCTATCTCAGGAATGTTTCAACAGGGAGCTATTGTAGAGAATCTAACATTTTTCAAAAAGCCTGAAGAAAAAAAAGAACTCAAGCGCCCTCAAAATCCAAAACCACCATATATATATGATATAGAAGAGGTAAAATTCATGAATCTTAAAGATTCTTTCTATTTGGCAGGAACACTGACTCTTCCCAAAAGCAATAATCCCTCACCTGCAATCGTATTAGTGAGTGGCAGCGGCCCTCAAAACAGGGATGAACAAATAATGGGACACAAACCATTTTGGGTTCTTGCTGACTACCTCTCTAATTTAGGGTATGCAGTGTTGCGCTATGACGATCGAGGAACCCATAGTTCTCAGGGAGACTTTAGCTCTGCAACAACATTTGATTTGGCTCTTGACGCAGAATCTGCTGTAAAATATTTACAGCATCGCGATGATATTGATGCCGCTAAAATTGTGGTTATGGGTCATAGTGAAGGGGGTGTAATCTGCAACATACTAGGTGCTAGAATAAAAGATTTATCAGGAATTATTTCACTTGCAGGAACATCTATCAGAGGGGATTCTATTCTTCAAATTCAAACCAGGCTTATCTCGAAAAGTAAGAACGCATCAGATATAGAATTAGATATCACTCAGGGATATAATAAAGAAATATTTCAGACCATTGTAGCATCTTCATCTCCCGCAGAAGCAAAAAATGAACTTAAAAAAATATCAAAGAAGTGGACGAAAACAATGAGTAAAAACGACATCATTAAGAAAAATGAAAAGAAAGATGTAATTCATTCTGTTAGCCAAACGATGCTTAATCCATGGATGTATGAATTCGTGAAGTATTCTCCTAGTATTGATATAAAAAAAATCACATGTCATGTGCTTGTGCTTATAGGTTCTAAAGACATACAGGTGACAAGCAGTGAAAATATCAAAGGATATAAGGATTTGCTGCCAAAAAATAAAAAATTACACACCATTAAAGAGTTAAATGGCTTAAACCATTTGTTTCAAAAATGCATAACGTGCACCGTAAGTGAATATGGGCAGCTCGAAGAAACTTTTTCAATGGATGCCATGGAGGAAATCCGAGACTTCCTTCAAGAAATTTGGAATTAATTAGCCAATCGCTTCAATAATTTTGGCTGGATCATGAGCCATGCATTTGAAATGACCTTTTGGACATTTGTCGTATCCTATTTTTGAGCAAGGTCGACACGACAATTCCTTGTTTTGAATTATCGAATCATTTTTGTGGAACGCTTTTCTATATGGATACATGCCAAACTTTGGAGTTGTATTTCCCCAAATACTAATGATATCGATATTGAAAAAGGATGCAATATGCATTAGGCCAGTATCCCCGGTAATAAGCTTTTCTGCTTGTTCTAGAATACTTGCAGATTGTAAAATGGAATATTTTCCCGCACAATTGACTATTTTTTTCTGAGGAAATTTATTTACAATTTCGGCCCCCTTATAAACATCATTATGGTCACCTAGCAAAGCGATAGGCACATCTATGCTTCCAACGATTTGTTCGAGAAGAGACAATGGGATTTTTTTTGTATTAAACTTTGCACCCAATGCGATGCAAATAAATTTAGCTGGAGCTACATTAAAAACAGTACCAACATCAATTTTTGAACTGAGCGGAACACTAAACGAATCACCAAGAGAATCTTTATTCAACCCCAAAGGAATTAGGGCTTCAAAATATCGATCTACCAAGTGAATTTCTGGAAGTTTATCTATTTTTAAAGAGGTCAATAGCTTCTTTTTAAAATTCAACTTGTCGAATCTAAAAATCTTTTGGGCATTTCCCATTGTAACAGAAAAACTTCGGATATTTTTATGAAGATCAATAATAATATCAAACTTCTGACTTTTAATCCATTTCCTCGTATTTAGCACTGAATCGTCAAAAGGCTGAGCACTGTCAATACTAGTATGAGCAGATAAGAGTTCAATAAATGCACTCTTGGTTAAAAAAGAAATGTGTGCATCGGGGTATTTTTCTTTAAATGCTGTAACCACTGGAAATGTTAGAACAATATCTCCAATCGAGCTAAAACGTACAAATAATACCTTCACTTTTAATCAAACTTTAAACTCACGTTTGTCCCCTTCCCTATCTCTGAATTAAATTCTCCTTTTATACCCGACATATTCATTCGGTAATTTAAATTGGCAAGCCCAAGTCCACGGTTGACCTTATCTATATCAAATCCATCACCGTTATCTGAAACATCAATTGCTATTTTTCCAGACTCTTCTTTTTTCATTTTAAAAATGAAAACGGAAGCATTTGAATGCTTTAATGCATTGTTAAATAGCTCCTGAATTATTCGATATAAATTAAAATTATCAATGAATTCTAAATTTGACTCGTCTATTGATTCATCTATTTCCAATTTAAACTCTATCTCACCAATGGAATTTATTCGATGTGAAAATCGTTCCATAGCATTAATAAAGCCTTTTTCTAACTCTGGAGGCAAAAGATTATATGCAATCTCCTTTACTTCTCGTATGCAGCTTTGCAGCAGGTTCCCCAGATCTTTATAGTTATTCTTCTGTTCTTCACCTGGCTGAAAATTTTGAAACAAAAGATTTAAAAGAACCATTTGCTGCCCCAAGCCATCATGCAGTTCCCGTGCTATTTTTTTCTTCTCGGACTCCTCCGCTTGAGAAATAATATCAAATTTTCTTTTCTCGAATTCAAGCTCCTTAGTTCTATCAATTATTAATGCAATGTATTCCATCTGATTAGAGTCAGATTCAATTTGGCTGATTTCAATGTCAACTGTAATCACCGACCCATCACCCGAAGCATGGGTATATCTGCCGCCATCTTTAGTAATTGTTTTTCCTTCATCACTTCCAGTATTAAAAGCATTTATTTTTTTTCCAATTAGATCTTTTATAGGAAGTTTATATAAATCTGTTGCAGCATTGTTGACTAGCTCTATCGTAAAATCCTCTCCTATGAGCTGTACAATTGGCAGTGGCGATTTGTTAAAGACATCTTTAAATTTTCGCTCTGACTTCTGAACCTTTATGCTAAGCTGTCTTCTTAATAAACCATATTTGATGGTCTTATTTAAAATTTGAGCATTGAGGTCTCCTTTTAGCACATAATCCTGACCACCTTTGGATACAATTTCTAACGCAATAGACTCGTCATCCATTCCTGACAAGACAATAATAGATGCCAATGGAAATAATCTACTAATGGAATCATAAGTATTGATTCCAGAAGAATCCGTAATATTTAGATCAAGTAAAATAACATCAGGCTCTTGATATTTTCTGATTTCTTTTGCCTCATCAATTGAATCAATAGAGATAATATTCTCTAGAGAAATTCCAGATGTACTTAGCTGAAATTGAACCATCTCTGCGAATACTACATCATCCTCAATGATTAATATTTGTGCTTCTTCCATCTTTAATATTTGTTGCGAATCAAAACCCTATCGTTATCAACAACATTCCTTATTCCTGAGCGAAATGATTCTATTTCTTGCTCATCAATACAATCCGTCGGGAATGATAGCTGTAAATCCTTAATGTAATCAAAATAAACAGATTCATTTCCAATAGTAACCTGTCTCAATCCTGTCAAATATACAATTGTCACTTCTCTATCCGAAACAATTACTGCCTTCGAAGAAATTCCAACCCTAAATTTATTTCTCATTCCAACCAATAAGAATATCAAGCCTTCTATCGAAAAAACAAAGAGTATAATTCCGGGCAGATGATGAGACCCAGCGACTATATACATCGCATACGCAATTGTAGTCATGATTCCAGACTCAAGGAAAGTATAAACCAATATGCGTTGAGTTCTTGACTTACTCACAACCTTGCTCCATTGAAACCTTTCTGTTTTATTTACAATGAGAAGTCCCATCCATCTCCTTACACTCCGCCAAACAAGAAGCATAAAATAAACCAATGCAAAACCTAAAAAAATATAATCCTGATAAGGAATTTCACTTCCCGTGGTGTGTAAAAAATCAATAGGTACATCATAGCCGACATACACCACAAAACACAATAAAGGAATGGTGAAAAATATAAGCAGGCTGTTGGTAAAGCTATTCATTTGGAATCATTTTCAGCTGTCTTTTCAAAATGGTGATTTCATTCTTGATTTCCTCATTCTTTTGATTCACCTTATCAAATAATTTCTCTGCCCCCTTGGAAATTGAAAAATATCCAAGATTATTTTCGGATTGAAGAATATCGTTTTCAAGGGTAGAGATTCTTTTTCTCAATGCATTTTTCTCTTTAAAGAAAATGTCTTTTCGATTCTCCATCAAAGCGAAGGAATCAATCTTTAGCTTGAATACAATAATTTCAATTTGTTCAGGTTTAATTTTCAGTCCCTTAAGCTTATCTTTAACTACGGCAACATATTCTGATAATATCTCACTTGCCTTATCTTTACGAACCGCTCCTATTGAAACGAAAGATTTGATGTCTTCTTGAAGATTTTGCTCAGTGTAATCAGTCGACAATTCTTGTTTCTTAAAAGAATTGATTGCTGCCTTTTTGGCTTTTAGATTTTCCTCAAGGGTTTTCTTCAGCTCAGTAGAAATCTCATCTTTTCGGTTGAAAAACGTATCACATACTTTTCTAAAATCCTCCCAAAGTTTTCGCTCATACCTTCCAGCATTCTTTGCTACCTTCCATTTCTTTTGAAGATCGATTAACCCTTTAGTTGAAGCTGGTATGTCATCAGAATTATTGAGCTCTATGGCCCTTTCAATGAGTGATTTTTTTACATCTCTTGCTTTTTGATCAACCTCATCTTTCGATTTAAAAAACACCTTTCTTGAATCAAAAAACGAATTGCATACTCCACGAAATTCCTTCCAGATTTTGTCATTTTCTTTCTTTGATGCAAAACCTATCTTTTTCCATTCCTCCTGAGCTTTCTTCACCTCATTCGTAAGCTGATTCCATTGCTTTAAATTTCTAGGTGTATCATTTTCGTTTTCCTCAATTATACTCTTTAAGGAGTTAATGATTTCACGTTTCTTTCCTAAATTTTCATTTTGAATCTGACGATATTCGTCATAATGCTTATTTATTTTATCATAAATAGAACGAACGGCTTCCCAATAGCTTGTTTTTAGGGATTCCCATTCATCATTGTTTACCGGTCCAATATCCTCCCATTCGTCCTGTAGAACGCGAAGTGATTTTTCAACCTCTCTGATTTGAGTTTCACTATTTCGGATGGATTGAAGCTTGTGAATGACTTCTTGCTTTAGCTGTGCGTTTCTTTTATAATCGTGATCTTTAATCTCACGATACATATTAATATTATAGAAAAACATTTCCCGTAGTCTAGAGTATTCCTTCTGAACTGAATCTCTTTTAGGTCTGGGTATATCTCCAATTTTTTTCCAAGTATCCTGAATTGTATTGAATGATTTAAAAGCCGAACCTATATTCTCTTCGTTTTCTACTAAATTCTTGAGCTCCGAAATTAAAGCGTTTTTTTGCTTCCAATTAGCATCTTCCAATTGGTTTTTCAACTCTATTTGTTTCTTTCTATTTTCTTTATAGCTACCGTATAGATTATAAAATTGTTCTTTGAAAACTGAGAAATCGATTTGCTCAATTTCTTTTCCTATATCCTTGGCTTTGAGCACGTCCACTTGCTGTTTGCCTTCTGATTTCAAGAGCCAATCATCAAAATCAACTTTTAATTGATTTACCTCTCTAATATTAGAAATCAAATCATCTTCTGTGATTTTTGCACTCAGCTTTTCTATTAATTCATTTTTCATTTCACCAATACATTCATATCAAAGTTCGCCAATTTTACAAAGCGCTCAACTCGTGCTGATATTTCTTTATTATCTAATTCCAATAACCTTTGAGTACCAAACTTTTCGACACAAAAAGAAGCCATTGCCGAACCATATATCACAGCTCTTTTCAAATTTTCAAAAGAAAGATCACCCGTAGAAGCAATATATCCCATAAAACCACCTGCAAAGGTATCTCCTGCTCCGGTAGGGTCAAAGACTTCTTCTAGAGGTAATGCAGGAGCATAAAACACTTCTTCCTCAACAAATAATAAAGCCCCATGCTCACCTTTTTTAATAATTAAAATTTTAGGTCCCATATTCCTAATGAGTTTAGCCGCCTTAATCAAAGAATACTCTCCGCTTAGTTGTCTGGCTTCTTCATCATTTATGATTAACAAATCAACCATCGATATGGTTTTAGTAAGATCTTCCATAGCAATATCCATCCAAAAATTCATGGTATCCATTGCGACTAGCTTTGGTCTATTTCTTAACCGATCAATAACAGTACTCTGAACCAAAGGGCTCAGGTTTCCAAGCATTAGATATTCAGAATCTTGATATCCTTCAGGAACCAAAGGATCAAAGTTTTCAAGAACATTTAACTCTGTAATTAATGTATCTCTGCTATTCATATCATTGTGATACTTTCCCGACCAAAAAAATGTTTTTTCACCTTCTTTAACCTGAAGACCATCTGTGTTTATACCTCTTGAATTCAGATTACCAAGAGTCTCTTTCGGAAAATCATCACCGACCACTGAAATGATATTTTGTCGATCTACAAAATATGATGATGCCAATGCTATAAAGGTTCCGGCACCTCCAACAATTTTATCTGTCTTTCCATAAGGGGTTTCAATAGCATCAAAAGCGACGCTGCCAACTGTCAATAAACTCATTTTCTATTTTTTAAGGGTCAAAGATACGGAATTTGATACTTAGTTTATGAAATAACAAGTTAGCTTTGTTTAATAAAATAAGTCAACTCGTCTCAATCAATTTTGTAATTTTAAGCAAATGAATAAAATGAAGCTCCTTTTTGTTGTTTTAATGCTGTGTTTTGCAGCATTGGTTCAGGCCCAGCAGAACAATACTTCAAGCTCATTAATTAAGAAATTCAAACAAAATTCAAAAAAATCCCTTGTTGCAAATGATGACCTTGTCATTGACCTGAATAAAAGCTTAAATGATGTGGGCACATCTACTGATGAAAAGTCAGTAATCGCAGAATTATTACTCATGCATTATCTTGAAAAGGGTGAGCTATTGAAGTTTAAAAAATTATACAAGAAACATCTTGTTTTTTTCAATAATGACTTATTGAAAAAGTATTTTTGGGCGAGTCTATATTCGAATTATTTAGGAGATTATCGAAAAAGCCTACTCGCATCAAGAAAGCATTTAATAGAAGCCAAAAAGAGCAGGGATAATGATGAGCTTTCAAAATCATATAGGCTATTGGCTTCATCACACATGTATTTAAACAACAAAGATTCTTCCCTGTATTATTCCAATCTTGCATTAAATTTTGCTAGAAGATCTTCTTCCGAAAATGCCATATTGAATACCTTTAAAATACAATCGGAAATATTCAATCATTTTGGAATGATCGGACAAAGCACCTCCGTATTAATCAAATTCATTGATCAAGCTGAAGAAAACAGAGACTACAAGAATATATGCTGGGGTACTATACAAATTGCAGAAAAGTCATTTCAAATTAGATATTACAATGAAGCGAAAACGTATTATAGAAAAGCGTTAAGTATTGCTGATAAGAATAACGCCACATTTTTCAAGTCAAACATATACAGAGGTTTAGCAGAAGTTTCTCTTGCCTTACAGGAAGAAAAAAATGCCATAAGATATTTGGACAAGTGTATTCCCTTTATAAAGGAATGGGAGGAAAGTACAAACCTCCCCTTAACGATGCTTACAAAAGCTAAAATATTAATATTTCAAAACGAATACGAAAATGCAAATAATGAATTGGCCACAGCTCGAAGTCAATTTGACCTCCTTGGAGATCAAAAAGGGAATGCCAAATCGCTGCATTTAATTGGACAGCTCTTTTTTAAACAGAAGGAATGGAAACTATCGGAAAGTTATTTCAAAAAATCTTTAGCTCTTCTAGAAATATACGAATTTGACCCTTATCGTTTAGAGAGTCATAAGTTTCTTGCGGAAATATATTCCAACCAAAAGGATTATACCAAGGCATATTTAAATCTCGAAGAATACCAAAAATACACGAATATCAACTCCTCTATTTCAAGTACAAAAGCCATTAATGAATTGACACAAATGTATTCGCGTGAGCTTAGAGAGTATCGCATCAAGGAACAGGAGCAGGTCATTACAAATCAGAAAAAAGAAAAAGAATTGCTTGCGTTAAAAAGTGAAAAGCAATTTTCTACCATTATCTTAATTGTGATTATACTCATTTCAATAATTATTATTGTAATCTTTTATTTTAGGCAACTCAAAATTAAACAGCAAACCCAAGAAATAGAGATGTCACAGACTCTATTGAGAACTCAAATGAATCCTCATTTTATTTTTAATGCCATGTCTGTTATTCAAAGCTACATTTATGAAAACGACCCTACAAAGTCATCTAAGTTCCTAGTAAGTTTTTCAAAATTGATTCGGCTCATATTAGAAAACTCACCTAAAGAATTTATTACAATTGAAACTGAAATTGACATTCTCGACAAGTATTTAAAAACTCAAAAATTAAGGTTTGAAAATCGATTTGATTTTAAAATAACAGCACCTGAAGAGCTCATTTTCAAAAAAGTATTAATTCCTCCAATGATCACTCAGCCTTTCGTTGAAAACTCAATTGAACATGGACAATTGAATATCGTAGAAAACGGACATATTCATATCGAGTTTAAGCAAATAGATAATATGTTATTTGTTAAAATTGAAGACAATGGGATCGGAAGAAAGGAATCGGCAAAAAAGAAAATGACAAATGACCACAAAAGTATGGCCCTAAATATCACCAAAGAAAGAGTCAATATTCTTAATAAAAAGTACAAATCAAAAGCTACGGTGGAAATCGGAGATCTTAAAGAGGAGCAATATAGTGGTACCTTGGTAGAATTATATCTACCATTACTTAATGAAAATATTAACTTTGATTGACTATGAAAAAAGTACTAATTATTGACGATGAGAATAAAACAAAAGATTTTATTAAAAAACTTCTGATTTCTTTTGGTCATGATTTCGAAATATATACGGATGGATCCAATGTTGAAACGGGGATACAGGCCATAAATAAAATTAAACCCGATCTTGTTTTCCTAGACATACAAATGCCAGATGGTAATGGATTTGATGTCCTTAAAGGTGTGAAAGAAAAGGATTTTGAAATTATTTTTATCACAGCCTATCAAGAATACGCCATTCAAGCCATCAATTTTAGTGCCCTAGCATATATATTAAAGCCTATTGATGTTGAAGAATTAGAACAGGCCGTCGACAAAGCATTAGATAAGTTAAATAAAAAGAACAATCATGTTCAATTTAATGCATTAGAAAACAATACAGATAGAAACAAGAAAAAGAAACTCGTTTTAAAAACCCAAGAGAGTGTATATGTTTTGGAGCTTAAAGACATTATTCGTTGTGAAGCAGATAAGAATTACACCTCCTTTTTCTTGAATACTGGAAAAAGAATACTGGTCTCAAAAACACTAAAAGAATACGATTTACTGTTGTCGGGACATTCTTTTTTCAGGGTACAACAATCTCATTTAGTGAACCTTGACTTTATTGATAGATATGATAAAATTGACGGCGGAGCTGTGATCATGAAAGATGGAAGTTCTGTCCCTTTATCTCCTGCCAAAAAAGAGCAGTTTTTTCACATTATAGAAAATCTATAACGCTTGTTTTAAATCTTCCAATAAATCGTCGGCGTCTTCGACTCCCACGCTTAATCGTATCAAACTATCAACAACACCACTTTTCTCTCTAATTTCTTTAGGAATTGAGGCATGTGTCATTGTCGCAGGGTGGCCAATTAAAGATTCTACACCACCTAAAGATTCAGCTAAAGCAAATAATTTTACATTTTTAACAAGCTTTAGCGCATCTTCGATATTGTTACCCACAAGCGTAAAAGATATCATACCTCCAAAACCCCTCATCTGCTCCTTTGCAATATTATGATTTGAATGTTTTTCTAATCCGGGCCAGTATACTTTATCCACACTCGGATGAGATTCAAGAAAACGCGCAACTCTAGCTCCGTTCTCACAATGTTTTTCCATTCTAAGGTGTAATGTTTTTATTCCTCGAAGTACAAGAAAACAATCCATGGGGCCTGCAATTGCACCTGAAGAATTTTGAATGCGGTAGATCTCCTTTGCAATTTCGTTTTCCGAAGTGACCAAAGCTCCCATAACTACATCAGAATGACCTCCCAAATACTTGGTTACGGAATGCATTACAATATCTGCCCCAAGATCGAGGGGATTCTGTAAATATGGCGTAGCAAAGGTGTTATCAACACAAAGCATTGCATTTGATTTCCTTGCTAATGTTACTAAAGCCTTAATATCAATGATATTGATCATAGGATTGGTAGGAGTTTCGGCCCAAATAAGCTTTGTGTTCTGATTTATCGCGTTTTGGGCTGCTGAGGCATCTTTCATGTCAACAAAATGAAATACAATTCCATATTGCTCAAAAATTGTTTTAAATATGCGATATGAACCCCCATAAAGATCGTTTGTTGCTACAACTTCATCTCCAGGTTTAAGCATTTTCATGACACAATCAATAGCTGCAATCCCTGAGGCAAAAACTGCTCCGAACTTCCCATTCTCAAGAGCTGCTAAATTCTTTTGTAATACATCTCGTGTTGGATTTTGAGTTCGAGAATATTGATACCCCTTATGGTTACCAACGCCTTCCTGTATAAATGTCGAAGTTTGATATATTGGGGTCATTATAGCACCTGTTGCTGAGTCAGGCTCTACTCCAGCATGAATGGCTTTCGTTCCAAATTTCATAATTGCGGTTTTCCCGCTAAAATAACTAAAAGCCTTACAGAATCTCTAATTCTTTTATTGGATCCCAAAATAACTCATTGAAACATACAATTTGGTCCCCCTTTATGCACACACCCTCTTCCTCTAACAGTTCTTTCATTCGATTTTCCGTTTCAAAATGATGCTTGCCTGTAAGAAGACCTTTTCTATTGACTACACGATGAGCGGGAACATCTTTTAGCTTATGAGAAGCATTCATGGCCCAACCTACCATTCTTGAGGATTTTTTCGCTCCTAGATAGCTGGCAATTGCTCCGTAAGAAGTAACACGACCCCTTGGAATCAGCTTTACCACCTCGTAAACATTTACAAAAAAATCAGATTTGTCCGACATATCCTTGATATGAAATACGAATTTAAATGATTTTTTGAGGTAATAAAAAAAAGCCATCTCTCGATGGCTTTTAAATTCGTTTATTAAAAAAATGAAAAATTATTCTTTCCAATTTCCATCTTCATCATAATGTGACATGCACATTGCTCTTTCCTCATCACTACATCCTTTCTCATCACACATCGCAGCACATTCTTCTTTAGTCATTTCTGAACACTTTGACATGTCACACATCTTATCTTCTTTCCCGGCACAACATTCTTTTTCGGCTTCTTTTTTACAGCACTTTTCTACTTTAGCACAGTTTTTAGCATCCTTTGAACAAGAAGCTGCATCTTTACATGAATCATCATTAGAACATCTTCCGTCTACAGTACAACATTTCTCAGTATTTCCATGTTTATGATTGTCATCACCGTGTCCGCTTCCTAAAATAGGAGCTATAACCAACCCTACCAAGCATGTCAATTTGATTAAAATGTTCATTGATGGACCTGAAGTATCTTTAAATGGATCACCTACAGTATCTCCAGTTACAGCAGC
This sequence comes from Crocinitomicaceae bacterium, assembly GCA_042094515.1. Classification (GTDB taxonomy): domain Bacteria; phylum Bacteroidota; class Bacteroidia; order Flavobacteriales_D; family Crocinitomicaceae; genus UBA952. The sequence continues at coordinate 38,225 of JBELDA010000007.1, forward strand.
TTTATGAGCTTCTGACCCTTTATACGTCATTTCTCCATCAATCATTACCCCAGCTTCAAAAGATTTTTTAGCATTATCCCATGCACCACCAGCATTATTCTGGAATATGGCCCATAAAACACCAGAAACAGTAACTCCTGCCATATAAGAACCTAATGCTTCAGCTCCCATTGTAAATCCAATAATAATTGGAGAAACAATTGTTATGATTCCAGGAAGCATCATTTCTCTCAGTGCAGCCTTTGTAGATATATCGACACATTTATCATATTCTGGTTCAGCTTTACCTTCCATGATACCAGGGATATCCTTAAACTGACGTCTCACCTCTTTAACCATGGCCATTGCAGCCTTTCCTACAGAACTCATTGCCAACGCAGAGAAAACGACCGGGATCATACCTCCAATAAATAAAGCTGCAAGAACTTTTGCCTTGAAGATGTTAATCCCGTCTATGCCAGTAAATGTGACATAGGCCGCAAATAAAGCCAATGCAGTTAATGCTGCAGAAGCAATAGCAAATCCTTTACCAACAGCTGCTGTTGTATTACCAACCGCATCTAAAATATCCGTTCTTTCACGAACTTCAGGATCTAATTCAGACATCTCAGCTATACCTCCTGCATTGTCAGCTATAGGACCAAAAGCATCAATTGCTAATTGTAGAGCCGTTGTAGCCATCATAGCTGATGCTCCAATTGCCACCCCATAGAATCCAGCACATTCATAAGCGCCCCAAATGGCTCCCGCAAATAATATAATAGGTGCAGCAGTAGACATCATACCCAAGGATAAGCCTGCAATAATATTGGTAGCTGCTCCAGTTGATGAGTTTTGAATAATTCCCATTACTGGTTTTTTACCCATTGCCGTATAATATTCTGTTAACATAGAAATCAATCCCCCTACAGCTAGGCCTATCAATACCGCATAAAACACTCTATTGTAACCTATCGTCATGACACCTTCTCCAAAAAATTCCATTTTCATTTGAGCAGGTAGCATCCATTTAATAATAAAAAATGAAGCAATAGCTGTTAGAAGTAATGAACCCCAATTTCCAAGATTAAATGCACCTTGTACTTCTTTTTCTTTTGCGTCGTTGTTTTTAATTCTTATTACCCATGTTCCAACAATTGAGAATATCAATCCAACACCAGCAATTAATACAGGCATTAATATTGGGCCCATTCCATTAAACTTTACGAAACTTGCTGGGTCTTGCATAATAAGATAATTTCCAAGTACCATTGCGGCAAGCATTGTAGCTACATAAGAACCAAATAAATCGGCACCCATTCCTGCAACATCCCCAACATTATCTCCAACGTTATCTGCAATTGTAGCTGGATTACGTGGGTCATCTTCTGGAATCCCTGCCTCAACTTTACCAACCAAGTCAGCACCAACATCGGCAGCTTTAGTATAGATACCACCACCAACTCTTGCAAATAATGCAATACACTCTGCACCCAAAGAAAAACCTGCTAAGGTCTCAAGAATTACTTCCATATTGGCTCCTTGACCACCTCGTAAAACAAGAAATATAAAAATTGATGATAAACCGAATACTGCAAGACCAGCAACACCAAGTCCCATTACAGTTCCTCCTCTAAAAGCTACCTTCATGGCTTGAGGCAAACTTGTTTTTGCTGCTTCCGCTGTTCTAACATTAGCCTTAGTTGCTATGCGCATTCCAATGTTTCCTGCTAATGCAGAGAATACTGCTCCTATCACAAAAGCCACAACAATAAACAACCCTGCAGGTATTAAACCGAATGCTGAAAGAGCTCCAAGAGCACAACCAGCTATTAATACAAATCCCGCAAGCATTCGATACTCAGCTTTAAGGAAGGCCATTGCACCATTTGCTATATAGCCAGACAATTTTTTCATTTTATCACTACCAGCTGATTGTTTATTTACCCATGATGTCAAAAACAACATGTACAATAGACCAATAATACCAAAGGCCGGTAAAATATAAATTAAATTATTTTCCATTTTATTTCATTTATTTTAATAGTGGGCAAAAGTAGATGTTTAAATCATTCTATGCAAGAACAAAGCACAAAAAAAGGAGAGCACAGCCCTCCTTTAAAATATGTTATTTATGAATCTATTTGGAATATGTTGCCTGACAAGTACCAGACCCACCCGTTATTGGGGTTGTATTTTGCCAGGTAAAGGTTATTGTAAAGGATAAACCATTACTGTTCATAGTACCAAAACCTGAATAAATGATGTCGCCAAGACCTCCTGGAGCACCATCAGATGCCTGAGCTATTGTAATCTCATCACCATCGATTTGGCAAATGGCGGTCCCATATGTACCTGTTACACCACTTAAAAATTCAGTAATCAATATTTGCTCTTCATTACCGCCAGCTATTACATTAGGTGACCCATTCAGTGCAAGACCAGTTCCTCCGCCACAATTATCACTTACACTCCATCCACCTAACCAAGAATCTTGATTAACTACAACATTTACTGTACGTATAACCGTTGTCGTACCATTGTCGTTCGTAGCTGTGTAGGTTATCGTGTAAACACCAACTTCTGTAGCGTCAACTGTTGAATTATCCATAACTTGAACTATTGCACCATCAATATTCGCAGCCGTAGCACCTGGATCATTCCATTCTGTTGCAACACTAATTGTAGTATCTGCAGCACCGATTAATGTTATTACCGGAGTATAAACACATGTTCCGTCATCTTTTTTTGCTTCAGCATTATAATTTGCTGCGTTCGAATCCATACATCCTTTCTTTTTACAAGAATTGGTTCCAAAAATCAATAGAGAAAGGATAAATATGTAGCTAATTTTTTTCATAGTTTATTATTGAATTGTTTCCCCAAAAATAATTTAATTTTTGGAATACAAAAAACGGCACCTTTCGATGCCGTTATAACCAAACGATTTGCTCTTAATCTTGTAAAACCGTCTTTTCAGATTCAGGCTTCACAAGGGCCTCTTTAATTTTCTTTTCTAGCTCCTCAGCCAGTTCGGGATTATCTAATAGTAAATTTTTAATTGAATCACGGCCTTGCCCTAATCTTGTTTCACCATAAGAGAACCACGAACCACTCTTCTTTAGTATGTTTAAGTCAACACCGATATCAATGATTTCTCCAATCTTAGAAATCCCCTTTCCATACATTACATCAAACTCAGCTCTCCTAAAAGGAGGAGCCACCTTATTTTTGACTACTTTAACTTTGACTCGATTTCCTTTGATTTCATCACCATCTTTAAGCTGTGTTGACCTTCTAATGTCTATTCGAATTGAGGAGTAAAATTTTAAAGCATTCCCACCTGTAGTCGTTTCAGGATTACCAAACATAACTCCTATTTTCTCACGAAGCTGATTGATAAAAATACAACAGCAACCAGCTTTATTGATTGAAGCTGTAAGCTTTCTTAACGCCTTAGACATTAATCGTGCCTGCAAGCCCATCTGAGAATCTCCCATCTCTCCCTCGATTTCTGCTCGTGGAGTAAGTGCTGCAACAGAATCAACAACAATTAAATCAATCGCTCCTGAACGAATTAAATTATCCGCTATTTCTAATGCCTGCTCTCCATTATCTGGTTGAGAAATTAAAAGATTAGCCACATCAACTCCCAAATTTTGAGCATAAAACTGATCAAAAGCATGTTCTGCATCAATAAATGCGGCTATCCCACCTTGCTTCTGAACTTCTGCAATAGCATGAATTGCCAAGGTTGTTTTACCTGATGATTCGGGGCCATAGATTTCAACAACTCGACCTTTTGGATAACCTTGGACACCAAGTGCCATATCCAGGGTTAAAGAACCTGTTGGGATAACATCGATCTTCTCTACTGGTGCATCGCCCAATTTCATAACAGAACCCTTTCCATAGGTTTTGTCTAATTTTTCCATTGTAAGCTGTAAAGCTTTAAGTTTTTCTGAATTGACATCTTTATTTGACATATCGTTTGTTTTTGTGAGCATTGCCCCATGTTAGTAATGAATCAAATGTACATTCACTACATCGTAATCAATTTACGAACTAATTTAAATTTAGTAATCCTAGTATTTCATTAGCGTGATCTTTAGTCTTAGGTTTTTGAACGACGTGAGTAATGATCCCACTTTCATCAATAAGAAAAGAAACTCTATGAATCCCTTCATACTCTCTTCCCATAAATTTTTTAGGCCCCCAAACGCCAAATTCATGAATCACAGATTTATCCTCATCTGCCAGCAAAGCAAAAGGCAAATCATATTTTGTAACGAACTTATCATGACTCTTCACGCCATCCGCACTTACTCCAAGTACCTTTATTCCTTTATTCCTTAATGCATCGTATCCATCACGCAAGCTACAAGCCTGAGCCGTACAGCCAGGCGTATTGTCCTTAGGATAAAAATAAATGACCCATTTTGAACCCGAATAATCATCAGATGATATTTTTTCGTTGTTTTGATTTACTCCCTCAAACGTTGGCGCTTTTTCTCCTACCTCTAAAATTTTCATTGTGTTTATATTTTAATCATTAATTAATGACGTATTTTTAATCAAATATAATTATAATTATGAAACGTCAATTAAAAAACATGAAAAAACCCAGAAAGTTTTTAGGTTGAGGAAATTATTCCGCGTTAAGCTGTTCAAGTTCAGAAACAACCTCTAGAAATTTTTCGCTCTCTTCGGTTTTTTCTTCTATCACCAAAGAATTTATAACTTCTTGGCATTGTTCAATACAATACGCAACAATACGATCAAAATACATCGCCACATATCCCCCACCATTTTCTTTGTAGTGAGCCAAAATTCTCGGCATCTCCTTTACTTGATCTATATCCTGCATTAAGGCATAGGTTAAATACGAAAACAGAACTCGCATCTCATCCTGTCCACCAACACCACCATTAAAAATCAGGTCTTCGAAAAAAGCTTGTTCTTGAGCTTCCCCCATTTTACTGTAGGCTTCAGCCAAGGTTATCTTCAATGACAAAGAAGCTCCGTCTTCCATCATTCTCGCTTCATCTAATGCTTTAGAAGGATTGAGGTCGACTAATGCTTGAAAAGCACTGGATCGAACCATAGCAGAAGGGTCCTCATTTATAATTCCTTTAAATAAAACCAAGAGTCTATCCTCCTCTAAGCCACTTTTATCGAGAAGTTGTATAATCGAAGCACGAGATTTAGACACAGAATCATTTTGTGCAAGATTTAGCATTTTATTAGCAACATCTTTATTGTCTGAACACCCCATGCGATATGCTAACGCCGCCGCTTCACTACGAACGCTCCAAAATGGATCATCCAAAGCATCAATCAAAAGCTGCTGAACCGCTGGTGTATTCGTTTTACATGCTCTTTTTAAAGCAGTAACCCTAGATAGATAGGCTTGAGAATGATGATACTGATGCACAAAGAAACTTGTGGGTTTATCTTCATAAACTTTCGCTAAAAGATCTTGTTTTGGATCAATCTGGATATTTTCCAAACCACCTTTAAATTCAAAAATAAATTCTTGTTCAAGTTCGTTAATAACGATATCGTGAATAACCAATTCATTACCTGAGAATATAGCTACTTGTGTTGGAATTTTATAGATAGGGAAATCATCTATATTCTGTCTTTGTTTCACTTTCAAAATTACGGTTTGTTCCGACACTTCGTATTCTGTAAATAAAATCAAATGGCCCTTACCCAAAAACCATTGATTAAAAAACCAATTTAAATCTTCACCACTAACCTCTTCAAATGCCAACCTTAAATGATGAACCTCGGCCGCCTTAAACTTGTTTGTAGTCAAATAATTATTAAGACCCTTAAAAAATGCTTCGTCACCTAGATAGCTTCTGAGCATGTGCAAGATTCTCCCTCCTTTATTGTAGGAATGTCCATCAAACATTTCTTCCTTGTCAAAATGATCAAACCAAATTAAATCATGGTAACCTTGATAAGATGCCGATTGATAATAACCATCAGCTTCAATCTGGGCTTGATAGTCAGCTTCATCCATACCGTATCTATATTCATCCCAGAGGTATTGTGAATAATTTGCAAAGGACTCATTAAGCGGAAGATTTGCCCATGACTCACAGGTCACCAAATCTCCAAACCAATGATGAAACAGCTCATGAGCTATGGTAGATTGATCATTACCGTCAAGCAAGGCTTCAGCATCTTTGTATACATATTCACCAAAAATTACAGCCCCAGTATTTTCCATCGCTCCAGAAACATAATCCCGAACCACAACCTGATTGTATTTATCCCATGGATACTCAAGATCAAGTAGCTCAGAAAAGTATCCAATCATATTTGGTGTTTCTCCAAAAATACCTTTTGCATCCTTTTCATATTCAGGCTCAACGTAATAATTTACCTCAATTTTAGAACCATCCTTTTTGGTATAGGAATCTTTTACAATACTATATTCACCTATTGCCATCATAAACAAATATGGTGCATGCGGCAGATCCTGTTTCCAATAATCAGTTCTTGTTCCGTCTTTATTCTTTTTAGAGGAAATGAGGTCCCCATTTGACAAGGTCACATACTTATCCTCCACTGTAATATAAATCTCCTGAGTTGTTTTTGCATTTGGAGAATCAATAGTAGGAAACCATACCGAATTGGCCTGCGTTTCTCCCTGAGTCCATATTTGAGGCATTTTATTCTTGTCTTCTCCTTTTGGATTGATAAAGTATAGACCTTTATCACCAGCTATTGCAGCACTTCCTCCCATTTCAAGTTCGTCTGGCTTAGAAACATAATCAATTGTTAGCGTATACTGCTCTGTATTTTTGTATACGCGGCCTAAATTAATATTAAGCTTCAAAGCATCATCATAAGTGTAATCCAGATCACTCCCCTGCATTTGAACTTTTAATATATCCATGCCTCGCGCATCCAGAATTAATACATCCGATTCATAAAAATGGGGCTTCGCTGTTATGGTGGCTTTTCCATTAAGTTGAGATTCACTCCAATTAAATGACACCTCCAATTTAGTATGAATTAAATCTGTCAATATAGTATTAGAAGGATTATAAATCGCCCTTACTTTTGGTTCTTCATCACTAAAATCCCAGTCTACTCCTTCGAGGTCATAATTTTCCTCTCCGACAAGAACCTCCTCCTCAATTTTAATGTCGTCAGAATTATTGCTAGTGACCTCTTGAGTTTTACAAGCAAAAAGAATTAATATAATTGTAAATAATAGTACTGATCTGTTTTTCATAATTGGGGATATTTTCTACAAAACTGAACAAATATTTTGAAATGAGTTACATACAATGATGAAATTAATAGTTAAAATCTTTAGCAACTTATTAGATTTGCAAAAAAAATGATATCATGATCTCAATTGATAATTTCAATTTTAATTCTAAAAAAGCAATTGTAAGAGTGGATTTTAATGTCCCTTTAGATAAGGAAACTCTAACAATAACTGATGACAAAAGAATTAAAGCGGCACTCCCTACTCTCCAAAAAATTCTTTCTGACAACGGATCGGCGATTGTTATGTCGCATTTAGGAAGGCCAAAAAATGGACCTGAAGATAAATTTTCTTTGAGACACATCATAAATAGAATTCATGAGCTTACAGGTGTGAAAGTTCATTTTGCAAAAGATTGTATTGGTGAAGAAGCAAAATTACTCGCAAAAAAACTAGCCCCAGGAGAAATCTTACTCCTTGAAAACGTGCGGTTTTATGCGGAAGAAACAAAGGGTGATGATTCATTTGCTAAACAGTTATCTAATTTAGGTGATTGTTATGTTAACGATGCTTTTGGAACCGCGCATAGAGCACATGCAAGCACCTGCCAGATTGCCCAGTTTTTTCCAAAAGCGAAAATGTGTGGTTTTCTTATGGAGAAAGAAATTCAAAGTGCAAAAGCAGTTATGGAAGATACCAAAAGACCTTTTACAGCAATTGTAGGTGGAGCAAAAGTTTCAGACAAAGTACTTATCGTGGAAAATTTAATTCAAAAAGCAGATCACATCATTATCGGTGGTGGAATGGCTTATACATTTAAAAAAGCCTTAGGTGGAAATATCGGAAACAGCCTTTGTGAAGATGAGCGATTGAATAACTGTCTTGAAATTCTAAAACTCGCGAAAGAAAAAGGAGTTCATATACACTTACCAAAAGATTCTATTATAGCAGATGATTTTAACAATGGGGCCAATATCAAAACAACAGACAGCAACGAAATACAGGAAAATTGGATGGGTCTAGATATTGGACCTATGGCTTCAAAAGACTTTGCAGAAGTAATATTGAACTCTAAAACTATTCTTTGGAATGGGCCTATGGGTGTTTTTGAAATGCCCTCTTTTGAACATGGAACAAAATCAATTGCGAAAGCGGTAGCACAAGCAACTGCGAATGGAGCATACAGTCTTATTGGAGGAGGAGATAGCGCGGCTGCGGCAAAGAAATTTGGAGTAGATAAAATTGTGAGCCATGTGAGCACGGGAGGAGGAGCTTTACTTGAATACTTCGAGGGAAAAGTACTGCCTGGCATAAGCGCCATTGAGGCATAAAAAAAGGGGCCAGATAGCCCCTAATTATAACTGTGCATTACTCAATCACCGTTGCACAGTGATTTCTTTATAATATAATACCTCTCCTTCAGATTTAAATTGAATAAGATAAGTTCCATTCATTAAATCATGTAAGTGAAGTGAAGAAGCTTCTAAAACCGGTATCGATGGCATAAACTGCCCGTTTTTGGAAGTGATTTCAATATAATCAATTCGATCATCGTCCCATTTTATCGTGGCATCACCCTCATATAGTGAAGAGGTGACAACTTTCACCCCATGTTTTTTCTTTTTAATAGGATCGTCATCCTCAATGTTATTATTAGCGAAAGAAATAGATGATACAAAAAGAAGACTTAGTGAAAATAGTATTGTGAAAATTTTATTTGCATTCATGACGTTGTGTTTTTTAATTACAAGTCAAAGATGAAGCAGAATAACTGGAAATTCTGAAAATTCAAATGGTTTACATGAAAAATAGAATGGTGTACATAGTTCAAGCTAAGTATAATAAAAATAAGAATTACGTAATTGCACGTAAATTGAGTTTATCCTACTTTTTTCGAAAGCTCTAATAGACGGTTCGAATACCCTGATTCATTATCATACCAAGATACAATTCGAACCATTTTTCCGTAAACATTGGATAAAGACACATCATAAACAGAACTGGCTGAAGAACCAATTACGTCAATTGAAACGATGGGGTCTGTATTTATAGCCAAAACACCCTCCAAATGAGATTCAGAAGCTTCCTTCATTTTTCGAGAAATGTCCTCAATTTCGAGTTCTTTATCCACAATAATGGTGATTTCTGTCATCGAACCATCAGAAACTGGAACTCTTATTGCTCCCCCCGATATTTTTTCGTTTAATTCTGGAAATATTTTTACTACAGCATTTGCTGCACCTGTCGATGTCGGGATTATAGAATGCCCCGCAGCCCTTGCTCTTCGTAAATCTCTATGCGGTGAATCATGAAGCCTTTGATCTGAGGTATAGCTATGAATTGTGGATATATAGCATAAATCAATTTCAGCCATCGATAACATGACTTTAATGAGTGGCGCAACATTATTTGTCGTACAACTCGCATTAGAAACAATATGGTCGTGTTCAGATAAAAGATGATCATTAACTCCAAGTACAATTGTTTTAATATCAGCATCCTTGGCTGGTGCTGATAGAACAACTTTGCTTGCACCTCCTTTAAAATGTTTAGATGCAAGCTCCTTTGTAAGGAATAATCCAGTACACTCTACAACTGTCGAAACACCATATTTCGACCATTCAATCAATCCAGGATCCCTTTCCTGAGAGAATGAAATCTTTTTGCCATTTGAAAAAATCACAAGGTTTCCTTGAATTTTAAAATCAATCTCGAAACGGCCATGAATACTGTCATACTTAAATAAATGCATGAGGGTATTCACATCAGAAAGATCATTAATTAGAGCAATCTCAACTTCTGGATCAAGAATCGCCAGCCTCGTAACATATCTTCCTATGCGTCCGAAACCATTTACTCCAATAGTTTTATTTACTTTCATCGTTTAACAAATTTAAGCAACGTGAATGACTTATGAAACAAAATTAATGAATTAAGTGTACAAATGACACTAAGTGTGTAAAAATATTGTTAAAGGCCTAGCTTTGTAGCTAAGACGTCTGAAATCCCATCTTTATGAAGATAAATGTTGATTGTCTTTAGTTTGAAATATGATTCAGAAACATATAAATACCCTTCAGGATAATTTGATGTTCCCCAAGAATTCTTCACTAGAAAAAAGTTTCTTCCTTTTTTATCCCTGTATAATCCGACAATATGCATTCCATGATCATCAGTTGTCTCTTTTTGATCATAGCCCTCCTGTCTCATTTGCTGAGTAACGACTACCTCTGTATCGGGTTGAGTAAAAACAGAAGACTTTTTATCTGCACCAGCATCTGAAAAATTCTTATTGTCTTCTCCTTCTACAACTATCTTCTCCTTCTTTAGTGGAACTATTGCAAGTCCATTTTTAAAACTAAAGCCTTTTTCTGAGACATCAGCTCCCCACGCGATAGTATAACCACTTTTTAATGCATGAAGAACAGTTTCGTACATTTCATCTACGGAGACATTATAGCTTTCATCCCAAAGCCAATTATCTGGTATTTCAAGCATACATTTAGAATACATTGGGTGATTTGTAAATGAAGTGATTGACAAGTAATCATCCATATCTATACCTAAAGATTTATAAAAGCTTTGTGAGGTATATTTCTCTCCTTTAAACTTAAATGTTTCAGGAAGCTCTCCTATGTTTTCATCCAGTACTTTATTATAGGACTCCACCCATGATTGTTGAATTCCTTTCCCCTCAGACTTTGCATTTGATACAATTTCATTAAGCTTATTAAACATCTCACTATGATTATAAGTGTCAGATTTCTTCTTTAATCCTGTATAAACATTTTGTGGGACAATACCATAATTTTTTATCACATAAGGAATATCATGAAATGCACCACCTTGTCCAAAATTAGTTCTTCCATCCATGCGAATGTATTTTTTAGCCTTTGCCTCATATGCCTTTCGAACAATAAACATTTCAGAAAGAACAATGGGTTTATCTGTTTTATTCACACGCATGATTTCCGATTCCAAGAATGAAAGAGCAGAAAAGCTCCAGCAGGTACCTGTTCTTCCTTGGCTTTCAACCGGAGAAGCGTCGTGTCGAACGATCTCCTTAAATTCAAACTTACTTCCTTCGACATTTGTATTCTTCTGTGCAGAGAGTAATGCACAATTTGCAAAAATTGCAACTAATAATAATCTAAATTTCATGTTTACTTATTTTTTAAAGTCCAACCATTATAGCCTTTAGAACCTACTAATGCTACCAAACGATTATACTCTTCCTCCGAGTAGGTGAGCCCCATTGAAACTCTATATAATCTTCCTGACTTAGTTATTTTAGGAGAAAAACCATCAGCTTCAATTTTATTTTTATAATTCACTGCATTTTCTTTTACAGCAAAACAACCTACAATGAATTGCTTGTTATAAGGTGTGTTTTTAGGTGTTTCCGAGACTACAACTTCTGCAACCGGTGTTTCCACCTCTGTCGTTTCAAGGACTTCATTTATTTCTTCATCAGAAGACACAGTCGACTCTTCAGCCTGATTCTCTTGAATAATGGCCTTGTTTTCAATCGTGATAATATGCTTTGCCGGCGAAGGCTCATATTTTCCAACTTCTTTAGTGTAAAATGGATTCAAATCATCAACAGAGATTAAACCTGAGCTAAAAAAATCAGACTTAAAAGGAATCCAAAAGCTATAAAAAGCCAAGGGCAAAATACATGCAGCAGCGGCATATCTCATTATCTTTTTAATTCCAATAGTTTTCTTTTTTTCATCAGCAACTACCGGAGCTGTATCAGAATTCAAAATTACAACGTTCTCTTCCTCTACGACCTCTTCTTGAACCTCTTGAGCTGAAATAAAGTCTAGATCCTTGAGTCCGTATGCATCTGCCAATAAATTAAAAGATCGATCTTGCTTGAAAATGAAATTACCATTCTCAGACCGCTTCAATGTTCCTATATGCTTAAAAGTAAGCTCTTCCCCATTGCTCAGCTTTTTATCCAAATCTGATACAAAACTTGAAAGCTTTATTTTGACTGAATCGTAATCTTTTTCACCTGCCTGAACGAAAGAAGAAATGAGAAGCCCATCATCAGCGGTTAGAAACCTATTGAATAACAAATGCTTAGAAGGAGGATGAATAATTCCCTTTTCATAATCAATTTGACTGGATATCCTTTTGGCAATAAACCCACCAAATTCAGGGATTATTACACAATTGTGATGAACCAATAGGTCAAATAATACTTTGTCTAAATTAGTCATACTCAAAGTTAAAAAGAAAATTCAATCATTTCTCTTATTTCCTTAACAGTCTCAAAACCTTTTCCACATCTTCAGGAACATCAATGTTGGGCGTCTCTATTGTGGTATTGACCACTTTTATTTTTTCTCCATGAAACATCCATCTGAGCTGCTCTAATGATTCCGCCTTTTCTATCTCACAGGGCTCCATTACAGAAATTCTAAGGAGCGCCATCTTTGTAAACGCATAAACTCCAATATGTTTCAGATATGAAAATTGTTTTCCCAATTTTGAATCATTAGGAATAACGCTCCTGCTAAAATAAATAGCCTGCTCTGACGAGTCTACAACAAGCTTGATTCTATTGAGGTTTTTAAGCTCATCCGAAGAAACATTTTTGGACGCTAATGTGGCAATCTGAACAGAGCGGTCATTAAAAGATTCAATCAATTGCTCTATTTGGGTTACATCTACCATCGGCTCGTCTCCCTGAATATTTATTAGAATGTCAAAATCTTCAATATTTTCAGCTATCTCAATACACCTTTCTGTTCCTGAGACATGTTCGGAAGATGTCATCATTACATTACCGCCAAAAGATTTAACCTCATTAGCTATTCTTTGGTCATCAGTAGCGACAACGAGTTTATCTATTTTGGATGATTGGCTTACCCCTTCATACACCCTTTGAATCATGGATTTGCCATCCAAATCAATTAGAGGCTTGCCCGGAAATCTACTTGATTCATACCTGGATGGAATAACACCAATAACTTTCATTAGAATTTCATTTGAACTTGAAGTGAAAAATTACGCGGTGGCTGAATGTCTCCAGGACGACTCGTGTATTCAGAATTTAATAAGTTGTTCACCATAAAACCTAAGCGGTAGTTGTCATTCAATTTATACCCAAGACGCATGTCAATCACAAAACTTCCGTTGTTGTATCTTTCTCTGTAATCTTTTAACCCTGGTAAAATATAAGTTGTACCACCTATAGGTTCTTCAAAAACTTTATCAATGTTTCGCATAAACCCGCCATAACGCAAGGAAAATCCGGCGCTGTACTTTTTGTAATTCACCTCAACATCCAGTTTAGCCAAATGCTTGAATCGATATTTCAAAATATTTACTGTTGTATCGGACCAAGTGCTCCTGTAGTCTGCATCATTATTTAAACTTATCGGATTCATATAGGTATATCCAATTAACGAGACAATCTCAACATCGCCTATACTTCCCATACTATTAAAGGAAAAATCCAAACCGGTTATTCTCGCAGATTCCGCATTTTGTGCCCTAAAACCAATCATTTCAAAAATACTGACCCCTTGATCTTGCAGATCTAAATACTCCTGTAATCCACTTTCGGTATCTGTATTTAAAAGTGAACCATTGAAGGGGTTATAAATTCCAAATGTGAATTCAATCATATTTTGGTACTCATTGATAAATGCGGCAACATCAAACATACCTTTCCAATCGCCTATGCGCACACCTTGCTTGAAACCAATTTCTGCCGCCCAACCTATTTCAGGTTTCAGTTGAGGGTTTTGAAATATATTTAAGGCGCCAACACTGGTATTAATATATCTTTCTCCAACTGCTGGGTATCTAATCCCTTGGCCTATTGAAGCTCTTAAATGCGTATACTCTGCCAATTGATAATGAAATCCAGACCTCGCTACTGGGTAAAAGGGTAAAATCGTAGAATCCTTTTTGGCCAGTAGAAAATCACTATCTCCTCGTTCTCCGTCCATTTCAAAATACTCCAATCTGAGACCAGCGGTAAAATCAAAATCTCCAATGTGATGTTCAACTTGAGTGTAAATAGCTGCGTTCAAAGAATTATGGTCACCAACCAATTCAGATCGCACGACATTCATAATATTTGAAATTCCCGAAGTCAAGGTGAACCCATTGGCATATTCTTTTTGAAATTGATAATCTGAATAATAAATGGTGGCAGCACTGCTTTGGCCTTCAGTACCAGAAATTCCATTTTTCACATAATAAATTCTATTCTTAAATGAATGACGATTATTGTGCTTATCAATCATTTTAATGTACGGGTCTAAAAACAAACGATGACCCAAATTATAGGTTAACGTGGATGCTGCATTACTTGTATCAACTCCTCCTTGTGGAGTATACCCGAGAGAATCACTTTCCCAAATGATGAAATTTCCCGTTTTTTGAACTTGGTAGTTATACCCTATTCCTGCTTTCACTTTTTTCCACTTTTGCGGACGGAAATACAGAGATCCACTAACTCGACCGCGATATTCAGTTTCACCTGCCTTGTACCCACCATCATGAAAAAATGTAGATGAAAAAGTATAACCTACATTTTTAAACATCTGGCTCCTATAAAATTCAACTTGTTGAGTCATGGGGTTAGTATCCCACCATTTCAAAGATGCTCTTTTGGGATTGTCATAAATACCATACTGTACCTTAACCTTGGTTTCCGGAGTGGTTCCTGGTTCTTTTTCAGTTAAAGCAATAATACCATTAAGGGCGCCACTGCCATGTAATACTGAAGAAGCTCCTTTCATTACTTCAATTTGTGAAGCCTGCTCCATCGGAATGGCATTCCATTGTGTATCACCCGCATATCCCGATAAAAGAGGCATTCCATTCCATAAAAGAAGTACACGACTTCCTGCGCCATAAGAGAATCCACTTCCTCCTCGAATACTCACCTGACCATCAAATGTGGATACCCCAGGAGTTTGCTCAACCGCCTGATCCAAGCTTGTTATTCCCTTATTGTCGATGAGTTCTGGCCTGATAATTTCCATGGAAACAGGAACCTCTTCAATCGCTTGCTTTCTTCGCCCCGCCGAAACAACAACTGTTTGAAGATCCGTAACAGGCTCCTTTAATTTTATGTTGTATCTGCCTGCTGAAGTTACCGTTAACGTATCATTTACATATTGTAGCATTTTAACAACAACTTCTACGGGGAAATCTTTACATGAGAGATTGTAATCACCATCAAAATTAGAAATCGCCCTTTGACCATCAGAGGCATAAAGCTTTGCTCCTATTATGGGCTCTCCTGTAGAAGCGTCAACTACCTTCCCCTGAATTTGAGATTCTGCGTTAAAGCAAATTGAAAAAAATAAAAAACAAAATAATAGTCTTGTCATATTATGGGTTTAGATTTAATAAAAATAAACTTTTGTTCCGAAAAAAAACGATTTATTATAAATTGAATTGCAATTGAACAATAAAACTGCGCGGAGGTTGAACATCTCCTGGTCTCGATACATATTCCGTATTCAAAAAATTATTTGCGATCAAATTCAATTTTATGGCATCACTGAATTGATAACCCATTCTAGCATCCATAACAAATGCCCCTTTATTGTATAACTTTCGATAATTAGCTAACCCAGGTAAAATAAATATTTCGGATTCAGAAGGATCAACATCTTGCTCAAATACGGCGTCAATGTTTTTCATAAAACTGTTGTATCTGCAGCTAAATCCTATAAAGAAATTTTTATACGTAGCTTGGACATCAACCTTAGCAAGATGTTTAAATCTATATTTTAATAAATTCACACTCGTATCCGAGAAAGTCATTCTATAAATCGAATCCTCATTCAGACTGATGGGGTTCATGTATGTGTAGCCCAGTAATGAGGTTAATTCTACATCTCCTATTTTACCCATACTGTTAAATGAAAATTCTAAACCGGTAATTCTTGCGCGCTCAGCATTTTGTGCCTGAAAACCAACCCAATTCAAAATGTAATCGATTTCGTCTGGGTTTTGTGCCTGTAATACTATTGAGTCTGGATTATAAATCCCAAAAGTAAACTCAACCATATTACTGTACTGATTGATGAAGCCTGATACATCAAAATAGCCTTTCCAATCTCCTAGCTTTAAAATTTGTTTGTACCCGATTTCCGCAGCCCACCCCTTTTCGGGTTTTAAATTTGGGTTTTTAAAGATGATTAATCCCCCAACTGAAGTTGAGACAAAACGCTCTGCAACAGACGGAAAACGAATCCCTTGACCCAAAGAAGCCCTCAAATGAGATGCGGGATTGATTTCATAATGCATACCCGCTCTGAAAACAGGATAAATGGGTATTTTCAGAGAATCTAGTACTTCATCCTTATCTAAATATTTAAAGAAAATATTTGAATCAAAGTCAAGGGTGTCAATTTTATAACATTCCAAGCGCATACCTGCAGAGAAATCTATTTTTTTGAACTTACTTTCAAATTGAGCATAAGCTGCAGCATTTTCTGAGAGGTGATCTCCAAAAACCCAGCTTTGAACTCGATTCACCGTATTGGCAAAACCTGCAGTCAAGGTGTTTCCAACACCCATACTTCTTTGGAACTGGTAATCAAAATAATACATCTCTGCCAACGAATTCGCATATAAATTTTCCGTATTACCTGTAGTGACCAAATAGTATCGTGATTTGAAATAATGCTTGTTATTGAACTTATCATACAACTTTACATAAGGGTCAACACTTAGTCGAATAGATTTTTGTCGGTCAATGGTATTGTCCTGAGGCTCGTATCCCATAGAGTCGTTTTTCCATAGTACAAAAACCCCCATATCTTGGTATTGGGCATTATAGCTAAGTCCCGCTTTTAATTTTTTATTCCTTTCAGGTTTAAAATAAAATGTCCCATTCAGCCTGTATCGCTCCTCGCTTTCTTCCTTTCTGAAACCTGAATCTAAATAAGCATTTGCTCCAATCGTGAACCCAAAGTTTTTTGATGATTTTCCGTAATACAAATCTGCCAAATGAAAAGTAGGGTTTCTGTCCCACCATTTCATTGAGGCCCTCCTTGGATTGTCATATATACCAGATTGGATTTTTGCTTTTAGCTTACCCTTTGGACCTGGCTCTTTTTCCGTTAATGCAATCACTCCGTTCAATGCTCCACTTCCATAAAGTACGGAAGAAGCACCTTTCATGATTTCGATTTGAGACGCCTGCTCCATAGGTATTGCATTCCATTTGGCATCTCCAATATCTGGAGACATCATAGGAATTCCATTCCAAAGCAATAAGACGCGACTACCCGCACCATAAGCATAGCCTCCTCCTCCACGAATACTTACTTGTCCATCCATCGCATAAACTCCGGGACTTTGATCCACAGCCTGCTCAAGATTAGAATATCCCTTGTTGTTAATAAGCTCTGGTTTCAATATTTCCATTGATACTGAAATATCTTCAATGTCCTGATTTCTTCTACCTGCAGAAACAACAACTGTTTTAATCTCCAGAACCTGTTCATAAAGCAAAAAATCAAGCTGTTTTGGTCCATTTACCAAAACTGAATCTGACATATACCCCATTAAACTAGCTTTAACCCAAACTGGATAATTACTTGGAGTTAAAGAAAATCTTCCGGAAACGTCCGATGCTACTTTTACTCCGCCTATGATTTCTACACGAACTCCATACAACTCTTCGCCATTATGACCATCCTTAATGGTACCCGAAACTTGAGATAAACTCGTAAAAAACAATAAATTAAACGTGGAAATTAATAGAATTATATGGGTAAAACGCATCTAAAATTTTGTTAACTTATATAACGAAACTAATAAAATTTTGAATATACGAATGGAATTATACAAAATAGCAGCATCAAATTTATATGGCATTGGGATAAAAAAGCTCAAGCTGCTATGCGAAAAATCAGGTGGTCTCAATGCCCTTTTCGAGGAAGACCTTAACTCGCTTTCAACACGCTGCGGAATCAACAAAAAGCTGTTGAACAATATGAATCGAAATAACGCTTTGATTGAAGCTCAAAAACAATTGGACTTTAATCAAAAATACGGGGTTGAAACACTATTTTTTAATGACGATAAATACCCTCATTTATTAAAAGAATGTCCAGACGCTCCTATTACATTGTATTTTAAAGGAAACATATCTTTACAGCATCGAATAATTGCAGTTGTTGGCACTAGAAAACCCTCCAAATACGGAAAAGAGAATGTTGAAAAGCTTATTTCAAGTTTTCAAGGTCAGAAAATCATTATCGCCAGTGGATTGGCAATGGGAATAGACACTTTTGTTCATGAATGTTGCTTAAAATATAATATTCAAACTGTGGGTGTCCTCGGGCATGGTTTAGATACTATCTCTCCTAGATCCAATCGGGATTTAGCAAAAAAAATGGCCGCTAAAGGAGGGCTACTCACGGAATTTGGAATTGAGCATAAGGTTACAAAATATAGCTTTCCAAAAAGAAATAGAATCATTGCTGGATTGTCTCATATGACTATAGTAATTGAATCACCGAGATATGGAGGAGCAATAATTACAGCTGAACTAGCAAACGGGTATAATAGAGAAGTAATGGCAGTTCCAGGCTCTGTTTTTTCAAATAGCTCAAAGGGCTGCAATGAATTAATCAAGAATAATAAAGCCCATTTACTGGAAGATGCAAACGATTTATTCCAACTCATGAACTGGAATAAAGCCTTTAAAATTCATGACTCAAAGATTCACATCACTAAAAATGAGGCTGTGATTATCAACATACTACAAAAAGAGAAAGAAATACATTTTGACAAGCTTATCACATATTCTAGCTTTTCAACTTCGAAATTACAGGAGCTTATTTTAAAATTAGAGCTAAAACAAATTGTAAATTCTCTTCCTGGAGCAATCTTTAGGCTGAGTCACAGTACCATTGTATAAAGTACGGTATGAATACTATTATGCCTATAACAAGACTCAAAATCGCAGATATAAAAACAGCTGCAGCGGAAATGTCTTTTACTTTACCAATGTGGACATCATATTGTGGTGAAACATGATTACATAACTTTTCAATCGCTGTATTAAATATTTCGCAAATCAAAACGAGAAACGAACAACTCAATACAGCAATCCATTCCACTTTGGAAATCTGAAAAACAAATCCGAATGAAATAGCTGACACAAAAGCAAATAGGTGAATCCTGAAGTTTTGTTCAGTCTGGAATACGGATAGTATTCCCTGACAAGCAACAATAAACCGGTTTTTTTTTCTCATTTCGTTGAGATATCTGATTTCAAGAACTAAAATACATTAATTTTACCTCACGTTCTTTAAATCAACTTATGAAGAAAGGTGGAGGGATTGGCCCTGAGAAACCTTGGCAACCTGCATTAATTCATGAAAAGGTGCCAAATCCATTCGGTATGACCGAAAAGATAAGCTCACATCTTTTTACTTTTCTTCCATTTTTTTTAATATGAAAGAGACTATTGAATCACTTCTTGGAAAACGAATTTTAATTTTGGATGGTGCCATGGGCACGATGATTCAAAGACATGATTTAGAAGAATTCGACTTTAGGGAAGGAGCTTTTGAAAATCATAATAAACCCCTTAAAGGGAATAATGATTTATTGTCAATTACCCGACCCGAAATCATCAAGGAGATACATCGAAAATACTTTATTGCTGGAGCAGACATTGTTGAAACCAACACATTTTCAGGCACATCGATTGCTCAAGCCGATTATGATTTAGAAGAAGCTGTTTATGACATCAATTACCTCAGTGCTAAAATCGCAAAAGAGGTCGCACAAGAATTTACAGATAAACCTAGATTTGTAGCTGGCTCAATTGGACCAACCAATCGAACGGCTTCGATATCACCCGATGTAAACGATCCTGGATTCAGAGCCGTAAGTTTTGATGATCTTGTTTTAGCATATATGGAACAGGTAAGAGCTTTAATTGAAGGGGGGGTGGATATTCTTCTTGTAGAAACTGTTTTCGATACACTTAATGCAAAAGCGGCATTATATGCCATTCAAGAAGTGTTTGATGAGAAAAGCGTAATTCTTCCCATTATGGTTTCTGGCACCATTACAGATCAAAGTGGAAGAACACTTACAGGTCAAACAACGGAAGCTTTTTTAATCTCATTGTCTCATATCCCTCTTATTAGTATTGGATTGAACTGTGCGCTTGGTGCCAGCTTAATGAGGCCTTATCTTCAAATACTAAATCAAGCCTCTCCATTCAATGTGAGTGCTCATCCGAATGCAGGATTGCCAAATGAATTTGGTGAATACGATGAATCTCCTGAAATGATGGCTGATCAAATCGAAGTGTTTTTAAAGGATGGTTTGATAAATATCATAGGGGGATGCTGTGGCACAACACCCGACCACATCTATGAAATAGCAGAAAGAGCAAAAAAATATAAACCCAGAAAGATCAGCTAATGTCAATTGCAACACTAAAATTATCAGGCCTTGAGCCATTAATTGTTACAGCAGAAAGCAACTTTGTGAATATTGGAGAAAGAACTAATGTAACTGGTTCCCGCGCCTTTTTGAGATTAATTCAGGCTGGAGATTTTGAATCAGCATTAGCAGTAGCTCTTGATCAGGTGAATGGCGGGGCTCAAATTATTGATGTAAATATGGATGAGGGAATGATTGATGGCAAAGAGGCCATGGTCAAGTTCCTCAATTTAATTGCTTCTGAACCGGATATAGCTCGAGTACCTGTAATGATTGATAGCTCTAAATGGGAAATCATTGAGGCTGGACTAAAATGTGTACAAGGTAAAGGAGTTGTGAATTCTATTTCCTTAAAAGAAGGTGAAGAAGAATTTATTCGACAAGCGACGATAATAAAGAGATATGGTGCAGCAGTGATTGTTATGGCCTTTGATGAAAATGGCCAAGCAGACAACTATGAGCGTAGAATTGAAATTTGTGAGCGCTCATATGATATACTTGTTGAGAAAGTTGGCTTCAATAAAAATGACATCATCTTTGATCCAAATATTTTTCCTGTGGCAACTGGAATGGAAGAGCACAATAATAATGCATTGGACTTTTTTAATGCTACCAAATGGATTAAAGATAATCTTCCAGGCGCACATATAAGTGGTGGAGTGTCAAATGTTTCATTTTCATTTAGAGGCAACAATCGAGTAAGAGAAGCTATGCATTCAGCATTTTTGTATCACGCCATTGCAAATGGCATGGATATGGGTATTGTGAACCCCACAATGCTTGAAATTTATGCTGACATCGATATAGAGCTTCTAAATTATGTTGAAGACGTATTGCTCAACAGAAGAGAAGATGCAACTGAAAGACTCCTTAATTATGCTGAAACAGTTAAAGGCGAAGGAAAGAAAAAAGAAATAGATCTTAGTTGGAGAGAAACAAGCGTGCAAAAACGTTTGTCATATGCCTTAGTGAAAGGGATAGTGGAATATATCGAGCTTGATGTTGAGGAATGCAGACAAGAATACAGCCGACCTATTGAAGTTATTGAAGGACCTCTGATGGATGGCATGAATGTCGTGGGAGATTTATTCGGAAGTGGTCAAATGTTCTTACCGCAGGTGGTAAAATCAGCAAGAGTTATGAAAAAAGCGGTAGCATATCTCTTACCTTTTATTGAAAAAGAAAAAGGAGGGAAACATCAATCTTCAGGAAAAATACTTATGGCAACGGTTAAAGGAGATGTACACGATATTGGTAAAAATATAGTTGGCGTTGTTTTGGGTTGTAATAATTATGAGATTATTGATTTGGGAGTAATGGTGCCAGCTCAAAAAATCATTGATACGGCTATAAAAGAAAATGTTGATGTGATTGGGTTAAGCGGTTTAATCACCCCCTCTTTAGATGAAATGGTTCATGTTGCGAAAGAAATGGAAAGGGTACAAATGAAAACACCTCTCCTTATCGGAGGAGCTACAACGTCTAGGGTTCATACAGCGGTTAAAATTGACGAGCATTACAATTTCGGAAACACGATACATGTACTAGATGCTTCTCGCTCTGTTACTGTTGTAGAAAGTCTATTAGGTAAAAAAAAGGATTCTTTTATTGACGATTTAAAAATAGAATATGATACATTAAGGAAAAATCACGCCTCGCATGTCCGTAATAAAACACTATTGGATATTGAATCAGCGAGAAAGAACAAGCTCATATTGAACTTTGACAATGAAATTATTTTTAAACCAAAAAAAATAGGCACAGAAGTTTTAAACGATGTTTCTATTAGTGACATCTCTCCATATATCGATTGGACTCCCTTTTTTCAAACCTGGGAATTACATGGCAGGTATCCGAATATATTAAAAGATAAAGTAGTTGGTAAAGAAGCAAGCTCCTTGTACAGAGATGCTAAAGAAATGCTTGATACTATTGTCAAAAAATCGTGGTTAGAAGCAAAAGCTGTTTATGGTATTTTTCCAGCCAATAGCGTAGGTGACGATATTGAAATATACGAAGATGAAAGCCGTGAGAATGTTTTGTATGTACAAAGAACATTAAGGCAGCAAAGTAAAAAAGCCAAAGGTCAGGCCAACCTTGCTTTAGCTGATTTTATAGCTCCAAAAGAAAATGGCACAATCGATTACATAGGTGGCTTTGCTGTAACTTCTGGTTTAGGTATAGAAAAACATATAAAAGCATTTGAAGACGATCACGATGACTATAACTCCATTATGCTCAAAGCTCTTGCCGACAGGTTAGCTGAAGCACTAGCAGAATATTTGCATGAGCGGGTCCGTAATGATTATTGGGGTTATTCAAAAAATGAAAGGTTTTCGAACGAAGAGCTTGTTCAAGAAAAATATAGAGGAATCAGGCCCGCTCCAGGCTACCCAGCATGTCCGGATCACACCGAAAAAATAGGTCTTTTCAAATTGTTAAATGTTGAAGAAAGCATAGGGATAGAGCTTACTGAGAGTCTCGCAATGATGCCTGCAGCCTCTGTCAGCGGTTGGTATTTTGCACATCCTGAATCTAAATATTTCGGTATAGGAAAGGTGACGGAGGAACAAATTAAAGATCTTGCAGAACGAAAAAACAGTAACTTTCGGGATGTTGAAAAATGGTATTCTTCAATTTTAATCTGATGACGAAGCATCTAAATGTCGATAAGACACGTCTTTTTTATACATTTACGCGACTAAACTATGCTTAAATTATCTATTCTCCTGATTTCGGGCCTGTTTTGCGTTTTCGCAAGTATGGCTCAAGCACCAAGTGCAGACTTTTCTGCTCTTCCCTTGAGTGCATGTGTCGGAGAAACCATTAATTTCACGAATGCGTCGTCATCAAATGGTGGTGCTGCGATTCAGGGATATGGTTGGGACTTTGGAGATGGAAATGCGTCAAATGAAGAATCTCCCGAGCACAGCTATTCATTACCTGGAACATATACCATAACACTTGTTACCACCAATACTTCAGGAGAAGCTGATGCAGAGGTCAAGCCGAACTATATCAACATTTTACCATCTCCAAACGTTTCCTTTACTCCGTTAGGTTTGGGATGTACCGTACCTTTAACCTTGAGCTTTCAAAACGGTTCAGATTCAGGAAGTGAATACACCTATGATTGGGATTTTGGAAACGGAAATACCTCATCTAATGAGAACCCTCCAGATCAAACCTATTCTACGGCCGGTACTTTCACTATTTCTCTTACCGTGGTAAACACAGACAATTCTTGCACAAGCGTTTCGGAAGAAGAAATAACAATCTCAAATTATCAAGCTGATTTTTCTTTCCCCACTACTGTTTGTGTTGGTGAATTGGTTGAATTCACTGATAATTCAACAGCAGGTGCAAATCAATGGGATTGGAACTTTGGAGGACAGGGAAGTAGTACGATTCAAGATCCTTCTTTTACATTTGCTGCACCAGGTACGTATACCATTCAATTGTCATCTGACAATACAAATTCTGGCTGCTCTGGTAGTGTTTCTGCAGAAATTACCGTTGAAGCAACCCCAATTCCTTCTTTTACATCGGATATTACCACCGATTGTTCTCCAGCAACTATAAATTTCATTAATACCTCTCCTCCAGGTGTAGAATATTTGTGGGACTTTGGTAATGGTCAAACATTTTCAGGTCAAAATCCACCATCTCAAGAATACAATACAAGCGGGAGCTACACTATTTCACTGTCAATGATTACAGCAAACGAATGCGCAGGTGTTACCACATTAACTGATTATATATTGATTGAAGACATCAACCCGTATATAGTGGCAGATGTCACTGGAGGATGTAATCCCTTGGACGTTCAATTTAGTGATACCTCAAGTACTCCTAACCCTTTAAATCCGATTACCTCCTGGGAATGGGATTTTGGAAATGGCCAAACATTTTCAGGTCAAAACCCCCCTGTTCAAACATATACAAATGGGCTCTATGACGTAAGTTTAGACATTACAACGGCCTCTGGTTGTTCGGGTTCCATTTCACTTTCAGAGTATATATCTGTTGGAGAGATAAATTCTCTTGACTTTTCTGTAGATACTACAATAAATTGTATTAAAACTGACTTTGATTTTAATTCATTCATAACAACAACTCCAAGCTTTCCAGACTCTTCAGAGATTAATTATTTTTGGGATTTTACTGATGGAACCTCAACTGAAGCCAATCCTACATTTCAGTATACATCCGATACAGGATATTTTGATGTTCTACTTGTTGTTGATTACCGAGGATGTATTGACTCTTTGCAGATTGATTCACTCATTTACATCAATGCTCCAGTATCGAAATTTGAGCCTGATGAAACCCTGTATTGTAACCCTGGCGGATTCCCTGTAGAAGTGGATTTTACGGATGAAGCGGTTCATGGAGAAACAGGTGATGACATTCTTATGATTTGGGAATGGGGAGACGGAATGCCCAATGACACCCTAGACGATCCAGAGCTGGATGATCTTGACATGGGTAATATAAGTCATCCCTTTTCAGAATACGGCACCTATACAATTGAGCAAGTCATTCATAATTATACTACGGGTTGTAGTGACAGTTCAACAAGAGAAGTGAATATCTCAACTGTCAGTCCTGCTTTCTCCCTTTCCAATGATTCCATTTGTTCAGGCGACTCTTTGTTTTTGTTTGACGCAAGTACATCTTGGTCAGACCCACCCACTCCTCATCCTCTTACAGCATGGGAATATGACATGGGAAATGGCGACGTGATAAGTGAAGGTCCTGATATAGGTTATTCTTATCCCGCAGCAGGGAATTACACGGTGACTTTAAATGCAATAAACAGTGTCGGCTGTTCAGCTACCACTACATTACCTGTAACCGTATTGGCAAATCCTTTTGCTGTTCTATCACCAGATAATAGCGTAGGCTGTTCTCCATTCTTAGTGACTTTTTCAAACAATTCAATATCCCTCAACGGGCTTGATCTAACCTCTTTTGAATATACCTTTACAGATGATGCCTCCACATTAATTGTTAATGATAACAACCCCATTGAGCACACCTTTATTGGAAGCGGGATATATTACGCCCAGCTTGTTGCCATCGATGAATTTGGATGTCAATCGACTCCGGCATCAATACCTATTACCATTACCGAACCTAACGCATTTTTTTCTGTACAAAATGTCATATGTAATGGTGGAAATATAATTACCTCAAATGCTTCAGATGGACTTGAACCCATTACCTATGAATGGCTTGTAGATAGTGACCCCTTCTCTATTGAGACCAATCTAAATACTATATTTAATGAGACGTCTGTTCCATTTGGTGTAACAAGTTTAACACATGACCTTATTTTAGTTGTGACTGATGGAAATGGTTGCACCGATACGGCAAGTAATTTGATAACTGTATCCATTCCAACCGCATTTCCAACGTATGAATTTACAGGAGCGGCCATAAATTCAGAGGGTGAATACACCTGTCCACCTATATTTGGGACTTACGTGGACTCCTCTTTTTCATATGGTTCAATACAATCATGGGTTTGGAATTTCGGTAATGGAAATCAATCCATTTTAGAAGACCCAAGTAATACTTATGCTCTACCTGGAACCTATTCTCTTACTTTATCCATAACGGACTCCTACGGCTGCACAGATGATACCATACTTGTAGATTATATTACAGTAGGTGGCCCAAGTGGAGACCCCAGCTGGTTTCAAACTCCGGGTGAATGTGCACAAGGAGCCAATTTTGTAATGAACGATCCTGTAGATATTTCTTCCATTATTTGGAATCTCGGTGATGGGAATTCGATGATGGACACGCTAAGTTTCTTTTATAATTACCCCGAGGCAGACACCTATTTTCCAGAAGTGACAATAATGGATGCCTTAGGTTGTGAGGTTATATACCCGCTCAATGATATAACGGTTTCGGACGACGGCTTGAATGCTTTCTTTACAGCAACACCAAATCCGGCTGAACAGGATGAAGTAATTACATTTGTCGATGGTTCGAGCTTTGACGGAACACCTATCATCAGTTGGGCCTGGAATTTCGGCAATAGTACTATAATCTTTAGCGGAATCAGTGAGACTCAAACACAAAG
Organism: Crocinitomicaceae bacterium; assembly: GCA_042094515.1. Lineage (GTDB taxonomy): Bacteria > Bacteroidota > Bacteroidia > Flavobacteriales_D > Crocinitomicaceae > UBA952. The sequence goes on from JBELDA010000007.1 coordinate 64,993, forward strand.
CTATCCCATAAGCGGACAGTATCCAGTAACACTAACGATTACAGATGCTATTGGCTGTATTGACGAATACGAGGTAATGATTAATATAAATGATCCTGTTATTTGGGTTCCAAATGTATTTACTCCGAATGGAGATGGAATAAATGATTTATTTACCCTCCCATTTGACGGATTCAAATCATATAATATCGTTATTGTAAATCGTTGGGGAAATGTGATGTGGGACAAAACGGACCAAACTGGTATTCTACTCTGGGATGGGACAGACAATGGTGCTGAAAAATGTAAAGATGGTGTATATTTTTACAAACTTATTGGTGAAATGCTCGGCGGAACGATGGTAGATCAGCATGGTTTTGTAACCGTTATCGAGTCAGAATAACCCTTTTTCTTCGCCTCCTGATTCATAATTTTCATCAACACTAAGGCTTGAAGTTTTGGAAGCTTCCACAGCCAGTACGTCACAACGTTCATTTTTAATGTTTCCAGCATGTCCCTTTACCCACTGAAAAGAAATCTGATAATCCTGGGAAACCTTATCATATCTTAGCCATAAATCCTTGTTCTTTTTCCCTTTAAAGTTTTTTTGTATCCAAGTCTTCAACCAGCCTTTAGTTATGGAATCAATTACATACTTGGAATCTGAATAGACCTTGACGGGAATTTTTGTGGTTTTTAATGATTCCAATGCAACAATTACGGCTAGTAATTCCATTCGATTATTTGTGGTTTTTCGAAAGCCTTCAGAAATCTCCTTTTCATTTCCATTATAGGACAAGACTATTCCATAACCCCCTGGTCCCGGGTTTCCCCTAGAGCTTCCATCTGTATATATTTCTATTAAGCCCACTATTTTAATCGATCTGGATTTGATTTTAGGAAGCCTTGCCATGAATCCGTTTTATTCTTATTATTTTCCCCTCTGCCCTTTGAATAATGATGGCATAATGCCACTGCTAACCCATCCGTGGCATCAAGGTATTTTGGCATTTCCTCAAATTTCAAAACAGTCTGCAGCATAGCTGCAACTTGCTCTTTTGAAGCACTACCTCTTCCTGTTATGGCTTGCTTAATTCGTCTTGGAGAATACTCTTCATAAGGTATATTGTGATTCAAACTTGCTGCAATAGCCACCCCTTGAGCCCTGCCAAGCTTAAGCATGGATTGAACATTTTTTCCGAAAAAAGGAGCCTCAATAGCCATCTCATCCGGTTTGAATTCGAGTATCAATCCATTCAATCGATCCAAAATTCGTTTGAGCTTATCCGGGTGTGTTTCAATTTTTTTAAGCTGAATAATTCCAAAATTCACCATCGAAATTTCTTTCTTTTTAATGTGAATAAGACCATATCCCATCACTGTGGTACCAGGGTCAATTCCAAGAATTATCTTATCTTCAGACACTAAATTTGGTTTGAGTGATTAAATCTAAACAATTTCATTCGATTTTATTCCTAATGTTAAAATTAGGTGTTTTAGGATTGCTTATGTTTTATCTGTATAACAAGCTTTCAGACCTTCCTAAGGGAATTGAATTTTCTACTGAAATTCACTATGATTTCTTAGTCTTTTTAATTTTCTTAATGCCTATCAACATCTTTATTGAATGGCAAAAATGGAATGTTGTTCTAAAGAATGAAACGGTGGATGGTAGACAAAAATTACACTCCTTTCTTTCAGGAATTGTTTCAGGCGTCATCACACCCGCTTATGCTGGGAATTTTATTGGCAGAATGCTTTATTTCCCGAAATCCAACCGAAAAAATATTATAATTAATACCCTTGCTTCTAATGGCGCTCAATTCATCATGAGTATATCTTTGGGATTGATTGCTTTTCAGCTCATTTATGCCAGCTCCCTCGATTTAATCTATCATTTACTTATGATACTCGCCAACTTAAGTCTATTTGTCCTTTATTTTTATGGGGATACTTTTATTGAAAAAATTCCTCTTCGATTTTTCAAACAAATCAGCGGAGTTGTGGTTTCCAAAAAGTTGAGATTCAAGCTTCTCGGACTTGCTTTACTTAGGTACAGTGTTTTTGTACTGCAATTTGTACTGGCGCTTATGGTTTTTGACGTCTCCTTTAGTTCCCCAATTATCATTTGGGTTATGTTGATGTTTGGAGCAATTACGATATCTCCTTCTTTATTTATGGGAAAGCTAATCATCAGGGAAACTGTGGCCGTAACAATACTCACGATTATCGGCATATCTGCATCATCCATCATATTGGCGGCATTGACGACCTGGCTTTTAAATCAAATCATCCCTGCATTAATTGCAACCATAGTCGTTAAAAAAAATCGTCAGCATGCTTGGGTTTAGTATTCTCATTATTCTATATATACTCTTTTACCTGGCACTCATCATCGGCTGGAATGGTACACAAAAAAAAACCTTGATTCAAGCTGAATCTAAAATCGAATCTAAAGATCTTACTGTAGTGATTCCTTTTAGAAATGAATTATACAATCTATCTATACTTCTGGAAAAAATCAAAACACTGAAGTATCGCCCTAAGCGATTTATATTTGTTAACGACCACTCTGAAGACGATTGGAAAGAGGTATTTGAAAAAGCCCAAATCGATTCGGTGAATGTATACTCCTTGAGTAATCTGCAGCAAGGTAAAAAAGCCGCCGTATATGAAGGGGTTAAGATGGCCGATACAAAATATATTTTATGTTGGGATGCTGATGTTTGTTTTGAAGCCCATTATTTTGAGGATATAGAACAGCTACAAACCGCTGAACTTATTGTGCTTCCCGTTCATTTTGTGTCTAACAACCCTTTGCAATCCATGGGCGAAATCGATTTTTATCTTGCAAATTTCGTCAACCAGGCTAGTGCCTATTGGAAAAGACCCATCATGTGCAATGGTGCCAATCTACTCTTTTCTAAAAGTGATTATTTGGAGGTAATTCAGTTGGAAGAGCATGTGCATATTTTGAGTGGAGACGATATGTTTCTCCTACGGCAAATGATCAAACAAAATAAGAGTGTATACTGTGCTCCAAATAAAATTTGTCCAATAACAACCCAAAGTCCATCCTCTTTTATTGGTTATTTGAATCAAAGAACACGATGGTTTGGTAAATCTCTTCACATCAAGGACTCCTTACTGAACTTCTGGGCCATTCTTCAATTTGTTTTTACCGTATCCTTTTTTTCTTTTTTCATTTATTGGATAATTGAAGACCCTAAAACATTTGCCTTTTTATTTATAATCAAATGCGGGGTTGACCTGCTGTTTCTTTCTTGGTATTTCTATTCAATGAAAAAAAGCATTCTAACTTTTTTTATCCCTATTTACGGTCTTGTTTTCCCAATATACAATTTGTTTATTTTAAGTTCTTTCTATTTTACCAAGCAAAAATGGAAAGGACGTAAGCTCTACACTTAAAGGTTTAAGGGATTCTAATTATATTCGCACCATGAAAATTTTAATGGTTTGTTTAGGTAATATTTGCAGATCTCCTCTAGCAGATGGACTGCTCAGACACAAAGTCAAAAGTGATGGTATTTCCGCCATTGTGGATTCTGCAGGCACAGCCAATTATCATGTTGGTGGGCCTCCTGATGAACGAATGACAGAAACTGCAATGCAAAATGGCATTGATATTTCCAATCTTCGAGCGCGTCAATTTGAAATAACAGATTACGATCAATTTGACCTAATTTATGTCATGGACAAATCGAATTATCACAATGTAACCCGATTGGCCAGAGATGAAAATGACATTAAAAAAGTCAAACTGATTTTAGACGAACTTGGACATTCCAATAACATTCAGGAAGTTCCAGATCCCTATTATGGTGGTCAAGCTGGATTTGATCATGTGTTTGATTTATTAGATAGGGCTACTGATCGTATCATTAAAAAATTATAAGATGGCTAAAACTGGAAATTTATATCTCATTCCGAATACCCTAGGAGGAGAAAGTATAGAAGATATTATACCTGCTGCTGTAATTGAAGAGGCCAAAGCTCTTCGGTGTTTTATGGTGGAAAATTTGAAATCTTCGAGAAGATTACTTCGTAAAATGGACCGACAATTTCCAATTGATGATTCGATGTTCATTGAAATGAATAAGCGGAGCACAGAGCAGGACACCATGAAGGGTTTGCACTGGCTGATCGAAGGCAAAGATGTCGGTGTTATTTCGGATGCAGGTTGCGCCTGTGTGGCGGATCCGGGAGCGGACATTGTCTCTTTGGCGCACTCTCAAAAAATCCCTGTTTTTCCGATGGTAGGACCATCCTCGATTTTACTTTCGTTAATGGGAAGCGGGTTTTCAGGGCAACACTTTACCTTTCACGGTTATCTGCCCAAAGAAAGAAAAGAACGGATACGCACCTTAAAAACATACGAATTTGAGGCACGAAAAAAAGGGTATACGCAGATCTTTATGGATACCCCTTTCCGTAATATGAACGTTTTAGAGGATTTATTGAATGAGCTCGCCGATCACACTCAGATTTGCATCGCCTCAAACATCACATTACACAACCAGCGCATTCGCACCATGAGTGTGGAAGACTGGAGAGAAAACGCCTACGATTTGAGCAAATCGCCCTGTGT
>JBELDA010000008.1:0-51698 GCA_042094515.1 Crocinitomicaceae bacterium
CGGTTTGGTTTTCAGCATCAACGATAAACCACTTTTTATCAGCTGTTTCTTTATTGCCTGAAACCGTTTTATAACTTAATGTATCCACTTTTTACTATTTACAAGCTTTAAAAAAGCTCAAATTAGGGCTGCAAAGATACAATTAATACTTATATGAACAAACCAAATGAAAAAAAAATGAGTTGAATTTATTTTTTTTTGAAAGCATGAATCGCATTTCTCGTAAATTCACTTAAAACAAGCCTTCCACTAATTTCCGCTCTTTTGGCTAAGAGCTCATTCCAGTCTTCTGTTCCGGACCAAAATACCTTCTTTAATTCGCGCATGGCTTCCGGATTTGAATTCGCAAGTTTTTCAAGTAATTCGTTAATTTTTTCATCCATAATTTCTGCGGTTTCAGAAATACTTGAATAAAGACCCTTGTTTTGAGCCCATGCTGCACTTCGCCATTGAGTGGCGTCAATCGCCAATTCGCTCATTGCAGAAAGGCCAATCTTTCGTTCTACTGCAGGACCGACAACAAAAGGTCCAATGCCAACAGCTAGCTCGGAAAGTTTAATAGATGAATGTTCAGTCGCAAAAGCATAATCTGCTGAAGCAGCAATTCCAACCCCTCCTCCAACGGCTTTTCCCTGAATCCTCGCGACTATGATTTTTTCACAGGTTCTGCATGCATTAATCACTTTTGCAAATCCAGAGAAAAAAACTTTTCCTTCATCAAGATCTTTTATGGCTACTAATTCATCAAAACTAGCTCCTGCGCAAAAAGCTCTTTCTCCCGCAGATTTGAGCAAAATTACCTTGCAATTTTCATCCCTACTAAGCTCCGTAATGCTAAGTGCTAGTTTGTTAAGAATGCTTCCTGGGAGGGAATTACTTAAAGGGTGTCCAAATTCAATAATTCCAATTTGGTTTTCAATTTTACTTGCTACGTGTCCTTGTTCCATTTTATTTTAAGCTAAAACTATCAGAACCAATGAGGTTTTGATCACAGTATATATTCACCTTATAGTTACCTTTTGATAAATTACCATTACGTATGTCAAAATAAATGGTCAAGTCAATGGATTTGTTTTGATAATCTATCTGTTTTTTCTCAGAAAATGATATCGTGCCACCTAATGTTTCAGTTTTGAAGCTTGATACATTTTGAAGGGTTTTCCCATTTGGGCCAATAATCTGCATAAAAACAATTTTGTTCCCTGCATTTGCTATTAAATTACCCGAAATTGTAAAAGAGGACTGAAGCTGGACCGCTTGTTTTGCTCTTGTGGTTGACTTGTTTTTAACAACTGAACGCAAGGCTCCTGAGCTAAATCCATATGCTGTTAATTTTGAACCAATCTTTACTTTTTCAGCACTCGTTTCGGCGGCATCTTTATACTGATCTCTTTCTGTTGTCCGTTGATCAATAGTTTCAATTTGCTCTGTAATAATTAAATCTTTTTGAAGGTTTAGGGTGTTTAATGAGTCAATTTCATATACATAACCTCTCATTATTACTCGTAAAGTTTCATTCTCTTCCTTTAGTTTGGAAATTTGAGAAGCTGTAAAATTCTTACTCCGTTGTAATTTTTCTATTTTTTCAATTTGAGATTGAATTTTTTCTTTTTGGATATTTAAGCTGTCTGTTTGAGAAGCATCTTTTACAATCAGCTTGTCATATGTATCGAGCATATTTCGAAAGTCAGCTTTCAGGTCATTTGACATATCACCTACATATGCCGATAGCATTTTATTCATCCCCTGAATGGTATCCTTATAATTTTGTGTCGTATTTTCACATTCGGCGAGATTACTTTTTGTACTTGTCCACAAATAAGTCATTATTCCTAAACCAACAATAAGTGCCAAGATGCTTGCCAAATAAATCTTATTGTAATTTTCTGTGCTGTTTTCCTCTTCCATAAAATGTATTCTATTGTAAAATTAACTAATTTATTAATTGACTTTCAGTTGAATTGTTACATCTCTTATAAATCGTTTAATACTATCGGAGCCAACTGCCGTAAACCTGCTGTCTGAGCTCGCTGGATAGGGACCTCCGTGATGCATATTCTTACATACCGAAACTCCTGTCGGGACGTCATTTATGATTACTCTTCCAGCTTTATGCATGGCCAATTGAATAATGCTATTTCTAGAATTTTCATTTTCTCTTTCATCTGAAAAAACAGAGCAAGTAAGCTGACCGTCGAATGCTTTCAAATAAACTTGTGGATCTTGATCATACATGACAATTGAAGTGAAGGGGCCAAAAATTTCTTTTCTCAAGGCATCCAAACTTTTATATTCTTTATCACCAACTATCATTACTTTGTTGGATACATGAAAATCTTCTTTTTTATCACTTTCATAAAAATGGATATTTATACCCTGAGTTTTTATTGCAGAAGTTTTCATTTCAAAATTCTCCTTAATTTTTGGATGAAGCATAGGCCCTGAATCATAGTTGATGATATTGTTTTTTAATTGATTACAAAGGGCATTCCCATTGCGATTATTCGGGACAAAGATGACTCCGGGTTTCGTGCAAAATTGTCCTCGGTCATTACAAACAGCATGGGCTAGTTTATTTGCCAAGTCTGCAACAGATGATTCTTTAAGGTCCAAAATAAAAACCGGATTAATACTGCCCATTTCTGCAAAAACAGGAATGGACTCTTTTCTCGAATTTACAAGATCAATTATGGCTTCACCTCCCAATTGACTCCCGGTAAAACCGATTCCTTTAATTGTTTTGTGCTGAGAAAGGTGTGCAGCTTTTTCGTATCCATCATCCAAAATATGTGAAAAAGTACCAGGCGGTAATCCGCAGTTTACTATCGCTTTAGATATGGCTTTATAGACTTCGATACTTGTGCCAGCATGATACGGGTGTGCTTTAAGAATAACTGGGCACCTCGCTGAAATTGCAGCTACACTGTCTCCTCCAATAGTTGAGTATGCCAGAGGAAAATTGCTTGCGCCCATTACCATAATAGGGCCTATTGGTATTTTTTTCTTCAAGAGTATTTTTCCTTCATTATACTCCTCTAGCTCATTTAAATTTCCCCATTCTTTTGATTGAATGAAATCTGAAAAATGAGTAAGTTGATTTAAAGTTCTTGTAAATTCAATTTCAAATCTAGAATAATCTAATCCCGTTTCTGAGAGGTACATTTTCGAAATAGACGCTTTTCGAGAAATCAGCTGTGCTTTTATTTCCTGTAAAAAAGTTGATATTTCTATCCATGATGTTTTTGAAAGTATATCCGCAGCAGCGGCAGCTAATTCAATTTTGTTTTTCAGGTCTTCGGAAGTGTCAGCGTAATAAATTTCGGTGTTAAATGTATTCTTTAAAGGATTGAAAGTCTTAAAAGAATTTTGACCAGACATACGTTTAGGACTCTGAAATCGTATAAGTATAGCTCTCCATTATTTGATTAGAAAGAATTTTTTTACAAGCTTCTTCAACACTTTTCCTTGCCTCTTCTTCAGATTTGGCCTCAACAAATAATCTTATATGCTTTCCAATTCGTACACCTTCAATTTCTGGAAGACCAACGCTTCCCATAGAGTTGGATACGGCCTTGCCTTGAGGGTCTAAAAGAGCATCTAATGGCATTACGTCTATTTCTGCTTTAAATTTCATTTTTGGATTTTTTGAAATAATGATATGTTGATATTACGAAGTACAAAGTTATAATAATTGGTATTGCCAACACCTTGAAAACAAGAATTGTTAAGATGCTAATTATAATCAAAGATATTTTCAATACATTTTCTGGGCGATTGGTGCCCTCAAGCTTCATAGACATGAGTGGTATAGGCGAAATAAGAGCTAATGAAAACAGCAAAGCGATTCCCGCTAAGGTGTAACAATCAAACAACAAATGAACAACTCGACCTTCTTGGTTCCAGTTCATCATATTTTCGTGGAAATACAATGGAAAAAAACATATCATTATGGCATTCAAGGGTGTAGGGACACCTACAAAATTTTTTGTTTGCTTGGTGTCTATGTTAAAGTGAGCCAACCTAAATAATGACAAAAACGGAATAGTTAATGCTGCAAATGGCAAATACTTAATCGATGCATTAAAATTATTTGGAAAATCGTAAAAGAAAGCTTGAATCCAATGTATGAATTGATTAAAAACATAATAATTTTCGTAGTTGACATTTGAAACCTTTTTGTCAAAACCCTCTAGGAGATTAGGCTGCTCTATACCAACCAAAATCATAAAGAACATCAAAAACCCGGGTGCCACACCAAAAGTTATAAGGTCGGAAAGTGAATCCAGCTCTTTCCCCATTTTACTTTCAAGCTTAAAAGCTCTTGCGACAAAACCATCAGCAAAATCAAATAATGCACCTAAGAAAATGGTATACGCCGCAAAGTCTAATTGGCCCGAAAAGCAAAATGTAATAGACACGAGCCCGCAAATTAAATTGCAACTGGTTAAGATATTTGCGAGATTAAACATAGTTATCGTTTTTATTATCGAAAAACATTACCAAAATCGTCTAGTTAAAGGTTGGAAATCTTCACTACAAATAACACAATTTTTTATCAAATTTGTTGTTATATGACTAAATTAGTTCTATGGCAGGAAAAGCTTTTTTATTAACATGGTGTCTATTTATAGCGCATCTTTCTCATTCTCAGGATATAGCACCCAAGTATTCTAATGAATTCTTATCTCTTGGAGTCGGTGCAGAAGCATATGGAATGGGTAATGCAGTTGTTGCTCAGTCAAATGATGTGAATGCAATGTATTGGAATCCTGCTGGACTTGTTGGAGTGGATAAATGGGCTGAAGTATCTTTCATGCATTCTGAATATTTTGCCGGAATAGCTAAATATGATTATTTCGCTCTTGCCCATTCAATTGACGAAAACAGTACAGTAGCTGTTGGTTTTATTCGATTTGGAGTTGATGATATACCAAATACGACTCAGCTCATAGATAACAACGGAGTCATAAATTATGACAATGTGAGCTCTTTTTCTGCTGGTGATTATGCTTTTATGGGAAGCTATGCTCGTAGATTAAAACCAAAGGGTTTGAGTATTGGAGGTACGGCAAAGGTTATTTACCGAAAAGTGGGTGACTTTGCAAAATCATGGGGATTTGGTTTAGACGCAGGGTTGAAATATGAAATGAATAAACATTTTTCTTTTGGTCTTTTAGCGAGAGATGTAAGTTCTACTTTTAATGCTTGGGTATTTACTTTAGACGACCAAACACAAAATGTGTTCTTACAGACTGGTAATGAAATTCCGGAAAATGGACTAGAGTTGACATTGCCGAGGTTTATATTGGCTGCAAGTACACAATATGATTTAGGTAAGAAAGGGATTTATATTGGCGGCGAAATAGATTTTGACATAACCACGGATGGACAAAGGAATACCTTAATGAAATTAGATCCATTTTCAGTTGACCCTCACATGGGAATTAAAGCTGGATATAGGCAACTCTTTCAGGTGAGAGCGGGTCTATCTAATGTACAACAGTTTTCTAACCTTGATGATACAAAGTATTGGGGTATACAGCCGAACCTTGGTTTGGGTGTTTCTTTTAAAGGTTTTTCTTTGGATTATGCCTTTACTAGATTGGGTGCAAGTGAAGCAAATTATTATACACATATTTTCTCATTAAAGCTTAGGTTAGATAAACCGAAAAATGCCGAAAAATGAAAAACCTAATAGGTCTAATTTGTATTTTATCATGTTGCTTTCAGCTTGAAAGTCAGACTTATGGAAACGAGTGGATTGAATACGGGCAGCGGTACTATTCTTTCTCCGTAGTAGAGGATGGGGTTTACAAGATCGATTACAATACACTGGTCTCTTCTGGTATTCCGTTAGCTTCTATTGATAGTGAAAATTTTCAAGTGTTTGGACGAGAACGTCAAATCCCGATTTATATAGTGGATGGTGGAGATAATTCCCTAGATAATGGTGATTTTATTTATTTGTATGCTCAAAGAAATGATTCTTGGCTAGACTCAACATTGTATGATGACCCATCATGGATTGGTAATCCCAAGTATAGTCTTTACAATGACACTATTCAGTATTTTTTAACATGGAATCAGAGTGGTTTAAACGAGCGTTTTACCGAGGAGACCGATGCTGATTTTGATAACTACATTCCCGAATCATATGTAATTGATGAGGAATCAGCATATTATTATAATCAATATAATGAAGGTGTAAAATCTTCAAATGCATCTAGTTCATTTTTCATGGCAGGTGAGGGCTGGGGGATTACGAGGCGTAATATTGGTTATGTTTGGAATTTCAATAACATTGATTTTGAAAATATTTACCTCGGTGCTAATTCTCCAAATATCAAGTATACATCGGTGTTAGTGGGCTCCTCAAACGCTGCAATTCCTGCTGGTTCGGGCGGAAATCATTATACTCGTCATACAATTGGTAACTCTGATTATTTACTTGTTGATTCAGTTTTTTCGGGATATAAAAGTATCTTTTCTGCAAAGGAATTCCCGTCAAATATCATTGGCAGTGATGGTTCTTCAAATTTCAAAGTTTCGATAGTTGGAGATTTAGGCGTGGCAACAGATTATCAGTCTATTAATTATGTTTCATTTTATTATCCGCGGATTCCTATATATACGGGTCAGTCGTCTATCAATTTCCAAAGTGTGTTCAGTGATAATGCATCGAAGTCAAGAATTGACATCTCAGATTCTGATTTGAATAATCCCATCGCCTTTACATTCGGAGCTGAGCCAAGGAAGATCCCCATTATTTCCTATTTGGGTGGATATAGTTTGTTAATTCCAAATTCATCTAACTTTTCAAATACCGAAGTTGTAATTCAAAGCGAAAACGAAATCAATAGTATTAATCAATTAAAACCGGTGAATGGAAATGGGTTTTTTACCGATTTTTCCTCAATTTCAAATATTGAAGAGGCATTGTTATTTGTTTATAATGACGTTTTAAAGCCCGTTGTAGACTCGTATGTAGCTCATCGATCATCTGCTATCGGTGGCGGATATAATGTAATTCTTGCCGAAGTAAATGAATTGTACCAACAATATGGTGGGGGTATTCCAAAACATATCAATGGTATAAGAAGGTTTGCACATCATATGTACGATGTCTCAGAGGATAAACCTGTTGGTTTATTTCTAATTGGAAAGGGAATACGTGAAGCAAATGTTTCATCTTCAACGAATATTGGACCAGGAACAAGGTCAAATATTACGTCTTATCAAAACTCATTGGTACCTTCCTTTGGTCAGCCATCTTGCGATGCCTGTATCACATCAAATTTACCAGGAACAGATAAATATACTCCTCTAATTCCGACAGGAAGGATTTCTGCACGAACAACAGCAGAGCTTCAAATATATTTGGACAAAATCATAGAATATGACAATCAACAGAATCAGAATGATGTATATTCAACAAATACAAAGGATTGGCAAAAACAGATATTGCACTTTTCAGGTGGGACAGAAGCTGCCGAGCAAGTTCTGCTACAAGGTTTTTTGAACGGGATGGCTGAAATAGCGGAAGATTATTATTATGCTGGTAATGTACAGCTCGTTGCCAAAGAAAATGACAATCCAATAAATCCAAATGAATTGGATCAGATTAAAAATCGAATATCTGATGGTGTATCGTTAATGAACTTTTTTGGTCATTTCACTACTTCGAGTAGTGGCTTTGACATAAACTTAGATGAACCTTCAACATGGGGTAATCAGGGCAAATACCCTGTACTTATTGCAAATTCATGTTATAATGGAAACATATTTCACAATTCATTTTCTAATTCAGAATCTTTTGTTTTGACTCCTGATGCAGGCGTTATTGCTTACTTGGGAACATTGAATTATGGCTTTATTTCACCTTTGAGAACATACTCAGATCAGTTTTATAAAGAATTTAGTCAAAATAATTATGGAGGTACAATTGGAAGTCATATTAAAAATACGATTCAAGCAGGGTTAAATAATACTGAGAATCTACAGACGGAAACCACTTATACACAAATGACCTTACATGGAGACCCAATGATAAAGCTCAATTCTCATAATTTACCTGAAATTGAGCTGACAGATTCAAGAATTTCTTTTGGCCCTGAGAATATTTCTTTGGCTACGGATTCAATTGAAATTAACATAAAGCTCAGAAACCTAGGGAAAGCAATAACTGAAAGTTTTAATGTCACGGTTCAACGTGATTTTCCAAATAGCAATATTGATTCACTTTACCTCATGAATGTTGAAGGTTTGAATTATGAAAAAAACCTTCAAATAAAGATACCTCTTCAAGCCAGTATAGGTATTGGTTTAAATAAATTCACAATTAAGGCGGATAGACCGGATTACATCGAAGAACAGTATGATGAGCAGATTAACAATCAATCTGTCAAAAATTTCCTTATAAATGTGGATGGAATAGAGCCCGTTTGGCCAGAAAATTTTGCTGTAGTGCCAGTAGATTCAATTCAGCTAAAAGCATCTACAATCAATCCTCTAGCAACACTTCAGAATTATAAATTTGAAATTGACACGACCCGAAATTTCACGAGTCCATTTGCTAAGTTTGTCACACAAAGTAGCACAGGTGGAGTGCTATCTGTTGACCCAAGTAGCTGGACTAATATATCTTCCTTGACAACTGATCCACTCGTTCTAGAGGACAGTGTAGTTTATTTTTGGCGTATAGCCCTAATTGATAATGAGATGACATGGAAAGAAAGAAGCTTCCAGTATATCCAAAATAAACGTGGATGGGGACAAGATGTATTTGGACAGTTTGTGTCCAATACATTTACGGGAATTGGATTAAATCAAAGCAACGAATTTAGAGAGTTTGAACCCATTCAATCTCAGATTTCATGTTTTGTGACGGCATCACTACTTCCATGGGAACATCCTGATAATGCTTGGTACCTAAATAGTATTCAGCAGGATTATGATATTTGTACGGTTACACCTAAGTTTCATGTTGCTGTTATAGACAAGGCTTCCCTCACTCCTTTGGAGACTCGATATACTTACTCCAATGGTGCTGTTGTTAACCCAGATAATGATTTTGGAAATGCAAATGACAATGGAGGTTGTGCTGGACGTCCAATGAAATTCTTTACTTTTCATCAAAACAACCCTACTGAAATTGATGCTTTCCAAAATTTTGTAGAAAATGAAATTTCCAACGGTGACTACATACTTATATATTCTCCGATTAAGGCAAGGTATGATTGGTGGACTACTTATGATCCTGGGTTGTTTGACACATTTGCCAATTTAGGTTCTGACAGCATTTCTCCAAGCCGACCCAATCAGCCATTTATTTTTCTCACAAGAAAAGGCGACCCTAGCTTTGTGTTAGAAGTCTTTTCTCAAAACGGAGAAGATATCATATTGGACACTATTATTTCGGGAGCAGAAACCATTGGTTTTGAGTCATCTCCTCTGATTGGACCCGTTTCGAATTGGGGAGAAATTCATTGGAAGCAAAATCCACTAGAAAGTTCATCAACAGACACTACAGTTTTAAGTTTGCAACTTTTTGACGAAGCAGGCATTTATAATTCTACTATAGATACCCTTTTCACATTACATGATTCCATTATCAATCTCTCAGGGCTCATCAATGCGGGAGACTTTCCATTCATGAAGCTAAGAACGAAATATTCAGACGAGAACACCCAAACTCCTGCTCAAATGGACTTTTGGCATGTATTGTATACTCCAATTCCGGAGGCAGCAATAGATGCAAGCTCAGGTTATACATGGATGCCAGGAGCTGATACTCTTCAAGAAGGGGAGGCTGCAAGCTTTGCCGTGGATGTGGTAAACATAAGTGATGTGGATATGGATTCGCTACTTGTTCACTATTATATATTAGATGCAAATCAGCAGATTCATGAGATAGAGCATCCTCGTTCTGACTCTTTACGTTCTACGCAAATATTTCGGGATACCATTTCTTTTGATACCAAAGATTTAATAGGGAATAATTACTTCTGTATGGAAGTTAATCCTTATGTTGATTTCGCTCTAACTGTGACTGATCAACCCGAACAAACGCATATTAATAATATTCTTCAGATACCTTTTTCAGTTTCTGCAGAAAATATTAATCCTATTTTGGATGTCACCTTTAATGGCGTACATATTTTAAACAATGATATTGTAGCCCCTACTAGTGAAATATTAATTACACTCAATGATGAAAATCCATATCTTATTTTGGATTCTGATCAGGATACTTCATTGTTTGGAATTTATCTGACTGACCCTGATGGAATTCAGACACGAGTACCATTTATGGATGGGGCAGGAAATATGATTATGCAATGGATTCCTGGAGATGAGAATCAAAACAAGTTTAAAATTATATATCCGGCTTATTTCGAAAAATCAGGGGTGTATTCTATTTTGATTCAGGGAGAGGATAAATCTGGAAATCTCTCAGGAGATTTTGATTACCACGTTGATTTTGAAGTGATTCATGAATCAAAGATTACCCAGCTGATGAATTACCCGAATCCTTTTTCAACGAGTACACGATTCGTGTTTACATTAACTGGAGATCGAATTCCTGATGATATTTTAATTCAAATTATGACTATTAGCGGAAGAGTAGTTAGGGAGATTACAGAAAGTGAGCTTGGAGCCATACAAATTGGACGTAACATTTCAGATTTTGCATGGGATGGAAGGGATGAATTCGGTGATCAGCTAGCTAATGGAGTTTATTTATATAGAGTCAAAGCAAAGATTGATGGTCTAGACATTAACCTCAAGGATTCAGGAGCAGATAAATATTTCCATAAAGGTTTAGGTAAAATGTATTTGCTTAGATAATTATCTGTGTTTATGATGAAGCAAAATAATACTCTTAGTTCGGTTGCTCTAGTTGTATTCATACTTGCCTTATTTGTTTCAGTTCCATTCTATGGAATCATTTTGGATGGAGACGAGCTTCACAGTATTATTTTCTCATCGGGAAACAGAGACTTTTTTAATGCTGGATATGCTGAATTAATGGACCAAGAGCTTACTGCTTATGAATGGAAGAAGCAACTTTCTGAGGTAAATGGCTTTGATTTGGTTAAGGTGTGGAATGACACACTTTCTTATGATGTTCACCCTCCTCTTTATCATTGCATTCTTCATGTGGTGTTCTTTTTGTTTGGAGGATCAATCTTGTCAGCATACTTGCTAAATGCTTTTTTATTATTGGCATCACTACATTTAATTGCATCAAGAAGATACCAATCCTTTGCCTCTAACTGGACAATCATTGCATTTTTTCCCTTCATTATAAATGGTTGTTTGGACATACGGCCGTATTGTCTATTATTTTATTTTGGACTTCAATGCTATTTCATCCTCAAAGAAAATAAGGTCCCTCTTTTAAAATTGTCGATCATGGTCATTTTAGGATTATTGACGAACTACTTGTTTTCAATATTTGTCCTTGCCCTGTTTTTTGCGAGGTTGATTAGTCAAGGTTTTGGTAAAGAAAACTTACACAGAAATAAATATATAGCGCTCATTATACTACTGGCTTTTGGACTAACTTATATTGCTTTAGGACATAATAATCAGTTTATGACGATCGCAAATCGTATTGATTTTGATCAGCATTTTATTCTTGACAAGCTCACCAATATCATATTTGGTTTTGTAGGAATTTCTTTTCCTTTATGGATTTTTAAGCTGACCAATTACTTTATTTTATACCTGTCATTGTTTGGAGTAGGAGTTGTGGTTACTTTAAATCTAATCTATTTCTTTTTTCTGAAGAGAAGCAGATTCGTTTACGATATAGCCACTATCATCATTTATTTTATCTTCTACCTTACCTTGTATTTATTGGAGATTATCCCGCATCATTCTGTTGGCGGCAAGTATTTTCTTTTGTTAACCATCCCATTTATACTTCCCATTATGAAAATGTTGAGGGCTTGGCACAACGTTAAATTTCTTGTGCCTGCATTTCTTGTGCTTTCACTATTTGGAGAGGCTTTATTCAGAGGAGATGAAAGAAAATATATTTCACTAATGACGGATAAGCACTATTCCTTTTACAGTAATTCAAATGATGCGTTTACTGTTTTAAGGCTTGTTCATGCTATGGATGACGAAAAGAAAATATTCATAGGGGATCCGAGTAAAGTACAAAGCTCCAATTTTGATCAGCTCTTTATGGTCACTTATCTAAAGCCAAAAATAAGATACGATGCGAGTTCGTTGCTGGATGAGTCGTATAAGGGACAAATGATGATACTGCGTAAGTTCCATGAAATAGGTGTATTTTACTATAAATAGGAATCTAAAAGAATTTACAGCTAAAAATGGCCGTGTCGTCTACGAAATTCAATTCTTCCCGCCAATCATCGAGCTTTGAAAAAATGATATTGTTCATGTCCTCCATTTTAAGTGCTGCATATGACTGTGCGGTTTTTACCAATAGAGGCACCCCAAAAAAATCACCTTCAGTGTTTTCCAGCTCAATTAACCCATCTGTGTACAAGACAAAGGTTGAATTTGGTTCTAATTCAATATTTCCCACCTGGATTGAAGGGATTTCGTCTAACATGCCAAGTCCTATACAGCCTTTATCCAGCATCATAACCTTTCTGCCGTTTAAAATAAATGGATGGTTGTGTCCGGCATTTACATATTGCATTTTTCTAGTGAAGGCATTGTAGTGTGCAATAAAAAAAGTAATGAATTTTTCTCCTTTTGCACTGCGCATGACTTTCTTATTGAGTTCTTCCAAAAGAAAAGGCATCTCAAATCTCTGATACTTGAAAAGTGTCCTTATCGTAGCTTGGAAATTCGCCATTAGAAGTGCTGCACTCACACCTTTTCCAGAAACATCAGCGATACAGATAATATATTCGTCATCTCCCAACGGAATAAAGTCATAGTAGTCTCCTCCAATAGCATGTCTAGGAATATATTTAGCAGAGATATCCATCTTACGGTTTGAAGGTAAATCCGATGGAAATAAGAGCTTTTGCATTTCCCTAGCAACTTCGAGCTCTTTGGATATCCTCTCCTTAATGATGTGTTGCTCGCCAAGTCTCTTGTTTTCTACGGCTACGGCTATAATATTTGTTAGTGTTTGAACAAATGAAAAATAGCTCGTTTCATTTTCACTATCTAGATTACTAGCCAATAATAAAAAAGCCAAGGGTTTTTCAGAATGGAATACTGGAATAATAACCTGAAATTGATGTAGCAATTTAGATTTAGAAGATTCAATGATGGTAATCTCTTTAAAACGATTAAACTCTTCGTCAATTGAGTTTAAATTGATTTTCCCTTTATATCCAATTTTGACTGGATTTTCCCATTCTTTTTGATGCATGAGCAAAACAAACTTTGAAAACCCAAGTTGTTCTTTTAAAATAAAAGTGAAAATTTTCATGAGATGCTCAACAGGGGCATTCTCGTTTATTGCATTAGTAATCTCAAGTAAGGATAGAAGTTTTATTTCCTTTACTTCATTTTGATATACCAGATCCTGTTCTCTTGTGGTATACATTTAAATGTTTTTTATTATTTCTGGTAACTTTTGAAGTGCCGCCATTTCTTTAAATTTTTGCAATGATTCTTTACAAGGAGTTCCGAAATAGGTTTTATTTCCCTCGAGGTTTTTTGACACCCCAGATTGTCCAAGAATAATCGCATTTTCTCCTATACGGACGTTGCTTGCACATCCAACCTGGCCCCATATTTTAACACCATTTTCTATTACCACACAGCCCGAAATTCCTGCTCCTGAGGCAATGAGACAATCACTACCTATAACGGTGTCATGACCAATATGAACCTGGTTGTCAATTTTTGTACCTGTTCCGATCACTGTCGAAGCAGATACACCTTTATCTATAGTGCATAATGCACCAATTTCTGCAAAGTCATTTACTTTTACATTTCCAATGCTGTGCATTTGTTCATGTTTTGAACCATTTTGTTTGTAATAAAAAGCATAATGTCCTAACACAGAATTAGGTCCTACCTTCACATGTTTCCCGATTGTTACTTGATCCATTATGCTTACGCCTGAATATATGGTGGAATAAGCTCCAATGGAAACATTTTCTCCTATATAAACATTTGGGTAAATAGTTGCAGTTGGATGTATATTTTGAGTATTTGGCGATTTAGATGGATTGAATTCTGGAAAAAACAACTTGGCAAGCTTGTTATAATCCTCAAAAGGATTTTCGGAAATAATAATTGCTTTACCTTCAGGAGCTTCTATCTCTTGATTTATAATAATGGTGTCAGCTAGAGAATTTAAAGCCAACTTATAATATTTTGGATGATCACAGTAGATCAGGTCTCCTTTTTGAACATTATGTATTTCATTTAAACCAGAAATAAGGTGGTTTTCATCACCTACAAACTTCCTGTCTAATATCTTGGACACTTTTTTTAGAGAGATTTTTTCCAATAAATCCATGGTGTTTTTTGTTTTATCAAAAATAGCAATTGGATGTATTTCAATGATTTCATTTTGAAAGACTTATCACCTTTAGGTTGTTCAAAGTGATTTAATCATTATTTTTTGGTGATATTTGAAAAGAATTACATAAATTTGCATTCCATTTTTGAAAATAGAATTATGAGAAAAGAGATACATCCAGATGATTACAGATTAGTAGTTTTTAAAGATATGTCAAACGATTATGCTTTTTTGTGCCCATCTTGCGCCCCTACCAAGGAGAAGATTGAATGGGAGGACGGAAATGAATATCCTTTAGTGAAATTGGATATCTCTCACAAGTCTCATCCATTCTTTACTGGTGTAGCACAATTCGTTGATACGGCCGGTAGAATTGATAAATTTAAGAACAGACACGCTAGGCATATTAAAAAATAGTCTAGCTCGAAAAATATTAAAACCCTCTTTAGAGGGTTTTTTTATGCCTTAAATTTTGCAATTGCTTTTGTGATGCGGTCATTCATGGACAAACCAAGACCTTTAGCAGGTAATTTGGATATAAATATTTTTTCAAAGTTTTTTTGATCCATATAATGCAGTGAGTGATACAGGTTTTTTGAAGCCATTTTTATATCACCACTTTCACTTAATAAAAATTGATTTTCAACAGGAATAGACCTCTCTAATTTGTCAAAACCAATATATCCTACATTCTTTGTATCTTCAATTGAATCCATTTCTTTTATATCATAAATGGGAGTTTGTGGTGCATAATGAAATTTCACCATTCCGCTCGTATCAGGACCATTACTTTTTATGTTGTGGTTGTGAACCTTTACCTTTTGGTTGAGACAAGACTCCACTTGCTCTACGGTTATTGCTCCAAGACGATATATCAAGGGTATATTGTTCTCAAAACCTACAATTGTAGATTCAATTCCATTTTCACATTTTCCACCATTGAGCACATACGGTATAATACCACCAAGCTGATGTACGACATGTTCCGCTTTTGTTGGACTAATTCGTCCGTATAAATTTGCACTAGGTGCTGCAATAGGGAAATCAATCTTATTTAAAAGCTTTAAGGTCATTTCGTGATTAGGTATACGAACGGCAATTCTACTTTTTCCAGCATTAACCACGTCGGGAATAAGATTAGATTTCTCAAGTAATAGAGTTAGTGGACCAGGCCAAAAATGATGGGCAAGTATTTCGGCGGATTTCGGTAGCTTCAACACATATTTTGATAGATCCTTCAAGTTTTTGAAATGCAAAATAAGTGGGTTTGAAAGTGGACGTTGTTTTGCTTTAAAGATTTTCTGAATCGCCTTTTCATCCAAGCCATTGGCAGCTAGCCCGTATACCGTTTCTGTTGGAATCGCAACAATGTTCGCTGTGTTTAATAGCGAAATGGCTTCATCAATATTAGTACCCGTTTTTGTTTTCACGTGCTACAAAATTAAACAATCCTCTTGGTCTAGGAATCATT
Organism: Crocinitomicaceae bacterium; assembly: GCA_042094515.1. Classification (GTDB taxonomy): domain Bacteria; phylum Bacteroidota; class Bacteroidia; order Flavobacteriales_D; family Crocinitomicaceae; genus UBA952. The sequence goes on from JBELDA010000008.1 coordinate 15,942, forward strand.
ATTAAAACTGTTAAAAAGTATTTATAAAATACTTGGTAGAAATATAAAGGTATATGTATCTTTGTTTAGAATTATTCTAAATAAGATGTCGATAATTATAGCGGATAGTAATGATTTATCAAGAGTAGGTTTGCGTTCTATTCTATCATCACAAACAACAATACCTATAGTAGGTGAAGCTAGAGACGCAAATGAATTGGAAAATCAGCTTTCTTCTTTTGATGTATCCATGGTTTTGATTGATTATACCTCACCAGGTTTTAATATTGATATTATTAGCAAGCAAAATTCGTCTAAAAAAAAGTATAAATTCATTGCTATTACACCCGAGCAAAGCGCACAAACACTTGTAGATGCATTAAGATCGGGGATTATGAGTTACGTTAAAAAAGATTGTGATCTTTCAGAAATAGTTAATGCTGTGCTGGAAACTCAAAAGGGAAATAAATTTTTTTGTGGGCAAATTCTTGAAACCATACAAAAAGCACAAATAAATGTAAATGATTTGGATTTTGATTCTTTTACATGTGAAGCCGTAATCCTAAGTGAAAGAGAAAATGAGATAATAGTTCTAATCGCTGAGGGATATACCAACAATCAGATTGCAGAACAGCTTTTCCTTAGTAACCATACGATTACAACTCATCGTAAAAATATCATGTCAAAGCTTGGCGTGAAAAATACTGCTGGAATCGTAATGTATGCTGTTAAGACCAATCTGGTTTCACCAAACAAATTTCTTTTTGCACCCAATGGTTAAAGTCTGAGAATTAGCTTCAGATTGAATCTTCTTTGCGTAAGATAATTGGGAATTGAATAATATTTGCCACTAACATCTTGAATCCATTGCTTAGAAAGTACGTTGTTAATACCCAAAAGGTTAAATATTTCGAGTGACAATAGAGCTTGAGAAAAGTTCTTTTTCCAAAAAGCATGTCGAGACTTGGATTTACCTAAGAAGTCGTATGACATCCCGAGATCTACTCTAAAATAGGATTTCATCCGAAGAGTATCCTTATATCTTGTAGGATCTGGCGGGCCATAAGGTAGTCTCGTGCCAAACTGCATTCCCATTTGCACTGTGAAGCTCTCTAGGCCGGGCATTTGATCCTGTACGAGTGCACCAAAATTAAACATTTGGTCTGTTGGACGTGGGATATAACCTGGGTAAATGGTCGCGCTATCTGCTATGATTTGGTCTTCACTATATCCAAAAATAATTCTTTCTCCTGCAGCATTGTAGTATTCTTTATACTCATCATCAAGAATATCTTCTTTCGTGGAGAGTAATCCCAATTTAAAAAAGGATTCAATTCCTTCAACGAATTCCCCATGAATATTCAAATCAATTCCATAGGCATATGCAATTGCATTATTATCTGCATAATAGCGTGTTCTCACGTTCTCGATTTGATACGGATTTACATCCCATAAATATTTATAATATACCTCACCAGTAAATTTAAAGGGCATTTCTCTTTGCCACATATTGAAGAAAAAATCTGTTCCGGCCACGACATGCACAGACTTTTGTGCTTTAACATTGGTTCTAAGGGTTCCGTCAAAATACCTAAATTCTCTGTAGAAAGGAGGTTGGTAGTACATTCCGGAGGACAGCCTATATGATACATTTCGTTTATAGATCTTATTATTTTGAGCGATATATGATCTCGGATAATAGACAACCGCAGCTCTCGGTGTTAGGTATAATTCTTCATTGATTGTGGTGTATCCTCCACGTGTCCCTATCGTAAATGCCCATTTTTCATTTGATTCTGCAATGGTATCCGTACACCAAAGTTTTTTCTTTTGGCCGTGCTCTCCGACTTTATATGGTCTTGTTACTATAAGGTCTTTTTGAGTTCTAGACCAACTAGAATTGTACTGTATAAATCCAGTATATCTCTGATTATTCAAAGACAAATCTCCTTTTATCACTTCAAATAATTCTATTTCATTTTGATTTGTTTGAGGAACACTATATCCTGCTGAATCGATCATTCGCCATTCACTTAGTACATCTTCAAACTGGTCCATTTGGAAAGAGACACCCCATTTCAAATGTCTGTTTCTAAATTTGAGTCTGGCCTGATCCGAAAAGCCATTAAAAAATTCATGTTGCCCATTGTGGTAAATATTAATTATAGTAGCATTCAGCTTGTTTCGAGCATGATTAAGAAAAGTTCCTATTCCCAAAACAGCAATAGAATCTCCATATTCTTCTTTTGAGGGGTCTGTCTCCAGCTCATTTATGAAATATTGACCTTGAATATCAAAATACTCTCTTTCGGTGGTTTGAAATGCTGTAGCATAGAAGTCCAGATCAGTTTTATCATTTGCTTTCCATTTTAAGGACAATCCGCCCATCATAGTTTCAAATTTGGTTTGTTCTTGACCATCAAAATATATCTTGAAGGAATACGCTTCATTCGCTGTACCAAAATCAGTTTCAGAGGTTTCAGGACTGAACCTGTAATTGTTTGAGGAATAATGTAGCAGAGTACTAAAAATCAAGTTTTCCGTAATACTGAAATTGGTGGATATTTGGGCATCTGTAAAAACTGGGTTATAAGATCCTTGTGTGGGAAGAGCATTTAGTAAATACCCATTTGAGCGATATCTCGCCCCAACGATATAATTAAATCGCTCTCCAAGACCTTGTTCGACATGAGCTTCGGCACCGAGTAAAGACATCATTAGGGAAGATTTAAACACAGTGGGTTTCTTGTAGGTAATATCTAAAACAGAGCTAAGTTTATCTCCATATTGAGCATCGAATCCTCCTGCTGAAAAACGAACAGATTGAACAAGAGCAGAATGAATAAAGCTCATACCTTCCTGCTGTCCACTTCTCGTCAGAAAGGGGCGGTATACCAGAAAACCGTTTACATAAACCAGGTTTTCATCATAATTTCCACCACGAACATTGTAGTTGGTCGTTAATTCATTGTTTGAGGTAGCTGCTGTCGTCAAGACCAAGCTTCTTTCGATACTTCCTGTTAGCTTTTGAGCATCTACCAATGGAAGTGTTTCTAATTCAAAAGGGTTTTCACGTTCTTCAATTACAGTCACCCCCTCTTGCAATAGTATTGGAAACATGATGCTGGGAAATTTTTTAACACTTGATGAAATGAAAATATTTCTTTTAATGGTAAGCTCATTAGCTCTGTAGACAATTTTTAAGCTGTCCCCATCTAGAACAAAAAAATCATATTTCCCTTCATTATTTGTATAAACGTTTTGTACCGGAGAAGTATTAATCTTTACAAAAACATTTTCAATAGGGTTTCCCTTTTTATCTGTACAAATACCAGACAGTTGTTTTTGCTGCCCATATGCAACAAAAGATAATATGCAAAAGAGAAATAATACTTTCAAGGGCATAAAGTTAAAAGCATAACGATTTTAAAAGACATTTATTACGATTAATTTTTTTGATAAGAATTTATTATATTTGTCGCCACTAAATGGTGGTTGTAGCTCAGTTGGTTAGAGCATCGGTTTGTGGTACCGAGGGTCGTGGGTTCGAGACCCATCTTCCACCCAAAAAGCCCAGATTAATCTGGGCTTTTTTATTTTCTCTGATTTAGAAATCTTTCTGTTTTTTCGCATAATTGTAAAAGGGGGGAGGGCATCTCCTTCGCTATCCAAGGATGACGAGAGTCAAACACATGATCTGTAGCATCAATAGTACACAATTCAGTTTTAGACCATTTGGCGAGTCGCATTCCATTATCAATGTGTACTGAAGAGTCTTTTTCACCATGAGCGATGAATATAGGTTTTTTGATGGTTTCACATATACGTTTGAGATTAAAGGTTTTTTCATTATCCATATAGTCTGTATACAGAGAATATTTTTGAGGAAGTTGTTGTAAGGTACGTCCGTTTTTAATGTACCGTACACCTTTTTCTTTCCATTCATCGAGAATGTTCTCTTTAGGAAAACGTTCTCCTATAGAGGCGATAGCCGCCCAGGTGCTTATGCTTTTGATTTGTTCAATTTGCTCTCCCGCTATCAAAACAATTGCCCCACCTTTAGAATGTCCAATTAGATGTCCATTCCAATCATTAACCTTGGTGTCTATCCATTCCACCACTGATTTTACATCTTCAAGCTCTTTGCTGTAGGTGTTGTTTCCAAAGGTTTCAGGGTCTGGAAAATCAATACCATCTTGTATTGTTCCCCCATTGTGCGTCGTATTGAATTTGCAAAAACCATATCCCTGTTGTAAAAAATAATTCATGACAAGGTGCCATGCTCCCCAATCTTTGAAGCCCATGAAACCATGAACAAAAAGAATGATATCACCTTTAAAATTTTCGGGGATTTCTAAGTCGACAAGACTGTCTCTTCCATGCGCACCTGTGTATATTTCATTTTTTAGATTCATGAAACATATTCTTGTTTGTGAACAAGAAGATATTCATTGTTTTCAATTTCTCTGTATCCCATATCGTAACAAAAAACGTATTGCAAGCCTTTTTTGGTTGTATAGATATTGGTAAAATAATGAAAGTTAAAACCAAGCTCTGCGAGCTGAATTAAATGTACTTTTGCCTTTCCATTGGGGTTAAGCTGGGAAAGAATACGTCTATTTTTCCTTAATATCCTATTGATGTTTCTCACGACCTTATTGGCATCTTCATTTAGCTTATTGTTAAAGCTATTACGACAATAATCACAGCAAAACTTTTGATCCTTTCGACCTACTAGTTTTTCCTGACATTCAAGGCATTGTCGTTTTGATTGAGATTTCATACATACAAGATTAACAAGAATTAACATGAAATACAATTCAATAAAAGGAGTGTTTCGGATTTTTGTTTGACCAAATAAGAATCTTATGAGTGAGTTAAATGCTTCGGAAAACAACGATAACATAAATCCATCAGAACATCTTAGAAAGCTGAATGATCAAATAGCTTTGGAGAAAATCGCCATAGATCAGCTTAAAAAGGAAATTGCCAAGGTAATAGTTGGGCAGGAGGAAATGATTGACTCCTTAATAATTGCATTACTAACAGAGGGGCATGTTCTTCTTGAAGGATTCCCTGGATTAGCTAAAACATTGACAGTAAAAACACTGTCAAGTTCGATGAATCTTGATTTTAGTCGAATTCAATTTACTCCCGATTTATTACCTGCTGATGTGACAGGGACTATGATATATCAGCAGAAATCTGAAAGCTTCGCGGTGCGAAAAGGACCTTTGTTTGCTTCATTCATCTTGGCAGATGAGATCAATAGGGCCCCGGCCAAGGTGCAAAGTGCATTGCTTGAGGCTATGCAGGAAAGACAGGTAACTATTGGAGATGAGTCATTTGTATTACCGGACCCTTTCTTGGTCATGGCGACTCAAAATCCGATAGAGCAGGAGGGCACCTATAATCTTCCTGAAGCTCAAAAGGATCGTTTCATGATGAAGGTTTGTGTAGGCTATCCATCTCCTTCTGAAGAGGCTCAGATAATCAGGTCAAATATTCAGGGAAGTCAATCCATGAAGGTTCAAAAAGTCTTGACTAAAAAAGATGTGTTAAGACTCAAGACAATAGTTAAAGAGGTTTATTTAGATGAAAAAATCGAAAAATATATCGTGGATATCGTAAATGAAACCAGAAACCCTAGTATTCCAGCTATTCAAGAGCTTTCATCATATATTTCTTATGGTTCTTCTCCTAGGGGAGGTATAAATCTGGCATTGGCATCTAAGGCAAGAGCTTTTCTTGAAGGAAGGTCCTTTGTTACGCCAGATGATGTAAAGGTGATGGCCGTAAAGGTGTTAAGCCATAGAATAGGGTTAAGCTATGAAGCTGAAGTTGACGAATTAAAAGCAGAGGACATTATTTATAAGATTATTCAATACGTGGAGGTACCTTGAATCTTAAAGAAATCATAAAAGCAGTAAGAAGAATTGAATTGAAGACTAAGAGCTTTTCAAATCAAAACTTTGCAGGTATGAATCGCAGCTCCTACAAAGGTTTAGGGATGAACTTTAGTGAGGTCAGAGAATATCATTTTGGTGACGAAACCCGATTCATTGACTGGAATGTAACGGCTCGCTACAATACACCACATGTCAAGGTGTTTGAGGAGGAAACGGAGCATGTCAACATGTTTTTTATAGATATTTCAAGCTCATTGGACTTTGGCGGAGATTTACGAACTAAAAAACGAGTAATTGTTGAGCTATTTGCTACAGTAGCTTTTTCTTGTTCAATGAATAAAGATAAGATAGGGGCCATATTCTTTACAGACACTGTCGTTAAATATTTTGAACCCCAAAAAGGTAAAAAGTATGTTTGGTCTATGCTTAAATTTTTAATTGAAAGTGAGTATGAATCAAATGGTTCTAATCCGACAAGTGCATTTACTTTTTTTCAAAAAACAAAATGGAAAAAATACAGAATGTTTGTTTTTAGTGATTTGTTGTTTTCTGATTCAATCGATATTATAGCTTCACTCAAAAAGACAAAAAAAAGAAATCAAGCATTTGTGATTCGTATTCATGATGAAATGGAAAAAAAGCTCCCATTTAAAGGCTTTTATCAGCTTGTCAATTCAGAAAATGGCCAAAGATCATGGGTAAATGGTTTTTCAAGGGATACTAGAAACACGTTGAAAGAAATTCATCTTACGAATCAAGAGCTTTGGAAAAGTGAATGCAAGAATAATAATATTCATATGTTATCGATATCTACAAAATCTGATATCTACTCAAAATTGAATGGCTTTTTTTAAACTAATGAGATATTATTTCAGCATCGTTTTATTCCTTTTAGCCTTTAATTGTTTTGGCCAATCTTTTGATGTGAAAATTTCAAAAGACGAGTTACGTGTTGGGGATATATTTGAGCTTGAGTATATCATATCTGATGTATCATTATTTCCTAATGCTATTCAAGATGATGTTCTTTTTCCTGTTGAAATCCTCACTTTAGACACGGTAGCTGACAAGATGGTTTCTCCTGTTGAAATTCTCTCCGTTAAGGACACGATAATAAATAATGATGGAGTTTCAAAGGCCGTTCGTTCTTTTCAATTGATAGCGTGGGATTCATGTGCTTTATCACTTATCGGTTTCGATTACGTTTATGAAGATTCAATATTTAAATTCCCGCCTGTTTTTGTTAATGTATCGTTCTACGATTCGGAGGATGGAGTTGAATTGATGGATTTAAATGAAGATTTTCACGAATGGAATAAAAAAGAAAGCAGTGATAGTAAAGAATCTAAATTTTGGTGGATTCTTGTAATTATCTTAATCTTTTCTACCGTTCTAATTACTTTTCTAGTGAGGGGAATCATTCAACGTAAACGTGAAGAGTTTCATAAGACCTTACAAGAAATTACACTCGAACAAATTGAAAATTTAAAAAGTGAGGAGTTGTGGCGGAAAGGTCTACTTAAAGAGCACTTCGTTAAATTCTCTCATATATTGAGGGCCTATCTTACTGGTCGTTTTGGAATTTCATTTTTGGATAAAACAACACAGCAATCTATTATTCTTTTGGATTCACTGAAGCTGGATGAAAAGGTTAAGAATAATGTTTTAGAGCTTTTAAAAAAATCCGATTTGGTCAAATTTGCAGATTCTCGTATTGAAGAGGCATACATTAATGTCTTGTTTAAAGAATTAGCATCAATAATCATTCATACGACACCAATACCCGAGGAATCATGATGCGCATAATCGAGGAATATATTGGATATAATTTTAAGGAACCTCAGTGGTTTTTTCTATTTCTTTTTTTGCCTCTATTTATTTGGTTATTTTCTAAATTGAATAAATCCAAGCAGTTTGGAATAAAATACACTAATACGGCTGACAAGCAAAAGGAAATCACTTCATTCTTTGTTTTGACAATGAGAATGTTCATGTATACGGCAAAACTGCTTTTGTTTTTATCGTTCGTGGTACTTCTTTCAAAACCGATTAAAATTAATCAGCCGGCTTCCACGCCAGAAAAAAATGGACTTGGTATAGATCTTATTTTTGTGCTTGATGTTTCTTTGTCAATGCAGGCAATGGATTTAAAACCCAACCGGCTTGAAAGCGCTAAAAGGGTTATTGGCAAATTTATTCAGCAGAGAAAGAATGACCGGATTGGTTTAGTAGTGTATTCAGGAGAGGCCTATAGTTCATGTCATAAAACAACAGATCATCAGCTTCTTCAGTCTCAGTTACAGTATGTGAACGGATCTGATTTAATTCAAGGTACCGCAATAGGTGTTGGTTTAGGCACTGGAGTGACACAGCTAAGGGGAGACAGCACTTCTTCGAAGGCGATAGTATTATTAACTGATGGAAAAAACAATATTGGTGATATATCTCCACTTGAAGCGGCAGAGCTTGCTTTCAATGAAGGTATTCGTGTGTATACAATTGGTGTTGGAACTAACGGCTATGCTCCGATTCCCGATGTCGGTATATTTGGATCGGGAATAAGTTATAGCTTGGTAGAGATTGATGAAGACATTCTAAAAGAAATTTCAAATAAAACGGGTGGAAGATATTTTAGAGCGACAGATTCAAAATCCCTCCAAAATATTATTTCTGAAATAGATAAAATTGAAAAAAAATTGATGAATAAGAATCAATCGGTACTGCCCGTAACTGCAAATCTTGAAATGTTATTAACCCTATTGTTATGGCTTACGGGATTGATTATTATCGGAGATATTTTTCTTTTTATGGTTTATGAATAGCAAATACTCACATATTTTTTACAAATGGGTCAAGGTCTTTTTGATTTTTGAGATGTGTTTACTTGTTCTTCTTCTTTTGACCTATTTGTATTTAGATAAAAATGGAATGATATTTCAAAACCCTGAGGGGTTGTACCTTTTACTTCTTTTTCCTTTGTTGTATTTTCTTTTTTTTATACGGTTGAAGAACAAAATTAACTTGTTTGTAAATAGTCCGGAATTGTTATCCTCCGGTTCAAATAAGTATCTGACAATCTTCAATTTGAAATTTATTTTCTTAAAAAATACTTTTATTGCTTTAATAATAGCCTTGTCAAATCCGATTTATGGCACTAAAAAAGTTGATGTCCTTTCTAAGGATGGTGAAGTCATGATTTGTCTTGATATATCAAATTCAATGAATGTAAAAGATATTGGAGATGAGAGCAGATTGGAAGTCTCAAAACGAATGTTAAATGGGATCATAAATAAATTAGCAGGTCAGAAAATTGGAATTTGTTTATTCGCTGCAGATGGATTTGTTCAAATTCCACCGACTCGGGACTATCAATCCGTTAAAGTATTATTGTCAGATGTGAAAACCACATTTTTAAGTCGACAAGGGACAAATGTTTCTTCGGCTCTTGAGCTTGCCATGAATTCATTTACAAAAAGCAAGATTCCAAAGTCAATTCTTCTGGTTACAGATGGTGAAAACCATACGGATGAGAACAAACGTGTATATGAACTTATTAAAAAGAACAAAGTATTACTTTATGCAATTGGTGTTGGAAGTGAAACAGGAGGTCCGGTTCCTGATCTTTCGACAAGATCTTTGAAAATAGATGAGAATGGCAATCTTGTCATTTCAAAGGTCAATGTTGACTTTGTGAAAAATTTGGCTAATACGTGTAATGGAAAACTCATGAGAATTGATTCGGCTTATCCTAACTTAACTTCATTATTAACAGAAATTAACCTGAGGTCAAAGGGATATTTTCGAAATTTGAAAATTGAAGTCAGACAGTCTTTAGTTGAATATCCCGTGTTCATTGGATTTGTGTTTTTTATACTTTTCCTTCTTACACCTATACTTAAGCTTTTTAAAAAATGAAAAATATTTTTATAATCATAAGCATATTGGTAGGCATGAATTTGAATGCTCAGGTTTGGGCAGATTCATTGCGTAAAGCACAGGAGCTATACTCTAATCAGGAATATAGCAATTCGCTTGAAATTTATAAAAAAGCAAAAGTAAATAAGGCCGATGAAAAGTATTTGAATCAGGAATTGGCTCAATCTGCGTATAGGGCAGAGGATTATGAGGTAGCACAATCTTCACTTGAATTGGCATTAAAAAGTGAAACAGATGAGATGGAATTGGCTAGATTGCATTATAATCAAGGTAATGTTTGTTACAAGAAAGGCGATTATCAGGAGGCAATTAAGAATTACAAATTGTCTGTAGTGAACGATCCTGACAACTCAGATGCGAAGTACAATCTATCTCAAGCTTTGAGAAAGCAAAGGCAGCAGCAGTCAAACACAAATAAACAGGATAATAAAACATCAAATGATGAAAAGAATCCTTCCAGTAAAAAAGAACCCAAGAAGAAAGAGGAAGAATTCTCTTTAGAAAAACAAGCTGCCGATCGCACCTTAGACGAACTTTTAAAAAATGCTCAGAAAACCAAAAGAAAGATTTCCAATAAGTCGAAACCTAGAAAAAGTAAAAACGGTAAAGATTGGTAATGAAGTATTTAATAGTCATATCTCATTTGTTGTTTACTTTATTCGTATTGGGACAAAAGTCTGATATTATTATAGAAGTTTCTGAAACGGATATTGCAGTAGGTCAAAACATCACCATTTCCATTACAACTTCATTATCTGGCAATATTGAATTTGAATTTCCATCAAATTTTCAAAAAGGATATGCTCAAATGGAGGGAATGTCTCAAGAATATAGCAATGGTTTGAGTAAAACGATTTATTACAAGACACAAAACGGATTTTTTACGGAAAAAGGAAAATATGTGATTGGTCCAGCTCTTTTAAAGTCAAAAGGCAAATTATATAAATCAAACAGGGTCAAGGTAAATGTTAGAAAGTCGAATAAAACCATTCCCAAAAGCAATGACTTCAATCGAAAACTAAAAACGATTAAAACACTTCATGGTGAAATTAATGTTTCAGAAGAAGAAATTTATGAAGGAGAATCATTTCATTTGAATGCAAAGGTTTATTCGAAATATGCTTTTTCAAAGTACGGGTATACGCCATATGAGATAACGGGTAAATATGATAATTTTGAACTTAAGAATACCAGCCCATTAGCATTAGCTGAGGAACAGATAGGAGGGGAGCGATTTTATACACTTACATTGGATAATCGTTTAGTTTTCCCTCTAAAGTCAGGCACCTATGTTGTTAATCCTTTTGAATTTGATATTGTTGATAATAGAATCTATCGGGTCAATGCAGATAAAAAAGTGGTTACTGTTCGAAAATTGCCAACAAAAAACAGGCCCGATAGCTTTATTGGTCTTGTAGGCGATTATGATTTTAACGTTACTCTATCAAATAATGAAGCTGATCTTAATGAGGTCATTACCTTACAAATAAGTATAAATGGGATGGGGAATTTTCACAACACCATAACACCATCATTAAATTTGCCAGAGGAGCTTGAGCTTTATGCTGATCCAGTTGAAACAAAAGATTATGAAATAACGGACAGTGGCTTTGAAGGAGCGCTTAATTTTACATACCCCCTTAAGGTTATTAAGGAAAGACAAGCGAAATTACCAGAAATTGCGCTATCTTATTTCAGTCCTAAGGAAAACAAGTACGTCACTTATACATCCGCTTCTTTTTCCATAAATGAGAATTCGGATAGTACTGACGTAGAGCTTGGCTCGAATCAACATCAATCAATAAAAAAAGAAGAGCCAAATCGAGATAAAGAGGTAATTACTTCTGACGATTACAATTGGATACCCTATCTATTTATTTCGATGATTAGTTTAGGGGCATTGTTGTTACTTTGGCTATATCTCAAAAGAAGAAGTCGTAAAAATAACCTTCAGGAAGCCCGACCTTCAATAAAAGACATTAAAGCAGAATTAGATGAGATTGAGCAGCTTTCGGATTCTAATATTATCCTTTCAAAAATGGAGGAATGTCTATCTCAAACATGCTCATTATTGATTGGAACGAGTATTTTAAAGGTTTCTAGAAATGAGATTTATGTTCTTTTAATTGACAAATTAGAATCTGATGAACTTTATCGACTAAAGGAGCTTTATCGGCATCTTGATGTATTTCGGTTTAGTAAAGAAACTTCAAATTTGACTATGAATGATATCAAATTAGAATTTAAAGACCTGGTTCTTGTAATTTTATCTAATAAGTCGTAATCCTCTGTTTTATAGCGTCTTGAGGTGCTTAATAGGGTGTTTGAGTACTATTAAAATGAATTTTTTTTTCAAAAAAGTCCAACCTTATCAATATTTTTTCGTCTAAAGACTAAATTGTTAATACTATGAGACAATTAAAAATTGCAAAACAAGTAACGAATCGCGAAACAGCTTCACTGGATAAATATCTTCAGGAAATTGGTCGTGTTGATTTAATTACTGCCGACGAAGAGGTGGAATTAGCGAAAAGAATTAAGGAAGGGGACCGTCAGGCATTAGAAAGGCTTACTAAAGCAAATCTACGTTTTGTAGTTTCTGTTTCGAAACAATATCAAAACCAAGGATTGACCTTATCTGATTTAATCAATGAGGGTAATTTAGGTTTGATTAAAGCCGCTGAACGCTTTGATGAAACACGTGGTTTTAAGTTTATCTCTTATGCCGTTTGGTGGATTCGACAATCTATACTTCAAGCATTGGCTGAGCAGGCTCGAATTGTGAGATTACCATTAAATAAAATTGGGAATATCAATAAAATTAATAGAGCGTATTCTGAATTGGAACAAAAATTTGAGAGACCTCCTTCTGCTGACGAATTAGCAGAGATGTTGGATTGCACTCCTCATGAGGTAAAGCAGTCATTGTCACAGAATGGTCGACATATATCTATGGATGCTCCACTTGTCGAGGGGGATGATTCTTCTTCAAGTATGTATGATGTAATGGGAAGTAAAGATTCTTTGCCAAGTCCAGAGTCAAACCTCGTTATGGAGTCATTGCGATGTGATATCAGGCAGTCTCTGAAAAGCTTAACTCCTCGTGAAAGTGAGGTTGTGAGCATGTTCTATGGATTGGAAGGTAAAATGCCGCTTTCTCTTGAAGAGATTGGTGATCGTTTTGATTTGACGAGAGAACGTGTACGTCAGATTAAAGAAAAAGCAATCAGACGACTTAAGCATACTTCTAAAAATGTGGTTCTAAAGTCTTATCTGGGATAATTACAAAGGGTCTACGTCAATTACTACTTTAACAGCTTTGAAATCTGCTTTTTGATAAAATCTATCTAGCTTTTCACGGAGTTTTTCTTTTACCTGTTTTTCAGGAGCAGTCCGTTCTATCTTTAGTTTTATTTCTTTTAAGTATTGGTTTTTTATTTTTTGTATTAAGGGAAATTCAGGTCCAATGACTCTTTCTTTAAACGTTATTCTGAGCATCGTAGCAAGTTCCTTTGATGCTACCTCAACTAAATTGATGTCTTTATGCTTTAATGTTAAACTAATCACTTTATAAAAAGGAGGATAATTGAAATTTTGACGTTCAATAATTTCATTGTCATAAAACCCTTTATAATCGTGATTTGAAATCAGTTTTAGCACCCAATGATCAGGGTCACCTGTCTGAACAATTACTTTACCTTGCTTTTGAAGCCTACCTGCTCTTCCGGAGACCTGAGACATAAGCTGATACGATCTTTCGTATGCTCTGAAATCAGGTCTATTCAGCAACATATCAGCATCCAATATCCCAACGAGATAAACATTGTCAAAGTCAAGCCCCTTAGTTACCATTTGTGTTCCAATTAAAATATCAATCAATCCATTATCGAAATCATTTAATATTTCTTCATAGGCATTTTTGGCTCTAGTGGTGTCAAGGTCTAGACGCTTGACAACTTTATCTTTGAAAATAAGACTGAGCTCATCCTCTATTTTTTCTGTTCCGAACCCAATCATATTGAGTCTGTTACTGCCACATGAAGGACATGAGCCAACAGGATTCGCTGTAAATCCACAGTAATGACATTTTAAATGGTTGGCATGCTTATGATAGGTGAGTGATACGTCACAATTGTTACATTTGGGTGTCCAATTACATATTTCACAGCTCCAAAGTGGTGTATATCCTCTTCTGTTTTGAAATAAAATGACCTGCTCTCCTTTCTTTAGTACCTGGTCCATTTCTTCTAATAAGAATTTAGAAAAATGCGAGTTCATGTTTTTCAATCTGCGTTCTCTTTTGACGTCAGAAAACAGAACTTCAGGAAGCTTCAAGCCTTTATATCGTTCATTTAGCTCTACAATTCCAAATTTCTTTTGTTTTGCATTATAGTAGCTTTCCATTGAAGGAGTTGCGGTTCCTAAAATGACTTTGGCTTGATGCATTTGAGCAAGGACAATAGAAGCATCTCTTGCATTGTATCTAGGCGATGGGTCATATTGCTTAAAAGAACCTTCGTGCTCTTCGTCAACGATAATCAATCCTAATGCTTGATATGGAAGAAAAACGGATGACCTGGCACCGAGAATAATTCTAAATTCATTTGGATCGTTGGCCAAGACCTTATTCCAGATTTCAACGCGTTCGTTTTGGTTAAATTTTGAATGATAGACACCTATTTTTTCACCAAAATAGACCGAAAGCCTTTGTATTAGCTGAGTAGTCAACGCAATTTCAGGAAGTAAAAATAAGACTTGATGCCCCTGATCAATATAGTCCTGAATAATTTGAACATAAATTTCAGTTTTACCAGAACCTGTAACTCCATGAAGTAGAGTAACATTATTCGTTTTCATGGATTGGTTTAGCTCCTTCAAAGCAATTCCTTGAGACTTACTCAGGGATTTAAACGATGTATTCTCATTATCCTCATTATTGATTCTATCTATTTGGTATCTTTCCTCCTTTAGAACTCCTTTTTTTGCAAGGGTGTTAAGGGCAGAGCTACTGATTCCTTTATTGAGGAGATATGATTTTTGTACCGGGAGGAACGCTTGGTTTTCTACTTTGTGATGTAAAAATGCCATAACGCCCTCGATTTGTTTGCTATTTCTTTTGCTTAATTCTAGCTCCTCGATTAGAATGTTTAGGTTTTGTTCGATTTGAAAAGTAGGCATCAATCCATAACATAAGACGGTCTTTGGCTTGTAACGTCTCCTGATTTCTTCTCTCGAAATTAAAACGCGTTGTTCAATAAGTTTTTTAATAACGGGCTGAATGGTTTTCAATCCTATTAGATCCGAAAGCTCCTTTAAGTCACAAACCTCTTTATGCTCGAGATAATCTACAATTTCAGATTCCCGTTCACTTAATTCGACATACTTTTCATTGTATTCTGGATGAATTTCAAATTTAGTTTCACTTGCGAGTTTCAGGTGGGAGGGCAAAGCTGCATTCATTACATCACCAATAGGTGACATGTAATACCTCGAGATCCAATGCCAAAATTCAATCTGTTTGGTCGTCACTATTGGTGAGTGATCTAGAACGGCTTCTATGTATTTAGATTGGTATGACTGTGGTATTTCTTGATGAATTCGAAGTACAATAGCCGTTTGCATTTTACTCTTACCAAAGGGAACAATAACTCTGCATCCCAAATGAACATTCTGATTTAATTCAAATGGGATTCTATAAGTAAATGACCTGTGTATGGGTACAGGTAAAATTACATCAGCAAAAAGAGTGAGCCGATCATTCATTTTATTATAAAGAGGTCTAAATTATATTGCCCTAATTGCAAGCAAATGACTCATTATTTGCATTGTCTGCAGGGTGATCAGAACAAAACTGTAATAGTCCTGTTATCGGCCCTTCACAAAGCTCCATGGTACTGTTTTTATCTAGGGATCTAATAAATGCTTGCTGTGGAGAAACATAAAAAGGTCTATACGTTCGGACCGTTTGTACAGAAGAGAATAATCCAATCGCTCGATAACCTTCACTTACCGTAAGATTACTATAAGTAGGTTTACTCTGAGCCAAAGAACTATTAGGAGTATTCACAACGATATAATTATACAAATCTTCTGCTCCTCCTGTGATTTGAATTTCAAAACCTTTGAAAACCCTTCGCGTTATGGCTGGGTTAGGTTCAATATCTGCCAATACTAGATTGTAAAAGGTTTGTCCATTCGCACCAAAAGATTTTGATGAATTTGATAATACATCAGATTCGCCAACAATCCAATCAAATTCTTTTGATTCGTAATTAGATCCAATATATTCGTTATAACGGACTTGAATTTTGGCATTTACAATTCGTGAATTCCCAGTATTGGAAACTAAAACAGAGGTAGATTGATACTCTCCTGGGTTTGTGGCAAACTTAAATCTGAAATTTTGTGAAGATGCAGTTGTAGTTATATCTTTAACGAGCTCCGTTTGAGCATTCACTTCAAATTCTCCATTGTTAAGAATCGCCTTAAAGCGATATTCTGCATCTGGATTAAGTGATGTAAGCTGAGGGTTAGGAGAAGTTTGGATTGTGCCAAAAATACCTGTATTTGAAACTGTAGTAGGTAAGGTTTTAAAATAATATACCTTTTGGCTCGGCGCGTAGAACACACCATTGGTGTCTTTATTATCGATAATAGTGTCTCGGAGGACCCAAATTCTTGTCACTACACCATTTTCAAGCTCTTCTATTGTCGCTTCAACTGAGCTAAAATAGCTCGAGTCGGCAATTTGTGCAATTTCAAGTGCATTCCCAGGACCAATAAAGGCACGCGTTATTTTAATGTAATGCAGCGAATCTGAGTGGTCCAATAAACCATATACAATTGCAGTTTCTTTAAAATCACCAATTAGGTCAATTTTTTCATTACAGCTCCACAAACAAGAAACAAGTGCAAAAACCAATAGTAATTTTTTCATATAGCTTTATAGAATTTCTAAAAGTTCAACCTCAAATATAAGAAGACTATATGGTTTTATACCACTTCTAGGGTTAGGATTTGCGCCATATGCAAGCTCTTGTGGTATGTAGAATATAAATTTTGCTCCAGGCCTCATAAGCTGTATGCCCTCAGTCCATCCAGGGATGACCTGGTTTAGTCCGAATTCAGAAGGTTTACCTCGTTTATAGGAGCTGTCAAATTCATTACCAGACAATGTTGTCCCCTTATAATGTACTTTTACGCGAGAAGTAGCTGTTGGATGTGCCCCTTTTCCATTTCTTAAAACTTTATATTGAATACCAGATTTTGTTTCTTGAATGCCTATTTTGTTTCTATTTACATTTAAGAAATCGCTTCCTTCTTTCTGACCTCTTAGAATAATGTTTCGATTTTTTGTCTCTAAATTTTGATTTAGCTCATTAAAAAGTCGAGCCTCATTTTCAGGGTTATTCTTGAAGACATTCTTTAAATACAACCCATCATTAAACCCTAAACATAATGAACTATCATTAAAAAGATCTAAGGCCTCAATCTCATTCATTTTTTTGATGAATTCATCTTTTGATAGTCTTCCAATTCCACGGGCACATGCATCGGCAAAAGATTTGTTATTTCTTGTACTTTCCGAAGCCATATAGGCCTCCACGTCAGATAAACATTGATTTAGGTCATAAGTTGCGATTGGATCGGAAAATCCTTTAATTATCAAATCTTTATCCAGGTCGGAAAAACTGGGCTGAATATGAAATTGCTGAGAAACTTTAAGACCTAATACATAAGAACTGCTGTCTTTTTTTGAGGAAAGCACAACCTTACTCAATGTGTAGGGTAAATCGGGACCTGAATTCAATTCAGGTCCCATTGATGTATTGGTTTTTTTAGGCCCTTGATTTTCAGACGTAGAGTCATCACTACATGAAAACAGTAAAACAAGAGCTAGAAAATAGAATAATCGAATCATTGAATCGATAATAGTTCTACATCAAAAATCAAAGTACTAAATGGTTCAATTGGCCCTCCAGGGTGAGGATTAGCACCATATGCAAGTTCTTGAGGAATGTGAAGTCTGTATTTTGAGCCAACATTCATAAGCTGAAGAGCTTCAGTCCATCCTGGAATTACCTGATGCACTCCAAAACTTGCAGGGTCTCCTCTTTCTACAGAGCTGTCAAATACAGTTCCATCGATAAGAGTTCCGTGGTAATGCACCGTAACGTTGTCTGTATTGGATGGAGAATCACCTTCTGCAGCTGTAAGAACTTCATATTGAAGTCCTGATTCAGTTGTTTGAACTTCACTTCTTTTTTGATTTTCGTTCAGGTAGTCAATTCCTTTTTGTTTGTTTTCTCCGTAAGCTGCACTATTAGCCTCATCTATATAGGATTTAATGAGCTCATTTGCTTCATTAGGATTGATTTTAAACTCGTTGCTTTCAAATACATCTTGAATACCATTTTTTAGCAAATTTAAATCCAGTTTGTCCAGCTGTTGGCTTTTTAAACTTTCCGCGATGCTCATTCCTACAGCGTAGCTGACTTTTTCTTTTAATTCGTTCATTTTTTTATTTTAGGTGGCGAAGATAGTCAAAATCTCTGCTGAAACATCAAATAATTGCATCCTTGTTTATGAAACATGATGGCCATGTTCTCCGTATACTTTGATTATGAAAAAGGACTTTCATTTTTCTTATGATTTATTGGCCGACTGGAAAGAGCTTCCCGTAGAGGATCAGGTTCTTGTCGATAGGGCATTTGAAGCTGTCGAAACGGCTTATGCCCCATACAGTGAGTTTAAAGTAGGTGCTTCAGTTAGACTGGACAGTGGTGCTATCATTATGGGTAGTAATCAAGAAAATGCTGCGTATCCGTCAGGACTTTGCGCGGAACGAGTCGCCCTTTTTCATATTGGGTCCGCTTTTCCCAAGGAGATGATTAAGACCATTTGTATAGTTGCGAAAGGCAATTTAATTCCTAATCATAAATTACTATCTCCATGCGGAGGATGCAGACAGGTCATGCTCGAATCTGAAAACAGACAAAAGAAGAAGATACGTATCATTATAGTCAATCAAGACAACAGAACCATGATTGTACCTTCGGTAATTGATTTGTTGCCATTTGGTTTCGGTTCTTAAATACTAAAAGAAGATTTCATTAGGTTTTGGTGGTTTCGCTGAGTATCTTTATGCCCACAAAATTCACTTATGATAAATTGGTTTACAGTAAAATTAAAATACACAAAGCAGCTAGATAATGGAACACTGAAACGGGTGACAGAGCCATATTTAGTCGCTGCCATGACATTTACGGATGCGGAGGCAAGGATATATGAAGAAATGGGTAATGCCATACGTGGCGAATTTATGGTTGCTGGAATAGCAAGAACAGACATTCATAATATTTTCCCCATTGATGGATCTAATCTCTGGTTTAAGTGCAAAGTTTCATATGAAAGTGCTGACGATGATGGAGGTAAGGCTAAGAAAATCAATCAATACTTCTTGACTGAGGGCACAAGTGTTAAGGATGCTTGTGAAAATCTGATTGAAAATTTGTCTGACTTGATGGCGGATTATAAAATATTGTCAGTAGCTGAATCACCGATAATTGAAATATTCCCTCCAAATAAAGTTCCGGATACGCCAATAGAATCGAAAAAAGAAGCTTCAGCAATGGTACCTAGCTCTGATTTTGACAGTGAAATTACAGACGAATTTGAATCATAATGAGTGACCATATTAAGCGTTTAAAGGACGATCATAAAGATTTTGATTTAGGAAATTTAGGTTCTGATTTCGAATCAAACCCAATTCTAGCATTTCAAAAGTGGTTTGATGAGGCATGTGAACAAAAGGAGCCAGAACCCAATGCATTATGCTTGTCAACGGTTGATATGAATGAACAACAACCAACGAGTCGTATCGTCTACTTAAAAGACTTGCGAAATGATGAGTTTGTTTTTTATACAAATTACAGTAGTGACAAAGCTGTCCATGTTGATGTAAACCCAAAAGTGAGTATGCTTTTTTTTTGGGCGGGTTTACAACGCCAGATTCGAATACGTGGTACTTTGAGTAAAATCACATCTAAAGAAAGTGATGATTATTTTAATTCTCGGCCAAGAAGTAGTCAAATAGGGGCATGGGCCTCACAGCAATCAGAGATACTGAATAATCCAATGGAATTAGCAGAGCGGGTAAAAGAGCTCGAGGCTAAATTTCCTACAAATATTCCAAGACCTGAATTTTGGGGGGGGTATGCATTGTCACCTACATATTTCGAATTTTGGCAAGGTAGACCATCAAGATTACATGATCGTGTTTGTGCAGACTTACGAGATGGGAAGTGGATTATGTTTCGTAAAAATCCATAAAGATGACTGAGCCTACTTGTTATAAATTTGATAATGGTTTGCGTCTGGTGCACCTTCACAAGGCGACTGAAGTTGGACATTTGGGATTTTTTTTTCGAGCTGGATCACGTTTTGAAAAAAAGAACAAGGTGGGTTTGGCTCATTTTTTAGAACATTGTGTATTTAAAGGCACCCAAAAAAGGAATGCTATTCAAACCATTTCTAGAATAGACGAGGTAGGAGGTGAGTTAAATGCGTACACGGCCAAGGAAGAGTTATGCCTTCATGCCTCTTTCCCGAAAGAATATACTTCTCGAGCGATAGAATTGTTAGCTGATATTGCTGTCAATCCAGTCTTTCCAAAAGAAGAGCTCATAAAGGAAAAGGAAATTATACTTGATGAAATCAACTCTTATCTTGATAGCCCTTATGAAAAAATATTTGATGATTTTGAAGAAGACCTGTTTAAAGGTCATGCTTTAGGTAATAATATTTTGGGTAAAAAGGAGGGATTGAATAATTTTAAAAAAAAGGATCTAGAGCAATTTGTCAAATCCTATTTTACCAAAGATAATTTGGTTGTTTCTTATGTCGGAGAGGTTCCATTTAAAAAAGTGGTTAAATACCTTGACAAATATTTGAAAAACATGCCTGAAAAGAGCCTTATTGATTCTTATGATAACTTTTCAAATTACAAGCCTTTTGACATTAATCGCAAAGAAGCTAATTATCAAGCCCATGCCGTCATTGGAGGAATGGCCCCCAGCTATAAGGACGATGACAGAATTGCAATGACCTTATTAATGAACATCCTGGGTGGACCTGCATTAAATTCTTCATTAAATATTTTACTTCGAGAGAAACACGTATTGGCTTATGGGGTTGAGGCGAATTATGTACCCTATGCAGATATTGGTTTTTGGCAGGTATATGTTGGTTCTGAGTCAAAAAATCTTAAAAAATCAATTAAGCTCATTAAGCGAGAGTTAAAAAAAATGCAAAACACCAGCTTTACTGAGGGGAGGTTAAAAAAAGCCAAGCAGCAGCTTAAAGGGCAATTGACATTGAGTATGGATAGTAATTCAGGCCTGATGCATAATCTAGGGAAGAGTTTTTTGGCTTTTGGACAGATAGACACTATTCAGGAAATACACAAAAGTATTGATGAGATTACTTCAATACAACTTAAAAAGCTAGCGAATAAATATATGGAAGCCTCACAAATTTCGACATTGGTTTTTGACCTTAAGTAGAAATATTCCTTGCTCCAAATATGGTGCTTCCTATTCTTACCATAGAACTTCCTTCCTGAATCGCTAATTCATAATCACCACTCATACCCATGGAAATTACATTAAAGGTCTTAGATTGATTGAAATGGTCATTTTTAAGGGTATTGAAGATGGCTCTCAGTGATTTAAATTCACTTTTGATTTGAGCTTTATCATCTGTAAATGTGGCCATTCCCATTACACCTTCAATACGGATGTGATTCAAGTGCGAATAGTCTTCACTATTCAATAAATCTTCTGCTTCACAAAGACTTAAGCCGAATTTTGATTCTTCTTTCGCAATATGAAATTGAAGCAACACATTTATGACTTTATCATGTTTTGCTCCTTGCTTGTTAATTTCTTTAAGAAGTTTGAGGCTTTCTACACCATGAATTAAATGTGTAAAAGAGGCTATATACTTGACTTTATTGCGTTGTAAATGACCAATGAAATGCCATTTGATATCCTTTGGGAGAGCTTCTTGCTTGGCTACAAGCTCTTGCACCTTGTTTTCTCCAAAATGTCTTTGACCTATTTCGTATGCTTGCATTAAGACCTCAGGTGGTTTGGTTTTTGAAACTGCTACGAGGAGAACATTTTCAGGAATTTTTTTTAACAGCTTAGAAAGGTTATTTGAAATCATTCTTTAATATTATAAATGGTTAATCCACTTCTTAGCTTGGGTTCAATCCACGTTGATTTTGGTGGCATATTTAGTCCATGATCTGCTACCAATTTGATTTGTTCAATAGTTGTAGGGAACAGTAC
This sequence comes from Crocinitomicaceae bacterium, assembly GCA_042094515.1. Lineage (GTDB taxonomy): Bacteria > Bacteroidota > Bacteroidia > Flavobacteriales_D > Crocinitomicaceae > UBA952. The sequence goes on from JBELDA010000008.1 coordinate 38,119, forward strand.
GAATCCCAATTCAAATTTATTTTTGACTCCGTATGCTTGAAATTCTTCAATTGAAAAAATTCCTGGAAGAAAATCGACCTGATCACTTGTTTTTAAATCTTTTATTCCAAGAATTGGACTTAGGATTAGATTAGTCAATAATCGAGAATCTAGGCTATTTACAGGCGTAGTATAGTCCACATGTTCAGGATTGATATTGAGCTGGTACCATTCGTTTTTTAGGTAAAAATGAATTTGATTTTGGCGCTTTGGTTTTAAAACTTCTTTAAGTTTTTTAACTCTTCCAATAACACTGATTTTGTCTATGAATTGTTCTTTAGAAAGTCCGTTAAGAGATTTAACCAATCTGTTGAATTCTAATATTTGAAGCTGTTCTTGTTCTACAAAATATGAGAGGAAATGTGTGGCATTTGGATAACTGTTTTTATTACTTTCAAATAATCTAGCGGAGGAAGCGGAACGATGATGACCATCTGCGATATATGTACATGAAATTTGTTTGAAAAGCTCCTGGAGTTGAATCGAATCATCATCAGCAAGTACCCATAGCTCATGTTTAATTAAATCTGTAGTACTAAATTCATATTCTGGTCGGTTTTGAACCAGATCTGTAATAAAACTATTTATTTCTTCACTCCCTTTATAAGAGATCAACACGGGTTCTGCGTTGTAACCAACTATATCGAGATATTTTGTAAAAATCTCTTCTCTTGAGGTTAGAGTAGCTTCATGTTTTTTTATGTCATCATTAAGATATTCTTGGACACTTGCACCACCAATAACTCCAACACAAGATTTATTTCCTTTTGTTTGTCGATATAGATATAGCTTGGGTTGCTCGTCCTGTATAAGAATACCACGATTTATAAATTCTTGATAACGTTCACCAACCAATTGGAACCTTTCAACTGAATTTGCTTTGGTTTTAATAGGGTTATTGAATTCAGGGTTAATAATCCTTAAAAATGTATATGGATTGTCCTGTAGCTTGGCCTGAAGTACATTCTTCTTGTAGGAATAATAGGGTCGTGTTGCAACAAGATGAACTTTATCTCGAATGGGTCTTATTGCTTTAAATGGTGCAATTTCCGCCATATTTAGAATTTATAACTCATACCAAAGCTAGGGAGAAGAGGAAATTGATAAATTTCATCATTCGTCACTCTATTCACATAAAAGATATTGTTGCGGTCATAGGCATTGGTTACACTAGCAACGATTTCCATTATGGTTTTGTTTTTGAATTTAAATTGTTTCTTCAAGGTAATGTCAAGACGATGGTAAAATGGTAGCCTTTCGCTGTTAAATTCACCTAATAATGTCGAAACAGAATTTGAGTTGCTGGTGACATAATTTGATGTGACTCCATTTGTAAATGGCTCTAACTCAAAAAATCCAGCGGTTGGTGTGAAAGGCAATCCAGAGCCAAGATTCCATCGAACATTCAATTCAAAATCTCTTTTACGACCAAAGCTGTATGAACCTACTAAATTGATATTGTGTCTTCTGTCAAAAATAGGAAAATACTCAATGAAACCATCCCATCTCGTGTTGTATCCATAAGAATACACACCCCATAAGAAGAGTCGATTTTTCGAATATTTAAGTAGAAAGTCTACCCCATAAGATTGGCCAGATTCAATGATAAAATCTTTTTTAAATACATCGTCAATCAAATCAAATTCAGCAATGTCAGCATAAAGCTTGTTTTGATTTATATTGCTCAATTGAGAAAAATATTTATAGTAACCTTCAATGTTTACCTCAATATTTTTTCCTAAATCATATTCTACTCCCGCAATCGCATGCCAAGCATATTGCAAACCATTGCGTATTGAACGGGTCTGCTGAAATTCATTTACAAATTCATCCTGTACGTTTGTTGGAGCACTTAATAGGCCATTAAAAAGATTTACGATGTCCTTGTCTGAAGATGCAGAAGTAAAGTTTTGTGAGAAACGACCTCCAGAAAATTTAAAGCGTAGCTTTTCAGTCGCATTGTATTTAGCACCAATTCGGGGTTCTGGAGAAATCGTATTTAACGAAGCATAGGCCTGTACTCTCATACCAATTTGTAGCACCCATCTTTTGCCTACTCTTCTGTAGTTATAGTAACCACCAATTTCTGTAGTAAAGTTTTCATCTTCTATGATTCTTTGTGCCAGATTATAGGTGGAATAACGCGTATTGAAACCGTTAATGTTGAATCCATAATTCATTTCACCTTCGTTTTTCAAAAAGTAGCTGAAATCAAAGCCTAAATCAAAACCTCCGATACTCGAAGTTCTTGGTGCTTGAGCCTCTTCAGAAAAGGTAGTTTCAAAAACACTACCATTAACATGACCTCTAATGAAGATTGGTGAGCTACTTGGAACTAGTAAGAAGTTTATTCCACCTCCTGAAGATTGCCAATTTAGATCGGCTACAGAATAATTTACACTATCTCTGTTGTGAAAAGCAAATGCGCTAAATTTAGAGCCTCCATCACCAGTAAAGGTCATCTTACCATATAAATCGGTAAAATTGAACGGTAGGCCATTCCCTTCATTAATATTAGGGTACAGTTCTTTTGACGTATAATCCAAAAGACTGTGCTTGGCAGAAAATATATAAGAACCTGATCTTGGAGAATCTCCTTTCTTTTCACCCATAGGGCCTTCCAAAACAAGTTTCGCCAGAAAAGGAGAAGCTGAGACCTTTCCTGCGAAATTTTTCCTATTACCATCTCTGTAAGTGATGTCCATAATGGAGGAGATTCTACCCCCATATTTCGCTTCGAATCCTCCAGTGTAGATGTCTACATTCTTAATGAGCTCGGTTTCAAATACGGAAAAGAACCCAACAGAATGGAATGGATTGTATATGGTCATTCCATCCAATAATATTTTATTTTGAATTGGTGTCCCTCCTCGAACGTATAGCTGACCACCCTGATCTCCTGTTGTAATTACTCCAGGAGTTACAGAAAATGCCCCCACGATATCGTTTTCAGCACCATAGCTGGGAATTCTTTCTAAACTTTCTTTGCTTAGTTTTAATTTAGAGATTTCTATTTGAGTTCTTTTCGTTCTGCTTTCGGCAGATACCCTTACCTCTTCAAATTCCTGAACGCCTTCAGAAATGCGTAGCTCAAACTTGACGTCAATAATGTTTTTACCGTTATTAAAATCAATATTTCGAAATGCCGTTTCATATTTCAGATTGGAAATCTTTAGAATGTATTTGTCTTTTTTAAGTTTAGGAATCTGAAAAAACCCATTAAGATCAGTAATTGCACCTGCAATAATTGAGCTGTCTGTCGTGAGGATTTTGACTTTTTCGTAACCCATCGGTTCACCGTTAGATTGATCGTATACAAAACCTCGGACAGTTAGGTTTTGAGCAAATGTAAAGCTTCCTAAAAAAATGAAAAAAATGAAGAACAAAAATGGTTTCATAGGCGTATTAATAACAGTTGCCGAAGTTAGTGAAATGTTTTGAGAATTAAGACTGAAATCAGAATAACTAAATTTGATTTAACATAAGTGTAAATTTACTGATATAGAATTATGAAAATGGAAATTAACAGAATTGATGAGCCTTACGTTTTTGAGTTCAGCGATTCGAATGGAAACGCCATAATAATGGACTCCTCTGCAGATTTGGAAGGTCAGAATAAGGGGATGACTCCGATGCAGGTATTATTGGGAAGCTTAATGGGATGCATGTCTATAGATATCATTCTTGTTTTGAAGAAACAAAAAATTTCACCAAAGAATTATCGAGTTGAGGCCATAACAAAGAAAAGAGAAGGGGTTCCGACGCCATATGAAAAAATTCATTTCGTGGTGTCAATTGATGAAGATATAGATCTAAAAAGAATCAATCGTGCCATCAGCTTAAGTCTTGAAAAGTATTGCTCAGTTCGAGCATGTTTGAAAGATGATATAGAAATCACCTTTGAAGTGAATCCTAATTAAATAAAGAATCTACAAATGCTTTTTTATCGAAAAGCTGAAGGTCCTCCATTTTTTCACCGACACCAATATATTTTACAGGAATATTCATTTGATCAGAGATGCCTATTACAACTCCTCCTTTAGCGGTACCATCAAGTTTTGTGACAGCGAGTGCATTTATATCTGTGGTTTGAGCAAATTGTTTCGCTTGCTCAAAAGCATTTTGTCCTGTAGAGCCATCAAGAACCAAAAGGATTTCATGAGGAGCCTCTGGTATAACTTTATCCATTACCCTTTTAATCTTATTGAGCTCATTCATTAGGTTTACCTTGTTGTGCAGGCGCCCTGCAGTATCAATAATAACAACATCGGCATTTTGTGATTTGGCGGATTGAACAGTGTCAAATGCCACACTTGCTGGATCTGCACCCATTCCTTGCTGTATAATTGGCACACCTACACGCTCCGCCCAAATAATAAGCTGATCTACCGCGGCTGCCCTAAAGGTATCTGAAGCTCCCAAAACGACTTTACTTCCGGCGGCTTTAAATTGATGTGCAAGCTTTCCAATGGTTGTTGTTTTTCCAACACCATTGACCCCGACAACCATGATAACATAAGGGTCGTTATTTTCTTTATTTACACCAAAAGGTTTTGATCCAGATTCACTTTCTTCTAAAAGATTTTCAATTTCTTCTTTTAAAATGCCATTCAGCTCATCTGTTCCGAGAACTTTATCTCTTTTAACTCTGGCTTCAATTTTTTCAATGATTTTTAAGGTCGTTTCTACACCTACATCCGAAGTAATTAATATTTCTTCGAGGTTATCAAGTACCTCATCATCTACTCGAGACTTCCCGACTACGGCTCTTGCGATTTTACCTAAAAAAGAATCTTTAGTCTTTTCAAGACCTTTATCGAGGTTTTCTTTTTTTTGTTTGGAGAAGAAGTCAAATATACCCATTGTTACAAAAAATAAAAGCTTCCAAGGGAAGCTTTATAATTTTTAAAATATGTTTGGATTAGCCCTTATTGAACCAATCTTTAACTTTCGTGTTGTGAACGATTTCTTCCTTAAAAGAGTATGAACCATTTTTATCAGATTTAATCATTTTAATCACCTTAGTGTGGGCTTTACCTCCACCTTTCTGTAACGATGCTACTACTTTCTTTGCCATAATTCAGCTTATTTAATTTCTTTATGAACTGTATATCTCTTTAGAATAGGATTATATTTCTTAATTTCCATTCTATCAGGAGTGTTCTTTCTATTTTTCGTAGTGATGTAACGAGAAGTCCCAGGCTGACCTGAATCTTTGTGCTCGGTGCACTCTAAAATCACTTGAACTCTATTTCCTTTACTCTTTGCCATTTGTATTCCGTTTAACTTTTTACAGTTATTTTATAAATCCTTTTAATCTTGCCTCTTTAACACAAGCTGAAATGCCCTTTTTGTTAATTGTTCTGAGCGCAGACGTAGAAATTTTAAGTGTAATGAATTTATCCTCTTCTGGAAGATAAAATTTCTTAGTTACGAGATTTGGGTAAAATCGACGCTTCGTCCTTCTCTTAGAGTGAGAAACGTTGTTCCCAACCATAACTGACTTTCCTGTAAGTTGACAAATCCTTGACATGTGCTATAATATTTCCTTTAATTAATGTAAAAAGCGGGTGCAAAGAAACACTTATTTTGTGAATAAAGCAAATTTCTTCCTCAAATTTACAATAGTTTTTTGAGATTTGTTCAGGTTGCATTTCTTGGATGAAATGAGAGGATGGCATCCTTTAAAAAACGTTGGTCTAGATGGGTATATATTTCAGTTGTTATAATCGACTCATGACCAAGCATTTCCTGAATAGCTCTTAAGTTTGCACCCCCCTCAATTAAGTGGGTGGCAAAGCTGTGTCTAAAGGTGTGTGGAGAGATCTTTTTCTTAAGATCAATTTTGAGTGCCAGCTCTTTGATAATTAAAAAAATCATCACCCTTGTAAGCTTGCTTCCTCTTCGGTTTAAAAATATATAATTTTCATGCCCAGCTTTGATCTTTAATTTCGATCTTGTTTTTTCTACATACTGATGAATCTCGTGTTCTACACTTTTACTTAATGGAACTAACCTTTCTTTATTTCCCTTTCCTATAACACGGACAAATCCTTCATCATAAAATAAATCTGAAAATTTAAGCTCAACGAGCTCACTTACTCTTAGTCCACAGCTATACAATACCTCAAGCATAGCTCTGTTTCTAAAACCTTCTGGTTTTTTCAGGTTATTTGCATTGATTAAGCTGTCAATTTCCTCTATAGTCATTACTTCGGGAAGCTTTCGTCCTATTTTGGGTTGCTCGAGGAGCTCACTGGGGTCAATAGAAATAAGATTTTCCAATAGTAGATAGGCGAAATACTGTTTGATACCGGAAATGATTCGAGCCTGACTTCTTGCGCTTAATCCTAGATCATATAGCTCGGTCACAAAATTTTTAAGATGCTCATATTGAACCTCTTTGACAGCGAGGTTGTTATCTTCACAATAATTTTTGAGTTTATTTGTATCATTCTTGTAGGCGAGAACAGAATTGTTCGATAAACCTTTTTCGATTTTCAAGTATGAAACAAATTCTGTAATATAGCGACTCCAAGCAGACACAATATGAAATTAGCAATAATTAATGGTCCAAATCTAAATTTACTCGGTACACGAGAAAAAGAGATTTATGGTGAAACGTCTTTTGAGAATTATATTACAAGCCTGAAAGAACGATTTGATGTTGACCTTGATTATTTTCAGTCCAATATAGAAGGAGAGCTTATTAATTATCTTCAAAAGACAGATTGCGACGGTATCATATTGAATGCTGGAGGGTACACTCATACAAGTGTTTCACTACGTGATTGTATTTCTGCCATAAACACCCCCGTTGTTGAGGTACATATCAGTAACATTGCTGCTCGGGAATCTTTTCGTCATAATTCTTTGATTTCGCCAGTGTGTGAGGGGTGCATTTTTGGTTTTGGCATGGAGTCATACAAGCTAGCGATACAATTTTTTAATTCAAAATGAACCTATTTTATTTACTGTTGTACACGGTAAAAAAAATAGCATTATGAAATTCTTCTTCTTCCCTTTTTTGGTATCCCTTTTTCTGTTGGGACCAACCTTTGCAAATCAAACAACTATTGAAAAAGATTCTCCAGAATCTAAAGACTCCAAACGAAAAATTCAATTGGTCATTTTATTTGACACCTCAAACAGTATGGATGGTCTTTTGGAGCAGGCCAAATCCCGCTTATGGGAAATCGTTAATGAAACAAGTGAATTAAGACACAGTGGTGAAATTCCAATATTAGAAATTGCAATGTATGATTATGGTAATGATGGCATTCGCAATAAAAATTATGTTCGAAAGCAGTTAGACTTTACCACCGATTTGGATATGGTGTCTAAAAAATTGTTTGGACTGCGTACAAATGGAGGAAGTGAATACTGCGGTGCAGTAATCAAAGATGCTTTGTTGGAGTTGGATTGGTCCAACGATTCAAGAGATTTAAAAATGGTTTATATTGCAGGAAATGAGCGATTTAATCAAGGACCTGTTAATTACAAAGAGGTTTGTAAGATGGCTATGGATAATGACGTCGTTGTTAACACCATTTATTGTGGCAACAGAGATCAGGGAATTAAAGAGTTTTGGATGGATGGAGCTTCTTGTTCTAATGGGGACTATTTTAATATCAATTCAAACGAAAGAGTTGTTTTTATTCCTACTCCTTATGATGATCAGATCAATAAGTTGAGCGGGGAGGTCAATAGCACGTATGTATCATATGGAAGCATAGGTACAGAAAGAAAAGCTCTTCAGGTGGAACAAGATGAAATGGCTATGGAACAAGCTCCTGCGGTGGCTTCAATGCGTGCAAAGGCAAAGGCATCATCTAATTATAATAATGCCAGGTGGGATTTGGTTGATGCTTTTATAGCTGATTCAACGATTATACAAAAAATAGATAAGAAAGACCTTCCGAAAGATCTTCAAGGGAAATCTGAAGAAGAGCTAAATAAATATGTCGAATTAAAAATTAAAGAACGTAAAGAAATCCAAGAGCAAATTTCTGAGTTAAGTGTAAAACGAGATGCATTCATCAAAGAGGAAAGAGCAAAGGACAAGTCGGATAAAAAAGATGATTTTGGAACGGCAGTGAATAAAAGTATTAAAGAGCGTGCCGTCAATAAAGGATTTGAAGGAAACGAGTAGTTAAAGTTCAGCGAATAATGGTAATTTCGCACTCATGGAAGCCATTATTCGCTTTTTTTCCGAAATAGATGCGGTATATGCTGCCTTGATTGCGACAACTTTTACATGGTTGGTCACTGCAATGGGTGCTTCATTGGTTTTCTTTTTTAAAACCATGCACCGAGGTGTACTTGATGGTATGCTGGGCTTTACTGGAGGTGTTATGGTTGCAGCCAGCTTTTGGTCCTTATTGAACCCCGCCATTGAATTATCAGAAAGAATGTATCCAGGTTATATGTGGATGCCTGCAGCAGTAGGATTTTTGACTGGAGCTTTGTTTTTATTTTTTCTAGACAAAAGCCTACCTCATTTGCACATAAATTTTAAGGAATCAGAGAAAGAAGGGGTAAAAACCCAATTTCACAAAACAACTTTATTGGTACTTGCCATTACGCTTCACAATATTCCTGAAGGCTTAGCTGTAGGGGTATTATTTGGAGCATCTGCCCATGGAATTGAAGGAGCAACCGTAGCTGGAGCTGTTGCATTAGCCTTGGGTATTGGAATTCAGAACTTCCCGGAAGGTTTTGCGGTTGCCATGCCTTTGAGAAGGGCAGGAGCGAGTCGTTTTAAGAGTTTTTGGTATGGTCAGCTTTCAGCAATAGTTGAACCCATTGCTGGAGTTGTAGGGGCATTAGCAGTTATTTATATGGAACCCATCTTGCCTTTCGCGTTGGCCTTTGCAGCAGGTGCTATGATTTTTGTAGTGGTAGAGGAGGTAATACCGGAAACCCAAAGGGACAAGTATACAGATATCGCTGTGCTTGGTTTTATTGGTGGCTTTTTGGTTATGATGATATTGGACGTAGCTTTAGGCTAAAAGAGCAGTGTTTATTCAGTATAGATTAATTCCTCTATTGTTTAGAAAACTTAATATTTTTAGGGTTTTCACCTGATATTTCAATAAAATAAATCCCTTTTTGAAGTTGAGAAACATTAATAGGTCCATCTGTTCTCCCTGTGCACATAAGCTTTCCATTACTTGCATAAATGGAATACTTCGAATTGGCATCTATGTTTTCAATATGAATGATATCGCTGGCCGGATTTGGATGGAGGTCTAGCTGTCCCTTATTAAGTTCATTTATATAGTTTGTGCTACATGAGTCTACCCAGCTCATACCGTCAAATTCAAATGGAGCAGGAACCTCTACGCATAAATGGGTTAATGCCGTTACGGCAATATCTGTAATTTTTGGAGTAGCGTCATAATTGTATACGTAGCTAGAGTCTGAATCATCCCATATCGCATTTAGAATATCCCCGTTATTACTATTTCCTGAGGCATCAATTACTTGATTACCCGTTCCTTCATTCATTTTCCAGTAACCTATCAAGTTTACTGAGTTTGGATGGGAATTTTCTAGAGTACTGCAATGCCAATCAGCAATGGTATTCGCATCTAATATTGTATTCCAGGTGCGAACTTCTGCGACAGAACCTTGGAAGTCATAGGCTGAATTTACATCTGTTCCAATAAACAAACCCTGTCCAGTATTTATATTGCCAATTCCAGATATGTCCGTTTCACTTATGAATTGACCGTCTTCATACATCTTCATCATTCCATCTCTATCAAAGGAAACGCTTAAAGTATGCCATTCATTATCTGCAATTAATCCGCCCACATCAATATCTGCTCTTGATGAACCATCACCAATATTCACCTTCCATTCAGGACCAGCAGGAAATTTAAATGAGAAGACAAAGCCAGGGTTTACTCCTGAATTCCAGTCTTTGTTACCGATAATAGCAACATCTCCAGCAGACGAGGTTTTAACCCTGCATTCAACAGTAAAGTCTTGATTGTCTCCAAAATCAAATAGGGGATTTGCAGGAACCTCCGAATAGGCATTGTTCCCATCAAAAGTTAATTCAGGTTCATCACCTAAGCAATTAAATGCATTGTTTGAAACCAGGCTAGAATCTTTTAATATGAGCTGAGAACTTACATTATTCCCACTCACAATAAAAGGAACTTCGCGTTCTTCAATGGTAGTGCCTCCGTGAGAATTTCCAATACCCCCATGATCAGAAGTAACAAGAATTAACCAATCCTCATTGGCATAATTGGGTCTTTGTTCTATCGCATTAATAATCGGAATGATATGGGTGTCAGTCGTCTCTATGGCACTCATATATTGTGAAACATTTGGGTTAAATCCATAGCTATGTCCTGCATGGTCTACGTCATCAAAATGAAGGAATATAAGATCTGGATCGTTTGAGCTGATATAGCTCGCTGCTTGACTACTTACCGCAGCATCAGTAGATACATTTAATTTGAAATCTACGTCATTTTGGACAATATAGTCATTAATGGGGTCCCAGTGACCTATCGAAAGGGTATTGATATTGGAGTCAAACTCTTCAGCATGCCTAAATAGTGAGGGGTAATTCTCATAATCATTAATGGTAAAATCATTACCCGTTACCAAGTGTTTATCAGACCAAACTCCACATAAGATAGCAGACCAACCTGGACCACTTATAGTAATATCATCATTTAAGGCGTTGGGGCTATAAATACCGTTGTCTCTCAGTGCATCAAGATTTGGTGTTTGTGCCTGAATGAAGGCATCAGTGCGAATACCATCAATTCCAATGATAAGTACTTTTTTTTGTAATTGACCATAAGAGAATGTCATGAAAAAAAAGCTGGTTAGGGCGAAGAGTAAGTTTTTCATTTTTTTTTCTCAAGATACTCAATATTTATTTGAACAGCTCTGTCATTATATTACCATCACTACTAGGTATTGTAAAATGAAGAAGCTCAGCAATCGTAACCGGTATGTCAATGAGCTCTCTTTTGTTAGATACAATTAAGTCTTTTTTAAAGTCTGGTCCGTAGGCATAAAAATTGATATGTTGGCATCCTTCACATGGGTCACCATGCGAACAGAAACCATCTGCAACTAGATCCAAATGTCGTCCATGGTCATTTGTCACAAAAACGGTTGTTTTTCCTTGATAAAGTGAGTCAGATTCAATGAAGTTAATTAGCTCATAGATATAATTGTCTACGTCTTGAATACCCTGACTATAGGCTTGCCAGTCACACATGTGTCCAGAATAATCGGGTTCTCTAAAGTTGATTATGGCTAGGTTAGGGTGATTTTCAGATAATATGTTTAACGTGTTTTGAAAGGTAATGCTATCGTGACGATAACCGCTCAATGCACCACCGCTTTCAATTCCACAATCTGTCCTTGGCAAGAATTCATCTAGCCAATTTGGATTTGAACAATTGCCAATGACCTCTACTTTTCCCTTACTGGCAATTACCCAGCTTTTGTTTTGAGGTGCATTGCTCGCTTCCCTCCACAATTGAAAAATAGAAGGGTTTTGAGGAAACTCCATACCTCCATTATTAATATCTTCATAAAAACCTGAAGCAATTGCGGTATGCCCAGGAACCGTGAAGGTTGGACCATAACTGTAAAACTGCTCATTGATAACTCCCAATGGTGCCAAATCATTTGCCATTCTTGGAATATTTTGATGACTGGAGTCTCCCCAGGTTTCGGAGTACCTCGGTCCATCCATAACTATGATGATGACATTCTCAGTTTCATAATGTCTGGGTTCAACTTTGTCTTTGGTGCAGGCAAAGAGTACTAATGCAAGTGATATGGTAAGTAATCTAAATGACGTGGTCATGTGAAGTAATTGATTGTATAAAATTAAGACTTTCTAAATAAAACTAAAGTGGCATTTTATTTGTTTTTGAAATATTCTTTATACCACAGGTGTTCCTTAAAATCTTTGGCTTGCTTATCTATTTCATGAGAAGGGTCAATTTTTGAATATAAAATCTCTAATGATTCATATTCCCTCCAGCTAATGATGCTGTATCCTGCACGGGACAACTGGGCTCCACAAACACCCATACCAATTTGATATTTTTTAATTTCAGAAAGCCGATTACCATCATAAATAACGTGATTACCACAGGCAGCACTTACATCCATCATGATCGCTAATTCAATATCATGTTGCTGTGCGACGAATAGCATTTTTTCAGAGGCTTTAATCATATCTTCTGACCAATCAATTCCTGATGAGGTAAGTACCTTTGCGTTACCATCCAATACATCATGGCCATCTCCTCCATAGATGTCACAAATTTCTCGTGGTGTACCAAATGAAAAATCTTCTGGACAAAATTGAAAGAGCTTTACATTGTCATAATTGAGTAATTTTAATACACTTGGGAAATCACCATAATTGTCTCCATCAACTCCGCATTTCACACCTAATAAGCAAGCGCTTACAAGAATTCTTAATGGGTCAGTGTTGGTCGGTATTCTGAGCTTTTTTAGAAAATTATGGTCTGGCATTTTCGGATGGTTTACGAATTTTTTAGTACAATTTACCGATTTTTAATTCGGTATCATTAAAAAGTAATTACTTAAAAATCATTAACTTAAAGGCATAAATTCTAAACTATGAAAAAAAATATTTACATATTACTTCTGACTTTACTTCCATTTGGAGCAAAGTCGACCATTCACGAAATATTAGTTTGGGATGGCTACATGCAATTTTTACCTTCCTCACTTGAAGTAGAATTGGGAGATACCATTCAATGGTTGCCTTTGGATTATCCATCTATGGTTCATACGGTTACTTCAAGCAACATACCTGTGGGTGCTGTTGAATTTGATGTGATCTGGCAAGCTCCGGCAGATACGTTTTTTCAATATATACCTGCTGTTGTTGGTTTATACGAATATGTTTGTACGCCTCATATTCAATATGATATGATAGGGTCTTTCAATGTCGTCCAGGGATCTGCAGGAATTATTGAATCAGAACACACTGAATTCACCATTTATCCGAATCCGGCCAGTGACATTTTATTCATTAAAACGAGTGAGAAGAAAGTAAGCTATACAATTTGGACACAAGCAGGAACTCAGGTAGACGAGGGAATTGGTCCAGGAAAAATCGATATATCCAATCTTTCAAAAGGCAGCTACTTTATTGAAATTATTGGTGTGCGCCCTCGGCTATTTTCTTTTACGAAAAGTTATTGACATTAAAAAAGGGGGAAGCACCCCCTTTAATAATTTTAAATAGACGTATTATTTAATGCTAATACTTGTTGTCGTAGAATTTTTGGAATCCAATCCTGAAATTCGAACCAAATAAGAACCCGATTCTACACCTTCAGTATTTATTTCTATCAAATTGCCATTTACAGCTGTGTCATGAACATCAGAAAACACAAGCTGTCCAACTAAAGAAATAAGTTCTACTTGAATATCTTCTGTGATTTCTTCTGATAAATCGATAGTAAATTGACCATTAGATGGGTTTGGATATACATTGATACTTCCAAGTGATA
>JBELDA010000009.1:0-50578 GCA_042094515.1 Crocinitomicaceae bacterium
GCTTGCTCATAGGATTGGGTATTATGGTTTTTAGATATTTAACCTATAATGATATTATAAGCGTTATGGATTTACAAAAGCTCTTGCCTGAAAATGCCAATTTTCTTGGCGCAGTTCCTCTATATAAAAAGAAGATGAAGTATTCTCAAGTTGTGGTGAGTGAATCTTCAAAGTCTAGGATGGCAGAAGCTATTCGATCCATACGATCAAATATGAGCTTTGTCAATAAGGAAGCGAAAGTGGTGGCAATTTCTTCTTCTATATCAGGGGAAGGTAAAACATTTGTTATTATAAACCTTGCTGGTTTAATTGCCGCGAATGGCAAACGTACGATTGTACTTGATTTGGACCTAAGGAAACCAAAAATTCATTATGGTTTTGGCACAGAAAATGTGGATGGAATGAGTAATGTCATTTCAGGAATATCTTCGATTGGCAACGTGATACAGAAAAGTGAAATTCCGAATCTAGATTTTGTAACTGCTGGTCCTATACCCCCAAATCCTTCTGAATTAATTCAAAGTAAAGACCTTCAATTAATCATTTCTGAACTAAAGAAAAAATATGACATTATCATGATTGATAATCCTCCAGTAGGAATTGTATCTGATGGTATTAAAATGCTAGCTGAAGCCGATATTCCTCTTTACGTATTTAAAGCCAATTACTCCAAAAGAATTTTTGTTAAACGTGTTGAAGAATTGCAAGATGTACAAAAGATAAAAAACCTTAATATCATTTTAAATGGTATTAATGCGAAAAGAGGTGGCTATGGATATGGTTACGGGTATGGATATGGTTACGGATATGGTTACGGATATGGTTACGGATATGGTTACGGATATGGTAATTATGGGTACAATAACGATGGTTATTATACCGATGATGAACTAGAAAAACCTAGATTGATAAGAATAAAAGACAAAATATTTTCAAAATGGTGGAAGAAGTCGAAATAGAGGGGATAATCCTGTTCGAACCAAAAGTTTTTAACGACGAAAGGGGGTTTTTTATGGAGTTCTATAACCAGAAAACTTTTAATGATACTTTTTTTGATGACACCTCTTTTTCACAGGATAACATTTCCTGCTCCAAAAAAAATGTTTTGAGAGGCTTACATTTTCAAGCACCACCATTTGAGCAAGGAAAATTGATCCAAGTATTACGTGGAAAAGTTCTAGATGTTGTGGTAGACCTAAGAGCAAATTCAGATACTTTTGGAAAACATTTGAAAATAGAATTGTCAGGAGAAAATCACAGACAACTTTGGATCCCCCCTGGGTTTGCACATGGCTTTCTTGCATTAGAAGATGAGACCTTACTTTCATATAAATGCACAAACTACTATTCAAAAGATCATGAAATGGATTTATTATGGAATGATAAAAATCTTGATATTGAATGGGGAATTGAAAATCCCATTATATCAGTTAAAGATGAAGATGCTACGAAGTTTGAAGATTTAATCTCACCATTTTAATTTATGATTAGTTATATCAACATATTGATTTTTATATTTATTGGAATAACTATTTCGCTGATTTCGAATAGGCTCTTATTGAGATTTTCTCAAAGCCTAGGAATAAGAAACAAAAATGATGTTGTCATAAGATGGAGTAATCAATCTAAACCTTCACTAGGCGGAATTGGTTTGTTTTTAGGCTTCTTAAGCGCAATGATTATTTATTTAATTATTGAACCAGAATTCAACTTGTTTGGAAATTTAGAGTTTCTCGGTTTGTTCTTTTCATCATCCCTTGCTTTTTTTATGGGCCTTGCTGATGATGCATATGATACCAAACCCCTCTTCAAATTATTTATACAAATTTCGTGTGGATTATTTTTACTTTTCACTGGTACCAATATAACCTTATTCAATCATGAGGTAATAGATGGCATTATTACTGTAGTATGGGTTATTATTTTGATGAACTCCCTGAATATGTTAGATAACATGGATGGAATCACCGCAACAACAGTATTATTTGCATTGCTTTCATGTCTCGTTTCAGGTATGCTTACAGGTGATGAGAATCAAATCTACTGGATGTACATCCTAATTGCAGTTATTGGTTCTCTATTGGGTTTTTTAAAATATAATATAAATCCCTCTAAAATGTTTATGGGTGATGCCGGAAGTCAGTTTATCGGATTGTTTGTAGCTTTTTTCTCAATTAAATTTTTATGGAATCTGGGAAGTGTTACAGAACACAGTGCTTGGGTGAGCTTAGTTGTTACGTTAACGGCTCTTACTCCCGCTGCCGCTGATACATTAACTGTTGTAATAAATCGACTACTAGAGGGTAAATCCCCTATGGTAGGTGGTAAAGATCATACGACCCATCATTTAGTTTATGCTGGATATAAAGACAAGCAGGTGTGGATGATTTTTAGTCTCATTGGATTCACTTCTTTTATCCTTTCTGTTTCAATTATTTATTTAGCCATTAACAATCAATTACACTTTACTCTATTTTTCCTTTTGTATTTTTTACTTGTTTTCGCTCTGCTTTATAGGAATACAATAAAGTATCCACAAAAAAAAGAAAAGTAAAAATCAATTAAAATCATTTTAGTTCAAACACAATACTATTCTCGACTGTTTACTTCCTAGTCATTCCTTTTATTACCTTTAAATGAAATGAACCCAAAGGATTCCATGATTCAAGTTTTTGGTGCAAGAGAGCACAATTTAAAGAACATCGATATTGAGCTGCCAAGAAATGCCTTTGTCGTTTTTACAGGTCTTAGCGGAAGTGGTAAATCATCTTTAGCATTTGACACTATTTTTGCGGAGGGCCAGAGGCGCTATATTGAAACGTTCTCTTCATATGCCCGTCAATTCATTGGAGGACTAGAAAGGCCTGATGTAGATCAAATAAAAGGTCTGTCACCCGTAATTTCCATTGAACAAAAAACTGTTTCGAAATCGCCAAGATCTACTGTTGGTACAATTACAGAGCTTTATGACTTTTACCGCCTACTGTTTGCAAAGGTGTCCACTGCATATTCAAAAAACACGGGAGAAGTAATGGTTAAATATTCAGATGAAGAGCTCACTGACCTCATTCAACAGAAATATGATAGAAAAAAAATTGCTATTCTTAGCTCCAAAATCAGAGGTAGAAAAGGGCATTATAAAGAACTTTTTGTTCAAATTCAAAAGTCAGGATACACAAAAGTGAGAATTGATGGTGTGGTGCAAGACATTACCCCAGGTTTGCGTTTAGACCGATATAAGGTCCATGACATTGAAATAGTGATAGATCGTTTTTCTGTTGAACAAGTCGATAAAAAACGGATTGCTAATGCCATTATTGCATGTTTTGATATCGGGGACGATATTATAATGGTCTATGACTATGAGAAAGATGAAATTAAAAGCTACAGCCGAAATCTTGTATGTCCGAGCACTGGAATAAGTTATCCGGATCCCGAGCCGAATCTTTTTTCCTTTAATTCTCCTTATGGAGCCTGTTCTTCCTGCAACGGTTTAGGAATAAATAAGATCGTCGATTTTGAAAAAGTAGTGCCTGACCATAAGAAATCGATAAAAGAAGGTGGCATCAAGCCTTTAGGAGATTTTCGTAAAAACTGGATTTTTAGTGAAATAGCGAGAATACTCGAGTTAGGTGGACAGACTATTGATACACCTATTAAGAATATTGATCAAGAAACATTGACCCATATTTTAAATGGAACAAATGATTTAATTGAAGATGACCATGCAGGATTCGAAGGAGTGCTGCCATTTTTAAAAAGACAATCAACTGACAAAAGTAGAAGAATACAAAGATGGGCAGAAACTTATACAACAACACAAAGTTGTTCAGCATGCAAAGGCAATAGATTAAATGAAAGCTCCCAATATTTTAAAATAGGTGATCAAAATATTTCGGACATTTCAATAATGAGTATGTCAGAGCTCAAAGAATGGACTCAACAAATAGAAATAAAGCTGAATAAGGTTCAATTAAAAATTGCAAGAGAAATCATAAAAGAAATTAAAACTAGACTTCAATTTATACTTGATGTAGGTCTTGATTATCTTAGCCTAAACAGACCTTCAAAATCCTTATCGGGTGGAGAAGCTCAAAGAATAAGGTTGGCCAATCAGATCGGAACAGAGCTTATAAATGTGCTCTATATTTTAGATGAACCGTCTATTGGTCTGCATCAAAGAGACAATAACAAGCTAATCAAATCACTTAAAACCCTTCAGAAGAATGGTAATTCCATCATTGTTGTAGAACATGACAGAGAAATCATGGAAGCAGCTGATCTCATCGTCGACATTGGTCCAAAAGCAGGAATAAATGGAGGAGAAATTGTCTCTAAAGGAACCTTTAAAGATTTGATTCAGTCAGGAAGTATTACCGGCAAATATTTAAACCGTGAATTAAACATATCAATTCCAAAATCAACTCGAAAAGGAAATGGAAAATTTATTACTCTGACAGGTGCTAGCGGACACAATCTAAAAAACATTGAGCTTAAAATACCATTGGGTACGTTTACATGTATTTCAGGTGTAAGTGGAAGTGGTAAATCAAGCCTAATAAACCAGACATTAGTGCCCATTCTGTTTGAAAAAATATACAAGAGTCATACGGCACCTCTACCCTACAAGAAACTTAATGGACATCAGAACATAGATAAAATTGTGGAGATTGATCAAAAACCTATAGGGAGAACACCACGTTCAAATCCTGCAACATACACAAAGGTTTTTGACGAGATAAGGCAATTGTATGCATCCTTACCTGAGGCTCAGATTAGAGGTTATAAACCTGGCCGATTTTCGTTTAATGTTTCAGGTGGAAAATGTGAAACATGCAACGGTGGAGGAATGAAACTGATTGAAATGAATTTTTTACCAGATGTATTTGTTGAATGTGAATCTTGTCAGGGGAAAAGATACAATTATGAGACCCTACAAGTTAAATTTAAAGGGAAATCAATTTCAGACATATTGAATATGTCCATAAATGACGCATTTGAGTTTTTTGAAAATCAACCTCGAATTAAGCACAAAATAAGCAGCTTAATAGATGTTGGCATGGGGTATGTTACTTTGGGACAATCTTCCACCACTCTTTCTGGGGGTGAAGCACAACGCATTAAATTGGCAAGTGAATTGTCTAAAAAGTCAACAGGTAAGACACTTTATATTTTAGATGAACCTTCTACAGGATTACATTTTGAAGATATAAACCAATTGCTTAAGGTTCTAAATAAACTAGTGAATGAAGGCAACACCGTTCTTGTAATCGAACACAACCTGGATATCATTAAAATTGCCGACCATGTTATTGACATGGGACCTGAAGGAGGGCAAAAGGGAGGTGACATTATTTATAACGGTTCAGTTAAAGGATTGGTGAAATCAACAAACAAAGTCTCCCACACCGCTAAATATTTAAGAAAAGAACTATGAAATCAAGATTGAATATCAATTATTCGTTCAACATTAAATAATTAAATTAATTTTGTTCTAACTTTATTTATACAAATTAAGATTATGGCTTTAGAAATTACAGATTCAAACTTTGATGAATTAGTACTTAAATCAGACAAACCTGTCGTAGTTGACTTTTGGGCAGAATGGTGTGGCCCTTGTAAAATGATTGGTCCACTTATTGACGAAATGTCAAAAGACTATGAAGGCAAAGCGCTTATCGGAAAAGTAAACGTTGATCAAAATGCGAATGTATCCGCCCAATTTGGCGTACGAAGTATTCCAACAGTTTTATTCATAAAGAATGGTGAGGTAGTAGATAAGTCAGTAGGTGCTGTGCCTAAGGCAACTTTAGACTCTAAGCTAGAAGCTCTTTTATAATTATTAAACACTCTTTCGAGCCAATTAAATTTCATTTAAAGAAACGGTTAGCATTAAAGCGGAACCGACTCTTTAAGTAATTAAAATCGATGACTACATTAAAAAGACGACTATTATACTACGGCATAGGCTTTGGTGTAGGTCTCATCTTTGTATTCTTTTTCTTCAGCAATCGAGGCTGTTCATGGTTGCCAGAGAATAGAATAAAAGATTTATTAGCTCAAAAAATTATTTTCGTTTCAGAGCAAAATTCAGAAGTATTAGACAAGCTTAAAATTGATGAATCTGAAATCAAAAAATATATTGCAAATGCTGATGTTTATTTTTCAAAAAGTGTAAAAAACACAAATCCGAGAATCTATCATCTTGAAGGCCCAACTCGTAATAACAAAAATTTTGTATCCCAAATAATCATTTATGATGGTGCTTTTGTTTGCGAACTCGTTCCAAATAAATTCAACTCAGAGACTACAAAACCAACAAATATAGGATTTGGAATTCCAGTGGTCATACCTAAAGAAAAAAACTTTTTTTACTCGGACTCTTCTGAATACACTATTTGTAGAAGAAAAGCGTTAGGTATTGAGGAAGACAGTACATTAATGTCAAAGTTTCTCTCTTCGGGACGAATTGATTTAAATAATTCAAGATTAAAGCTTAAGCCAAAGCCCGAACACAGACTCACTATTCAAGGTGAGAATGGTGTTTCGGTAGGTTTTAAAGCCTCATTCTACAAAGAAAAGGCGCGAATCTTTTTATTTGAATATGAAGGGAAAGATTGTGATTGATATTCTTGTCTGTATAAAGTAATAAACTTAGAATTATGATTTATTTACAGAATATATGTCAATTACAAATTCACTTTTTATATTTTTGAGCCATGGAATTTTCAGCTGAACAAATTGCCGGTATCCTTAATGGAGAAATTCAGGGGAATCCTAATGTGGTCGTTAATGACCTGAGTAAAATTGAAGAAGGAAAGCTAGGTACACTTTCTTTTTTGTCAAACCCTAAATATGAGGAGTATATATACGAAACTCAGTCTAGTGTTTGTATAGTAAACAAGACCTTTGAGCCTCAAAAACCATTACCAAAAGACTTAACACTTGTAAAAGTAGATGACGCATATGCCTGCTTTGCTAAGCTTTTAGATATGTACAACCAAATGTATCAGAAAGAAATGGGTGTCGAAGATCCCTCATTTATTTCTGAAGAAGCAGTCATTGGAGATAATTGTCATATAGGTGCGTTTTCTTATATCTCTAAGAATGTTACCATCGAAAACAATGTAATTATATACCCTAATGCATATATTGGGGAGAATGTAACTATTAAATCCGGAACAAAGATTTATCCTAATGTCACTGTTTATCATGACTGTAAAATAGGTGCGAATTGTATCATTCATTCTGGAACTGTAATCGGTTCTGATGGATTTGGTTTCGCTCCTAACGAAAAAGGAGAGTTTCAAAAAATACCTCAAATTGGAAATGTACTCATTGAGGACAATGTTGAAATTGGTTCAAATGTATCCATTGACCGCGCAACAATGGGATCAACTTTTATTCGTAAGGGGGTTAAAATTGATAATCTCTGCCAAATTGCACATAATGTGGATGTGGACCAAAATTCCGCAATGGCCGCACAAGTCGGAATTGCGGGTTCAAGTAAAATTGGAAAAAATGTTCTCATTGGAGGACAAGCTGGTATAAGTGGACATTTAAAGGTTGCAGATCATACGAAAATTGTGGCTCAATCAGGAATACCATCTACCGTAAAAAAGGCACAAACATTAATGGGTACACCAGGTATTCCTATAGATGACTTTAAAAAATCTTATTTTGGCTTTAGAAAACTTCCCTACTTGCTAAAAAAAGTACAAGAACTAGAACAAAAAATTGAAACATTAACAAAATAAATACCATGTCAGAAAAACAAAGGACCGTAAAAGGTATTGTTAAAGTGAATGGAATTGGCCTACATACAGGTCTCAAAGTAAATTTAGAAATCCATCCTGCACCGGGCAATCACGGATACAAATTCCAGCGAATTGACCTAGAGGGAAAACCTACCATAAAAGCGGATGTCGATCTCGTGGTATCAACGCAGAGAGGGACTACACTTGAACAAAATAATGCGAAAGTTCATACAACAGAACATGTACTCGCAGCTTTATGTGGGTGTCAGGTTGATAATGCTTTGATTACAGTTGATGGTCCTGAGATTCCTATTATGGATGGAAGCTCACTAAAATTTGTAGAAGCCATCGAAAAGGTAGGATATGAAGAACAGGCTGCAGAAAGAGTCTATTTTGAACTTTCGGAAAACATTCCATGGGAAGATGAAGAAAAAGGCATTGAGTTTTTAGCGATTCCCGATATTAATTATAGACTTACTGTAATGGTGGATTATCAATCTCCAGCATTAGGTACGCAGCACGCCAGTATGTATCACATAGGGCAATTCAAATCAGAAATTTCAAAATGCAGAACATTTGTTTTCTTAAAAGAACTTGAATATTTAGCAAAAAATGACCTCATAAAGGGAGGAGATCTAGACAATGCCATCGTTATGGTTGAAAGGCCTGAAGTTTCTCAGGATGAATTAACAAAGCTTGCAAAGCTTTTAGGAAAAGAAGATTTAAAGGTTAGTGTTGAGGGTATTGGTGTATTAAATAGTACTAAGCTTCAATTCGAAAACGAACCTGCTAGGCATAAGCTATTAGATATCGTTGGTGACCTTGCACTTATTGGAAAACCAATCAAAGCACATATTCTTGCAGCGCGCCCTGGACATTATGGAAATGTGGAATTTGCCAAAGTGCTAAAGGCTCAAATCAAAAAACAGCAAGCCAAAGGAAAAAATTTCGATTTAACCAAAGAACCACTTTATAATATCAATGACATTGAAAAAATGCTGCCGCACAGGTTCCCTTTTTTAATGATTGACAAGATTATGGAGATTACAGATGATTCTATTTGGGGTGTTAAGAACATCACAATGAATGAACCTATTTTTACTGGTCACTTTCCTGGAAATCCTGTTTTTCCAGGGGTACTACAAATTGAAGCTATGGCTCAGGTTGGTGGGATATTTGCTCTAAGCAAAGTTGAAGACCCTCACCTCTACTCTACCTATTTTATGAAAATAAATAACGTAAAGTTCAAACAAAAAGTTCTTCCTGGAGATTCTGTTGTATTTGAATTAACACTCATGTCGCCAATAAGAAGAGGCTTAGTTGAAATGTCAGGTAAGGCATATGTAAATGGAAAGGAAGTTGCAGAATCTGAAATGTTGGCACAAATTGTGAAAGACAAAGCCTGATGAATATTAGCCCCCTTGCTTCCGTACATCCTAAAGCCACCATTGAAAAAGATGTGGTTATTGAACCTTTTGCTCATATACATGAGGATGTCATCATTGGAGAAGGGACTAAAATACACTCGAATGCCGTTCTGTATCCTGGAACCCGTATAGGCAAACACTGCGAAATATTTCCAGGTGCTGTTGTAGGTGTTATTCCTCAGGATTTGAAATTTGAAGGGGAATATACGCTTGTTGAAATTGGAGATCATACAATAATTAGAGAATGTGTTACCATTCATAGAGGAACCAATGATAAAAAATCTACCAGAATAGGAAAGCATTGCCTCTTAATGACTTATGTACATGTTGCTCATGATTGTCAAATTGGAGATCATGTAATATTAGCGAGTTACACCGGGTTATCAGGTCATGTACAAATTGATGATTATGCCATTTTAGAGGGTAAGGTTGCAGCACAACAGTTTACCCACATTGGGAAACACACTTTTATTGGAGGAGCTTCTTTAATTCGTAAAAACATTCCTCCGTATATAAAAGCGGCAAGAGAACCGTTGACCTTTGCAGGTGTCAATTCAATAGGATTACGAAGAAGAGGGTTTCCAGATGAAACCATTCGTGAGATTGAAGATTTATACAGGATTCTCTTTATTCAGAATAGCAATGTTTCGAAAGGAATTCAAGCCATCAAAGAACAAATGAAACCAAGTGACGTCCGGGATGAAATACTTCAATTTATTGATTCCTCAGAGAAAGGAATTTTAAGAGGTATGATTTAATCATGTTTAAAAGAGGAGAAAAATTTGAATTCGATATTTCAGAGTATGCCTTTGGAGGTAAAGGTATTTCTAAAATCAGTAAAGATGAGAATCGAACAATTGTATTCATCCCTAATACGTTTCCAGGTCAAAGGGTAGAAGCTATTATTGCGGCAAAAAAAAAGAGGCATGTCGAAGCCAAATTAATTGAAGTTATTTCAAGATCACCTCTTGAAAAGATTAGTGATTTTCAAGAGATTTCTGGAGCTCCATACATTTATATTCCAATAAAAGAACAGGAGAAAGTAAAAAAAAGTTCAACCCTTGATACATTTTCGAGACTTTCAGGTATCAGCAATATAGATGCAAAATTCGACGAATTTATATCTGCACCTAGTCACTTCTTTTATAGAAACAAAATGGAATACAGCTTTTCATGTATAGAACATTGCCTTGATTCAAATACAGAGAAAGATGACGCCTTTGCATTAGGTTTTAAAAGACGAGGCACCTGGTGGAAAGTAGAAAGCCTAAATAAACCCTCCGGATTGTTTGACGAAGAATGGGAAAAAAATTTAAGGCAAATTAGACTATTTCTTGAGAAAACTGGTCTTAAGGCTTGGCACCCACCAAAAAAAATAGGATTCTTCCGACATATCGTGGTTCGAAAATCATTCCATTCTGATCAACTCTTGGTTAATTTAGTGACGTCATCTGAAGGTTTAGGAAGCTTTGACCTTAACGGTTTTGGCACTTTACTTAAAAAAATATTTGGAAATAGAATTGCTGGATTTTTGCATACCATAAATGACAATGTTGCAGATCGAGCCAAAATAGAAAATGGAAATAGTACACTTGTTTTTGGTGATGCCGTAATTGAAGAAATGTTGCTAGGATTAGCATTTCAAATAAGTATGGAAAGCTTTTTTCAAACTAATCCAAAATGTGCAGAACTTCTTTACACAAAGGCTTTGGATTATGTATTTCAGGATGAAATTAAAGAAGATAAGGTCGTCATGGATTTATTTTGTGGCACAGGCACAATTGGTCAATTGCTTTCGAAAAGAAATACTCAAGTTAAAATAATAGGAGTAGATATTGTAGAACAAGCCATTGAAGATGCCAAAAAGAATGCTAAAGTAAATGGACTAAACAATATTGTTTTTTTTGCAGCCGACGTTGGCAAATTTCTAAAAGCAAATCCAAAATATATAGGGAAAATTGATACTATTATTTTAGATCCCCCTAGAGCTGGAATTGCCCCAAAAACACTTAAAAAGATAATTGAACTTGGCGCCAACAAGCTTGTTTATATTTCCTGTAACCCTTCAACTCAGGCCAGGGACGCATCGATTCTTTTTGATGCAGGATTTGAATTGATTCACTATTGTCTTGTTGACCAGTTTCCACATACAGGACATATAGAGTCTATTGCTAAATTCAAAAAAATATGAATGTTGAGATTATTTCAATTGGTGACGAGCTGTTAATTGGTCAAACCGTCAATACAAATTCATCATGGATTGGAAAAGAACTTTCTAATATAGGTGCACGCATATTGAAAACCATTTCTATTGCTGATGAAAAACAAGAAATTCTTGAGAGTCTAAAAGAGATAAAAAGCTATACAGATTGTGTCATTATAACTGGAGGGCTTGGCCCTACCAAAGATGACATTACAAAGCATACCTTATGTGAGTTTTTTAACACTTCGTTAGAAATACATGAACCAACTCTACAGAAGATTAAAGAATTTTTTGCAAGAAGAAACCGACCAATGCTCGAGTCTAACAATTTACAGGCAGAGTTGCCTAAATCATGTCACATACTTGAGAACAATTACGGCACTGCAGCTGGTATGTGGTTTGATCATGATAACACAATTTTCATAAGCCTTCCAGGAGTTCCTTATGAGATGAAAGGCATCATGTCCGAAGAAGTAATTCCCAAGCTTAAATCTCAATTCGAGTTGCAATCCATGTTCTACAAAACTGCCATGACCCAAGGAATTGGTGAATCATTCTTAGCCGAAAAAATAAAGGATTGGGAAGATAAAATTTATGAATCGGGCTATTCATTGGCTTATCTCCCTTCTCCAGGTATCGTAAAGCTCAGGATTACTTCTCCTTTTGGTAATAAAGATGAATCGGCCATTGACAAGCTTTTTAAAGAGCTAGAAATCCAGATTCCAAGGTATTTTTTTGGATATGACTCTGACACCTTAGCTTCGGTTATTGGAGAAAAATTAAAATGTAAAAACTTGACCTTAGGAACAGTAGAGAGTTGTACATCAGGTAAACTGGCAAGTACAATTACGGAAGTTCCGGGAGCATCCAAATACTATATGGGTTCGTTATTAACCTATTCAAATCAGCTCAAACATAAACTAGCAAAGGTTTCAAACGAAACTATAATTAAATATGGTTCTGTAAGTGAAGAGGTCGCGTTGGAAATGGCTCAAGGGGGACGAAATGAATTAGGAGTTGATATTTGTATATCAACAACAGGAATAGCTGGTCCAGATGGAGGAAGTAAAGAAAAACCTGTTGGCCTAGTGTGGATTGCCATTGCGACACCTGAAAAAATCACAAGCCATAGGCTTCAATTTAGTCAGCATAGAGGACGAAACATCAATATGACTACACTAAGTGCTTTAAACCTACTTAGAATCGCTTTAAATGAATAAAATCACTTCTTTTTACCTTCCATTTTAAAGGTATACTGAACACTAACTGTTCGAGGAGCTTCTATTTTTAAGGGTCTCAATGAATAAGATCGATTTAGAATGTTACTTCCAATTAGTGCAAGCTTATGAGAATCATTGAGGTTAAATGAAATTCTCGCATCAAAAATCCAGTTACCAAATCGATGTGAATTGAAAAAATCCATGTATTGTAAATCTTGTAAAACCTCAATATCCGTAGTGAATTCCTCAAAATCTTTAATAATGGCATCCATATTCACAATTTTAGAAAAATACTTTGCGCTGGCACCAATTGAAAATTTATCCTTCCAGGTGTATTCGCAATCCAACTTGACATTATGTAAGAATCGGTATTTAAGAATTCCCTGTGAGGCATCCAATGAAGTTGAATTATAGCTGAATTGTCTCTGATTAGAATCAATAGCATATACATAATCCGGCGTGAGTGTTCTAGGCACAATATAATTGTATCCCATAAGAAACATCATTTTACTTTTGTTCTTAAACTCAGCAAAACCTGTAAAAGAAGCATCTATACCAATCACGCGAGAATCTCCAGTATTAAGGAACATAAATCCTGCACTTGACCCCATTGATTCCACAGAGGTGAGCTCATTCCAAATCCCAAACATATATTCAATTGTATTTTGATATTCTTGCCAAAACCCTGCAACATCTAAGTATCCATATAAACCTCCAAATTTCAATCCTTGTTTGACACCTACTTCCGCGTTCCAGCTACTTTCAGGAAGAAGATTTGGATTCGGGAAAACACCAAAATTACCTACTCCTGTTCTTATAAACCTTTCAGTAATAGTAGGGAATCTATAACCTTGTCCATAAGATGCTCGCAGATAAGTCTCCTGATAAATTTTAAGACTTGACCCTGCACGAAATATAGGTTTTAAAGCAGTAATGGTATCATTCAGCTGAAAATATTCCAAGCGTCCTCCAGCTGAAAGCGTTAAGATGTTCTTCAATTTCGTTTCAACTTGAGAATAAGCTGATAAATTGAGCATTCTATTATTAGGAGAACCAGAACCCGTATAAATATTTGCAAAAGAATTCGTATACGTTGATGTTAGACCACCAACAAATTCAAGGTTTTTGAATTCTTTATATTTCTTTTTGAACATATAATCTCCATAATAAGTTGTCGCATTATTGGATTGATTCGCACTCATTTCATTGTCAACTCTTAATATCCTACCTCTTAAATAATGCTTCCCATTCGTTTCCGAAAAGAAGTGTACAAAGGGGTCGAGATTAAAAATAAGCTGGTCCTGTAAAAATATTGCACCAGGGTAAGCCCGATATAAACCTGAAGAATCATTCAACCAGGCAAGTGGCATATTGGTATGCATCTTCATGAAATTCCCATTCAATCCATAATTAAGACCTTTGATTTTTTTTGAGCGATATCTCAAATTAAAATTAAACCTTGCCCTTTTGGATATAAGGTCAGATTCACTAAAGTTGGTAATTGTATCTGGGAAAACTGTTGCAACAATAGAATCTGTAATGGGTGGGCCAATATATCCATGATCATAATTAAGGTTCCCTCCTACCACGAGGTCCAGATTACCAAACATTTGAGAATGTAAAAAATTTGCTCCAAAAATACCAGGATATTGATTCCACCAAGTCGCATCTGCTTGATTTGGTTTGGAGTAAACTCCTGTGTATATATTGATTTTAGTTTTTGGTTTTGAGGTTGGATAAGCTGTACGGATATTGACAGATCCTGAAAGCGCTGAGCTTCCTGAAAGTACGGATGCCGCTCCTTTTACAACTTCGATTTGACTTATATTTTCAACAGGTATAAAACCCCATTCTGGTCTTCCCGCATCACCTGATAACATAGGCATATCATCAACAATCACGGCTACTTTAGAACCAACGCCGAATGTAAATCCACTACCTCCTCTGATTTGAGGCTCACCATCAAGAATGTTTAATCCTGGAGTTTGATCCAATGCCGTTTCAATACTCCTGGTGTTTTTATTTTCAATGAGCTCAGGTTTTATAACGATCATGGTCACTGTTTGCTCTTCAATAGGCTTATCAAATTTACCTACTTTAACATCTATCTCTTTAAACTCCTTTATATATGAAAATAGCGTGAAATTAACCTCTTTACTCTCTTGAGGTTTTAAGGATATGGTAACTGTATCCGATTTCATACCTGTATACCTGCAAATTAATTTGCACTTTCCTGGGGGAACAAAAAGTTCAAATTTACCGTCAAAATCAGCAATTGCCCCAACTGAAATATCAGTTCTGTAAATAACAGAGGCACCTGTTAATACTTCTCCAGTTTCATCTACTACCCTTCCATAAATTTTTGAATTGTTTTGAGCCCCAGAATTGAAGCCTATAAAAAGGAGTAATAAACCCGAAAAGTATTTAATCATATATTAATTATTCTGAAAATATTTTTGAAGATCCTGATGGATGAGAAACAATATACATCCCGGATTTTAAATGGGTACCATTCAAATCTTTAACCGTTCCTTGAACGATTTGCTGCCCCATTAGGTTTGTAATACAAATGATTTCTTCAGCTTTAAAGCCATCTGAAATGAAGATTCCAGTATTTGTATTATAACCAATCCATTTATTATCAGATGTATTAATCAAGTCAGCTGTTGAATTGTAAATTAATTCAACATCATCAATCAGTACCTCATCACCGGCTGATCCTCCACCGGGTATTTTATTGGTCGTAAAAGTGATGAGAATATAAGCTGCATTCGTTGATGGTCCAACATAATCAAAAGGGATTGATTTTCTCATCCATCCGTTAGTCGGTAAATAGTTCAAGCCTGCCACAGCAACTGTATGAGGTTCTGAACCTGCATCAGTAGGGTCTCTGTAATCATAATCATCATGAATAACCGCACGGACTCTTGCTGAATCAGAACTGTTATTCGCGTCATAATTCACCCAAAAAACCAATGAGTCAGGCGACTCTGATAACATTTGAGAAAAATCAATATCTCCTGTGCTAGTGAAATTAAAATTATCAGAACTACTTGGAGTGCTACTACCCATATTAATTCGGCCCAAGGTGAGGTTTCCATTCGCCACTATTCCTAACGTACTTTTTGAATATACCCGTGCACTGTACATGCCACTTGACGATGCAGGTACATTCGTTGATTGCTCCACTTGCTGTGATCCAAAAAATGCAAGTCCTCCCGTTGCAGACATAAAACTGTTCCAATTGGTGGGTTCTTCAGAGGAAGTTCCTAGATCATCCCACGCTTCCATATCGCCATTATCAATTTGTTGCGCGTTAATACCGATTGAGAAAAATAAAGACAGGATAAAAAAGTAAAATTTATTCATAAGTAAGAAGTTTGTACAAACAAATATAACGAAATAGTCAAACCGAAAATACCTCTATATTGGTTCAATGCTCAAATGTTCTATCTTACTGATTAAAGAATTAGTTTAATTGAAATAAGTCATTTGATTAACTTTATAACCAAATTTGGAATGTAATGACGAATGAGCTACCAATAATGGAAGAATTCTTAACCATACAAGGAGAAGGGAGATACACAGGTACACCTGCCTATTTTATACGACTTGGTGGCTGCGATGTGGGATGTGTTTGGTGCGATGTTAAGGAAAGCTGGGATGCAAAAGATCATCCTAAATGTAGAATAAGCGAAATCATTAAACGTGTGAGCCAGGTTGATTCTGATCTGGTCGTAATTACGGGGGGTGAACCTGCTATGTATGATTTGTCTAAGCTTTGTATTGAGTTAAAATCACTTGGGAAAAAAATTGCAATAGAAACCTCTGGATGTTATGCTTTACATGGCTCACTAGATTGGTATACCTTTTCACCAAAAAAATTCAAAAGCCCGATTGAAGAAGCGTATGAAAAAGCAGATGAATTGAAGGTTGTGATTTATCACCAATCTGATTTTAAATGGGCGATGGAGCATGCAAAAAAAGTAAAAGAGAATTGTCTTTTATACATTCAACCAGAATGGTCAAAAAAAGAACAATTAATGCCTGAAATCGTTGATTTCACAAAACGTAACAAAGGATGGAAAATCTCGTTACAAACACATAAATACATGAATATTCCTTAATTTTCTAATATGAAATTTCAGCTCCTGTTTTTTCTTGTTCTCACTTGTTTTTTAAGCTCTTGTGCAAAAGCACAATTTGGCTATTCTACAAAAAGTAAAAAGGCAATAAAATTATTTGAGAAAGCAAAAAAAATTCCAAGTGAGTCGTATGACGAAAACACATTTCAACCCAATTACAAGGATGCAATTATTGTGTTACAACAAGCCTTGCAAAAAGACCCTGAGTTTTGGGAGGCTCAACTACTTATTGGAGAATTTTATGAATACACTAATGACTATCCATTGGCTATAAAGCACTATGAAAATGCTGTGGAAATTAACCCTCTTCATAGTAAATCAGGATCTACCTATTGCTATTTGGCGAATTTAAACCTAGCTCTTGGTAATTATGACGCAAGCATTAAGTATGCGGATATATTCTTAAAAAATCCAAATGCCAGTTCAGTTTTGTCTAAAGAAACGTACAAAATTAAAAGAAGTGCGGAATTTGCGAGACATGCCATAAAAAATCCGAAACCTTTTAACCCTATAAATCTTGGACCAGGTGTAAATACCCAATTTCCAGAATATTATCCTGCATTGACCGTCGATGGAAGCACTATTTTATTTACCAGGTTAATTCCTCTTAAAATGAGAGATTATTACCAACAAGAAGATTTTTTCATTTCATATCTCGATGAAAATGGCACTTGGGGGAAATCATTTCCAATGCCAAAAAACATCAATACCACAAACAATGAAGGAGCCCCTACCCTATCTGCAGATGGACGAAACCTTGTATTCGTAGCATGTGCGGATCAAACGGGTTCGTATTACGGTGAAAACAGAAGCGGAAAAGGAAGCTGTGACCTTTTTTATGCAAAAAAAATTGGAAATACTTGGTATGGTCCGATTAATCTCCCAGGATATGTGAACAGTGGGAACTGGGAATCTCAACCTTCTCTTTCTGCTGATGGCAAAACGCTTTACTTCATTAAAGGCATTAAGGGAAGTAAAAATAATAACAGTGATATTTACGTCTCATATTTACAGCAGGATGGCATTTGGGGACCTCCTCAGCGGCTACCTGATCATATAAATACACCAAACACCGAAGAATCTGTTCATATTCACCCTGATGGAAGAACACTATACTTTGCCTCTAAGGGACACCCTGGCATGGGGGGATCTGACCTATATGTCACAAGGAAGAAAGCGAATGGACAATGGTCTACCCCAGAGAATTTAGGTTACCCTATTAATACAAAGTTTGACGAAAATTCTTTGATGGTTTCTGCTGAAGGTGAGATTGCTTACTTTGCATCCAATAGAGCTGGAGGATATGGAGATTTGGATATCTATTCTTTTAAATTACCCAAAGAAGCTCAGGCCACGAAAACCTTATATTTTGATGGCTTTGTGTATGATAAGCTAACAAAAAAACCTATTCCTGGACTATTTGAATTGTTTGATTTATCTACAAGTGAACGTATTATCGTTTCTGAAGCCGATGAACAAACGGGTACCTTTATGGTCCCCTTACCAATCCATAGAAACTATGCCATATCAGTGACCTATGAGGGCTACCACCCTTACTCAATTCATTTTGATCTATCAGATATAAATAATTCTAATAGCTATCACATTGATATTCCCATGAATAAACCTGTACAAGGGAATACAAGTAAAGAAGACTCAAGCATAACAGTAGAAAACATATTTGAGAATGTGTTTTTTGATTTAAATAAATCGACACTCAGAATTGAATCTCGTGTGGAGCTAGATCTATTTGCGAGATATCTTACTGAAAATAAAGAAATAAACATTGAATTAGGTGGTCATACTGATTCAAGGGGTGATCAAGAAAAAAACTTAACTTTATCTGAAGCAAGAGCTGCTGCAGTGTATAAATACCTCCTTAAAAAAGGGGTTTCAGCATCGCGAATGACCTATAAAGGATATGGATCATTACAACCGATTTTCTCTGATGAAACAATTAGCAAAATGAACAAATCATCAGAAAAAGAAGCTGCTCACCAACAAAATAGAAGAACCGTATGGCGGGAAACCTTTTGATATCAATTTTCTGGTTAATTAGGCCTAAAAATATATTTATCATCCTTGCAACAATGATGGGTGTTTGCTATAATCTTTCATTTGACAATCCCGTGGTGAATATAAATCGATATGATTTTGTTTTACTATTGATTTCTACCGCACTCATTGCAGGAGCAGGAAATATGATTAATGATTATTTCGATGTTAAAGCGGATCGTGTTAATAAACCACATAAGCTGATCATATCAAAACATGTGAAAAGAAGATGGGCGATTATTTTGCATTGGACTTTTAATTTTTCTGCATTAATAATATCAATATATCTGAGTAGTAAATACAATACTTTTTGGTATGTCTTTATAAACTTATTAGCTATTAATGCACTCTGGTTCTACAGTGTGTATTTTAAGAAAAAAATCTTTCTAGGGAATTTATTAATCGCTATCTTAACTGGCTTTATTCCCCTTTTGGCACTTAGCTTTTTTGTCTTTTCGAAAGACAGCGGGATCTTTTATGACCTTCAAGGTCGATGGTACGAAAATCCCAATTTTCATATTATATATCTTTTATCCTTTTTTGCAATGTTGCAAAACTTAGCTAGAGAAATCTGCAAAGATATTTCAGACATTCCCGGAGACCGAAAAATCTATGTAAAATCCATACCAATGAAATATGGTTTAAAAACAACAAAAGGTATAATCGGTATGATTTTAATTGTTCAGATTGCATGTCTGCTTATTGCACCGGCAATTTTTGATTTACAACTTGGGGATTGGACCTTTTGTATTTTATTAATTGCTTTAAGCTTGAATATATTAATCATTGCTTTGATGGCGAAAAATGAGTTGTTTCTAAAGTTCAGTCAGGGTCTTTTAAAACTAAGCATGCTCATAGGTCTGAGCGCATTATTTATGTAACATGAAAATAATTCTAGGCTCTGGCTCTCCAAGGCGAAAGTATCTTTTAGAAGAAATGGGATATTCTTTTGATGTTCAGGTCTCGAATACAGATGAATCCTTCGATCCTTCAATGGGCGTGTACACAATAGCACCTTTCTTGGCCAGACAAAAGGCTAACTCTTTAATACAAAATATTCATGGCGCAGATGTTTTAATCTGTTGTGACACTGTGGTTATTTTCCAAAATACTATTCTAGGGAAACCGAAAGATTCTCAAGAAGCCTATAAAACTATTAATCGTCTTTCGGGGGAAATGCATGAAGTTATGAGTGCAGTTTGCATGGTTAAAGGAGATCAATGGATAGAATTTCACGAAACCACTCAGATCTTATTTGACGATCTAAAAAAGGAAGATATACAATATTACATTGATGCACATAAACCATTTGACAAAGCTGGTTCATATGGAATACAAGAATGGATTGGCTTAATAGCTGTGAAAGAAATAAAAGGAAGTTATACCAACGTGATCGGACTTCCTACTCAATCGCTTTATGAAGAACTAAGAAAGCTTAATATTGAGCCTAATTTAATTTAAACTCTACTCGACGACTTTTAGCCGCTTTAAGCTCCTCATCATCTACACTTGGTGCTATTTCTCTACTAATCTCCGTGTCTCTATGAGATTTAACAGTAATTCTTGATTCTTCAATACCATTGGCTAAGAAGTAGCGTTTAACATAGTTTGCTCTAACCATGCCCATATCACTAAATTCTTCTTTAGATGCACTTAAGCCTTCTTCTTGGCTATCAGAATGCCCGTCAATCTCTATGCTCGTTGCAGGGTCACTTTTTAAAATACCAACAATAAACTTCAAGCTTTCTCTCGAGTTAGGGGTGAAGTCTTTTTTACCAAACCCATAAAACAATTCCTGAGCTCCTACTTTTTCAGCCGTTGACATAGATTCTACAATGTGAATAGCTTTCGTATAAATCAAGGTAGAATATTCTTCAGTGTGTGCGGCTTGACTATTTACAACACATTTGCAATCCTCATCCGAATCAATTTGCTTAACGGTCACATTATCGATGTAATAATAAGCATGCTTTAGGGTTTCCACTTCTGAAGTTTTTGGCTTTTTTACTGGAATCCATCTTGTATTATCGTTTTTATCAAAATTACCAATGGTAATAAACTTCTCATCTCCCTTAGCTGTATAAATTTCACAAACCTGATCCCATCCAAAAAATCCTTGGTGAATGCGATTATTTTTACCTCTAATCAAGTTTTCAGGAGCATTAATGATACCTGATTTACTTGAAGGTGCTTCCTTAGTGAAATAGGCACCAATATTATTACAAGCATATTTTGATGACTCAGCCAATGAAATCTTGAACTGAACACAATACTTTAGTCCTTTTGACAATGAAACATTGTTTTTCCCTCTGATAAATGGTATAGTAATATAGCTTCTTAAAGAAGACTCTCTACCCGGCTTATAGGCCACGAATCCTGCATACAATTTTCCTCCATCGACATCACTTTCTTCCTTTCCAAATGCATTATTAGGAATGCCAGCAATAGATCCTGCACCCTTTTGAAAAAGATCTGCAGCATTTTCCGTAGGCGAAAAAACACCATTATCTAATAATGTAATGGACCCAAGCTCAGAAACTTCCTCGTCTTCCTGTAATCTTTCAAATGTCATATTTAACATATCAGAGCTTGTAGATTTTCCTTTTTTACCTCGTTTTTGTGATAAGGCAATATTACTGGCTATAAATAGCATTAATGTTAAGGTAATAGATAAATTAAATTTCATAATTTTTAACTGTATTAATAAATGTTTTGACATTTTCAGGGTGGATATCAGGATAAACACCGTGGCCCAAATTTACAATATGCCGTGGACTTTTGAAAGATTTCAACATTTTAAACGTTTCAGACTGAATACTTTCATGTGAACCATACAATACACAAGGATCTAAATTTCCTTGAAGCGTTTTGGAATCACCGCATAAAGACCTCGCATATTCCATATTCATATTCCAATCCAATCCAATTGTTGTACAAGACAATTCCATTAAATTAGGCAAAGAGCTATAGGCTCCTTTCGAAAATACCGTGAATGGTCCACTTACCGCCTTTACAATCTGTTTAATATATTTCATTCCGAATTCTTGATACTGATTGTGTCCTAAAATGCCAGCCCAAGAATCAAATAGCTGAAGTGCATCTGCTCCATATTTTTGCTGGGCCTTTAGATAGTCAATCGTTACATCAGTAATTCGTTGTAGCAATTCATGTGCCAAATGTGAATTGGTATATAAAAGTTTGCGTGTTTGCGAGAAGGTTTTGGATCCCGAGCCTTCAACCATATAACACAAAATTGTCCAAGGTGCTCCAGCAAAGCCTATTAAAGGGACTCTATTGTTAAGTGCTTTTTTCGTCAACGATATCGCCTGTAGTACATAAGCAAGTCTTTCTTCTACATCAATATTCTTATCAAGTAACGCTAAATCCCTTTCTGTTTTGATGGTGTTTTCAAACCACGGACCTTTTTTCTCTATCATTTGATAAGTCAAACCCATGGCGTCTGGTACCACAAGTATATCGGAAAAAATAATAGCGGCATCAACACCTAAAATATCTACAGGTTGAACTGTCACCTCTGAGGCCAATTCCGGGGTTTCTGCCAGCTCTTTAAACCCAGAAACACTAGCACGCACTGCACGATATTCCGGTAAAATCCTGCCTGCCTGTCGCATCAACCAAACAGGGTACCGTTCTATCGTCTCTCCTCTAGTCGCTCTTAAATAAAGATCATTTTCCAATTTCATGAAGTGCAAATATATAAAGGAATACTCACCAATCGATATTAGACAAATTATTCATAGATAAATAGTCATTTGCTTTACTAAAATGTTTACATCCAAAAAAACCGCGATATGCTGATAAAGGTGAGGGGTGAACCGAAGACAATACTTTATGTTTCCTTTCATCAATTAATTCTCTTTTTTTAGCTGCTTTGGCTCCCCAAAGTATAAAAACAAGATGCTCTTTTTCAGAAGAAAGAAGTTCAATTACTCGGTCTGTAAATTGCTCCCAGCCCATCCCTTTATGACTGTCTGGACTCCCCTCTTCTACCGTTAAAACCGTATTAAGCAGAAGTACCCCCTGTTCTGCCCATCTGGTTAGGTTTCCATTTTCTGGAAAAGGTTTCCCGATGTCCTCATTTATTTCTTTAAAAATATTATTCAAACTTTTAGGAAAAGGCCGCACATCATCACTTACAGAAAATGATAAACCATGTGCATGTCCTCGAGTCGGGTATGGATCTTGCCCTAAAATAACCACTCTGGTTTTTTCTACAGGACATAAGTCAAAAGCTCGGAATATCTCTGAACCTTTAGGAAAAACATTTCCCTCATTACCGAGGTATATTTGCTTAATTTTCTGACTGAGGTCTAAAAAATAACTTTGCTCAAATTCATTTATTAATAGATTTTTCCATGAAGCTTCTATTCGAACTTTCATTTAAAATCAATAATGGCTGTCCAAAGAGATATTTTTCCTTTATCCATACGAGGCCAAACAGGTCTAACGACATTGCCACGAGCAGCTATATTCAGATAATCCCCAAAAAACACTGTTGGACTGGGTTCAAAAGGTTTTTCTGAAATAACCTTCTCCGTAAAAGTATTCCCTCCATCCTTACTGTTTGCCCAAATTACGTCTGTTGCCTTTGAATCAACGCTTTTTTTATAATAAACAAAATGAATATATCCATTACTCGGATCTACTGTAAACCATGTTAAAAAATGATTGTAGACATTAGTTTCCGAATGCACTTTTGATGGAGCACTCCAACTTAATCCATTATCAGTGGAATGAGAAAACATGACAGAGGTTAGTCCAGTTTCCATATTCTGCACGGTCCAATTCAGATACAAATTACCATAGTTTGGAGATGATTTAGAATGGTCACTTAAAAACACAGGTAAACCATTTGATCTGAAGAAATCAGATACCTCAATATTCCAGCCCCCTTCATGCTCAAACAAATGAACCTCTTCAGCTAACCAAGTTTCCCCCTTATCTTCAGATACCTGAAGCATAAGACCTTTCGGACCTGACCAAGCCACAAAAAGCTCCCCATTTCTGCCTAATGCAGGCATCGCTCCTTCAACAGTATTGTCTCCATCGAGACAATCACCTCCAAATTTTGAAATTCGCTTTGGGGTAGTCCATGACTCCCCATCATCCATAGATTTAGAAAATACAATAACAGAAGAATCTTTAGGATCATCTGAATCATACGCATCAAACTGCGTCCAGGTCATATATATTACATCTGTTTGAGGGTCTATGACCATCCAGTGTTTATCCTGAACCTTTGTTCCATTTGGCCTAGGAGCAGTACCGTCGTTAAACTTTTGGTCTATTTTTTCTGCTTTTTGACATACAATGCGATCCAAGTGGCTCGTTTTTGTATATGAGGCCAGATGAAAGTAAAAAAGGTTTCCTTTAGAGTTAAATTTTATAACCGGATCCCCATAAACTCCAAATGAGCTTTTCATCTGTTTTGATTTCCATGTATGCCCTCCATCTTTAGAATAATGATAACCATCCAATATAGATCCAACAGCCAAATAATTAGGATTAGATGGATGAATATCTATGGATGGCTCACATCCACTGTACGGATAACCACTGTTGGCTAATGGTATACGTATATTTTTGTATTGACTGCACGCAGTGAATGCAATGATTAAGAATAAAAAGGATAGCGCTCTAACGAAGCCAGTAATTGAGAAGTTTGGGTTTTTCATTAGTTATGTTCAAATAAAATTTGGGTTTAAATCTATTGGTCATTTTAAATTCAACCGAAAATAAAATTTCATCACGTGAAATTAACAAATCTATCTCATCTCCTTCATTGAGGCTTTTCATTACACTTTCTATATCACCCTTTCCAACTCTGTATCCATTGCACCCAATGATTTCATCATTCACACTCAAGCCCGCATCTTCTGCCGCAGATTTAGAACGAATAGACTTGATTATGGTCTTTCCTCCTGAGTTAGTCAATCCTGCACCAAAATCCGGATACGTTTTACTCACGTCCTGAACATTTATACCCATTTGTCCAAATATTTTCGAATATGGTGGGATCTCAGTACCATCAATATATTTGGCATAAAAATCATCAAGATTTTTTCCAACGAATGATTCAAGTTCTTTTTTGAATTCTTCTGAACTAAATCCTCTTCCTTTATTTTCATAAAATTTGGAATACAAGCTCTGAAGGAAATCATCTAAACATTTTTTTCCTTTGTGATTTTTAATAATCATTACGTCCAAAAGAGCCGCTATAATTGATCCCCGTGAATAGTAGGACATACTTGTGTTTGAGCTATTTTCATTTGGCCTGTATGCTTTTACCCAGGCATCAAAGCTTGCATGTGCTAATGGCTGAACTCTTGAACCTTCAGATCCTTCTACATAATTAATGGCACTTTCTATTTTACCGAGCATTTGTTGTTGAGAATAATACCCGGCTCTTAATAATATAAGCTCATCATAGTAAGAAGTAAAACCTTCCATAACCCATAACATATCTGTATAATTCTCTTGATTGTAATCAAAGGGTCCCAGCTCAATAGGCCTTATTCTTTTTACATTCCATAGGTGAAAATATTCGTGAGCTACAAGGCTCAGAAACTTAATATAATTGGAACCGCTATAGGTCCACCTATTGACACTTAAGGTTGTGGAGTTTTTGTGTTCTAGTCCTCCTTGACCATTTACCACGTTATGAATAATAAATAAATACTCTTTATTTGGATTTTGGCCAAAAACCTTTGTTTCCTCCTCTATGATTTTGGCCATATCAGTTCTCAATTCGTCAATTAAATAATTGCCATCACCATATATGGCAACAGTGTGATTCACCCCCGCTGCATCAAAGTCAAATACCAATTGATTTCCAATTTCAATAGGGCAATCGACCAAGTGGTCATAATCTGAATAAGAATATGTGAATTGATCTTTACCCTTTGGTAAAGCTGTCGAAATGGTGGAAAAGCTCTCATATGGAATAACCGAAAGGAGTCCAGACGCATCTAAATGATTTTCAACAAACATAAAAACACCACTACCACTCACATATCCATGTGTTAAATCCAAAAACGAAGTACGAACAGACAGTTCAAAAGCATAAACCTCATATTTAACAATCACCTTTTTGTGTTTCGCCTTATTGATTGTCCAGCTGTTTTTTCTTTTCTTTTTAATTGCTAATGGATTTCCATTTTCATCGAACGCCTTTACGAGATTGATGTTTTTCGAAAACTCTCTCACAAGATATGACCCCGGTGCCCATACGGGCAGAGAAATATCAATTTCTTTTTCATTAAAATCTTTTAGCTCCATTTCGACATGGAAATAATGATTTTGAGGTTTGGGCATTGAAAGTTTATAGTCTACAGATTGTCCATAAATCACGCTTCCGGTAATAAAAAGGAGGAATGTTAAGTTAAATTTCATTTTAGAATAATATTTTCGCCATCATTTTGGCTTGTTCGAGTTTTTCTTTAACATGATTTGTGCCATACTTTAAATTCAGCAGACCCATTAAAGAATACTACAAGCAGCAAAGATAATCGACTTTGAAAAACATTATGGGCCATGCGTATAAATAAGAAGGCAAAGTAACTGAATTTATATTCAGCGTTGGAAAAGAAATGAAAAACATAGTAATTCTGTTCCTCTCGTTTTTAATCAGCTGCCATTCTCAAGAAAGGCATAAAGGATCTATTGAAGCAGAGAATCAAAATAAAATAAATGTTGCCTTGAATTATGATACGATTCAATTTACAGATGGCTTTGATTTCCCTGTAGGCAAACCAAATGGAACGGGATACTATAATGCTCAAAAATTTACAGAAAATGATCACCTCGGTGAAGATTGGAACGGAACAGGTGGTGGAAACTCAGACCTTGGAGACCCTATATATGCCATTGCCAACGGCTACGTTACCTTTGCTGAAAATGTTCATGGGGGCTGGGGAAACGTGATCAGAATAACACACTTTATTGATTCTAATAAACAGGTAGAATCATTTTACGCGCATTGTAATGAAATTAGCGTTGAGAAGGGTGAATTTGTACAAAAAGGAAATCAAATCGGCACTATTGGCACAAATAACGGTCAGTATTGGGCGCACCTCCACTTCGAAATACGGGACATACCGAATCTACCTATTGGTGGAGGATATTCTAACAATACCGATGGGTATCTCGATCCTACAAAATTTATAAATAACAATAGGAACTAACCCTATTTTTACGAATTAATTCAAATCATATAGTTTAGCTTAAAAATAAGCTTGCCATAAATTAACCCGTAATAATATCAAAATTACGGGTTCGTTATTTTATTTTTGCGATTCACAATGAGAAACCTTTTAGCTGTTTTCTTTAGATTGCTTTTTAGAATCCCTTTTTTAAAAGGGACATTCTTTGGATTTCATAAAAGATTCTTCAAGCCTTATAATATTTATAATGGATTGATAAAGACGGTTTCTTTTGGAAACCTAAGAATAAATCTTCATATCGATGACTGGATACAACAAAATATATATTTCTTAGGCACATATGAAGGAGCTGAGCTAAAAGTCCTAAATGAGCATCTCTCTGAAAACAGCGCCTTTATTGACATTGGCGCCAACTTTGGTTTATACTCATTAAGCGCATCTAAGAAAATCACTAACTCTGGAAAAATAATATGCTTTGAGCCATATCCAGAAAATTATCAAGCATTAATGAATAACATTTCCATCAACAATCTTTCAAAAATAATTACAGAAAACAAAGCCGTTGGAGATTCACAAGGAAAGCTCAAGCTATATTATCAACCAAATGAAAACAATTTGGGAATGGTGAGCGCTTCTTATATTGAAAACAGTGTGGTCCATGAAGTTGAAGTAATTAGTCTTGATAAATATCTTGAAACTCAACCTTTGAATAAGATTGATTTAATAAAAATCGATGTAGAAGGATTTGAATATCACGTATTGTCTGGGATGAAAAATACATTATCGACTTACTCTCCAAAAATTCTAATTGAAATTTTCGATGTTGATGATTCAAATATTGATGGGCAAAACGCTCATGATTTCTTAACTCAAATGGGATATACAAAACATTTCATCGACGACAATGGTAAGCTGTCAAATGAAAATAGGAATACCAATAGGAAAAATTATTTTTACCTGAAATAAGGATTCAAAGAGACCTGTTTCTGAAGAAATAAGCAAGGCTCAATCCTGAAACGATATGCCAAATCCCCCACCAACCGGCAACAATAGCCATTCCACCTACTCCTTCCACTGAATAAAAAAAAGTAGAGATCAAACCCAATCCCAGTCCAGAATTTTGAATTCCTGTCTCGATAGCTAGGGTTTTTTGGTCTTTAGAGGGAAGCTTAAATAATCTTGCTAGACTAAACCCTGTGAAGATCCCAATAGCATTGTGAGCAAACACAACAAAAATGACCAGGTGAATGTATTTCAAAAACAAATCCATATTGGCGACAAAGGCAAATATGATAATCAATCCAAAAATAAGCATCGAGCCATAATGGGTGAATTTATGAAGTAAATCAGCAATTTTAGGTTTGTAATACCTCACAGTCATTCCCAGTACTAAAGGAATCAATAAAATCATACCTAGGATTTCCAACATGTCTAAAAAATCAACCTTCACATCTTCTAATATGACCGCAGTTGGAGAATAAAGTCGACCGTAAAGGGAAATATTTAAAGGTGTCATAAAAACAGCACAAACACTTGCAATCGCAGTCATACAAACCGATAATGCGGTATTACCATTTGCCAATGAGGTCATGAAATTAGAAATGTTCCCTCCTGGACAGGCGGCAACGATCATCATTCCCATAGCAACACTTGGCATGGGTTGAAAGATCCAAACAACTATGAAAGTTAAAAAAGGTAGCGCTATAAATTGAGAGAAAAAGCCAACAAGTACAGACTTAGGAGCTGTAAGCACCCTTTTAAAATCATCAACTTTCAGCTGAAGAGCTACGCCAAACATAATAAACCCCAAACTGAGGTTCATAATAAAAATGTTTTTTTGGTCAAACTTCAAAACAGCATTGTCTAGCTCCTGGTCTTCAACACATGATGAAAGTAGAAGTAAAACGAATATGGACAAAAACCATTTGAAGCGATTTCTCGTGATGTTTTTCATTAGCAAATAAGTTTAACGACCCAATAGAAATTGGGTCCAGTCCATAAAAATACGATTATAAATAACCCTAAATTCTATTCAAGCAGATGAATTAGTCATCAGAATCCTGTACCTTTTCTGATTATTTGACAAGCCTATGAAATCAATTACCAAACTATTCTCTTGTTTTGCCATACTTATCTTGACTACACAGATTTCTCGTGCACAAAACAACACAGCACAAGATTTGAAAAAAAGTATTTTTTCAGGAAATATCGGAGGAACTTCATCCATAATGGGAATTAACTATCAAAGATTTGTCGGGAATAAATTAGCGTTTGAAATAGGTGTGGGCCTAATTGGTGTAGGCACTGGACTGACCATTTACCCAAAAGGTTTAGCAGAAAATGGGGCACGGTTTTATACTGGGATCAAGCTCAATAGTGTGGTATTAGTTGATGTAGGTGGAGGAACAGTTGCCTATATCCCATTTGGCATGACCTTTTTCTCAGAGAGCCCGTTTATTATGGGTTTTGACATTGGTCCTGCACGAGGAAAACTTATCTCAAGTTCATTTGGCGGACAAACATCTGAAACAACACATTTTTATGGGTTTGGGAATTTGAGAATCGGAATGAGATTTTAAAAATCCCCTTAACTCTAAAATTCGAGAATATTATTCATTAAAATTTATCACTTAATTCACATTTAATGAAATAATGACTTTTTTAAAAGGACTAAATAGAGTACATTTGAGCACATGTTGATAAAGGAAATTCAAGACATCACAAGCTCTTTCAAATCTATTTCACTCGCTGAAATGGATGGTGTGAAATTGATGAATCGAGTAGATACTAAATTTGCTATTTCCGAAAAACAGTTTTTAGATGTATTCTCTGATTTAAAAGATGAATACAATGTACTCGAAGTCAATAACGATAAGTTTTCGGAATATGAAAGCCTGTATTTTGACGCAAAAGATTTTAAATTTTATAACGATCACCATCGAAGTAAAGCCAATCGAATGAAAATTCGAATTCGAAAATATAAGAGCAATGATCTGACATTTCTAGAGGTGAAAAAAAAACGCAAAGGCCAAACCTTTAAATCTAGAATCAAATCTTCTACATGGAGTGAGAATTTTACGAAAATTGAGCGTGACTTTTTATCAGATCTTTATCCAAATCATTCTGACTTGATTCCTAGCTTAGAGAATAATTTTACACGTATTACTCTTGTTCATAAAGAAAGAATAGAAAGATTGACTTTCGACTTAAACCTTTCCTATCTCAAAGCTGGAGAAAAAATCAATTTGAAAAACTTAGTGATTTGTGAATTGAAACAAGAAAAGATCAATAGATTGAACACCTTTTATCATAAAATGAAAAATAAAATGATTCGACCGCTAAGAGTGAGTAAATACTGCTTGGGAATCATGGAGTTATACGATCAAAAAAAGATTAAGTCGAATCGCTTTAAAAAAAAGACCCTACAATTAAATAAGATATTATGCTGATTAACGTTATTTTAAAAAAGAAAATGGAAGAACCATTTACACTACAATGGTTCGATGAAGATTTTTATCTTCTTCTTATGCGTTTAGCCATTAATATGGTTTTCATAACCATATTAATTCGATTCTTATACTA
The DNA here is from genome assembly GCA_042094515.1 of Crocinitomicaceae bacterium. Taxonomy (GTDB): domain Bacteria; phylum Bacteroidota; class Bacteroidia; order Flavobacteriales_D; family Crocinitomicaceae; genus UBA952. The sequence continues at coordinate 30,573 of JBELDA010000009.1, forward strand.
TGAAAAAACAAGAAGAAAAGACTATCTCTTTACATACTATCTCATTGGAACCATCACTTTTTTCCTTTGCTTCGGATTAAAAAAACTGGACATCGATACAGGTATGGGGCTAGGGCTTTTTGCCATCTTCGGAATCATACGCTATCGCACCGATGCCATTGAAATCAAGGAGATGACCTATCTATTTCTAATCATTGGATTGAGTGTTGTAAACGCGCTCGCATCGAATAAGCTTAGTATTGCTGAAATGGGACTCATAAACATATTCATGGTCATTCTGACCTACATACTTGAATTTGTATGGCTAATGAAGCATGAGACGAGAAAGACCGTCACTTATGAACGTATTGATTTAATTAAACCAGAAAAAGCTGCTGAGATGAAAAAAGACTTAGAAAATCGTACTGGATTAGCACTAAATCGATTCGAAATTGGAAAGATTGATTTCTTGAATGATACCGCTCAAGTACGTGTATATTATTACGCCGAAGAACAAGAATTCTCGGATTATCACGTTCAATAGGAAAGCAACCAGCGCATGAGATTCCTCTTGCTTCCTTTTTCTTGGCTATACGCATTAACTCTTTTCATAAGAAACCTACTATACGATATTGGTTTTCTTGAATCTTCTCGAGTTAAAAAAAGTATTGGTATTGGAAATCTATCCATGGGTGGAACGGGTAAAACACCACTGACTCTTTTTATAGCCGAATGGCTTATTGAGAATAATGAGCATGTTTTTATTTTAAGCCGGGGTTATAAAAGAACAACCAAAGGAACCATTCAAGTGGATGAATCACATAAAAGTCATGAGGTTGGAGATGAACCCTTAATGTATAAAAGAAGGTTAAAAGATAAGATCAATGTAATTGTTACAAAAAACAGATGGCTGGGTAGCTTAAAAGCTAAAAGACAGAGCCCCGAAGCATTTACACTATTTGATGATGTATTTCAGCACAGAAAGGTAATTACTGATTTTTCAATTGTTACCACTCCTATTAATGATCTATTCCTTGACGATTTGCTTATCCCTGTAGGAAGGCTTAGAGAGCCTAAAAGAAATATTAAAAGAGCCAATTGCATTGTTATTACAAGGTGTCCAAATCAATTGAGCTCTGATGAAAAGCGGCACATTAGGTCACGTTTTATGCATTACAATAAGCCCGTTTTTTTCAGCTCAATTAGATATGAAAATTTCATTTGTTTTGGAACAAAAATCAAAAAAATAAAAAGAATATTAATGGTCACTGGAATTGCGAATAATGACAACCTAAAATCTCATCTTGAAAAGTCATATGAAATTAAGGTGGTTTCATACCCTGACCATTATGCTTATCGTCTGCAGGACATGAAGGATATCCATCAAAAATTTAATAGCTTTGCAGATGAGCAATCGATTATTCTCACTACTGAAAAAGATATGGTGAGAATGTTGGAATTTGAGAAATACATCGTAAAACACAATTTACCCATGTATTTCCAACCTATTTCACTTGATTTGCAGAATGAAAAAGAATTTACATCATTAATAAAAAACTATGTTGGAAAAATTTAATGAATCAGCCGATTATATAAAATCTAAAACATCAATAAGGCCTTCTATTGGTATCATTTTAGGAACAGGGCTTGGAGGCCTGGTTAATGAAATAAATATTGTTGATGAAATCCCATACGGGGATATTCCTAATTTCCCGGTATCAACCGTAAAAGGACATTCTGGCAAGCTCATTTTCGGAGAACTTGGTGGTAAAAAAGTAATGGCCATGCAGGGACGTTTTCATTATTACGAAGGCTATTCCCTTCAAGAAGTTACTTTTCCTGTTCGTGTAATGAAAATAATGGGCATAGAGAATTTATTTGTGAGTAACGCCTCTGGAGGTGTAAACCCTGATTTTGAAATAGGAGAAATTATGATACAAAATGATCATATCAACCTTTTTCCTGGAAATCCTCTAATCGGTAAAAACATTGAAGAGCTTGGAACTCGATTCCCAGACATGAGTGAAGCTTATGATCCTAAAATGATTCAAATTGCTTCTGATATTGCACAAGAGAATGAGATTAAGGTTTCTTATGGTTGTTACGCAGGATTGACGGGTCCAACACTTGAAACCCCAGCAGAATATAAGTACGTATTCAATATTGGAGCTGATGCTGTAGGAATGTCTACCGTTCCTGAAGTTATTGTGGCTCGACATATGAATATCCCTTGCTTTGCGATATCCATAATTACAGATTTAGGCGTACCTGGAAAGATTCAAAAAGTGAGTCATCAAGATGTCATTGAAGTTGCGGCAAAGCAAGAACCAAAAATGACCCTTATTATGAAAGAATTAATTGCGCGCATTTGAAATGGATGAAAAGCTAAGAGGAAAATATGAGGCAGTAATTGGTCTTGAGGTTCACGCACAGCTATTGACAAGATCTAAAGCCTATTCATCGGACGTCAATGAGTATGGAGCAGCACCCAATTCCAATATAAGCGCCATTACATTGGGTCATCCTGGAACACTTCCCGTTGTAAATAAAAAAACAATAGAATATGCTATAAAATTGGGTTTAGCAATGAATTGTAAGATTTCGGACCATCAATATTTTGCTCGAAAAAATTACTTTTATCCTGATTTACCGAAGGGCTATCAGATTACCCAAGATACAACTCCTATATGCACTGAAGGATTTATTGATCTAAAAGGGGAAGATGATTCCATGACACGAATTGGAATTACCCGTATTCACATGGAAGAAGATGCCGGTAAAAGCATTCACGACGTGGATATTTACGATACTCTTGTGGATTTGAATAGAGCGGGTACCCCACTTCTAGAAATCGTAACTGAGCCTGATATGAGAAGCTCAAAAGAAGCTTACCATTACCTTACTGAAGTAAGAAAACTAGTTAGGTATTTAGAAATATGTGATGGAAATATGGAGGAAGGATCAATGAGATGCGATGCCAATATTTCTGTTCGATTAAAAGGTGTCGCTCAGCTTGGAACAAAGGTGGAGGTCAAAAACATGAACTCTATTAGAAATGTTCAAAAAGCAATAGAATATGAAATTAACCGGCAAATAGAAGTATTGGAATCTGGGGGAAGCTTAAGCCAAGAAACTCGGGGATTTGACGCTCTTGGAAATACAACGATTTCTATGCGTTCAAAGGAAGCGGCTAATGATTACAGATATTTCCCGGAACCAGATCTTCAACCTCTCTTCATTGATGAAAAACAGGTCTCGGAAATTAAATCAGAAATGCCTGCTCTACCTAAAGAGCTTTACGATAGATATGTGAATGAATATAAACTATCACCTTATGACGCAAACAACCTCACAGACAGTAAAGAAATCGCCTTATTCTTTGAAGACATAATCGCCTTAAATGATAACTACAAATCAGTAGCTAACTGGATTATGGGAGATATCAAATCCTACCTAAACGAAAAAGGAGTACAAATTGATCAATTCCCTATTTCTGCTAGAAAAATAAGTGATTTAATCAAGCTTATTGACGATGGTAAAATATCAAGCTCTGTTGCTTCTCAAAAAATATTTCCAGAAATGCTTGCCTCTCAAGAATCCGTGATTGAGATTGCTGAAAGGTTAAACGTAATCCAGGTTTCAAATGAAGGAGACTTGGCTGGTTTTATTGAGAAGGTTATTCAAAGTAACCCTTCAGAAGTTGAGCGCTATAAAAATGGAGAGAAACAGCTCATTGGATTTTTCATGGGACAGCTCATGAAAGCTTCAAAAGGAAAAGCAGACCCAAAAATTGCGAATACTCTTCTGAGAGAAAAGCTTAATGCCATCTAGCTATGAAATATCTGTTTTTTATTTGTTTATGCGGTTTAGTTTCCTGTGGAGAAGTTCCAGGAACGGATGTATTTGTTGAAAATCAAAAAAGTCCTGATGACATTACCATTAGCGGAAAGATCCAAAATGGCGCGGGTATGGAGATTTTTCTTGAAGCTCCTTTACTTGAATCAAGAGGAACAAAAGTACAGATAGCCAAAGCTGTGATTGAAAACGATGATTCATTTAAAATCAATACAAAGGTCCCTGGTTTAGGTTATTATATATTGAAAATAAAATCTGAGTCAAATGATAGCTTAGAGCTTACTTTAAATAAGGGAGACAATCTTCAACTGAGCACGACTGTAAAAGATTTCATGTTTAACCCTAAATATTCGGGTGTTTCATGGGCTGAAGATGCAAATTCATATCAGCAATTTATTCATTCTCAGGATCAAGAAGATCAGCTTTCTTCTTTTGCTGCTAAACGAATGAAAGAAAACCCTATGAATCCCTTTAATATCATTCTTTCTATGCACTTAATGAAGAAAGAAACGGATTATAATGAGGCTCGTATTCAAATCTTTTTTGAGGTGGCTTCTGCTTTTTACAGTAATTATCCTGGGAGTGAACCCGCGAATAATTTTCAAAATCAAACCATATTTCTTCGAAAATATATGGAGAATAATGCCTTTTATGATGTTCCTGAAATCTCCTTAAATACACCCAGTAACGACATTTTAAACCTTTCTGATTTAAAAGGAAAATACGTTTTGGTAGATTTTTGGGCATCCTGGTGCGGTCCTTGTAGAAGAGAAAATCCAAACGTAGTTAGATTGTATAAAAAATACCGAAAAAAGAATTTTACCGTGTACTCTGTCTCATTGGATGAAGATGGCACAAAATGGAAGCAAGCCATAAAAATGGATGATCTGATCTGGCCTAATCATGTGAGTGATTTAAAAGGATGGAATTCTTCTGTTGTTCCTTTGTTCAATATTCAAGGTATTCCCTATACGATTTTAGTCAATCCTGAAGGTAAAATTATCGGAGTAAATCTTAGAGGTCAAGAGCTCGAAGAAAAACTAACTGAGATCTTTAAATCATAAACATGAAATTTATCAATACATTATTTCTTATCCTATTTATAATCCCTGCGATTGCCCAAAAAGCAGAGCTAAATATTTCTGGATCTATCTTTAATTCGCCAACAGATACCCTCTACATTTCTCAAGTATTTGAGCAAGGAAAATACAAAGTTTACGACACGGTTCTTCTTGATGAAAAAGGCAATTTCAATGCAAAAGTAAGCCTGCCAAAGGAAGACTATTACATCGCCCAATTAGGTGTTTCCGAAATTCATCTAGTCGTGAGGAAAACGAATGAAATTAAAATATATGGTGACGGTAGTAAATTAAATGAATTCTGTAACATATTGGGATCGGAGGAGTCTAACTCAATGAATAAATTTGATAAAATCATAAAAAAATGGCAGGCTAAAAATGATTCTGCAATGCTTGTGATTTCTGAAAATAAAGAAAAAGAAAAAGAGATCAATGAATACATGGCAAAGGAGTATAATCGTTTTCAAAATCAATTGAGATCATTTGTCGGTTCTAACCAAAATTCCGCTGCTCTTGTTATGGCTCTTGGGTCAGTTAATATTGAAAAAGATACTGATACGTACGAAACAATAATAAATCAAATTAACAAATCCTTCCCTAATAGCTATACTGTAAAACAGCTTGTGAATCAATTTGAGCAATATAAGTTAAAGCAAGAAGAAGCTAAACCGTTGGCTATCGGTAAAATAGCCCCTGATTTCGAAGAATTGGCCCTCGATCGAAAAAGAAAAATCAAGCTATCGGATTTAAGGGGTCAAGTTGTACTGATTGACTTTTGGGCATCATGGTGTGGACCATGTCGACGCGAAAACCCAAATGTGGTAAAGACCTATGAAAAATATAAGAAAGATGGATTTACAATAATGAGTGTTTCTTTAGATAAAGACCTAAACAAATGGAAACAAGCCATCAAAATGGATAATTTGACCTGGCCTAATCATGTTAGTGATCTTGGTGGATGGCAGAGTAAAGTTTCAAGATTATACCAGGTCGGAAGCGTTCCATTTACCGTGTTGATTGATAAAAAAGGAAAGATTATAAAAACGAACTTAAGAGGAGCTGCTCTAGACAATGAACTTGAAAAACTATTTGGTCATTGAAGCTCATTGAATTAAATAGCGATAAAAAGGCCTATTTCGCTTCCGATTTTCATCTTGGAGCACCTAACCATGTTGAAAGCAGGAAGAGAGAAGCTAACATCATTGAGTGGTTAAATTACATTCAAAAAGATGCACAGGTCATATTTTTAGTTGGAGATATATTTGATTTTTGGTATGAATATAGAAAAGTAGTTCCAAAAGGATTTGTAAGGATTCAAGCTAAAATAGCAGAGCTCGTAGATCAGGGAATTGAAATCTACTTTTTCTTAGGAAATCACGATATGTGGATGAAGACGTATTTTTCAGAGGAGCTCGGTGTTCAAATGATTGAAAACGAGCTAGAGATAAAAATAAATAATAAGACTTTCTATATTTCACATGGAGATGGTCTTGGTCCTGGTGATTACGGATACAAGTTCATAAAAAAGGTTTTTCGCAATCCAGTTTGTCAATTTCTATTTTCACTGCTACACCCCTCATTCGCATTATCAATCGCTAACTTTTTTTCCAAACGAAGTCGCTCATCATCAGGTAAAAAGGATGATACTTTCACAAAGAAAGAAGACGAATGGCTCTACCTCTTTTGTCAAAAAAAGCTGAAGAGCGAGCATTTTGATTACTTTATATTTGGACACCGACATTTACCGATGGAAATTTCTATTAATTCATCCAAATATATCAATCTAGGGGAATGGATGAATTATCAGACTTTTGCCGATTTTGATGGTGAAAAACCAATTCTTTACAGCTGGGAAAAAGATAATATAGAAACCTATAAAGGAATCAAGGTTTGATGAAGGTTGAAATACCTAATATTGAATCTTTGGAGTCGATCTTAAGTAAGCATCTCATTTTTTTTAGCCAAAATAAATGTTATGCGTTTAAAGGTGAAATGGGTGCCGGTAAAACAACATTAATTCAAAAAATTTTGGAGCTGAAAGGCGTAAAAGAGCTACAAGGGTCGCCGACATATTCTATAATTAACGAATATCAAACAACAAAGGGTATTGCTCTCTATCATCTTGATTGTTATCGTATAAAGAATGATTTAGAAGCATTTGAACTTGGCCTAGAGGAATTATTGAGCAAAAAAAATCCTATCTTTATAGAGTGGCCAGAAAATATTACTGCTTTTTTGCCACCAGATACAATTTGGCTTCGCCTTAGAGTTTCTGAAAATCAAATTAGAACGATTGAAATAGCCGATGAACACTGATCCTGAACTTCTCAAAAAATTAATTCAAAAAGGCAGTCTACTTCCAAAAGAAGAAATGCTTGAAGTTGAACGGAAAAAAGGTAGTCTTTTTATAGGCATACCCAAAGAAACCTCTTTTCAAGAACGACGCGTTGCCCTTGTTCCTGAAACCGTTTCCTTATTGGTAGCCCATGGACACGAAGTAAAAGTAGAATCGAAAGCCGGAGAAGGTGCTAATTTTAGCGACACTGATTACAGTGAAGCTGGAGCTCAAATATGTAAGAGTCGAAAAGAGATTTATGAATGTAATATTGTGTTTAAGGTCACTCCCCCATCAGATGATGAGGTAGACTTGATGCCTGGCAATCAAACCTTTATTTCTGCTCTTCAAATTTCAATTCAACCCAAACAAGTATTAACCAAACTCATTCAGAAAAAAATTACCGCAATCGCATGGGATTACATTCAGGATGAAGAAGGGGTTTTCTCTGTAGTTCGAACCGTAGGTGAAATTGCGGGAAACACATCAATATTAATAGCTGGAGAGCTCATCTCATCATTTTCATCAGGTAAAGGAATGATGCTTGGTGGTATTGCGGGTGTCCAACCTACCGAGGTAGTGATTATTGGTGCAGGTACGGTTGGTGAATTTGCCACGAGAGCAGCACTAGGCCTTGGTGCATCTGTAAAGGTATTTGACAATCGCCTAAGTAAATTAAGACGACTTCAAAATGATATTGGTCAGCGAGTCTACACCTCGATAATTCAACCAAAAGTTCTTGCGAAAGCCATTAGGCGAGCAGATATTGTAATTGGTGCCTTGAGGTCTTCAGTAGGTAAAACACCTTGTGTGGTTACTGAATTAATGGTTCAAGAAATGAAATCCGGTTCGGTTATCGTTGATGTTAGTATCGATCAAGGAGGTTGTTTCGAAACTTCTCGCGTAACAAATCACGATGATCCTACCTTTGTTCAGCATGGCGTAACTCATTATTGTGTTCCAAATATTGCATCACGTGTTTCTAGAACAGCATCTTTCGCAATATCAAATATATTTTCCCCATTGCTTTTAGAAATGGGAGAAAGAGGTGGAGTTGAAGCACTCATTAGATCTCATTCAGGTTTCCGAAATGGTGTCTATATCTATAAAGGATTATTAACCAGTGAGGTTCTTGGAAAAGTTTTCAATCTAAAATACAAAGACATCAACCTAATTCTTCCTGGAATTTAATGCACCCCATTGTCCCATTAAATTTACCTCAAACCGAGCTTCGAATCACAAAAAAAGGAGAACAGCTTTATGTGAATTGTATCATTCGTAAAAAATCAGTCATATTATCACCTGAAGAATGGGTTAGACAGCATTTGATTGCACTATTTACTAATCAGCTCAAATACCCAAAAGGTTTAATCAGTGTTGAAAAAACAATCAAATATGGGGAGCTTGATAAAAGATGGGACGCAGCCGTTTTTAAAACAGACCAGAGTTGTTTTTTATTATTGGAATGTAAAGCACCTAATATAAAAATCACGAAAGCTGCCCTCGAGCAATCATTGGTTTATTACAAACAACTACAATCCGATTATCTAGTATTGAGTAATGGCCTAGAGCACCTAATCATGAAAAAGAACACTTCTTCAAATCAATTAGAGAAGCTTGATTATTTTCCTGAATATATCAGTTCTGAATGAAATTGTAGTCACCTGATTTCATTTTGTGATACTCGCGCACCAAAAATGCAATTTGTATACGCATGGCATCAAAAGCCTCTTCCGTTTCAGCCGTGATTTCCTTTCCTCGTATTCTTAGCTGAAGTTTCATATACATAGCATGAATAATCACCTCAACATCATGGTTGTTTTTCATATCTGATTTGGACCGATATTCAGGAACATAGCCAGCAGCACTTTCGCAAAGTGTCTTGTACTTGCTTTCTTTTTCCATAGTATGTAATGTATTATGCAAAAAGACTAATTCACGAAAAACTTCCATCACCCGATCAATGTGTCCTTTTTTCTCAAGTTTAGCAGCCTTCATCTCAGAAATTATTTCTTGGTACCATTTTCGATATTGACCTTCAAAAGAGCGGTCTGGAAGATTAGGAAGCACAAAAACCTCCATTATATCATCAATATTAAATTTAAAGGACCTGATGATGTCTTCAATTTGAAAAAGATACAGAATGTATTCTGCAATATTTTCTTGTTCCTTTTTTTGAGCAATTAGCATAACTATAGATCTTCTTCTAGTTTCTTTTGTTCGTTATTCAAAAAATCAATAAACGAAGATGTTACATTCATTTGTGGGCTGATGTAATTGATTTGCTGTCCAGAAGAATACCCCATTAAAATATCAATACCATGGTTTTCTGAGAACAGCTTTCCAAAAGCTTCAAGCTTTTTATTTATTGACTCGAGGTTTTTGAGCATATCTTCTTCCAAACGTGCACCTTCCCTTTGCTGGTACTGAACAATGTCTTGTTCCATCTCAGCTGCTTTTTGCTGAACTTGCATCATTTCATTTTCCGACAACAATCCGGCCTGAATGTCTTTTTGTTTCTTGGTTACATAATTTTGATATTTCTGAGTCTTACTTTGAATTTGACTTTGATATGAAACCTGCCTTGAGTTTAAATTTGCTTCAATTTTCCGATAATAATCGAAACCAGTTTTAATACTATCATTATAGTAAAACGCAATTATAAAATCAGAGGAATCTTGTGAAACCAAATTGACCTGCTTTTCTATTACCTTTTGCTTTTCTTTGGAATCTCCACATGACATTATTAAAAGTACAACTGCGAAAAAAAATATTTTATTCATTTCTATATTTATTAAATTCATTTATAAAATCAGTCCTCATTGATACAAATCTTTTAAGGCAAGATTGCAAAAATTCAGAATTAACCAAATTTTCAAAAACATCTAGGTTTTCAACAAGATCATCAGAAATTTTAAACGTCTGAACATAATGGTCCAAGGTTATATTCAATAAATACTTTTGATTGTATTGATGAACCTCGATTAAAAACCTCTCGTGCGGTATTCTTTTTACAACTCGCATAATTTGAGGACAAAATTAAACGAATTCTTTTACTATTTTCATTTGAAAATTAAAACCGCTTTGTTTCGATAGTTCAAAGCCAATTTCTTTCATGTAAATATCTGATTCATTGTAATGCCAAAAGATACATAGCTCAGTTTTCGAAGTACTTAATGAGGCGATCAAAATCAAAAATTTATTTAGCTCCTTGAGGGAAGCCGTGTTTAAATAATCGACTTGCAGGTTGACAGTTGTTTTAGGAGCCTGATGTGACTTATAATTTTCGATCCAGGTAGACATCTGAAGCCATAACTCGGCATTTTGATCTAGAATAATTTTTCCAGAAAGTTCGATTTCACCCGTATTTCGAAAATGGACAAAAGGGGAGTTTGCAGATGCGGTGATGAATAAGTCAGTCATTAAATAGTTTGAGTACCGCAAAATACTTATTTAAAATTGATGCAACAATTATTTGACAAGAGAAATTAACACCCTGCCACTTTATTTAGAATGATTCTAAAATACCTTGATTTAGGTATTGTGAGATCTTTACATGTTAGCCAAATTTGTAAAAAATTTTGAATATGAAAAAAATCACTGCACTACTATTCATTTGCCTTTTTTCAATATCATTTTCTCAATCCGATAAATTCGCCATATCGGGACATGTTTTAATTAATAATAGTATCACGAGTCAAATTTCTATTACAAATACCAATCAGACCATTTATCCTGATAACAATGGGTATTTTAAAATTAGTGATCTGAATAATGGAGTTTACTATTTAAATATTTATGCACCAGGGTACTCAAGCATTATAGATACTATTGAAATAAAAAATCAGAACATTTATAATCTTTTATATGATCTAAAAGAAAATATAAATGAGCTTCCAGAAGTTCTTGTTGGTTCTGAATCGATGACAGGTGGAGAATTAGGTATAAGGAAATTACCAGGTTCTGCTTACTATATATCTCCTTTAGAAATTCAAAAATTTAATTACTCTGATATTCACAGTGTACTAAAATCAATCCCTGGGGTGAACATACAGGAAGAAGATGGTTACGGGTTGCGTCCTAACATTGGATTAAGAGGTTCAGGTGTATCTAGGTCAAGTAAAATAACCTTGATGGAAGATGGAATTCTAATGGCTCCAGCGCCTTATTGCGCTCCTTCTGCTTATTATTTTCCTACAACCGGAAGGATGTATGCTGTAGAAGTTCTTAAAGGAAGTAGTCAAATTAAATATGGTCCCTTTACCACTGGTGGCGCATTAAATTTGATTTCTACACCTATTCCTCAAAAATTAACAGGAAAACTAAACATCAATGGTGGCAGTTTTTGGGGTCGAAACATTCATGGATATATTGGAAATACACATGGGAATTTCGGATACCTTGTTGAGTCTTTTAATTATGGTTCAAATGGATTTAAAGTACTGGATAATGGTGGAAATACAGGATTCAACAAAAATGACTTTATCACGAAGTTTAGATATACCTCTGATGAAGATGCCCGAATCAAGCAATCGCTTTCCCTAAAGCTCGGGTATTGCCAAGAAACTTCAAATGAAACCTACGTAGGGCTTACTCAAGAAGATTTTAACTTAACTCCTTACAGAAGGTATGCAGGTTCACAAATGGATGTAATGACTTCAACGCAGAATCAGGTTTCTTTAACTTACAACATTCAACCTCGAAAAGGAATAAGTTTATCTACCTCCTATTACAGAAATAATTTTCAGCGAAACTGGTATAAGCTAAGCTCGGTTAAAGACAGCTTAGGCAACAAGGTTGGCATTAGCAGTATTTTAGCAGAACCAACGAGTTATCAGAGACATTATGAATTACTGACTGGAAGTTCTTCAGCTTCTGAAGAATCCTTTTACGTAAAAGGAAACAATCGGTCATATTATTCACAGGGCATTCAAAGTGCATTAAATGTCGATTTTAAAACCGGTCAAGTAAATCATGATATCCAATTTGGAATACGCTACCATCAGGACGGGATGGATCGTTTTCAAAATCAAGACCAATATTCAATGAATAATGGCATTATGTTTCAAACGGCACATGGTGAATTAGGAACAGAGAGTAATAGAGTAAGAACAGCATACGCTCTCGCTTCTCACGTACAATATAACCTCAAGTATAAGAATCTTGACGTAACCCCTGGTATTAGATATGAAAAAATAGACTTGAAAGAAGTTGATTTTGGAAAAAATGACCCTGAAAGAATAGGTACAGATGTAAGTGAAAAGTCAAATTCAATTCAGGTCTTTGTTCCTGGAGTTGGATTTAATTATTCACTTGGAGAAAAAACAGCAATTTATGGAGGTATTCATAAAGGGTTTGCACCTCCAGGAACTACTGAAGGATCTCTTCCCGAAGAAAGTATTAATTATGAAGCAGGGACGAAGTTTTTTGGTAAAAATATCAACTTTCAGACCGTATTGTTTTATACCGATTACAAAAACTTACTCGGAAATGATTTAGCCGCAACTGGCGGTAATGGTTCTGGAAATTTTTATAACGGTGGTGAGGCAAGAACATTAGGTGCTGAGTTCTTTGCAACTGTTAATATTCTTAAATCAATAGGGCTTCAACGTAAATTAAGACTGCCAATTACGATCTCATATACCTATACCAATGCTGAGTTTCTATCCTCTTTTGAAAGCAACTTCGAAAGCTGGGGAGATGTATATTCCGGCTATGAATTTCCATATCTGGCAAAACATCAGCTATCTTCTAGGCTTAGTGCAAATTATAAAAAATTCGAATTTCACGTGAATTCAAAATACAACTCAACAATGAGAGCACAGGCGGGTGATGGAGAAATTAATTCGGTTGAAAATATTCCTGCCTATCTCATATTAGATTGTGCTGCCAAATATCACATCAATGAAAATATTTCTATCAATTTAAATATTCAAAATCTAACAAATAAAGCTTATGTTGTGGCTTTAAGACCAGCAGGATTAAGGCCTGGACTGCCTAGAATCATTCAATTTGGAATCAATGCCAACCTATAATTGTTGAATATTTTTACATCAATAACATATAGAATATCAACTATTTAAATTATTTATTCTAATTTCGAGCCGAAATTGATTATTAAATTGAAAGAACAGATTTTTTTCTATGACTAGTATTTTTGTTGCCAAATTGGATTTTGGCGTCAGCAAGGAACAATTAACTGAATTGTTCGAAGAATATGGAAAGGTAACCAAAGTAAACATCCCCACGGATAAAGAAACCGGTAAGCCTAGAGGTTTTGCCTTTGTTGAAATGTCAGATGCAGATGAAGCTAATAACGCGATATCAGCCCTCGATGGATATGAAATTAATCGACGAAGATTGGCGGTTAAAATAGCTGAAAACCGAAACGATCAAAAGAGACCTCAAAACAGATCATTTGGATCAAATCAAAGACGAGAATCAAATTATTCTTCACCTGCCAATAAGGATACGGAATCATCTGGCGCACAAGCTAGCCCCCCAGACTTCAATAAATCTGAAAACAAAAAAAAATCATCAAAAAGTAAAAAGCGTGGCTTTGATTCGGATAATGACCGGACTAAAAAAACCAAAATGGCTGCACATAAAAAAAGCGGGAAAAATTTCCGTTATATCGAAGAAGATGAGCCACTTGAAAATGATTTGTTTTCATTCGACAACGACGAAGACGACTCTATAGATTAAATAATCGACAACTCTCTTACAGAGTTTCGTTATTTTTATGTTTCCATGCACCAAGACTTTACACCACATCTGTCTCATCCTGTTTTTAAGGTTATAAAAAAGTATCTTGAAGACAAAGAAGAGTCCGCTTTCGTTATAGGCGGATTTGTTAGGGATCTTATACTCCAAAAGAAATCTAAAGACATTGACATAGTCGTTAACGGAGACGGTTTACAATTTGCCGAGGATGTGGCTAAAATACTGAGAGTTAAAAAAGTATCGGTATTTAAAAACTTTGGAACGGCTCATTTTCGTTACAAAGATTTAGATGTGGAATTTGTAACTGCGAGAAAGGAGTCATATTCTAGAGACTCACGTAACCCAATAGTGAAAGCCGGTACATTAAAAGATGACCAGTATAGAAGAGATTTTACAATTAATGCATTGGCAATTGATTTACGTACAGATACATTTGGTACGCTTGTCGACCCATTCAATGGAGAAACAGACATTCAAAATAGACTTATTAAAACACCCCTCGATCCATCAGAAACATTCAGTGATGATCCTTTGAGAATGTTAAGGGCTATACGTTTTGCCAGTCAGCTTGATTTTAAAATTGATATTTCATGTCTAAAATCGATCAAGGAACAAGCCGAAAGAATCAAGATTATTTCTCGAGAAAGAATTACAGACGAGATTAATAAAATATTATTGAGTCCAGCGCCTTCAAGAGGTTTTAAATTACTTAAATCAACGGGCATTATTAATTATGTATTTCCTGAATTACTTGAGCTGTCGGGCATTGAAACCAAAAATGGTAAAAGTCATAAGGACAACTTTTTACATACGCTTCAGGTGGTTGATAATATTTCAAAAGCTTCAGACCATTTATGGCTGCGTTGGGCTGCATTGCTGCACGATATTGCAAAACCTGCAACAAAAAGGTTTGACAAAAAAGTGGGATGGACCTTTCACGGTCATGAAGAGCTAGGATCTAAAATGGTACCACGAATTTTTAAATATCATCGGCTTCCTTTAGATTCAAAAATGAAATATGTTCAAAAGCTCGTAAGACTCCATCTTAGACCAATTGCCTTGGTTAAAGGATCAGTAACAGACACAGCGATTCGGAGATTACTCAATGAAGCCGGAGAAGACATAGATGACCTTATGTTACTTTGTAATGCAGATATAACATCTAAAAACGAATTTAAGGTTAAACGCTACCAAGAAAATTTCAAAATGGTTTCAGAAAAGCTTCAGATTGTTGAAGAAAAAGATAAAATTCGAAATTTTCAACCTCCTGTAAAAGGAGAAGAAATTATGAAAACATTTGACATTGGCCCTTGTTATGAAGTAGGCTTAATAAAGGGTAAAATAAAAGAAGCTATTTTAGAAGGTGAAATATCCAATTCTTATGAAGAAGCCAAAGAGCTCATGCGGATTTTAGGAAAAGAAATGGGGCTTAAAGAAAAAGATCCTGATAATTAATTTTTACAAGCTATGCCAGGACTAAAATTTCGAATACTATTAGATTCTCAAAAAAATGAAGAGGTCTTTCATGACCTGCTTGTGTCTAGCGACGAAAATTTTGAAGTCTTTTTTAAATCCATTATTGAATCCTTTGGATTTAGAGGTGATCAAATGGCCAGTTTCTATGTTTCCAATGAAAATTGGGATAAGGGGGAAGAAATCAGTCTATTGGATCTCAGTGAAGGAGAAGAAGCTTCCGAGCTTCAAATCATGAAGGATACAAGAATAAACGAGCACCTTTTGGATACTGACCAAAAATTCATATTGGTGTATGATTTTTTAAAAATGTGGATCTTTTTGGTAGAACTTATTGGGGTTCAAGAAGAAACACCTGACAACCCGCAATTAGTTCTTTCTGTAGGAACAAATCCTGAAGAAGATTCTAAAGAGCTTTCAGATGACTTTCAAATGATTTCAGGTGACGCAGATGACGCAGATGATGACGAATATGGATTTGATGATTTTCAAGATGGTTTTTCAGATGACGATCTTAATTCATTACATTAGATTTTCAACCTTTTGATTATCGAATGAATAAACTACTGGTGTATTTACTTTTTGTTAGTTGTTTAGCCACCAACAAGTACACATATACACAGCAAAACACACTTCTTTATTCTGTAAAGCATCCAAAAAGCAAAAAGACTTCATACTTAATGGGGACGATGCATGTTATGAGTCAAGAAAAATTTTTCTTTCCCTCAAAAATTGAAGAAATAATTTCAAATTGTAAGGTGCTTTGCCTGGAAGTTGAAAATATTTCAAATCAGGCTATAGATCCTGCTTCACTATTTGATTCAAATAAATCACTGAAAGACTTTTGTTCCGTAGCCCAATGGGATAGTATATTGGTCTGGGCTGAAAAAGATTTAATGATGACTAATGAGAATTTTGAAACCAATTTCAAATACGCAAAACCATTTGTATTGGTTCAATTTATGATTCAAAACACACTGCCCATTAAACAGATGTCGCATGAAAAAGAACTTGAAAAGCTCGCTGAAAAGGCAAATATGAAAAAATTAGGACTTGAAACAATAGATGAACAACTTAATATTTTTAACAATATAGAATATCCTTTGCAAATAGAAATGATTATGAGCCAGCTAAGAGACTTAAGTCAAAGTGAAACGAATTTTAAGACTATGGAAGACATCTACAATTCACAAAACTTAGATTCTTTGTGTTCCTTTTCAGAAAAAGATATTACGCCCATCATACGGGAAGAATTGCTTGTGAAAAGAAATCTCAAATGGATTTCGAAAATGAAAGACTTTATGAAAAAACAAAGTGTGTTTTTTGCTGTAGGTGCTGCTCATCTGTGCGGACCTGATGGTTTAATTGAGCTTCTTTCAAGGGAAGGTTATGTAATTGAAGGGATCAATCTATAAAATTGAATTAGAACCCGAATAGTTGATTGATATTTATAAAATTAAAAAACTCAATAAAATAATTCAATTGCTATTGCTTTTCATTTGTCATTGATTATTTTTGACCCCAAAACAAAGTCTAAATGAGCGTATTAGTCAACAAAAATTCAAAAATTATTGTACAAGGTTTTACAGGTAGTGAAGGGACGTTTCATGCTGGTCAAATGATTGAGTACGGAACCAATGTGGTAGGTGGTGTAACTCCTGGAAAGGGAGGGCAAAACCATTTAGATAAACCTGTGTTTAATTCTGTTGCTGAAGCCGTAGGAGAAACAAAAGCCGATGTATCCATTATTTTTGTACCCCCTGCATTTGCTGCTGATGCCATTATGGAAGCTGCTGAAGGAGGCATCAAAGTAATCGTATGTATTACTGAAGGAATACCGGTAAATGACATGGTAAAAGCTAAAGCATTTATTGATAAATATGACTGTAGACTTATTGGACCAAATTGTCCCGGTGTCATAACCGCTGATGAGGCCAAAGTAGGAATCATGCCAGGATTTGTTTTTGAAAAAGGTAAAATTGGGATTGTTTCAAAATCTGGAACACTCACTTATGAGGCGGCGGATCAAGTTGCGAAGACTGGGTTGGGTATTACCACCGCCATTGGTATTGGAGGGGATCCCATTATTGGAACAACAACAAAAGAAGCTGTCGAATTGCTTATGAATGACCCAGATACAGATGGGATTGTAATGATTGGAGAGATTGGTGGAAATCTTGAAGCCAATGCGGCAAAATGGGTGAAGGAAAACGGAACAAAACCAGTAGTTGGTTTTATTGCTGGAGAAACTGCACCTAAGGGACGAACAATGGGGCATGCTGGCGCTATTGTAGGTGGCACAGATGATACTGCAGAAGCTAAAAAAAGAATCATGAGAGAATGCGGAATTCACGTAGTGGATTCACCTGCTCAGATTGGAGCCAAAATGCTTGAAGTAATAAAAGCTTAATTCCAAAAATCCCAAGTTATCCCTATCCGAACAGTTACCTCTGGTAGGTATATACCATCAATGTAATTCCATTGTAGATCATTCCACAGATAACCTAAATTATTTACCTTCAGAAAAAATCGGAAAGTTTCAATTTCTATGGATGTATATGCACCTAAGTTAAATAGTCCATTTTGAATCTCATTTGAATTACCATTCAATAGATCGTAAACACCCATATTTTCAACAACAGAAATGATATGTGTTTTTGAACTCAATGAATAATTCAATCCAAGAATTACCTCCATTTTCTTGTCTTTGAATAAACCCATTTTATAATCTATTGACCCATATGCGTAATGCTTGGGAATTATTAAAGTTTCTTTATTCAACGTTGTAAAATGATAAACTTGACGAATATTTAAATTCTTCTTCTCAAATGAGAATTTAAATTTAAGCTGCTGAATTGTATTATCGCTTAATGAACTGTTATTGGTCCAATTTAGATTCTGTCTTTCAAAATAATAAATACCATTATTTATACCCAGCTCATAGGATAGATCTAATTTTAAAGCCCCTCCCCCTTCTAGACCTTGATAAAGCTTTGTGCTCAATTGTTGAATCAATGTAGATTCCAAGCTCATATTGGAATTGTTATAGGCTGTGTTATTGGACAAATAAAATCTCTGATAAACCTGTGGGATCGATCTAGAAATACTATTATTAAATTCATAAACAAGAAATCGTTTGTTTCCAGAAAGCTTCTGCCTATATGAAACCCCTTGCTTCATGTACCATTCATTAAAGGCACCAAGCACATTGTAGGAAGCGGAGTGATAAAAGTTTAATCTTTCCCAGCTTAGCTTTAATTTATGTTCAATATTTAATTCCAATGTATCTCTGAATTGCCCCATATTTCTATAATTCCAATAAGCGGCTTTTGCACCTGCACTATAACTTAATTTTCCAGTTTGAATTCTTAATCCTGTAAAATGATCAACTGTACTATGCTGGTATTGATCTCTTGTAATTAAAGTGTCAAAATAATTATGTTCATATATCCCCTGAAGTGTATCAATTTCATTGAATACTCTATTTAATCCAAACACAGATGATTCATTGATATAATTGAGCTTTATCTTGTCATTTTTTATAATGCTAAAATAGCTTCCGACTGTAGCATTGAATCCTCTTACTAAAGAATTACAATCCTCCTTTAAAACTGGTATGAACTGTGGCGCAAAAAAATCAAGTAATGAATCATTTAACACTCCCCCACTCCATTCTCGTTCCAACTTGTCCGTACTACCGCTAATGATGAGTCCAAATTTATCAGACTGCTTTGATAAAGAAAATCCATAATGAGATTCCGAATAAATAGTGTTTCTAAAAAACCCTTCCAGCTTTGTTGTACGAATCTCAGTATTTATAACCCAATCTTTAGGAAGAACCTGTCCATATTGAAAAGAAACTTGTTGTGCTCCTTGACTGCCAAAAACATAACCAAAACCTATATGAGGTAAGGCACTTATATTTTGTTTCCTTGTTTTTGTGCTTAAATAAAAATAATCAATGGCTGATCCATTGGAATTAAAAACGTTTTCTGTCAAAAAGAAGTGTGGATTATCAATTGAGATGAAGGATTGATCTAAAACAGTGAAACGATCGTTATTGTCACTCATCTCTCCGAAAGTTCGAAAAGTACTCGATAGTGTATCAGACGAATAATCAGAGAATCCAATCTGTGCCCATGCTCCAATAGAAATAAATGCAGAAAATAAAATCAGTAATAATTTCATCTCAAAACAAACTTAATGAAAAAAGGGGCTAAATAGCCCCTTTTCAATACTTAGTATAACTAGAATTATAATCCGTTGACGTGCATTTGCAAACCTGATTTAAGGTTTGCCGCTTTGTTGTCATGGATAATATTCTTTTTTGATAATTTATCAATCATCATAAATACTGTTGACAAGAGCTTCGTTGCTTCCGCCTTCTTTGAAGTCTCTCTCAAAGTCTTCATTGCATTTCGAGTAGTTTTGTGCTGATATTTATTCAAAACTCTTCTCTTTTCATTCGATCTTATTCTTTTAATCGCTGATTTGTGATTTGCCATCTTATTAATTTAAGTTCATATTTTATTCAAAAATGTAGCCCATAGGAGAATCGAACT
>JBELDA010000010.1:0-21319 GCA_042094515.1 Crocinitomicaceae bacterium
ATGTATGAAAGTTTTTTTTATCACAAACTATTTTATTAATATTTTTAATCTTTGATTTCTTTTGTGAACGCGGATAAAATCAATATTTTGCAAAGTCTTATATGAAAGCGAAAAAAAATGCCATAGTTTGCGTTTCCAATGACCTGATTACAGACAACCGCGTAGCCAAGACCTGTATGACTTTGGAAGGCCTTGATTATAAGGTGGTTTTGATAGGCCGAAGGAAGAAAACAAGTCCTGAAATGCCCTCGAAATCATACGAGGTCAAACGCATGAAGTTATGGTTTGAAAAAGGGCCTCTATTTTACCTCAATTTAAATTTGAGACTTTTCTTTTTTCTTCTTTTCAGAAAAACAAAGCTTATTTTTTCCAATGATCTCGATACCTTACCAGCCTGTTTTTGCGCTTACCTCTTAAAACCAAAAACAAGAATAATATATGACACACATGAACTATTTACAGAAGTAAGTGAACTTAAAAGCAGTCCTCTGAAAAGAAAAATATGGTTACGTATCGAAAAATGGATCTTTCCTAAACTCAAAACAGTTATTACAGTGAATGATTCCATAGCCGAAATTTATGCTGACAAGTACAAAGTTCCTGTTCATGTGGTAAGAAATATACCCCCCCTCTATAAAAGATCAAGCAATAATAGAGCAGCGCTAGATTTAAAAAAAGATGACTTCGTTCTTATTATTCAAGGGTCAGGACTCAATAAGGACAGAGGTATTGAAGAATCAATCTTGGCTATGAAATATACCAAAAATTGCATCCTGTTAATTGTTGGGGATGGAGATGTTTTGCCAGATGCTAAAGAAATGGTTAAAGCAAACAATCTTTCTCGCTCTGTTAAGTTTATTTCGAGGAGACCATATCCTGAGCTAATGAAAATAACCCAAATGGCAAATCTTGGACTACTTATGGACAAAGCTGTAAACCAGAACCACATGCTGGCATTGCCCAATAAACTTTTCGATTACATGCATGCAGGAACACCGATACTTAGTAATCGATTGACGGAAATAGAGCGCTTTATTTTGAAATATGATATTGGCATTGTTAATGATGATATTACCCCAGAAGGAATTTCCAAATCAATCATGTCTATAAAGAACAACCCTGTGCTTATAAAACACTTATCTGAGAACTGCATCAAAGCCGCACAAAAAGAAAACTGGGACATAGAGAAATTAAAGCTTATTGACGCAATAGAATCTTAGATCAAGCTTTTTTTGAATTCAATTCGATTAAATACCCAAGTTTATAAAAATCAAAAAGGTACATATTTGAAAACCCGATTCTCAAAGAATATCGAATTGGTTTTTTAAAAAGCCAAAACAATGATCTATACCATAATGAACCTTTGTATTTTATATAGTATCTCAAAATTCGAATCTTATTTAAAAGTTGAGCATCAAAATCCACAATTTCCCAGACTTTTAACAAGTTCCCCAAGCCTTCCTCTGTTTTTAACAAGAATGCTTCATTGGTGTCTAGATGTCCGTTTAAAACCGGATTATCAATATGATGTATTTGAATATTGTTTTTATTCAGCTCGTATCCAAAAAGTGTATCCTCATGACCATAACCACTAAGCCTCTCGTTAAATGAGATTTTCTTAAAGCAATTCATTGATATCACAAAATTATTCGTCTTAAAGGAAGTATTTGGGTTTAATTTTCTCTGCCGATGATTTTCACTTTCCCTTATTGAACCATATTGCCATCTAAGCCTATAGTTACGTTTTGGTTTTTCAATCTGATAAACACTCGAGCCAACAAGCACATCAGGTTTTTCGCTTTCTAAATAATTCAGGTAAGCTGAAATATATTGCTCACTAATTAAAGAAGAATCACAGTCTATAAACAACAAATAATCGGATTCCGAATAGTCTAAAAATTTGTTTCGAATCTTCGATCTTCCAATGTTTTTATCCAAATAAACATATTTAACCTGTTCGGAAAGTGCGCGATTTACTAAATAAAAAGACTCGCTAGAGTGGTCGTCAATGATGACTATCTTTACTTGATTCCCATCTGATTTTGTTTGTTTAAGTAGTGAACTCACAAGACTTGTAACGTCTTGATTATAAACTGGTATACAAACAGTGAGCGTCAATTACAATCGTTTAAGCCATTGTGTTCGGCGTACCAAAACTCATGGGTGGTATTTCGTTTTTAGGCTCCTCAATTTTGCCAAACTGGCTTTCATATTTAGCCATATTATCTTGTAACGCTTTAAGAAATCGTTTTGCGTTTTGAGGTGTCATAATAACCCTAGATTTCACTTTGCCTTTAGGCATTCCAGGCATTACCTGAATGAAGTCACAAATAACCTCAGATGGAGAATGGGTAATCACTGCCAGATTAGAGTATATACCAGAGGCAATCTCTTCTGACAATTCAATATTCATTTGATTTTCTTCAGCTTTCTTAGTCATATTTATTTATAGTTCTGATTCATATTCATTAAAAACAACTCCATTTTCTGCTAGCGTTTTTAATATGGGCTCATAAATTTCTTTTTGTATTGGCAAGGTTACTCCTTTTGTACCTATTTGATTGTTCAAAATCATTGTCGCAGAAATGGCAATAGGCAGACCAACAGTATTTGACATTGCCGTATACGTAGGATCTTCTCCAATACTTATCATTGAAGATACGATTTTTTTATTTTTTCCACTCTGTTCAAATTCAAATTCATGATACATGACGAGCATATCCTTATCAGCATCTGACAATGACATCTTTCTTACCATTAACTTTTCTAACAATTGAGCTGGAGTCGCCCCTTCAAATCCAAAGTTAGTATCCTCATCAAAAATTCCCAACCATTCAAATTGGTCGTATAAATACATCCTGTCTTCACGTAAAAAATATTTAAACTTATCCTCCACGGACAAATTTGGAATATAAGGAAGAAATGCATTGAGGAAGTCCCGAGGACTTAGCTGTGAAGCATTTGCCATTTCAAAAGAATCGTCGGTCATACCGAGCTCTGTAAAGACATTAAACCCTTTACAAAAATTAGGTCTTCTTAGCGTACCTCGATACAAGGTAGCAATCCCATCCAAACCATAAGTTTCTTGGTAAGACAATGAGTCCCTATTTGGATATCCTACAAATTTACCATGTCCAGGAATAGTAATACGGTCCAAACGATCAAATAATCTATTGTATGGTATGTACTTAAATTGATGGTTATCTAAAAACATAGCTGTACCCCCTTTTCCCGCCAAAACAACATTTCTTGGATTCCATGTGAATTTATAGCGCCAAGGATTATCATCATGTTCCTCAGCAACAAGTCCTCCACAAAAAGATTTAAAGCTAATGAGCTTGTCACCTGCTTCTTTTATTTTATCAATTATTTTCATGGCGCTCATATGATCAATACCCGGATCCACACCGATTTCATTCATGATTATAATACCGGCATCAATGGCCTTTTGATTTAAATCTTTCATTTCCGGGGAAATATATGAAGGAGTAATCAGATTTTTTTTGGCAACAATACAATCCTCAGCTACCTGCACATGAAATCGAGCAGGAAGCATAGAAATAACCAAATCTGATTTTACTATTTCCGGCAGCCTGGCATCTGATGAAGTAGCATCAAAATCAAGAGCTTCAGCATTCTGATGATTTTCAGTCAGAGTCAATATTCTATTTTTGTCGCGATCTACTATTCTCAGCTTCCAGTTTTCACTAATAGAATGTTGTAATAAATATCTTATCATAGACGAGGCCGAAAGACCTGCTCCGAGTATCAAAATTGTTTTCATGTAAACTCTTTAATTACGAGATTTTATAAGGGGAATTAAGGCATCAAATAATTCTGATTCATCCCAAGGTTTTGCTAAAAATTGTTCTAATAATTTTTCTTCTTTTAAAGAATTGACAGAGGAATTATTTGCTTGTCCTGAAAGCATTACACAATTCAAGTCCTTATACTTACTTTTTATAGCTCTAATGAGTTCTGCTCCCGTCATCTTCGGCATTTGATAATCCACAATTACAAATATGATGTCAATGCTATCTGATACCAGTTTGTCAATGTTTTCTAGAACGTCTTTAGGGTCAGTAAAATACTCTATTAAAGTACATTTTTGATCCATTATTTTGGACAATTGAAAGCCCAACATCTGAAGGATATAGGGGTCATCATCAACACAAATTACAGCGTACTTAAATTCTGTCATATTTCAAATGTAATTATAAATTTGGTGATGTTCTCAGTAGACTCAATATTAATATTTGCTTTATGTTCCTTCAGTACGTTTTTAACGATACTAAGGCCTAAACCTGAACCACTTTTCTTTGATTTAGTCGTGTAAAATTTATTAAAAATCGTATTGATAATATCTTTTGGGATTTCGGGCCCATTATTCTCAAAAGTCACTACTACCTCCTTGCCTTTTTGATTAGCAAAAATCCCAAGATACTGGTCTTCTTGTTCAGACATGGCTTCAAGTGCATTTTTAACAATATTTGACCAAAGCTGAAATAGCTTTATGTCGTAGCCCATAAATTCTATCTTTTCATCAATCTCAAATTTCAAATCAACATTAAGATTAATTTCATAATTAAACACACCTAAAACTGTGGAGATGTTTTCACGGAGATTTATCATTTTTCTTTCAACCGTTGTTTCTCCTTTAATGAATGCCCTCATATCTTGAACCACGCGCACTGCTTTATCACTTGATGTTTTAATTGTATCTAATTGAGCCATTGCCATCTGAACTTGACTCAATACTTTTAAATATTCAATTCCATTGTTTTTATGGATAATCTTTTTCATTAAATCTGACTGAGGTTCTCCTATTCGACATTTTACAAATAGGTCAACGTATTTCAATCTATCCTCTTTACTAAGCTCTTTGTAATTTTCATTCAAATAGGAGTCAAGTTTTAACTTTTCCTTGCGCATTTGAATTCCACCAACATAGATTTCAATTTTATTTCTTTTGACATAATCAACAATTGCAACGAGCTCCTCTGATCCGAAATTACTTAAGTCATACCTTAATAAATTATCCATAATAAAGCTTACGTTATCCGACCCAACCCTTATGGTGCCCAAGGGCGTATTAAGATCATGGGCAATTCCCGCAGATATTTCACCAATTGTAACTAATTTTTCCTGCTCAAGTATCGAGCGAGACAGGTCAATATTTTTCTTTGTGTTTTCTATTACTTTTTTCTCTAGAGACTTGTTGATATCAGATATAGCTTCCTTTGTGTTTTGAAGCTCTTCTATAAATTTCATTCGATTAAAAACATTCACAATCATTTGAGAATATAAACGCATCAGATTTTTTTCATTTGAATTGAATTCTCTCTTTGTCTTCATTATATCGAAGCCAATAAAACCAATGGCAACATCTCCATCCATCATAGGTATGGATATTAAGCTTTGTATTCCTTCTTCCGTTAAAACAGCATGGATTCTTTTGTCTTTAACCAGGGATACATCTGGAAACTCTACAAAGTCGCCTTTTTTGTGTTTTTTTAATGAGTAAGGTACAGATGAAAACGGCATGGCGCTCAATTCCTCTATTTGAGATGGGATGCCTCTCCCAACCCATTCATGCGTGATCGAACAAATTTCTTTCTCGTAGTTATATCTGAATACATAAGCTCTATCCGCAGATGAGAAGGCCGCGATATCAGAAAGTGACTGATTGATCAAATTATTAATCTCGGATATAGGAGCATTGATGTATTCCGTAGAGATCTGCATTAATAGATTTTGGAATTCTGACATATTTTCCAAATCTCGTTCAGTTTTGAGTACTGAAGTTACGTTGAACAAATAAGCTTCCGAACCACAGAACTTGCCATTCAAAATGATGGGTTTAGACCTTCCTTTAATATCTACTATATTTCCATTTTTCCCTATAAATTCACAAGTTAAATTCTCTACTTGTTCCCCTTTCATTAAGACCGGCATAACCACACTAAATTCTTTTAAGGTATCATCGGTGAAAAATTCTAATATTGGGCGACCTTCCACTTCTTGAAAGTTATCAAAACCCATGTTTTCTAACCACGCTTTATTAACGTATTTAATTTGTCCTGCCTCATTTAAAGAGTGAATCATTTCTGATGAATTATCCAAAAGGCTCCTATAATTGTTTTCGCTTTCTTCTATGCGGTGAAGCTGCAACTTATGCTCTGTAAGATCTGATTCGATGGCAATGTATCCTGTTAATTTGTTATCATCCTTAATCGGAACAATATTCAGACTCAACCAGTATTCCCTTCCAGTCTTAGACCTGTTCAATATTTCTACTTCGCTAATAATCTCATTATTAGCGAGTTTTTCCCTAATAAACTTTTTCGTCGCAGAATCTGTTTTACTTGACTGAAACATTCTTGGCGTATTTCCAATCATTTCCTCACGTGTGTATTCTGTCATTCGAACGGTGGCATCATTCACCCATACAATTTTTTGATTCTCGTCAGTAATAATTACCAAATTGGTTGTTTTTGTCGCTACGTGAGATAATCTTTTTAATTCCTTCTGGATTTGTACCCTCTCCGTGATGTCTTGAATTGAACCAACTAATTCGATAGGCTTGTCATTTTCAAAACGTATTTGTAATACTTGATTAAGGGTCAGGATTTTTCCATCTGAAACTCTTTTAATTCTAAAATCGGAAGCAAATTTTACCTGCTTATTCTCAATCAATTCACCCCAAATACGTCGTAAATTACCCTCATCAATCTCTTCATAAAGCTCCTCTAGTCCAGCAAGATTTTTAACTTTTCCTTTAGATACTCCCAGGATCAAATCAAACTCCTCAGAGCTCTTCCATGTGTCGTCTAAAAACGAATATTGAAAAGTTCCAAATTTTGCGTTTTTCTGAGCTAAATCCATCTGAGCTTGAGTTTCCTTTAGGTCTTTCGCTCTTTTATCAATTAGCTCTTCCAAACCAAAAACAAATTTATCGTTTTTGGATTTTTGTTCTATCAAATTGATTTTTAAATTCTTTATGGAATTGATTAATGATCCAATTTCATCATTTGACTCGTAACTAGGTAGCTGAATAGAGAAATCCTGGTTACTCAAAGCCAATGTAGATTTAGTCAAGATTCTTATTGGTTTTGATAACCAACCTGCTAAAAAATAAAAAGTAACCGATAAAAATATAGCTGTTCCAAATAAAATCATGTAAATAGGGAAATTCATGGCGAAAATTTCATCTTCTATTCCCTTTTTTAAAATGGCAATCCGCACAAAACCATTAACCTCATTGCCATCTTCGGCAATATAATTGAATTTTGAATCTCCAAAAATGTATGAACCCTCAGAAATCTCTACCCTTTTATTAACAGGGTCAGGGAACCTATTTTGTAAAACATCATTTTCATATATTTCAATGTAATCAATGTCATGATCATTTTTTGCGAAATCAATAAGATCTCGAACCCTTTTCAGTACTTGTGTTTCATCGGAATCTGTAAAAGCCAGCTCATAACTCTTAGCAACTGTTTTCGCCAATTCTAATACCTGTCCTTTCTTGTTATTCAAAAGAAATTGTTCTTGTTGTTTAGGATAGTACCAGGCAGATATGGATATTATAAAAATAAGTGCAACCGTAAATGGAAGCCAGATTTTAAAGGTGAAAGATTTATAAAAGCTACTCATTGATTTGAACCTTTAAAGATTTCGGAATCTCATCCGAATCCATGACTACCGCTATTGCACCAGGAGTAGATTTCACAAACTCAATAAGCTCTTCATCTGAAGAAAAGAAATATGGAGGGTCATTCCTACCCTGAAAAACCAACGAATACCAATATTTTTTTACAGAATAGAAGGACTTATTATATACTAGATTAGAATACAATTCGACTTTTTTATGCTTTGAGGAAGCTAAAGCGATTATGACAGAATTTTTACTAGGCCAATTATTATACTTCCCCTTAAAAAAACTTTTCACCTGGGATTCAGACATAGAATTGTAGCCTATATCGTTTCCAATTATGACAATAGAAAAATCATCAAAATTAATCTGACTTTTCAGATGATCAGACTGAAAACCAAAGACGAGTATAAACAATAAAATTCTCAAGCTATATTCCATAGGACATTTGAATTTTAAATTGTAGCATAGAGCCCATTGAGTGATGGTCGTGGTGATCAAAAATAGATTTAAAATATTCTAATTGTGTTTTTACATTTAAGTTAGTCGAAAACTCGTATTTATAACCTAAAATGAATTTCATTACATGAAACGGATAGGTGTGCAGATCTTTATCTGAGGTAAGCAATATGTCATATGCAACAAAGGGCACATTCTTTTCCTTTACCCTGTAACCTAGATAGGTATAGTTAGATAAATTATGAGAAACCCCCAAAGAGTCCGTTTTTGTATTGTTATAGCTAAACTCGTTTAACAATTCCCATTTTTCTCCAAAATAGGCAATTGAGGCATTTAACATCTGAAAATTCAAGGACCCTTTATAAGGGTTCATTACCATATGGTTACCTGCATGCGAATGCGCAGCCATGTCAGAGGCATCTTTCATAAATGTATTATAATAACTAAGCCCATAACGAGTTTCATCCGTAGGCTTCCAGTGTACTGCTGCTGTAATAGATGATTCCCTAAACACGCTATAAATATCTTCAGAATTCATTCCGCTTCCCAAAAGTAAGTCGTAACCAAAATTATGCTTACCTAAATTTTGCCCCTGCAGTCTAAGACCAAAAGTATGAACAGGTATCCACTTAGAAAACATCGTTGGTCTATCAATCGTTGGAAAAAACAACCTTGCGTGGAAATAAACATCATTCCAATAATTTACAGGGGTATGAAACTTTCCCAATATCAATGAATGATTATTGTAATAATTAAATTTTAGTCGTAAACGCTCTATATTCAATTTATAATTACCGTGTCCTAAATAATTCAAGGTGATTTCACTTAAAAACGAAAATTTATTATTGAATTTCGCATTGAAAAATACTTCTTGTTCTCCCAATTTAAAATCAGCATAAGACGTATCATGATTAAAAGTTGATTCGAACCCAAGATGCCCATACGCATTAATTGAAACACTCGGCTTTTGAGCAAAGGAATGTCCTATAGAAAAGAATATAAAATTCATCAAAAGAATGGCTCCAATTGTGTTTTTTGGAAACAGATTACTTTTTAATCCTAGAAGTGCTATATTTCTAATACAAAAAACCTTCTCCATTTTATATCGATTTATCTTTAATTAGCTTCATTACTTCATCTCTTAATTCATCTTCATCCCAAGGTTTCTCAATAAACTTTTCAAGTAAATTATCCTTTTCTAGCTCACTGACCTGTGTCGAGTTTGCTTGACCAGATAGCATGAGACAATTCAAGTTTTTATACTTAGACTTTATTTTTCTAATCAGCTCGGCACCAGTCATTTCTGGCATTTGATAGTCTACTAAAACGAAAATGATATCAATCTTCTCATTAATCAACCCATCGATGTCATGCAAGGCATCATTTGGATTCGTGTAAAACTCTACCAAAACACCCTTACTGTCCAATATTTTATCCAGCTGAAAGGCCAATACCTGAAGAATCATTGGGTCATCATCCACACAAATTACAGCATATCTTAATTCATTCATTTTTCTTTTTTAAACGTTATTTTAAACTGGGTTTTCCGTTCATTTGATTTTACTAAAATCTTTGCATTGTGTTCTTCCAATACATTCTTCACAATACTCAATCCAAGACCTGATCCATTCCTCTTTCCTTTAGTCGTATAAAATTTTTGGAAGATCTTATCGATTTGATCATTAGGAATAATTGGGCCATTATTTTCTACTATTATTGATACCGTTTTATTAAAGTTTTTTGAATATACATTCAATTTCTTTAATCCTGTCATATCTTCCATACATTCGATTGAATTTTTGATCAAATTAGACCAAAGCTGAAACAAACGAACGTCATAACCCTTTACCAAAATCTTTTTGTTTACATCAAAATTCAATTCGATTAAATTTTTGATATTATAGTTAAATATGTTTAGCACCGTTTTAATATTATCATGCAGGTTAACCAAACCTTCTTTAGTGTTTTTCTTTTCTCGAATAAACGATCTTAAATCCTGAACCACGAGCGATGCTCGTTCACCGGAAGATTTAATAGTATCAACAAAGGAAAAAATAATTTGAATATCATATAACAAATTCAAAATGTGACGAGCATTATTTGAGTTTACAATGTCATTAATCGTCTTTTGTTCCGAAGAAGAAATCCGATTTTTAACAAATAAAGCTGAAAGGTCGTAAACTTCATCTTTTGGCTGATCGGGGTACTTAGCAAGTAGAAAATCCGTGAAAACAGAAGTTTCTTTTCTCAATTGCATCCCTCCAATGTATAAATCAAATTTATTACCCTCAGCATACTTCAATGCAAAATCAAATTCTTCAGATGAGCATAATAGTATTTTTTCATTGAACAAATTATTCAATGTATACTTTATGTTTTCAACCCCACTTCGAATTGCACCCAAAGGGGTGTTTAAATCATGGGCAACCCCTGCAGCTAGCTCTCCAATAGTAACCATCTTTTCTTGATCTCGAAGAGAGTTAGACAGCTCAATGTTCTTCGTGGTTTTTTCTTGTACTAAGCGCTCTAAGTTCACGTTTAGATTTTGAATGGTCTGCTCATGCTCTATTCGGTCAGTAATGTCGAATTCCACAAACATATAACCACTAATCTTTTTATCGTTGTCATAAAGTGGTTGAACATTTAAATCAACCCAATATTTCTTGCCACTTTTAGATTTCTGTAATAATTCCACAGAAACTTTTTTCTGATTATCCATGGCTCGTTGCACTTTCAACAACGTTTTATTACTTGATTCTTCAAATGAAAAATAGCTTGACGTCTTTCCTGAAATTTCATTCATTTTGTATCCGGAACGCCTGAGCATGGCATTGTTAGCCCAAATTATTTTTCGGTCTTTATTTAACATTAAAACCCCGTTATTCGTGTTTTTCGCTACAAGTGATAATTTAATGTTTTCTTCCTCAGCAACAACCCGTTTAGTGATATCCGTTCCATATCCAATCACATACCTAATTTTTCCTTTATCATCAAATAAAGGACCCATTGTTCTGTGGACAACTTCTCGTTGACCATTTTTATCGAGAAATTCATCGGTCCAATTTAAAAATGTTTTTTTTCTTATTATTGAGTTAAAGACCTTTCTCCTTTTTATTGCTTTATCTTCGGGAATACCTCTGAGTTTTGCATATTCAAAATCATCTTTTCCAATCATAAAATCTCTGACCTTCTTATCCTTTATTCCTTTTGGATTAATGAAGACATACTTATGCTGCTTATCAAAAACAGCAACGTCAGCAGGTAAATTATTTAAAATAAATTCATAAAACTCTTTTTGAGACTGAATTTCATCTTTTAAACGAATGAGGATTTGCTCATTTTGATTTACTTTTTTTATAAAGTTGGTAATATTGGCTGCATAAATATTAATGTATTCGAATTCCTTAACATATATCAAAGTCAAGGAATAATATCTGTTATTTCTGTTTTCAATATACGTTTCAGGTTTATTTGATTTAATTGCCTTTTTAAGATAAGTCCGAAGTGACTTATCTGAAAGCAAATCATCCTTTATGCCAAAATCTGAATTAAACTTTTTTTGACTAGCCAAGTTCGTATAAACTACATCTAAACTCTTAGAAAGTCGAAGAATTGGATTTGGATTTTCAGATGGAAACTTTGAAAGTTTACCAATCTCTTTTTGAGCCTGTTTTAATTCAATATTCTTTTTCACCAAATTATCTGAAATAGCCCTTGCTTCAGCCAAGCTTCTTTCAGATGTCTGCTGTAAAAACATAAACTCAGCAATGTAATCGTGTTTAGAAAAATCATTTAATTTTAAACCATAATTTTTTAGAGTGTATTTGGCATTGATAATTGGCGAGGCTGCAATAACCATTTCATTCTCAAAAAAAAGAAAAGAGAATTTATATCGTTGAGAGTTTTCATGATTATTAAAAAAGTGTACTCCCCTATTTGACTTTTTAAGCTTAAAAAGATCATCAAAATCATTTATATTTTGATAGACTAAAAAATTTGAAAGCTTTTCACCAACTTTCATTTGTGGAATTGAGAGTGCGAAATTTGGTCCTATTCCTCTTATCGTTAATTCCTTTGTAATTCTCAGGTAAAAACCATTGTTCAATTCCAACATTTGATTTAGGCCGCCTTTTTTAATCCCATCGAATTCTTGTCTTTCGTAGATTAATAAAACACTTTTTAATAAAACCTCTAGTGCCTTACTTATAGTTGGATTTAGTTTGATAGCATTTTTATGGGTCAAACTGATAACTCCTACTAGCTGCTGGTCGTTATCCTTTACAGGGAATCCCATGTAAAACTGGAAATCCGATGTTTTCGATGGCGTATTTATAAATCCTGAAACATCTTCAATAACTGTGTCGCTTCCTGAAGAGCAAACCTTTTCCAATATAGGCTTTAGATTTGTTTTAAAGGACTGCTTAAATGTCTTTTTTGAGGCCAATACCAAATCTCCGAACTCAAAAGCATGAATGCATACCGCATCAACTTTACACATGTTTTTCAGCAAATCAGCTATTTCATCAAAATCCTTGTAGCTGTTTTTATGGGAAAGGCTATTTTTCATTGGCTCAACAGTTATCTATTAAACTGGTCAAAAAATTACCAAGTAATTTTAAATACATGAGCATCATTGTCATCCGATTTTTCCGCTATTTGTTCTACCTGCACCTCTATCTCGAACCTTTTTCCCAATCCTCTAATTAGACCATACAACATAGGGATTAAACCATCTCTGTGCGAACGGTACTCTAATTCAACAGAATTCTCGGTTTCATTTCTAGTGCTAAACATGGGAGGTCTTAATTCAGGCATCATATTGCTTATTCTATGGTGCAGCATATCCAAATTTCCCAAGAAATCAACAAAATTCCCTCCTGTTAGATCCATAAGATTTCCATAGCCTTGGTCCGCAGTATATAAAATCCAATATTCACCAAATGCTTCTAATACATCTTTGGCATCAGCCTTCAATACCTGAGACACAGCTCCTACAAGTGTAAAGGTTAATTTATCAGGATAAGGACTCATACTAATGAAGTCACCTTCATGGAATTCAGCAATTTCACAAACTTTTTGCCAGGCCTCATCGCCGTGGTTTTCGGTTACCAAATCTTTAATCGCTTTGTTTACAAGGCCATACATATGAATAAGAGTTAAATTTAATAGCCCGCTAAGATAGGAAATCGTACGTTGAAAAAAAAATAATTTTCCTCATAAATAAAGGGACACATAAATCAAATGAATTTTATGAACTTTAGTGTGCTCCGAATTACAAAAATCTCAATATTTCATTTTAAACAATTTCATGTTGAATTAAGAATAAATACATTATTTTAGATAAAGGAAATTTCGTATTTTTGCATAAACTATAGCGATTAAACTACGCGAAACTCTTACAACACATTGACTAACAGGTCTTTAAAAGTTCAGTTGTGTTACTTTTTACTTGTTGCGATTTTTCAAATTACGACGAGCCAGGATAGCTATGGTCAAGTTACAGTATCAAAACCCACCCTTTCCTTTGGAGCTTGCTCCTTCCCTTCCAACTATCATGCTCTCGATAACATTGTAATTATTGAAAATGTCAGGGATGATTTTTCCGCAGCTGGCGCCAACCCAAAAACTCTTGAGTTGTCTGCTCCTTCAGATTTTGAATTTAGACCAGGGACTGGATTTGCTGTCGTGAATTTTGGAGGCAACTTATCGATAGTAAGTTTTAATTGTACGGCTACAACTATTACAATTGAGTATGATTGTATTCAGGTAAATAAAAATGACAAGATGACCATAATAGGTCTTGAGATTAGAGCAATTAATGGTGCTTCATCTGGAAATATTACTCGAACAGGAGGTACAGGCACTATTAACGGCCTGACGAGCGGAGAAACCTTAACTACTGTAATTAGCTCAACTGATCTTTCTGGCTCTCCCAATTATTATTCAACGGTGAACTACAGTTCAGGATATTTATCATGGTCAAACCCTTCCACATGGGAATGTGGGAATGTTCCTCCAAATGATGGTTCTGCCATTGTATACGTACAAGCTTATCAAGGAGGTTTCAATAATCAAAATTGTTTGATCTTTGATCAGGATATAGATGTATTCAGTATTGAAATTGCTGAAAACGCAAATCTTTCTCCTGGAAATATCGGAGATAAAACCCTAACGATACAGGACAACTTAATTATTCAATCAAATGCTAGCCTGAGAAACATTGACTGGCCTCTAAACTGGTCAAATACGATACAAATTGGTGGCGATTTCACAAACAATGGCTTTATGTCTACGGATGGGGGAAGTAATGTGTGCAACTTGAGTGTCGTGTTAAATGGAACCGATCCTCAGCTTATTTCGGGGACAGGCTCTTTTCGAATGATTGGTAGTGGTACTGAAACAAGTAGTCTTAAAATAAACGCTGGAGCTGATGTCACGTTGAATGCTACCTTCAGGACTAATGATGACACCGGAATCCCTGGCGCGGTTATAATTGATGGAACACTCAGGTTTTTTGATGAATCGGATGTCTTTAATGGACTTGGTAATTTAACACTGAATGGATACACTGAATTAAAAGCCAGTTCGTTTAATGATCATTACGAACTTACTGGTACAAAAATCATCAACACTTCTTCAAGCACAATAGAATTTACAAATAATAATTCTTCCATTTCTGTCACAAATATACCTTCTACAACTATCGGTAGTCTCACAAACAATGTGTCTACTAGCGGATCGTTAAATATCTTGGATAACATTGTCATATCAGAGACCTTGACCATGCAAAGTGGAAACATTAACACATACAGTAACACTATTTCTATCGGAGCATCCACAACTAGCATCGGTAATTTAGATTACCAAAATGGATATATTGATGGGATACTTAAAAGATGGTTTTCGGGCACCAATTCGGGTAGTTCGTCTGGTTTGTATCCTTTATCTAAAAATGGAACTCAAAAGAGATTTGTAACAGTTGAATATACGGAAGCTACTGATGGGGGGTCCGTTAAGGCAGAATGGGTAAATTCAGCTATGGGCTACAACTTAGGTAATGATACGATAAGTACCAATTGTAATGGTTCGTTTCTTATCGCTGATACTGATAACGGTTACTGGGAAATGACTCCAAATGATGGCATTACTACTACTGAAAACAAAGCATACAATATTACCATTGAAGGAGAAGGTATATTGAGCTTGGTTGATGATTGTCATGTAACAGCATTAAAACGAGTAGGATCAAACCCTTGGGGTGTTTCAGGAACTCATGTAGACAATACAGGAACTGTTTCTGACCCAATCGTGAAAAGAATTGGAGCATCGGGTTGGAGCAATTGGGGTTTTGGAGGAGGAACGGGAATACCTCTCCCTGTTGAACTGAGTAGCTTCACTACCCATTGTGATGATGATGTGATTCAGGTTTCTTGGACAACACAATCTGAATACAACTCAAGTCATTTTGAGTTGTCAAAATCTAGAGACGGTTTTACATGGGAATCAATACATTCTGAGCCTGCTGCTGGCTTCAGTAATTCTGAAATCATTTATTCGCATCTTGATGAAGATGTACATGACTGTTATTATAAACTCATTCAATATGATATTGATGGGAAGACTGAAGTTTTTGGACCAATTCAC
Source organism: Crocinitomicaceae bacterium (assembly GCA_042094515.1). GTDB lineage: Bacteria > Bacteroidota > Bacteroidia > Flavobacteriales_D > Crocinitomicaceae > UBA952. The sequence goes on from JBELDA010000010.1 coordinate 15,758, forward strand.
TCAGGTTGTTCTAGCCTCAATTCCTACATTACCACACACCCAAACCCAAGCTCAAACAGCTTTAATTTAATCATTAATGACAGTAAATTTTTCGGTGAAACGCAAGTTGACTATTACGATTTCCAAGGAAAAATAATTTCAAGGGACCTCATAAACCTTAAAGACGGGATTAATCTATTCGTTATTGACGCTTCAGAATTCAAAAAAGGAGTTTACATGATTAGGATTACAAATAATAACAATCAGAAGGTCCTAAAACATATCATTAAATAATGTGTTTTTATTAATCTAAAGAGCCAACAGAACGCATTACTAATTTATTCAAGAGCCATTCATAAATCTTTAACTATTTTTGCAGTCTATTATGACAGAAAAAACCATAGATAAGTTAATAGCTAAAGTCTTTTCAATGAAAACCATGACCGTAGGTCTTGTCCTTTTTCTTTTGGGAATTGGCACAGCCACTTTTATAGAATCGAAATATGGAATTCAAGCGGCAAAAATACTGGTTTACAATGCGAATTGGTTCACTGCTCTACTCGTTTTTCTAAGCCTTAATTTGATTTCCAACATATTCGTTTATAGAATGTACAGAAAGGAAAAAATTGCCATTTTTTCCTTCCACATCGCATTCTTACTTATTATGTTGGGAGCTGGAATTACACGCCAATTTAGTTTTGAAGGAGTCATGGTAATTCGAGAAGGCGAAACAAGTGATTTTATATATACCGCTGATCCTCATTTGCTTGTTAAAGTTAAAAACAAAAAAACAGGAAAAACGAAAGTAATAGGAACCCAGCATTATCTGTCAGAAGTAACTCATGGATTTGGAAATCATTTCTCTGATGAAATAGAATTTGATAAAAAGGAGATTACCATTGAATACGAAAATTTTCAGAGTAAGAGAGTAGATTCATTTCAAATTAATAAAAAGTATAAAAATTCAATTGTTTTAGATATAGTTACAGAGGGAATGCAATCGAACTATATAGATGAGGCGAGTTTTATATTAATTGGTAATGTTCCTCTTGGGTTTGAGAATCAAATTTCATCTAACGGCATAAAAATGCGAAAGCGAAATGAGACTATTGAATGGAGTGCAAATTTCCCCATTCGGTCTCTTGAAATGGCAAAAATGAGAGAAGCTCGAAAAACAGGAATTGAACCCGCTGATTCCTTATTTAATACTTATGAATTAAATAATTGGCATGAGCTAAAAACAACAACCTTATACCAAGTAGGAAACAGTCAGTTCGTCGTTAAGAATATTCTATACAACGCTAAAAAGGCCTTATTACCTTCAGGAAATAAAAATAGAGGAGCCGATTATTTAACGGTAAAAGTGAGCGATGGTAAAACTTCAAAAATGGTAACATTAGAAGGAGGCATGGGAAAGATTTCTTCCCCGAAAACATTATCCATGAATGGACTCGAATACCAGCTTGAATATGGATCAATTCGAAAACCTATTCCTTTTAAGGTCACTTGTCGTGACTTTCAGCTTGAAAATTATCCTGGAACAGAATCCCCTTCATCCTTTGCAAGTGAAATTACACTTCTTGATTCTGCTGACAAGAAAAAAATAAATAAGCGCATATTCATGAACCACGTATTGGACTATAAAGGATATAGATTCTTTCAATCGAGTTACACCTTAGATGACCCAAAAACTCCAATTAATGAGGAAGGGACAGTATTGAGTGTGAATCATGATTATTGGGGAACAAATATCACTTATTTAGGTTACTTGTTGATGGCTATAGGAATGATTCTATCGATCATTGTCCCGGCAGGAAGGTTTCGTGATCTAAATAACAAACTCAAAAAATTAAAACAAAAGAATAATCAAATGAAGAGCATGCTTCTGTTTGTTATGCTATCTTCAATAAGTGGTGGAATTCAGGCACAAGAACATCATAAAAATGATGGACACAACCATCAAAATGAAAACCAAATTATCAGAGGGGAAACCTTCCATGTTATTTCCGAAGAGCACTCTGATAAGCTGGCCACCCTACCGGTTCAAAGCTTCGAAGGCAGGATTGTACCTATTCATACTATGTGCGATCAGCTTTTAAGAAAAACTTATCGGGAAAACATTCTCGATCACAAGTCTAAGAGCTACAATGCTGTTCAGTCAATTGTCAGTATGCTGCTTTATGCTGAATATTGGAAAAAACAAAATACTATTTATATTCCTTCAGTTTTACAAAAAAGACTTAAACTAAATAAGCATCAAAGTTATCGTTCTATTTCCCATATAGATCAGTTTGGGAATCCGGTTTTTAATTGGGAAGAGCAATACCGAAAAGCTTTCCAAAGACCAGAATCAGATAGAGATGAATTTGACAAGAAAATCATTAAGCTTCATGAAAAGTTCCAAATTGCACAAAACATTTATTTAGGTGTTTATTTAAAGGTTATTCCTTTAAAAAATGACTCAAACAATAGCTGGTCGAATCCTATGGATATAAATCTGGTTAATGGAAAAGATTCAACAATTTCAAGACTAACATTAGAATATTTAGGAAGCCTATACAATGTCTCCACGAATAAAAACTATAAAGAGTGCAACAAGCTACTCGCTCAACTAAAATCAGAGCAGCGAAAAGTTGCTGGCAAAATCATTCCAAGTGAGAATCTGCTAAACATAGAAGTTCAATACAACAAGTGGGAGGTGTTTAAAAAAACATACCAAGCATATGGAATGATTGGACTTTTAATGTTGATCCTGTTTTTTGTGCAAATTTTTGTTTCAAATAAACAGAGCTTAATCAAAAGCTTCGATTACATAAGAAAAGGACTGTTTGTGCTTTTAATTTTTGTTTTCGCATTTCACGCTGGAGGCCTTATCGTAAGGTGGCTCGTTTCTGGACATGTCCCGTGGAGCAACGGGTATGAAGCTGTTGTATTCATTGCTTGGGTAACCATGCTTGCAGGGTTTCTATTTTCGAGAAAAAATGCAGTTGTAATTGCTGGCACAGCTGTTTTGGCTTCATTAATGATTTTTGTTACCGAGCTCAACCTTTTAGATCCTGAAATTACACCATTACAACCGGTATTAAAATCCTACTGGCTCATGATACATGTTGCGGTTATTACAGGAAGCTACGGATTTTTAGGTCTGGCATGTATTCTTGGGTTTTTAAACCTAACACTTTATATATTCAGAACGCCCAAAACGGCTAAAACTATATCTACCAATATTACAGAGCTCACCTACATATCTGAGATGACCATGACCATTGGTGTCTTCATGCTCACGATAGGCACATTTCTGGGTGGGATCTGGGCCAATGAATCATGGGGTAGATATTGGGGCTGGGACCCTAAAGAAACCTGGGCATTGGTTTCTGTTCTGGTATATGCCGTCATTCTTCACCTTCGATTTATTCCTGGCTTGAATAGTAAATTTGTTTTTAACCTGGTATCTTTCTGGGGCTATTCGGCCATTCTATTTACTTTCTTCGGTGTAAACTTCGTGTTGGTGGGGCTACATTCATATGCACAAGGAGATGGCCTAGGAGACATTCCAAATTGGATTTGGATGACGGCCCTAACTTTTGTTGGTTATAGCCTATTGGCATACTTACGAAATAAATCTTTTTTAAAAACTAAATCACATTAGTATGATTTCTTCTCGAATTTTATACGAGGACAATCATCTCATTGCTGTCAATAAAAGTTCTTCTGAAATTGTTCAAGGCGACCGAACAGGAGATGCCTCAATGCCAGATGAAATAAAAGCTTATCTAAAAGAAAAATACAACAAGCCTGGAAATGTCTTTTGTGGGGTAATTCACCGATTGGACCGACCCACAAGTGGTGTTATTTTATTTGCTAGAACAAGCAAAGGCCTTGAGCGAATGAACAAACAGTTTAGAGATAAATTAACCACCAAAATATACTGGGCAATCCTAGAAAACAAACCTCCCCAGGAAAAAGGAACACTTGTTCATTATTTGAAAAAAAATGAAAAACAGAATAAAAGCTATGTTTCAAATAAAGATGTTAAAGGGTCAAAAGAGGCCATATTAAAATATCATATACTTAGCTCTTCAGACCGATATCATTTGGTTCAGGTTGAATTAGAAACTGGTCGCCATCATCAAATCAGGGCACAATTTTCAAGTATTGGATGCTGCGTTAAGGGAGATTTAAAGTACGGAGGAAAAAGATCAAATCAAGATGGGTCTATCTGCCTACACTCAAGGAAGCTAAAATTCAATCATCCAACTTCTCAAGAAGAGATCACTATTATGGCTCCTATTCCCGATAGTAAGTTCTGGAATATTTTTAAAGGAGTAAAATGATTTATTTGGAAAGTTGCTGAAATGTATATAAAATTTCCGTAGCAATCTGAAGACTCCTTTCTACATAATGAGAAATAGGGTTGGCCGTCGCATCAAATTCCTTAGGGTCATCATATGTGGTTGAATACCTTTTTTTCGCCCCTGGAACCAATGGACAATTGTCGTCCGAATCGGAACAAGTCATCACCGCGATAAAATCAGTCTGAGGTACAGAATCATCTGTGTTTGCCTTAGAATAACATTCGATAAATTCTCGCTCATTATAATATACATGATATAGAGGATTCCCAACAGACAAATCATCACATTTTATATCAAATCCGATCTGTTTTAGGGCCGCTATCGTATTCGGATGGCATTCCGTGGCCACGGTCCCTCCTGAGTATGTTTTCAGGTTATTCACCTGGAAAAATATCGATGCAATATGTCCCCAAACCTGAGCAAAATGACTTCTTCTAGAATTATGGGTACATAGGTAGACAACCGACACCAAATCACCATTTGATTCCGCAAGCGATATTTCATTCTTCAAACATGAAGCCAACTCGTTTAAGATGACCTTACGTTCTGCAGAAATAGTCCGTTTAGAATCAATAATGAGCCTTTCACATTTTTCTTTAAGATTATCATTCAGCATTCCTATTATTTTTGTCTAACGAATAAAAGATGAAGATACATTGAATAATCAAAAACCGAGCATAGAAAATGAACAATTCAGGCATCTTATGGACAATTTTTGGAATGAGGGGAAATTTCGAAAGAAAACCTTAGATCAAGTTTATAAGGATTTTGGATTGAGTGGAATTACACTAAAAATTGATTCATTGGAGAAGTGTCAAACAACTATTCAACTGGAAGACCTTCTCAATCGCTCTATACATCCTAAAAATATTGACCACCTATTATACATCGTGGATCTCGATATTAAGGTCAAGTCAACTAGTAAAAACCTTGCTTTAACGATTATTACAAGGGTTGCTTTTAAGGTATTCCTAAGAACTTACTTTGATTCTGAATACCGTTCTTGAAATCTAGTAATTTGACTGTCCAATTATCTCATCTGAATTGTTATTTTTGTATAAAATGATCTGTCAATGAATTTTATTGTTTCGAGCGCAACACTTTTACGTCACTTGCAAAATATTTCAGGAGTACTAAATACGAGTAACACTCTTCCTATTTTAGATAATTTTTTATTCTCTATTAAGGGAAATAAGCTCACTATTTCAGCAACTGATTTGGAAACCAC
>JBELDA010000010.1:21419-44424 GCA_042094515.1 Crocinitomicaceae bacterium
TATTCTCTATTAAGGGAAATAAGCTCACTATTTCAGCAACTGATTTGGAAACCACTATGATCACTTCACTCGAAGTACAATCAGAGGAGGATAGTTCGATAGCTGTACCTGCCAAATTGGTGTTGGAAATTCTAAAAAGTCTTCCAGATCAGCCATGTACTTTTAAGGTCATTGGCGACAAACACCAAATTGTGATTGCCTATGATAATGGAAGGTCTGAAATGTCTGGTTTTAATGGCGAGGAATTTCCAAAGCTGCCAAAAATTGAAAACCAAAGTACGATTAAGATTTCTGGAGAAATCGTTTCAAATGCCATCAACAGGACCTTATTTGCGGCAGGAAATGATGACCTCCGCCCAGCAATGTCAGGCGTATACTGTCAATTTTCTGAAAACGAAATTATATTTGTTGCCACAGATGCACACAAGTTGGTTAGATACAAACGTAATGATGCCACATCTACAGATAGCTCTGACTTCATACTTCCCAAAAAACCACTAAATATGCTCAAAGCAAATTTGTCTGGGAATGAAGAAATTACCCTGGAATACAATCAATCAAATGCCGTTTTTAAATTCAATGAAATGGTACTTGTATGTAGACTGATTGATGGCAAATATCCAAATTATGAAGCAGTCATACCAAAGGAGAATCCAAATGTGTTGACTATTGATCGTTTGCAGCTTCTAAATTCTATTAAAAGGGTGTCAATTTCTGCGAATAAAACTACACACCAAATCAAGTTAAAGCTTGCTGGGGCTGAGCTGAATTTATCAGCAGAAGATGCAGATTTTGCCAATGCTTCAAACGAAAGGCTTACTTGTAATTATGATGGCGACGATTTAGAAATCGGATTTAATTCACGTTTTATTATAGAAATGTTAAACAATTTAGATTCTGATGAGGTTCAACTCGCTATGAGTGAGCCTAGTCGAGCGGGTATATTAACACCAATAACCAAAACATCTGAAAATGAAGATGTCCTTATGCTGGTCATGCCAGTGATGCTGAATCGTTAAATTATGAATTCAAAAGCCAAGCTAATTAGAGAACTCTCGATTCAAGAATTAGCTGAACATTTAAAATCAAATGATTTTCCTTCATTTCGTGCCAAACAAATTATGGATTGGCTATGGAAAAAGAATGTAGGTTCCTTTCAGGAAATGAAAAATATCGGTAAAAATCTGCAGGAATTTTTAGACGAACAATTCATCATAAATAAGGTCTCTTTAAAGGATCAGCAAATCAGCAAAGACAAAACCATAAAGTGTGCTTTTGAGGTTGATGAAAAAAGTATCGTAGAAGGAGTCCTCATTCCGACAAAAAAAAGAATGACAGCCTGTATTTCGTCACAAGTAGGCTGCAGCCTAGCATGTACTTTTTGTGCTACGGGCCGCCTTAAATTACTGCGAAACCTCACAGCAGGAGAAATATATGATCAGGTCTTTCATTTAAGAAGCGAGGCCAATAATCAGTATCAAAAATCTCTTTCAAATATTGTTTACATGGGTATGGGAGAACCCTTGTTGAATTATAAAAATGTATTAAGCTCCATAGATTGGATTTGTTCAGATGAGGGCCTGGGAATGTCCCCTAAAAGAATTACTGTGTCCACTGCTGGCATTTCAAAAATGATTAAAAAGCTTGGTGATGATGAAGTTCGATTCAATCTGGCTTTATCGCTTCACGCCGCCAATGACGAAAAGCGAAATAAGATTATGGATATTAATGAATCTAATAATCTGGACTCTTTGCGTGAAGCCCTTGAATATTTCTATGAAAAAACCAATTCGAGAGTTACGTTCGAGTACATCATTTTTGATGGATTTAATGATGAGCTTTCTGATGCTCGCGAATTGGCAGAATTTGCAAAATGTGTCCCCTGTAAGATTAATATAATTGAGTACAATCCAATTGATGGAGAACCTTTCAAGCAAGCTCAAGAGGATAAAGTGGACCAATTCGCTTCATTTCTTGAATCACTAAATATGATTGTAAATGTTCGAAGAAGCAGAGGGAAAGACATTGATGCCGCATGTGGTCAGTTGGCCAACAAAAATAAAGCGATTTCTATGGAAGATCGAAGACTAAAGCAATGATAAAAGTTGAACATATTTCAAAACAATTTTCTTTAAACAAAGAGCAAAAAAAAGAACGCAATACAAATGACAAATTTGCCTTTGCAGTAAAAGACATCAGCTTTGAGTGCAAACCAGGAGAAATTTTTTCATTACTAGGACCCAATGGAGCTGGAAAAACAACGACTCTCCGCATGCTTTCTACGGTAATAAGCCCCACCTCAGGATCAATCGAAATAGGTGGAGTAAATGCTGTTACTGACCCCAGCGAAGCTAGAAGAAAAATCGGATTCTTAACAGGCTCGACAGGTTTATATGCAAGATTGAACGCACATGAACTGATTGATTATTTCGCCTCACTTTATGGCGTTCCAACTCAGCTGCGGAATGAAAGGAAAAGATATTTGTTTGACTTGTTAGATATGAACGAATTTGCCTTCAAAAAGATTGGTAAGCTCAGCACAGGAATGAAGCAAAAGGTGTCCATTTGTAGAACTATGATCCACGATCCTGAAATAGTCATTTTTGATGAACCCACAAGTGGTTTAGACGTGATCACTGCTGAAAGTATTATCCAGCTCATTAGAGATTGTAAAGATCAAAACAAAACAGTAATATTTTCAAGTCATATTATGGGTGAAGTTGATCTTTTGTGTGACAAAATGGCGATTATTCATAAAGGAGAAATGAAATACCAAGGAAGCATGAAAGACTTTAGAAATAATATGACCGAAAAAAGCCTTACAGGAGAATTTATTAAAACCGTCCAATCTTAAAAAATGATATTTAACATTTTTAAAAAAGAGCTAAAAGAAACATTGCGCGACAAGCGAACTTTAATCATGATGCTTGTTATTCCCATCCTCATTTTCCCACTTATATTGAATGTTGTGGTAGGCGTCTCTTCTTCGTTTGAAGATTCCGTTGAAAATAAAACTTTCAAAATTGGAATCCTTGGAGAACAAGATGACTACTTAGCCAATAAGCTAAATGACATTCCAAATTCGTTTGGTCCAAAAACGCTTATTCCCTATCACGGAGACTCTATAAAAATGAGAAAGGATCTTAACGAAGAAAAGCTAGACCTGATTTTTATTTACGACGAAGAAATTTCGGAAAAAATCAATAGTATGGAAGCCACTACACTCATTTGTTCATTTGATAAAACAAATATAGGCTATGAACAACGTGCGCAAAAATACGTGCAAATTATTGAAGAAGAGGAGCGTCTAAAACGATATGAAACACTAAACATTGATGAACAAAAAATAACCCCTTTTGAAGTTATTTATGAAAACAGTGCAAGCAATCAAAAAATGATAGGTGAGCTTATTGGCGGGTTTTTACCCTATATTTTTATCGCATTTGGATTCATGGGCTGCATGTATCCCGCTATTGATTTGTTCACTGGAGAAAAAGAGAGAGGTACCATTGAAACTTTGCTGACAACGCCAGTTAGCAGGTGGAAATTCCTAGTGGGTAAAATGCTTGTTATTATTTTATCCGGACTTATGGCTTCATTCTTTGCATTACTTGGATTATTTCTATCAATCAATTTTCTGGACATCATCCCCGACCCCGAAATAATGAAAGTAATCAATCAAATCTTAAGCCTGGGTTTTGTGTTAAAGCTATTTCTACTCTTGCTCCCGCTCACTGTGTTTTTTGCTGGTATTATGATTCCCATCGCGGTTTATACCAAAACATTTAAGGAAGCTCAAAGTATTATAGCTCCGTTGAATATCATTGTATTATTACCTGCAATGGCTGGATTGTTTCCTGGCATTGAGCTGAACGTCCAAACCGCATTAATCCCTATATTAAACATTGTCCTTACCACGAAAGGGCTCATAGGGGGAACGATTGATTATTCACTACTTACTTTAAGCTTTTCAGTTATGGTCGTTCTTGCCGCAATTGCAGTGGCAATATCTTTCAAACAATTCGGAAAAGAAACGAACATACTCTCCTAGGAACGCTATTTAAACGATATTGAAGATTAATTTTAGAGCTCTCCTTTCTTAGATTTGCCCGATAAAACGGCATTGAGATTCAATTGATAATTAACTCCTAAAATAAATTTTGCAGGATCATTGTCGTATATTTTATGGTCAATTCGCGTGAATATACTTATTGAATGAGGACCATCTAATTCGAGATCCGTACCTATCGAATACCTCATCTTATCAATTCGATTACCAAAGATTCCTGAACCTGGATTATAAAAGCATTCTATACTAGCAGTTGGAGTAAAAATTGATTTTTTTATATCATAAGAGACTCCTGGCTTCAATCGCAAGGCCCTGTCAAAATCTGAATTATACGTCCCTGCCGAACCTCCATCCGAGCTCATTTGATAACGCATTCTGATACCATAAGCCAATCGGTTCCAATTGTTTTTCAATTTTGTATTGAAATTAATTCTATTCGCTCCGATGTAATTGCCATTATTCTCCCGTTTTGAAACATAGCGATAATCCACAGAAAGGTGCATCCATTTTAAGACTTTATATTTTACAGTAAGCTCAGGAAACATAGTTCTCGCTTTAAATTCTCTAAACCTACTTGAAAAGCTTCCTGAAAAATGAATCTTTTTACTGAGCTTATACTTCGCACCAGCACTAGTCCAAGTTTCAAAAGATTGAGCTTTTCCATTAAAGGAAAAAGCGATTAGAAAGAAAATAACAGCTAGTATTCTCATTAATATTTATCAATATATATCGTATCCAAAGTAATGACTTGATTGTTTTCACTTGCATTAACAGGTATCAAAACTTCATCCGTTCCACTGGCTACAGATGGGTTATCCTGGTATGCAAAGACTTGATAGTTTCCTTTTTGGAGATATCTAAATTCAAAGCTTCCGTCGAAGCTCGTTTTCAAATCATCATCATAAAACGAATTTTCATTACCGTAAATTAAATATACATCTTGGTCAGCCGCAGGGTATTCAAAAACACTTGTGCCTACATGGTTTCTCTCCATAACAACTCCCTTAATAGTTACACTTCCTCCTGGCCCTTCTACTTTTCTACAAGAAGAAAACACCATTAATAAAATGAAAATTGGCAGAATTAGATTAATTTTATTTGTCATGTTTAAATTTTATCTCGTAAAGATACAACTTCGTTGATAATTTGTCGTCTATGGGGTATCACACAGGTTAAATTTATTTTATCTTGAGCCAATATTACTTAAACTAGCTATGAAATTTATTATTCTCATCTCTTCATTCTTGATTTCCCTGAGCGTTACAAGTCAGGTATTAATTAACGAGTACTCTGCCTCAAACATGACTGGAGTTACCGATGCTTTTAATGACAATGAAGATTGGGTTGAACTATATAATCCATCAGGCGCAACAGTAGATCTTACTGATTGGTACCTTTCTGATAGGTCAGGAAATCTTTTAAAATGGCAATTCCCTGCGGCATCGCTAAATGCAAATGATCATCTTTTACTTTTTTGTAGCTCACGAGATGTTGTACAAGGAGGAGAAATACACACGAGCTTTAAGCTGTCTCAAACAGAAGGAGATTGGGTCATTTTATCCAATAATTTTGGAAACGTTGTGGATTCATTTAAAATCGTTCATTACACCAAGACAGACCATTCTGTTGGTAGATCTACAGATGGAGCCGCAGATTTTAAGCTTTTTACAAACCCCACCCCAAACTCATCAAATACAGGCGCCCAAGATTTTTATACACCGACTCCAGTTTTTGATCAAGAAGCAGGGTATTATCCCTCGGGAATAAACTTAAGTATGAGCTGTGCCGATGCCTCAGCCCAAATTAGATATACAACAGATGGCTCTGAACCCACTGCTGGATCCACACTGTACTCTGGCCCAATTAATGTGGCGAACACTCAGGTGGTTCGTGCTATTGCTTTTGGAACAAATCTCCCGTCTTTTACTGAAACCAATTCCTATTTTATCAATGTGACACATGGCTTACCCATCGTATCCGTATGTAGTGATGAGGTGTATGACCTTGTTGCGAATGGAAACCAAGGTGGTGGATGGGGAGGAAGCCAAAATAAAATTGGTGCATTTGAGCTGTTCGAGCTAGGTGGAATATTTATTGATGAGGGAGAGGGCGATTTCAATAAGCACGGAAATGACTCATGGAGCTATCCTCAGCGCGGATTTGATTTTATCATGAGAGATCAATTCGGTTATAATGGGGATATCGATCATCAAATATTCCCTGAAAAAACTCGTAACGATTTTCAAAGACTCATTCTTAAGCCTGCGGCAAGTGACAATTATCCTTTTGAAGATGGTGCACATATTCGTGACGCATTTATTCATATGCTGTCTATAAAAGCCAAAATGAGATTGGACGAAAGAACATCAAGGTCCTGCATACTATATCTGAATGGAGAATATTGGGGTGTCTATGAGATAAGGGAAAAAGCAGATGATCACGATTATACAAATTACTATTATGATCAAGACAAATTTCACTTGGAATATTTAAAAACTTGGGGAGGAACTTGGCAAGATTACGGTGCTCCTAATGCTCAACCAAATTGGGATAATCTAACAAATTATATTTTAAATAATAACATGTCTGCAGGCCCAGATTTTGATTATGTAGATGACAAACTAAATTGGAAATCATTATGTGATTATTTCATGTTCAATTCTTATGTAGTGAATATGGACTGGTTGAATTGGAACACCGCATGGTGGCATGGAACAGATCCATTGGGAGACAAAAAGAAATGGAGATATGTACTGTGGGATATGGATGCTACGTTCGGGCATTACATCAATTACACAGGGATTCCTGATGTTTCAGCAAATGCTGACCCTTGTAACGCTGAAAACCTACCTGACCCAGGAGGACAAGGGCATACAGATATATTGGAGAAATTAATTTCAGAAAATCCTGTTGTAGAGCAATATTATGTGACAAGATATATCGACCTAGTAAATACCTATTTTTCTTGTGACTCTATGTTGTTCCTTTTGGATAGTATGGTTAATGAAATCACACCTGAAATGCCAGGTCAATGTGCTAAATGGGGTGGTTCTGTTCCTGATTGGGAAAATCAAGTTCAAACCCTTAGAGATTTTATTAACGACAGATGCTTAGCTCTAGAGCAGGGTTTAATCGATTGTTATGATTTAAATGGTCCACATGCAACCACATTTGATGTAAATCCTGCAAATTCAGGAGAAATTAAAGTGAACTCTGTTTGGGCACCAGTATATCCATGGACCACGGAATATTTTGGAGGAATAGAAACCTATCTTAAAGCCAAAGCCGCACCTGGATTTGTTTTTGACCATTGGGAATATACCACAGGACCCTTAGGATCTCCTATTACAGAAGATACAAATTCCATAGTCATTAATGCTCCTGAAGACATTGTTGCCTTCTTTATTATAGACGATCCGAATTTAGATACCGATGGTGATGGTATTACAGATCAAATTGAGGGAACCGTAGGAACCGATCCCACCAATCCAGATACTGATGGTGATGGTGAAAATGATTCTGTCGAGGTAGGTGATCCTAATAATCCAACGGATACGGATGGCGACGGCATTATTGACGCACTCGAATCAAGTAATAATGATCAAGATGGCGACGGTGTCAATGATGAAGAAGACCCGGCCAATACAGACCCATGTGTTCCAAATCCAAATGCTGGAAATTGTGATCAAGACAATGATGGCTTAACAAATGATGAAGAAATTGCAGCAGGTACAGATCCCACAAATCCAGATACCGATGGAGATGGATATAACGATGGAGATGAATTAACCTCTGGAACTGATCCTCTTGACCCTTGTGACCCTGATGATATTCTTCCAGAATGTAATATTGATTCTGACGGCGATGGCATCACTGATGCTCAGGAAGAAGTAATTGGTACTGACCCTAATGATCCTGACACAGATGGTGATGGGCTTACAGATGGGGCTGAATTCAATAATGGAAGTGACCCTCTAGATCCATGCGATCCTGATGACAGCAGTCCTGATTGCGCTGACGGCGTCCACATTCCAACGGGCTTCTCTCCCAACAATATAGGACCTGAAGATAATAATGCTTACAGCATAATTATTGGACAAGACGTGGCCAGTTTTCAGTTTAAAATATTCGACAGATGGGGCAAAATCATGTTTGAGTCAAACGTGAGAGGATTTAAATGGGATGGCACCAAAAAAGGACTGGATTGTAATGCAGGAGTGTATCCATATATTATGACAGTTACCTATGTAGATGGTTCGTCAGAAACATTATCTGGTAACATTACTCTAATTAGATAGTATGAAAAGGCTTTTATTTTTGTTCTTAACGATTGGTTTTTGGGGCTCGGCTCAGGATTTTCATTATTCACAACTGGACCAATCCTTGACACTCATAAACCCGGCAACCACATCAACTTTTTCAGGGTTTGAACGCATCACTCTTCAGCATAGAAATCAATGGCTTGGTGCTGGCACGCAATTCATGACAAGTATGGGAATGGCGGAGTTTTCAATTGGAAAAGTTGCCCGTAAAAAAAGTGCTTATTCTGGAATTGGTGTTTACTTCATGAATGATGTTGGTGGAGACTCGAAGTTCAGTATTAAGACTGGGGGTATTACTGCTAGTGGTGTTTTGCCAATAGCAAGAAGCCATACCATTTCTGCTGGAATTCATGCCGCATTTAGCAATAGATCTGCAGATTTTTCTAGAATTTCTTTCATGAATCAATGGAATGGGACAGAATTTGATCCTACAGTCAATTCTGGAGAAAATAATGGCATTTCATCCTTTTCACACCTTGATGCTGGTGTAGGAATGGCCTATGGGTTTAATAAAGAAAATGAAAATACTCTATCAAGTAATGAAATGAGCTTTCAGGGAGGTGTTTCTATTCAGCATTTGAACAAACCCAAGCTGAGATACAACTCCTTGGTAGATGACAGGCTTTATATGAAGTTTTGCTTCCATGCTAATGCTCGATATGGTTTATCGCCTGAATCTAACCTTGAGGTTAGTGCTGCGCAATTCATTCAAGGAAAGCACTATGAAACGATCGTAGGCTTGTTTTATCGCCTTAAAACTAAAAATGCATCGAGAGTTACTTCACTCATGAGTAACCAGTATTTTGTTTTTGGTACTTACTTCAGAAGTGTCGGAACAGTAATACCCACCATATACTTTGACCTAGGGTCTTTTAGTCTTGGCTTGTCCTATGATTATGAGTTCGGACAGCTCTCAAGTATGTATAAACAATCTGTGGAAGTTAGCCTTAAATTCAATTCAGGAAAAAAATCAATCTTCACCAGCTCTAAGCTTCATTAACAAAGCGCAACCACATTTCCGACTGTTCGCTATTTAATACGCGAGGCATTTTATTTTGAGATCCTATCTTTCCGATACTTTCCATATAGCTGTAGAATAGCTCTGGTTTGACAATTTTTATTTCAGGCATCGCAAGGCTGTACTTTCTTGCTGATTTATAATCATCATTTAATCGACAAAGAACTCCATCTAAGTAATTCATGATTTCATCTGGATTGACATGTAGATCTGACGCTCCTAAAAACCAGCTATGGCATTGCTTTTCAGTATCTGCATAAATGGTAAATTCCGAGAATTGAATGTTAAACTTCTTCCCTGTTTCTAATAAACCTTGATTGATATTCCCCAATGACAAATGTTCTCCGCAAAGACTTAAGAACTGTCTAATTCTTCCCGTAATTATTATTTCATATTCTTCGGTATCCACAAAGCGCACCAAATCACCTATGAGGTATCGCCATAGACCCGCATTAGTCGAGATGACAAGGGCGTAATCTACTCCTTCCTTTACCTGACTTACAGTGTAAGCTTGAGCTTTTGGCTTTATTTTTCCAGATTCATCAAAATATTCAGAGTTAAAGGGTATAAATTCAAAAAAGATTCCATTATTCATTAATAATTTCATTCCTTTTCGAGAACCTTCATTTTGGTATCCAAAGTATCCTTCACTTGCCAAATAGGTATCCAAAAGATTGATCTTGTGCCTAGAAATTTTATTTAACCTTTCAAGGTACGGCTCCATAAAAACACCGCCATGAACATAAACATGTAGATTGGGCCATATATCATGAATCGTGTCGAGTTTATAATATTCTACAATTCTTTCCATAAGCATCAAACACCAGCTTGGAATTCCAGCAATAATCCCAATATCCCATTTGGGTGCTTTCTGAACCATAATGTCAAGCTTCTTATTCCAGTCGGTCATTCCACTAATTCGATTACCTGGCTTGGCGAACGGGGAAACAATAAATGAAGTGTGTTTCTTTAATATCCCACTTAAATCACCTTCCACGTGGGTTTCTTTATAATTGAGCTTTGTTGAACCTCCAACAGCCAATAGGCTCGTATTAAAAAAAGACTGAGGGAGATCTAATCCATGTAACAACGATAATTGGCGTATGCTGGTTTTTTGAAAAGAACGAATCATCTCAACGGTAATTGGAATCCTTTTACTTGGTGAACCCGTAGTTCCTGAGGACAACGCATAATATTTTATACGTCCCCTCCATGTATTGTCTTTTTCTCCTAATAATGAATATTTTAACCATTTCTCATAAAATTCATCATAGCTAGTTACGGGTACATTTTTTTGAAATTTCTTGAGCTGATTAGAAGTGTTTAATACCTCCTGGAAACGATGATAAATACCGAATTTAGTAGATTTAGATTTTAACAGTAGATAACTCAAAACATCTAATTGGTGTTTGTAACCCAATGTTTTTCTCGCGTTTTTCCTGTAGCTTAAAGCCGTAGTAGTCTTTAATAACCTTCCTATTAATGGCATTTATTCGTTTACCTATTGGTTTTTAAGGCAAAAATAAAGATAAATATTCATCTTATTTTTCGATAGTTTGTCTTAACTTTGTAAAAATTTAAAACTCATGAGTGAAAAATCATTTATCGTCCCACATGACTTTACTCCTGTCGCTGATATTGCATTGGAGCATGCCATAGCAACTGCTAAACCGCTAAAGGCTGAAGTTCAATTAGTGCATGTGGTCTCTAAAGAAAATCAAATTCACGAAGCCAATCAAAAGCTTGATTCGATTGTTGAAAAATACGCATCAAGTGGAGTTAAAATTGTGGCCAATGTAAGAATTGGAAATATTTTCGAAGATATTGGCGATTTTGCTTCAGAACACGAAGCTGAGCTTATTTTTATGGGAACACATGGTGCTCATGGTTGGCAGCACGTAACAGGTAGTCACGCTTTAAAGGTGGTTACCAACTCATCTGTTCCATTTATCATTGTTCAAGAAAAACTAGTTAAGCCAACAGGATACGATTCAATCGTTGTCCCAATGGACTTAAATAAAGAAACGAAACAGAAATTAACAATCGTCTCACGATTGGCTAAATATTTTGGTTCAAAGGTTCATGTTGTTATTCCAGATGAAACCGATGATTTCTTAAAGCATCAGGTAAAATCAAATATCGTTTTTGCAAAAAGATTCTTTAAAGATCGTGGTGTGGATATGCAGTATTCTATTATTTCTAGATCAGGTTTTGATAAAGAGGTTGTAAAATATGCAGTATCTGTTGAGGCAGACTTGATTGCCATTATGAACCTAAATAGAAACAGTTTCTTAAACGCCCTTTCATCAAATTACGAACAATATATCATTACAAATGATGCTTTGATTCCCGCTTTAATTGTAAACCCAGTTTACAAAGAAGGCTACGGTCAAAGTATTCTTTTTAGCTAGAATAAGTGGCTCAATATACAGCGCTCAAAGACTTTCTTCATTCTCAACAATCCTCAGGTCACAATCAAAGTGATCTTTCCAAGGTTTTATTGGATCTCGCCGAAGCGAGTAAAATCGTTAGTAAAGATGTTTGCAGAGCAGGACTTGTTGATGGCTTTTTAGGAGCTCAAGGAGGCCAAAATGTTCAAGGGGAGGAACAACAAAAATTAGATGTAATAGCTGACAATGCATTCATTGATGTATTAGAAAAAGGCGGTGCCGTTTGTGGAATTGCATCAGAAGAAAATGAAGATTTTGTATCGTTTGATAACGACAAATCTCGTTCAGGACAATATGTTGTACTTTTTGACCCACTTGATGGCTCAAGTAATATTGACGTCAACGTATCAATAGGAACCATTTTCTCTATATACAAAAGAATTTCTGCTACAAACGAAGCGGCTACTATTGATGATATGCTTCAAAAAGGCACTGAACAGGTGGCTGCAGGGTACGTCCTTTATGGTTCCTCAACCATGCTCGTATATACCTCAGGTCAAGGCGTAAATGGATTTACATTGGATCCTTCTACTGATGAGTTTTGCTTGTCACATGCGGATATGAAGATGCCAATTAAAGGAAGGTATTATGCCATGAATGAAGGGAATATTAATGAGTGTAATCCAAAAATTATCGATTACATCAAATATTGTCAAAGCAGAGATAATGATTACGGTAGTCCTTATTCTGGAAGATACATAGGATCCCTAGTTGCAGACTTTCATAGAAACCTAATAAAAGGAGGGATTTATATCTATCCATGTACCATCAATGCCCCAGAAGGACGATTAAGACTTTTATACGAATGTAATCCCCTTGCATTTATCTCGGAACAGGCGGGTGGAATGTCAACCACTGGAACTGACAGAATCATGGACATTAAACCTGAGAAATTACATGAAAGAGTCGCCTTTTTCACTGGATCAAAAAACATGATTGAAAAAGCGATGGGTTTTTTGAAATGATATGAGCTTAACTTCATTTTTAGAGCATCTACAAAATCATCCAGAAATAAATCTTTCTGCCCAAAAACTATCTCTACATCAATCCAAAATTCATTGGACAGGCATTCTAGGATCTGCAAAGGGAATTTTTGCATCAGCGGTTGCACAGCAATGTCCGGGACATCATGTATTTGTTCTAAACGATAAAGAAGAGGCCGCTTATTTCCTGAATGATTTACAGGGCATCTATCCTGAGGATCAGAGACTTGTTTTTTACCCGGCATCCTATAAGGTGCCCTATCAATTAGAGGAGGTAGATAATGCAAATGTAGTGGCCAGAACAGAAGCCCTTAAAAAGCTAAGCAATCAAGATAACTGCTGGATTATCACTTATCCCGAGGCCTTATTTGAAAAGGTTTTGACCAAAAAGAAGCTTGTTTCCAATACCATGAAAATTGAAGTTGGAAAGACCTATTCTTTAGACTTCATCAACGAATTACTACTGGACTATCATTTTGACCGTGTAAACTATGTATACGAGCCAGGGCAATTTTCAATTCGAGGAGGTATTGTAGATGTCTTCTCCTATGGAAATGATACCCCATTTAGAATTGAATTTTTTGGAAATGAGGTAGAGTCCATTCGAACTTTTGATGCGGCAGACCAGCTATCCATTAGTACACATAACTTTTTTAGTATTGTTCCGAATATTCAGGGCAAAATGATTCTTGATGGAATGGATTCCTTTTTCCAATACCTAAATGGAGACATTACAATTTGGATTGATTCTGTAGAAAGGGCCAAGCAAACGCTCAAAATCGAATTCGATAAAGCGAATAAAATTTATGAGTCTTTGGGCCAAGAAATCAAAAAAACAGTACCCTCTGATTTATTCATCAACGATAATGACTTGGTACTAAATCTTCAAAGTCTCAAACTCGTGGAGATGGGCACTCATTCTTATTTTGAGGATGCCTTTGATATCAACTTTGAGCTCCTACCCCAGCCTAGCTTCAACAAAAACTTTAATTTACTTATAGATGATTTAGGTAAAAATCAAAAAAACCAGTTCAAAAACTATATTTTTTCAAATCAACCCAAGCAGATTGAGAGGTTGTATCAGATCTTTGAGGATATTGGAGGCGATGTTGCCTTCACTCCTATAAATTCTGCGTTACATGAAGGGTTTATTTGTAAAACATTAAAAATTGTATGCTACACAGATCATCAGCTATTTGAACGGTATCATAGATTTAGACTTAAAGAAGGGTTTAGAAAAGCCAAACAAGCCCTTACACTAAAGGAAATTTACAATCTACAAAAAGGCGATTATGTGACCCATATCGATCATGGCGTAGGACAATTCTCTGGTCTTGAAACTATAGATGTCAACAACAAAAAACAAGAAGCGATTCGATTGATATACAAAGATGGTGATGTGCTCTATGTAGGCATTCATTCTCTTCATAGAATATCAAAATTTACGGGTAAAGAAGGCTCAGTTCCTAAAATGAACAAGCTGGGCACACAATCTTGGAGTACGCTAAAGTCAAAAACCAAGAAGAAAATAAAAGAGCTCGCTTTTGATTTGATAAAGCTATACGCCAAGCGAAAAAATCAACCCGGCTACTCCTTTGCCGAGGACACCTATCTTCAAAACGAGCTTGAAGCCTCTTTTATTTTTGAGGATACTCCTGATCAGTTCAAGGCGACACAAGCTGTAAAAAAAGACATGGAGTCCAAAACACCTATGGATCGCCTAATCTGCGGAGATGTTGGATTTGGAAAAACAGAGGTGGCTATACGAGCTGCATTTAAAGCTGTTGCCGACAGTAAACAGGTGGCTATTCTCGTACCTACTACTATTCTCTCTTTGCAGCATTATAGGAGCTTCAAGGAACGACTTGGTGAATTTCCATGCAACATCGATTATATCAATCGGTTTAAAAGTGCAAAAGAAACCACAAAAACGATTCAAAAGCTAAAGTCTGGAGAGATTGATATTCTCATCGGGACCCACGCCATTGTATCGGACCGGGTTAAATTCAAAGATTTAGGCCTAATGATTATCGACGAAGAGCAAAAATTTGGAGTTGCCGTTAAAGACAAGCTTAAAACAATGAGAACAAGTGTGGACACCCTTACCCTAACGGCTACACCAATACCTAGAACACTTCAATTCTCCTTGATGGGAGCTCGTGACTTAAGTATTATCAATACACCACCACCTAATAGACAGCCTGTTTTAACAGAAATCATATCATTGAATGAAGAAACGATTAGAGACGCGATTTCTTATGAAGTTTCAAGAGGTGGACAGGTGTTTTTTGTAAACAATCGCATTGCCAATATTCAAGAAATTGCTGGCATGATTCAACGACTTTGTCCTGGTGTTCGTGTCGGTATTGGACATGGGCAAATGGATGGAAAGCTCTTGGAAAAAAACATGCTTGACTTTATCAAGGGTGCATATGATGTATTAATTGCTACTACCATCATTGAATCAGGTATTGATATCTCAAATGCCAACACGATTATCATCAATAATGCCCACAACTTTGGCCTCAGTGATTTACATCAGCTTAGGGGAAGAGTTGGACGAAGCAATAAAAAGGCATTCTGCTATTTAATTGCACCCAAGTTTAGCCTTCTCTCATCAGAAGCTAGAAAGAGGCTTGAGGCGCTCGTTCAATTTACAGATCTGGGATCAGGATTCAATATTGCCATGAAGGATTTAGATATCCGAGGGGCAGGAAATATGCTGGGCGGTGAGCAAAGCGGATTTATCTCCGAAATCGGTTTTGAGATGTATCAAAAAATACTCAATGAGGCCATGAAAGAGCTTAGAGATGATGAATTCAAAGACCTATTTAACGAGAGAACCACGGATCAGATGACCTCTTATTCTGAAGATTGTATTTTTGAAACCGATTATGAGGTAAGAATTCCTGACTATTATGTCAATGATGTTTCTGAGCGATTGAGCCTATATCAAGAGCTTGACCGCATAGAATCAATGGAAAAGCTCATCGAGTTTGAAGAACGAATGAAGGATAGATTTGGAACCATTCCAGATGAAGTAAAAGAGCTGTTTTTCTCTTTTGAATTGAGATGGCTAGCTCAAAAACTCGGTTTAGAACGACTGGTAATTAAATCAGAAAAAATGGTAGGCTGGTTTATAGCTGATCCAAAATCTACATTTTACCAAACGGATGTTTTTTCAGAGCTGCTAAAAAAGATAATGAACATGGGACAGGGGTACCGCCTTATTCAAAAACAAGACAAGCTTAGATTGGTCATTGAACCCATTACTAATATTAGAGAAGCCTATAAAAAGCTAGAAGTGCTCTACGACGAGACGCAAGCTGTTGAGTCTACGGATACCTAGGACCCACGTATTTCACACAAGGAAGAATTCCTGTATAGCACTTGTACTGTAGCGTTAGATATATCGTATCTGATTTTTCATTTATCGTAAAAACACCATCTTCTTTTGCCTTCCATTGATTGATGCATTCCGCTCCCTCAATAACATAATTCGTATCCAGATCACTTTCTAATCTTTCCAAAAGCTCATTTGTTTCGACAGATTTGTTTTCCTGATACCACCGATAAGTCCCGCTCTTCAATTTCATTTCCAGAGAACCATTGATTTCAAGAACCATTGAGTCCTTTTTTCCAGCAATAATGATATCCATATTATTGGGGGCATCATATCCCTTTATCGTTTCTTCTGTGGGTGCGGCTCCACCACAATGTGAATGATGTAGCTGAGAATGGAATACAACACTTTGCTTTTTGGAAGCACAAGAAGCTAAAAAACAAATGATTAGTAAAGAAAATATTGGCCTCATTGAATTAATTTTA
Source organism: Crocinitomicaceae bacterium (assembly GCA_042094515.1). Taxonomy (GTDB): domain Bacteria; phylum Bacteroidota; class Bacteroidia; order Flavobacteriales_D; family Crocinitomicaceae; genus UBA952. Next base: position 38,090 of record JBELDA010000010.1, read on the forward strand.
AAGCACTTTGACGGGCTGTATAATCTGCCGAAACATAATCTTCATATACTGGCTTGGTGATGATTTTAGCAGCCTTAACCACATCATTGTTCAGCATTGAAATTTCTGAAAAGCTAATCTTATCATTTAAAAAAGCATCTACGGCTATTTCATTTGTGGCATTCAGCACACAAGCAGTAGTTCCTGCGTTTTCCATAGCATAAAAAGCCAGGTCTAGATTCTTAAATACCTCCCGATTGGGTTGCTCAAAAGTAAGCTCAGGATAATCCATAAAATTAAAGCGAGGAAAATCGGTTTTAAATCGATCTGGATAGGTAAGTGCAAACTGTATAGGCAGCTTCATATCAGGAAGGCCCATTTGTGCTTTCATACTTCCGTCTTCAAACTGTACAATAGAATGTACAATAGATTGCGGGTGTACAATTACATCAATCTGTTCTGGTTTTAAATTAAAAAGCCACTTAGCCTCAATGACCTCAAGTCCCTTATTCATAAGAGTAGCAGAATCAATGGTTATTTTTGCTCCCATAGACCAATTTGGGTGCTTGAGCGCCTGTTCTTTGGATACTTTAAGCAGCTGTTCTTGTGTAAACCCACGAAAAGGCCCACCTGAAGCCGTTAAATATATTTTTTCAATTTGGTTGTGGAATTCTCCCACAATGCACTGAAAAATGGCAGAATGTTCAGAGTCAACAGGATAAATATTAACCCCTTTTTCTTTAGCAAGAGAGGTAATCAGCTCACCTGCCACTACCAAGGTTTCTTTGTTGGCCAATGCAATCTCTTTTTTGGCATTTATGGCGGCAATAGTGGGCTTTAGACCTGCGTAACCAACAAGTGCTGTTAGCACGGTATGTACCTCATTTGATTCTACCACCTGAGACAGCGCTTCTTCTCCACAATACACATGAATGTCTTCACTCCAAAGGGCATCCTTAACCTTTTTGTATGAATCCTTATCAACAATAACCACAGAATTGGGTTTGTGCTTAAGCGCTTGTTCTATAAGTAAGTCCGCATTTCGATTTGCCGTGATGACCTGAAGATCAAAATAATTGGGATAGGCCTCTAGGACCTCTAAAGCTTGAGTTCCAATTGAACCTGTTGAACCTAAAATGGCAATCCCTTTTTTTTCAGACATATGGCAAAAATACTATTTTGGGTGAAGTAAAAAGCAGAAATCACATGAATTGATATCGCTTTTATTCGGATATAACATGTCGAAGTGTCACATTGTTGGTAGGCGTATCCAGTATGATAAAATACATCCCTTCTTCGAGTGTAGTTTCATACCAAGGAAAAACATTAATTCCATCCAACACATTGAGTTCTTTGAACCCAACTATTTTACCGTGAGCATCTAGTATCTTCATATCTACCTTCCCAATAAATCTTTGGTCGTTAATGAGCAAATTAAAGGTGGCATCAGAAGGATTTGGAAATGTAATTAAACGGCTGCTCTCCTCACAAGAAACTTCAATAGGACCATAATATTGATTCAATCCATCAATATCAAACTGATTTAAACGGTAATATGTGGTATTGTAGAACTTGTTTGCATCGACAAATTCATATTCTACTAAAGAAGTAGATATGCCCGCTGCGTCTTCACTGTGAATAATTTCCCAATCAAAACCATTTTCTGATTTTTCTATATCAAAATAAGAGCTATTGTATTCCGAGGCAGTCGACCATTTTAGTACAGAAGCTCCGTCTTGACAATCTCCGCTAAAAGAAAGAAGCTCTACTGGAAGCGGCTCACCTGTGCCTCCTGCTCCTCCAAAAGTACTAAAGCTTGTAAGGTCTCCCCATACCATATAGTTTGATGATGCAAATATAAATGCACTCCCCTGCTCTACGGCATCTGGAAAATCAGGAATCAAGCCCTGTGGTTCATACCATGTTCCATTGCTGTATTTTATGGGAGAAATATCACCTTCGATTAAGGAACCTAAAATGATATCCGCATCCGTATAATAAAGCTCTACCTCATAATTAAACGCCGACATATCATTGGGTTCTATAATCCAGTTTCTATCAATATAGGTAGTCACATCAGGTGAAAAGAATGGGTTTTTTGTATCTGCTACTTGCACTGACACATAGGCCTGAGGTCCGAAGTCTGCACTTTGAAAATTCATCACTACCGGCGAATATTCTGCGATAGAACCATTGGTCCCAACTGGAAAAGTAAATGCATCTGAATCGTCACTTACCGGTGTACCTGAAAATCGTTTTCTTAGCTCACCTGTTCCCGAAGCAACTACCATGTTTGACTCGGATGGAGCGCCTTGCACTATGGCACCTGTGCCTAAGGTTAAATTTGAATTTACCAAATCCAATAAACCACTGTTTAGGTTAAGCTCATTGGTAACCGCAATATCAGAGGATAAATCTGCACCCGCAGCGTTATCAAGCTCAATGCCATAAAAGGTATTGTTTCCAGAGCCTCCGATATTTTGTTTGGACGACCCCTTTAAATAAATCGTACCATTGGAGGGAGTAAATGTACCATTATTGACGAAGTCTCCTGATACTACTAGTTGCACTTGTCCCTCACATACCACCTGAGTTTCACCATTAATTCGTATTCCCGACTGTCCGTTTGCAGAAAGCGAAGAAAGAAAAATCAAAATGGTAAAAACAAATAATTTCATTTTAGTCTTTTTTTGACTTTAATGTCTCTTGCAATGCCTTTATTGCCTTTGTGTTTTCGAGAAGCTGATTTTGTAGCTCGACATTGGATTTTTTCAAGGATTCTATTTGTTTATCCTTTTCAAAAAGAAGATCATTAAGCTCTTGTACAGATTTTACTATTGGAACTACAAAGTCTGCATAACGCAGACCGTAGATATCTTTAGCGTTTTTGGGAGCGTCTACTCCACTAAACTCGTAGCCCAAAGATTTTGACAAAGCTTCTACATCCTGGGCAATAAATCCAGAAAACCTCATGGATTCGATATCATACTTTCCTTCCCAATCGGCATCGTCCCTCTCTCCGTGATTTTCTTCCATCCAGCTCTCTTTCGCCCGCACGTCATAATTGTAGGTGACAGGTTGTAGCCCCGTAATAAACTCAAGTCCTTTCACCTCATCATTTCGAATATTTTTCTTGAATCGACCGTCACTCAGAGTGGTCCATCCGACCTGCCCTCCAATACTGTTTACACTCGTATTACCAACCACTACTGAATTACTTGCTGTATTATCTGCGTTGTAACCTAATCCAGTCGAGTTGATATAAGTTGTTCCCACACTATTGGCACTATATCCAATGCCTGAATTGTAGTTTCCTGTGGTATTATTGTATAGGGCCCGGTATCCACTTGCTGAATTACCTGTTCCTTCAGTGTTGTTTCTTAGTGCCTGAAATCCATGTGCAGAATTTCGATCAGCAATAGTATTGCGATATAGTGCTTGGTACCCATTTGCCGTATTTTGACTTCCATCAACATTAAAGTATAAAGCGCGGTATCCAATTGCAGTATTTCTAAAACCTTCTGTATTTGCATTTAAGGTTTGAGAACCCAAACCCGTATTCTGATACCCTATAGTATTGTTATATAGAGATCTCCATCCTACTCCAGTATTGTAGTATCCCGTTGAATTATCAAACAGTGCCTCAGCTCCGAGCGCTATATTTCGATATCCACTCACATTGGAATACATGGCTCTATATCCAGAAGCTAGATTTAAATTTCCTGTGGTGTTGGAAAATCCACTTCTATACCCAACAAACACATTTAAATTGTTTGTTAAGTCATCAACTTCCCCTGCCTGCTCACCAATAAAAACGGAGGAACCCGTATTGAATACTTCTAGCTGACCAGACTGTGATAGACGTAAACGATTGATATTGTTTGTGCGAAAATTTAAGTCTTGTGCATCAGACGTTCCAATAAAATTTGTGGTACTATTTGTACCTGCGTTTCCGCTTAGCGACCATCCAGATGCCTGTGAAGAAAGAGCTGTCCATGCTGCACCAGAATAATAGTAAAATCCGGCAGATGCATCCGTCTGAAAAATCAACAATCCTGTTGCAGGATTGACCACTCCATTTTTTTGTGCTTCTGTCATTCGCGGAGCAAGAATTCCTTTATTGGTGCTTTGAAGGTCCAAGATTGCTGAAGCATCCGGAGCACTTCCAGTATTGTTAATAGCAACGCCTTCTTGAGCAATTACCACTAGGCCAATCATACACATTAACAATGTAGAAATTGTCTTCATGTTAAAATAAGTTCACAAAACTGTGTGGTAAGGGGAATATTTTAATGAGCGATTAAATTGAGTAGAATTAATCGTATTATTTAATATAAATCATTAAAAGAGCTCCGTATTATCCAGTTTCATAGTTAGTTTATAGTTTTCGACGGCAAAGATAAACGATTAAAATGACATTTTCTAATCAATTTGTATTTAACAGCGTCATTTTTACACCTTTCTTGTTCTACTTTTTATTTGTCAATGTTTTTAAAGCGGCCTGCATTTCTTTCATCTGACCCTTAAGCTCGTCGATTTCAGCTTTTTGGTTTTCAATGATGCGTTGTTGTTCCTGGATGGAATTGATCACAATAAAGTCCATTGCCCCATAATCCACTCCCAGGTAATTGGTAGTGGTTCTTGGTCCGTCGGGACGGACTGTTTTTTCATCGAGGCTTCCCTCTGTAAAGGTCCATTCATTAACCATATAAGGAGCAATTTTTTGCAGCTCCTGAGCAATGGTTCCCACTCCTCTTTCATTTGTGGGCATACCCGCCTTTCCATTGTATTCAAACCAAACGGGATCAATTGCCATTAATACATTCAAGCCATCGCTAAATGGAGAAACATTTGTTTTCAAACGGGCATCTGAGGATACTGTCCATACGGAGCTGGTAGGTTTGGCCGCGCTATTCGCATTTAATTGCAAATTATAGGATGGAGCATCATTGTAATACAAGGCAGTATAGCCGTTATTGGCTACACAAAACTTAGTGCTTGAATTATCCTGCACGCGGAAGTGTGCTCCGGTAGCTGTACTTGAGTTGTTCACGTGAAGTTTAGAGTTGGGGCTCGATGTCCCGATTCCTACAGAACCATTATCGTAATAGATGTTGTTGCCACTATTGGTCCAGTCATCTGTATTATCCATATAGCCTGACAAATCTACTGTGGTTGCGTCGTTTGTAAGTGACAGCGTATTGCCTGAAAGTGACAAATCCTGGTTATCCGATGGCGACTGAAAGCTTACGACCCCTGCGCCATCTGTCGTCATCACCTGTCCTGCGGTGCCGTCTGCTGTTGGCATATCATAGGCATCGTTGATGTTCATTGTACCGTTTTTGTAGATAATAAGTGCATTGCTTTCCGCTCCGGAGCCCGTACCGTTACCAATCACAAACAAACGGTCTGCTGAGTTCCAAGTTATAGTACTGGCAGGTGTGTAGTTGGTATTGTAGCGACCTATTGCAGTTTCGAATCCAGAAGGTGCGCTTGTATTTGCCCCCATTGCAGTGGAGTAAGATCCTGATGCGCTTGTATTGGTTCCCAGTGCGGTGGAGTAAACTCCCGATGCAGCAGTAAAAGTCCCCATTGCGGTGGAGTATCCTTCCGATGCAGTGGCATTGGTCCCCATTGCGGTGGAGTAATTTCCCGATGCGATAGCCATTGAACCAATTGCGGTGGAGAACAATCCCGATGCCATAGTATTTGAACCCATTGCGGTGGAAATAGATCCCGATGCGGTGGTATTGTACCCCATTGCGGTGGAGTAATTCCCAATATTGGCATCGTCCCATTGGGTGCCATCAATATATCCCGCCCTGAAGGCTGCCTTGTTGGGGTTGAAGAACATACGTGTGCCAGCACCGCTTACTTCTATAGCGTCTCCGCTGTTATAGGTTCCGGTAACAATAAAGCCGTCGTCTCCATTTACCCTAAAAGCGCCATCGTTGGCATCGATCTGCCTGCCAACCCCAGCACCGCCCTCATCGTAGGCCTCGTCCAGGGTGTTGCCTTGGTCTGATCCAGGCGTCTGAAAGCTTACCACCCCTGCACCATCTGTTGTCAGTACCTGACCTGCGGTACCGTCGGTATTGGGGTAGGTTATAGCACCTGTGGTCAATGCGCCATTAGTTTCAACACTGGTCACTGAGGTGTTCCCCAGCTGTATCTTATTGCTGGCATCTACCTCTGCATCGTAGCCAATAGCTGTAGCGTTAGTAAGATTACCGGAAGCAGCATCAGCACCATATCCGAGTGCGGTGTTATAAAACCCCGTCGTGTTGGAGTAAAGGGCAAGATTTCCACTCGCGGTGTTGGAATTCCCTGTCGTGTTGGAGAAAAGGGCACTACTT
>JBELDA010000011.1:0-44421 GCA_042094515.1 Crocinitomicaceae bacterium
GATGAGCATTTATTGAACCTGTCAAAGGTCTTTTCAATAAATTCCCAATTATTCTCAAGTTTTAAGTTGTGAACTCCTGAAGAAATAATATAATCATATACACTCTCAGTTTGACAATTTAAAAAGTCTTTACAAATTAAATTAGCGTCTGGATAAATCTCTTTTCCTGCATTAATTAAATCATGGTTAATATCAACCCCTTCATAATCTAAGTTTATTTTATTTTGTAATAAATAATCATATACATCACCAAAGCCACATCCAAAATCAAGTAATTTTGTTGTTTTATCTAACTTCCAAATAGAAAGTAATATATGATACCTCAAGAAGTGTCTTCCTTTATCCCAACCTAATGCTTTTGGACTAGTGCCATGTTCCTTTAATCTTTTGGAATACCTATCTATAATTTTTTCTTTCTCTTCTTTATTCATATTAATTTCATTCTTGCTAGTCCTAGCCCTTCCCGACCATATTCATTGCCACAATAAAGCATGTATAAGTAATCGTCATGTCTAAAAACATGAGGGTATGAAATGGCTTTCGAATCCCATCCATAATCTGAAATATCAATTCCAGCTAAATCATCTCTCCTAATCCAGTTAATACCATCTTCAGAATGAGCATAACCTATCCTGTATTCTTCACCTCGGTATACATACCACATATGGTAGATCTCTCCTATTTTGATTACTGAAGGCTTGCCAATAGCATATTCAGATTCATCTTCTATATTTATACAAATATGGCCGTCTCTATTCCAATTTATACCATTCTCACTTTCGGCATATTTTATAACATAATAGTGCTTATGTTCCCCTGGTTCACCCCATTTTAAAAAACTGGTGTACCAAATCTTCCAAACATCATCTTCCTTTAAGACATATACCGAACCACTAGAAAAAGGCTCAGCATTTGTTCTTCCAAGAATAGGAGCTCTAGATACTCTAGTAAACAAATCAGAACCTTTTGAAGCTTTTGCTAATCCCGTAAAATTTTGAAATGGAGTTAAAACCGTAGGCATCCATCCAACATAATACATATATCTTTCACCTTCTGTCTCAACAATAACAGGGTATGAAACCCCATTTTCATCGAAACAACCTAGTTCTCCACATTCAAAAATTGGTTTTGAATCAATCTTTTGAGCTTTTGACGGTCTTGTTAAATCTATCTCAACCTTTCCGATAAGCGATCTGTTTTTATCATCTCGACCCGTAACATAAACATCATATAAAGAACCTTCTTTGTGTACCGCAAAAGAGGGCCCTGTAAAGGTTTGCATCCAAGAGATTGCAGGGTCTGGCTTAATAAGCCTCCCAAGCTTTTCCCATTTTAAAGAATTATTAATCATCAAAATTGATTTTTTCAGAAATTAAGTACCTCGGTCTTGCTTTTGTTTGTTCAAATACCTTAGCCAAGTATACTCCTGTAACACCAATAGCCGTTAGAATTAAACCGCTAAAAAACATCAACATCACCATTAAACTAGACCAACCCTCCAATCCGCCATGATAGAAATAGCGATAGACTATAATAATCACACCAAAAAAAGACATTATAGAAGTACCGATTCCCAAATAAACAGATAAGTATAGAAGTTTATTTGAATTGGCTGTTGTAACATTTAATGCATGTATCAAAAGTTTTTTGAAACTATATGAGCTATTGCCTGCAAATCTTTTGTTATGGTCAATTTCTATTATAGCAGATTTAAATCCAGCCCATTTTAAAGCCCATAAATAAGCCTTTCTGTAGTCATTATATTGATTAAAAGCATTTACAACTTTACGAGAGAGAATAGAGTAACTCCCAATATTTGGGTCCATATCAAAATCACTAATGAATTTTACGAATTTATAGTATAATTTTGCCGTGATATTTTTAAAAAAACCATGGTTTCGTATATTGGTTCTTGTATATACCAAGTCGTTCCCTTCTTTTATTTTATTATATAAATCTATAATATAAACGGGGTCATGCTGTAAATCACAATCCATAAGTATGACATAGTCTCCATTCGCTATCTCCATCCCAGCAGAAATCGCATTATGTTGACCAAAATTTCTACTTAATTTTACGGCTTTTATTGCTTTGTTATTAGTAGATACTGCTAATATTTCATTCCATGAATTATCTGGGCTATCATCCTCAATATATATTAGCTCATAATTTTCAGTAATGTCATTCATTGCCTGATCAATCCTCACAGACAACTCATGAATATTTCCTTCAGCACCATACACAGGAACAACTATCGATATCTTTGGATAATCAGACATTAAAAAAGTTTAATAAGTTTTTAAAGTAAATGTTTTCAAGTTTTAATTTTGGTACGTCACCATTTAATAGATCGAGCCTTTCCCTTAAATCCTTAATAGTAAATTCGGGATGGTCACTCCCAATACAAAGTTTCCTGTCAAAGGATTCAAATAAATACTTGATATCCAAATCTAATGAACTGCCTCGATACTTAATAATCGTATAAGATAGATCCAATAAAATATTTGAATTAAATCGTACAAGATCGGCATATTGCATAATCCTTGTCAGTCCCCCATGAACAAGTATTGTTTTAGTTTTTGAGCTTTTTTTAAAAATATTAACTAAATCCCAAAATGGATCTCTATTTGGAAATAAATCTATTTCTGAACTAAAATAAGTACAAATGAATACTACTAAATCATGTTCATAACAACTATTCATAACCTCAACAATACGTTCATGATCATTTTCAAAACTAAAATTACCACAGAGTGGATGTAATTTTAAGCCTTTAAAACCTATTTTTTTTAACTGCGAAATCTCCTCATCAATATTATCTGTAAATAAGTCAAACCCAGCAATCGGTATTAGCTTATGGTAGTTACTACAATTATTAATAAAATCAATATGGTTATACTCTCCTACGTTAGGCAGACCAACGGCACAAGCATTTATAACATTGTTTGATTCCATTTCGGTATGCAACGCATTAAACTCAGCATTGTAATCTCCCGACAACCATTTCCCTGAAATCGTAGGGTGGGTAAGTGAATCAAAAATTGGTATCATTTATTAATTAATCTTTCGACAAAATCTATATTATCAAAATCTTTTTTTGATAAATCATTTTTAATATTACCTTTTCCATCTGCAACTCCAATGACGTACAAAGGTTCATTAATATCATCTAAAATAATGGCTCCTTCTTCTCCCAATATCCCTCCTGCCACCATCTCTATTTCTTTAATCTTAGTCGCGCCCATTACATTTGAAATCAAATAATCTGTTTCTAAAATATTCATAACAACACTTGATATTCCGGCTCGAATATCTATGCGATAAATGGATGCTCCTTTCTCTTTAGCTCCTCTAATGAATTTCTTAGAAAAATTTCCGATACCAACATCATAAATCTTAGTTTCTTTAGATACCAAAGGTAATTTATCCTCATCAATCGATTCTTTTTTAACCATAGTACCAATAATAATATCGACATTCTCATTATATTTTTCATCAATTAGTTTGGGACAATAATCTTCTAATTTTCTTTTTAAATTATCATGCAAGAAGCCTTCACCAGAAAGAAATATTTTTTTATCCAAAAGTCCCTCATTAATTTGAAGTAAAAATTTAATTGCTGAATCAGCCCAAGTATTGTTATCACTGTAAAAAAATAATTTTGAGGTTTTAATGTGTGAACTGGCATATTCAATAATACTCCTTGAAGAAGGACATTTAATATCTGAATCAAGAACAATAGAATCCACCTTCCCATCTGACAATTGAATGATTTCCCTCAATATGTTTAAGTCTCCTAATTCAACAAAACATAGAATATTCGAGATGCTTTCACGAATATTTGGAAGCAGTGTATCCGTATCACTTTCAATTGGAAATTGTTGAATGACCAATACAGATGTTTTGTTCGTTTGTTGAACCAACTGACTCGTCTCATCAAGCCTTTTTGCAAAAAGTGACTTTATTTCTTTTATATCCGTCATTTCATTTTTTTATGATGAAACTTTGGGTAAAATATTTTAACAGGATTTCCTGAACCCAGCTGTTCCGCAATGGTTTCGATTAATTCTTTTGAAGGATTTTCCTTATTTATTTTACTCACTTCAATAATCAAAATACGATAATCAATACCAAACTTATCCGAAGCCTCATTTATGACATTTAAATAAGAATCATGAAATTGAGCATAACCCAATACAAGCTGCAAATCATCTGAACCTTTCAACATTTGCGTTTTAGGAGAAATATATTTCTTACTTATGTTTGAAACCTTTATAGGGTCCATTGGAACATCTATTCCCATTTTTTCCAATATGACAAGCATAGACTCAGTCTGAGCATTACCCGCACCTCTTCCCATACCCATCAAGGTGGTATCAATTATATCTGCACCGTTATTTATGGCTGATATATTATTTGCATTAGCAATGAGCAAATTATTATGTCCATGAAAACCTACACGAACAGAGAGACATTCCTTAAGTGATTGCATGTAACTACCAACCTCATCTGGCAGCATCCCTCCAGCACTATCAACTAATGAAATCATATCGGCACCAAATTCTTGAATTCTTGCAGCCCTCTTGCACAATTCAAATGGAGTTACAACATATGATTTCATGAAATTATATCCGACTTCTAAGCCTAAATCTTTTGCATAGCTTATATACTCTTTTGCTGAATCACTCTTAGAAACATCCGTACCAATTCTAATAAAATCTCCTCCTCGTTCTGAAAGTAATTTGATATCATCTTTATTTCCAATGCCTGGAATAAAAAATGTACCTATTAGCGAATTTCCCTTTTCAGCTACCGCAAGTTCGATATATTCTTCATCTGTGCAGATTGATTCAACTCCTCGACGATGAGCCCCTAATCCTACACCATTACCCACCTCAATATATTTAAATTGATTCTCAGCTAACTCTTTGGTTAAATTAGATATTTCCTGCGGAGTCCATTGTCCATTAATAACATAACTCCCATCTCTTATTGTACAATCTAATACTTCTACTTTTTTCATTCTTGTTTATATGATATAGAAAAAGTTTTATTTACCTTTTCAACTATATTATTTAGTTTATTTCTATCCTCAGCCACTGCGAGAAGATATCCAGGTCTTGTCCTTCCATCTTTTACTAACCCAATGAGATCACCAACATTTCTTTCAATATCAAAATCTATTACTCCTTCAATTTTTTTTACACTTTCGATCCCTTCAATCTTCGATATCTCTCCCGAATCTAACATAATAAATTTTAAAACACCGCTTCTACTCTTATTTAAAATGATTTCTTGCTCAATTTGGAATGAATTTAAAATTAAAAATTTTACCACATCGAATTCAATCATCGCCGGAATAAGGTGAGTAATTACTTTACTTCCACATCCACGAATACCAAATTCAATGAGTTTAACTGATTCAGAGTCCACCATTATTTCAACATGAATAATTCCATTCTTAATTTCGAACCCTTCAACCAACTTATCAATAAAGGCAACAATAGCATGATTTTGTCGAGTACTAAATTCTCCTGGGTAATTTAATTGTAAATCATACCTGTAGGGTAATTCCGATTTGATTTTATTACAAATACCCAAAACGTGTACACATCCATTTTGAATTATAGCCTCGACCGATCCTTCTGTTCCAGTCATGAATTCTTCTATAATTACTTTTCCTTCAAAAGATGATGATAAACTTTCATCAAAAAAATCAATTAGCTCCTGTTCATTATTCAATACTGACACACCTCTACTCGAAAAATTATCTACAGGCTTAATGATAAGTGGATAACCATTTTTTTTTGCAATATCAATTGCCTCGCTTAAATTATTTGTAGTATGAAAAGCAGGGATGGGTAAACCCGTTTTTTGAGCTTTATTTCTCATGCTCCCTTTATTTGTAGCATTAAACGCTAGTTCTTCAGTGTGATACGGCAAACCCATATTTCGAGCAACATATGCAGCCGTCTGAACACCTATATCTGCCGAAGTATAAATGGCCTCCACTCGATTTTCTTTGGCAAATTTTAGTGTTGCCTCTTTATCTTTTAAATCTATAGCCTTGAAACAATGAGCATATTTTTTACCCTCTGCGGAATCAGACCAATCCGTAACATATGTCAACAGGCCAAGTTCATTCGCCTTTTTTATGTGAGGAACCAACCAAGTCCCTGCACCTAATATTAAAATTTTTTTACCTAACAGACTATTTATCATCAGCTTCTAAATCAATTGCATCTTGAATCTGATTATTGTTATACAACTTGTTTGTTGCGAAAATCATCATCCACCTTCCCTCAAAAGTTAACCAATCCTCTTCCTTATCGTTATCTATCACATCCACACCATGAGGTACCTGAGCATTAAAAAAAACAACATCACCAATATTACAAAGATCATCTAAATATATTTTTGTATCACTGGAGTCTTCAATATAAACCCCTCCTGATTTAAAATCTTCTCCTTTTTTTGACATAATTAGACTTGGAACCGTTAATTGATGATGATCAACAGGGTCGCTGTGCTTATTTAATCCGCCTATTCCCTTAGGATAGAATTGAAAAGACAATCTGGCCGTGCATCCATCTTCCGGTTCAGAACCCAGAAACTTATCTTTTGGCTGGTTATTTATTAAGTTTTTCAAATGATAAATATCCTTGGTTTTATGGAAAATTCTCAGGACATCCTGATTCCAAGGAAAAAATGTGAACTGATGGAAACATCCCTTAACAAAAGCTCTATCATCCCAAATATTTATTCTATGAAAATTTGGAGCATTCATTTCTATTGGATGATAGTTAGGTAAAGAGCCCTTACCAATTCCCTTTAAATATTCCCTTATTTGTAAAACAAATTTCTTGTCAACTGCATTCCTAAATATATATGCATCACCTTGAAGAATATCATTTCGAACCCTCTTTATACTCTCAGAGTCTGAAAGTATTTCTTTATAATCTTCAATATATTTAATTGATCCCGCTTTTATCATATCCATTTTTTTGATTGAAATCATTAGAAATTTATGCTCATCTGAAACTTCCATTAATCAAAACAAATGTAGAAAAATAATACCTGATTTCTCCGATAAATAATTCTTAAAAGAATAAGATTATCTAAGTCAAAAATTTCAAATAATTTACACTAGTAACTAAATAAAGTCAACTCTACAGGATATGAAGCGTCTTATATCTAAATGGATGATTTCTAATATTGGAAAGCAATTCTAATTAATATATAGGTTGTTAGGGATTTAAACTCTAAAAATGTATTTTTGAAATTAACTTTATGATGATATTTTGTAAGACTAGAATACAAATATGTAGTATGGCTATTTTTAGCCTTCTAGTGATAATGATGAATTTTTCATTCGGTCAATTAAGTATCGTTTTTCCTAAAACCAATCAACATTTTAGTACGTCAGATAATATTGAATTTATATTATCTGGAGATCAAAATTCTGGTCATGAATTTCAGCTATCAACCGATCAAGGGTTTACAACTGTTTTATTCGACACTGTCGTTTTTGAACCAAAATTCAATAAAGTATTTTCTAATTTAAACGGAGAATATCATATTCGTTCTAAATATGCTTCAGATATAGATTGGTCTAATTCTCAAACCTTGGGTATTGTTGATATTACAAACAATGCTGAAATGTGGTTGCGAACAGATTCTTTAGAGGTAGAAGATGGGAAAGTTTCCATATGGTATGACAAAACTGGTAATGGAAATCATTCAACTCAAACAATTATTGATCGACGCCCCAGCTATATCAATGAAAATGATACGAGTCTATTCGCCTCAATCGAACTAGATGGGGATAACGATTATCTAACAGGTAACCCCATTCCTAACATTAATAATTCTTCTTTTAACCTTTTCCTAGTACATTCAGGAAATTATCAAAACAATAACATTGCAGCAGGTATATTCAATATAGGTGGGAATTCGAATATGTACATATACAGAAGGTTTTTTTCAGAGGATAATCACATCTCCTATTTCACAAATAATAATTTTATACTAACTACACCAGGTATTCTCCCGAGAACAGGTTATCCCAAGAACATCATCTGCATTTCAAAAGAAATAAATAATTTAACAACAGTTTACATGAACAATAGCGTGGTTGGACAGTCTACTAGTTCATCAATTAACTCTTCATTCACCAATACTTCTTATAGAATAGGCTATGCTGGAGCAGGAAATTTAAATGGTTCTTTTTCCGAAATTATTTTAATAAATAATACATTAACTCCAACTGAAAAAGATGCTATTACAAATTATGCAATGGATCGTTATAGTCCTCCAATTAATCTTGGTAAAGATATTTCAATTTCATACGGTTTCTGCGACACAACTGTTGGAGCTAAAGTTGATATATATTCTTCATATCTATGGAGCACGGGGGATACCACAAGTACAATAAATATTGTTGAAACTGGGGTATATTGGCTGCAAACCGAAGATATATTTGGTAGGGTAAGTTCTGATTCTATTGAAGCGATTTTTCCAGATTTCAGCTCAATCATTCTAAATAACTTATCTCCCTGTTATAATGAATCAAATTCTGTAGAGGCATTTGTGCCTTCTGGCGAATATTTCTTCAATCAATGGAGCGATGGGAATACAAATCCTATAAGAACACTCCTTGTAAATGAAAATATTTCATATTCCGTAAATGATACTTTGGGTTGTTCTCGTTCATCAAATGTTGCTACAATAACAATTGATAACTCCCTTGAAGGAATCTCATTAGGAATTGACACCTCTTTGTGTGTAGGGAATAGTATAGAATTGGACCAAACCCCTTCTAATATATCGGATTTCCAATGGAACACAGGGAATTCAAGCTCTATTCAGATTGTTGACACCTCTGGAACCTATATGCTTGATGTGATTAACGACAATGGATGTGAAAATTCCGATACAATTGAAGTGACTATTATTGGCGATGCTCCTGAGCTTTCCTACTCCATTCCAACTGAAATCTGCCAAGGCGGTGAGTTCAGCTATTCAGAAAACAGTACTGTTCCTCCAGGTAATAATATTTCTGAGGTAGTATGGAATTTCGGGGATTTGGACAGTTCGTATAGTAGCTTTGGAACACATGCATATATTGATTCTGGCATTTATAGTGCCTACCTTGAAGTATCTACATTAGAAGGCTGTTCTAGCAAAGATCATTTCAGTATAACAGTTTATCCTAAGCCTATAATTAGCTTTGAGACTGAAAATTACTGTCCATATGAAGAAATCAGCTTTTCTGCTTCAAATGACCTTGATGTACCTCTTTTCTTTTACAATTGGGAATTTGGTCAAAACTCCTCTTCAAGTACGGATGTTAGTCCAAGCTATAACTTTGGATTAAGTGGGAATTACGATGTTCAGCTTATTTCTGTGGATACAAATAATTGTGCCGATACGGTAATTCAAAATGTATTTATTCAACCCGCTCCTGTTGCCGACATCGCCATTCTAAACCCATGCGAGCTTTCAGCACTTGAAATCACGGACAACAGCAGCATCTCGGATACCTTCTCTATCGTAACATATTCCTGGGATTATGGGGACAATACCAGTGCTGTTAATCCAGTAGAGGATAAATTCTATGACCTGTATGGAGAATATACTGTTCAGCTTGCTTTGACTGCCAATAATGGATGTGTGGATTCTACAGAACAAAATATTACGGTCCATCCTAATCCCATTGTAGATTATGCAGTAGGACCTGCCTGCATGGGCACCTGGACAACATTGACCAATCTATCCATGATAACAATGGGGACCTTAGTCGAAAGCAATTGGTTAATTAATCTTCAATACACAGATAACCAAACAAATACGGCCTTCAATTTTCCTACCACAGGCATTCAACTGGTAAACCTGGAATCTGTGAGTATTGAAGGATGTGCTGTTGATACGACCTTCGAAATTGATGTTTCAGATGAATTAAAAGCAGATTTCCTTGTTACTCCTAGCGCTTTGACTACAGGTACTCCCATTCTTTTTTCAAATCAAAGTATAGGTATGGATTCGTCATTCTGGAATTTCGGAGATGGAAACGGGGAACTATACAATATGAGCAGTCTGAATGAGATTACCTATGATAACTCATTAAATGGTTCGAGCATAGATGTTTCTTTGGTTATTGTGAATAATTTAGGATGTAGAGATACCTCTACTAAAACCTATGAATTAAAAGAAGCTTTTTTCGATTTGGCTGTACAAACGATATTCGTTCAGGACATCAATGGATTTTTGACTGTGGGAGCTGAAATACAGAATTTAGGCTCGGTACCACTAGAAAATGCCGAATTGTACCTTAAAACGCCTGAAAGCAGCCCCATTTTAGAAAACTGGACAGGATTTCTGGCACAAAACGAAAGTGAAATCTATATCTTCAACGCTCATCCCCCATCCTACACCTCAACTCAGGATGAAACAGAGCGCTTTATTTGTGTGGAAGGCAATGGAATAAATTCATTGGAATATCTGGATATAGATTTTAGCAATAATACAGCATGTAAGAATATTGAAGGCTCTGGTTTGGTTGTATTACCAATCTACCCTAACCCAACTGAAGAAGACATTACAATATCAATACTGTTAACAGAAGCTTCACCATTGCGAATAGAATTGGTAGATCAAAGTGGTAGATTGATTTTCAATCAATATTATGCTGAGAAACTAGAAACAGGAATTCATAATATTCAGCTGCCATTTTCAAGTTTACAAAAAGGCATATATCATGTTCGTGTATCGGATGAATCTAGTACCCTACTAGAAAAAATCGTCAGATATTAAATCAAAAACTAATTAAACTTCATAAATGAAAAAACTACATCTACTCACCTATTTCATTTTGACCAGCGCCATAATCTTAGGGCAAAGTAAAACTTCGACCTGTTTTAAAAGAGATCGAGGGCATAATTTTAAAAGTAATTCTCTTTCTGTCAATCAAATATCAGAAACAGAAAAGTATAATGTTACTTTTTATTATCTCAACTTAAACATGACTAATACAAGTACTGAGCTATCTGGAAAGGTCGCTATGTACGCAAAAGCAATTGAACCTATAGATTCTGCCCTTTTTGAACTTTATTCAACTTTTAACATTGCGGGAATAACAGTTAATGGACAACCTGTCAATTACAGCAGAATAAACTCGGCCATTAAGGTTCCTGTAAATGCGCAGGCAGATGAACTATTCGTTATTGAAACCACGTACGATGGAATTCCTCCAACTGCAGCAACGAATCCTTTAGGGGGGTCAGGAATGTCACAAGATAACTCACCTACCTGGGGCAATGAAGTCGTATGGTCACTTTCAGAACCCTTTTCTGCCTACGAATGGTTTCCTTGCAAGCAAAGTCTAACAGACAAAGCAGACAGCAGCTATTTCTTTATCACTGTACCTTCAAATCTAAAAGCAGGTTCTAATGGTAGACTGAGTCAAGTTACTGACTTTGGTAATGGATACAGTCGTTATGAATGGAAAAATAGGCACCCCATAGATTATTATTTAATTTCCGTATCCGTAGCGAGCTACGTTGAATACAATGTCTACGCCAATCCAGTTGGAGCACCAAATCCCATATTAATCCAAAATTACATATATGACAATCCACAAACCCTCCCCTATTTTCAGGATGATATAGACGAAACTGTGGATTTCATGGAGTTGTTTTATGATTTATTTGGTCCTTATCCTTTTGAAGATGAAAAGTACGGCCATTGCATGGCACCTTTTTCTGGTGGAATGGAACACCAAACTATGACTACACAAGGCTTTTTTAATAAAGGGTTAACCGCTCACGAGCTTGGACATCAATGGTGGGGAGATCATGTTACTTGTGCTTCATGGTGTGACATATGGATTAATGAAGGATTCGCCTCATACAGCGAATATCTAATGCTTGAAAATTTATATCCTAATGAAAAAGATACTCATATGGAAGACGTACATGACAATGTAATGAATCAAAATGGCGGAAGTGTTTGGGTTTTAGACAGCCTTAATGAAAATAGAATATTCAATGGAAGACTCACCTATGATAAAGGCGCAGCAATTGTTCATTCAATGCGCTACATGCTTAATAATGACCCTTTGTTTTTCCAAATTTTAAAAGATTTTCAAACAACATATGCAGATGGAACAGCCCATGGAATAGATTTTAAAAATGCACTTGAATCAGCTTCGGGCATCGATTTTACATCCTTTTTTGAGCAATGGTATTTCGGCGAGGGCTTTCCTACCTACTCTATTCAATGGGAGCAAAACGAATCCGATTTATTACTTCAAGTTAATCACGACGCTTCAAAACCTAATGTTACACCTACTTTTACTAATGATCTAGATATAAAATTCCAGCGTATTGGATTACCTGATACGACAATACGATTTTCTATGACAAGCAATAATGAAGTATTTAACATCAATGGTATCGGCACAATTCATGGAAATATAAGTGTAGATCCAGAAAACTGGATTATTAATGAAGTGGGTTCTATTTCAGGTAGCAATATTTCAGAAGTACAACATGTAGAAGATCATGTCCAACAAATATATTTCAGCCCTAATCCTACGAATGGTGTATTTATAATTGAACATTTAAGTTCTCCTGCGAATTTAATCATTCGAGATATGAATGGTAAGATAAGACAACAGCAATCTATTGAACCTAAAGAATTTGTTAATATTAAAGATTTAGGTAAAGGGACCTATTTAATTGAAATTCAAATAGATAATAATTCTAAAATAATTAGACTTATCACCTACTGATGTATCTAACTCCGTAAGGCGCCTTCTTTCATAGAAAAAGGAGAAATGAGAATTTTCTTAACGCCAAGCTGTTGAATCACCCAACGCGTTTTTACTGCAGCAAAAGGAGCCATTTTTTTGCGTATAGGAATTATAAAATTGTTTTGATTTCTTTGTTCCTGTGTTGAATATATCAATTCGTTCAATGAATCTAAAAATGGCTTTAGCTCTAGCTCCACTGTAGTTGATGTATTCGGAAAAGATTTATGATAAATAAGCTCATAAAAAGTCTCAAAAGTTCCAGAAGACCCCAACAACACATTGACACTTTGCCCTGAAAAGAATGTCTTAGACTCCTTCTCAATAAATTCCTCGATATTGTTTACATCCTGATTAGTGAAGGGATCTGAACATGAAAATGTTTGATACAACCGAGAAACCCCTATCTTCAAGGACACTAGGCTCTCAATACCACTTTTATTAGCCCTTATGAATTCCGTGCTTCCACCACCTATATCCATAATCATTGAGCTAGAATCAAATTGATGGCACATAGAAACCCCTCGATAGATATATTCAGCTTCTTGCTTACCATCAATAATTTGAATATCTCTTTTAATTTCTTTCTTGACTAAGCTTAAAAATGCATCTGAGTTCTTGGCCTCTCTAACCGCCGCTGTCCCTATGAGTTTCACATCTAAAACTTCATATTTCTGAATGATTTCCTCAAATTCAACCAATGCATTAAGAGCACGACTCATTGCTTCCTTTGTAATTATCCCTTGCGTAATTCCCCCCATACCTAATGCAACACCTCGCTTGGTGGAATAAACAATTGAAATACTTTCAGAAGAATAGTTTGCAATTAATAAGTTAAACGTATTTGTTCCTAGATCGATAATGCCCTTTCTCATTATTCAGCTTTAAACCAGTTAAATATTTTTCTAAACGAAAGGGTATGACCATATTCTAAAATTCCTCCTCTGAAAATTCGGCTTGCAATATATAGCATAAATAACGTGGATAAAAAGAGAATCAACAGTGAAACCACCAATAGATAACCTGAACCAATAGGATATCCCTGGCAAACCTTAACCATCAAAACCACCGGAGACGTAAAGGGAACAAATTGACAAATATTTGAAAAATCGGATTCAGGATAGATAACGGAAAAATAACCCGCATAAAGTGAAAAAAGAAGCAAAGCTATAATAGGTATGGAAAACTGCTGACCATCACTCTCAGAACCTGTTCCTGCAGCAATTAAACTGAAAAAAGCTCCATAAAAGAAATAAGCCATTATAAAAATGATAAAAAACACAGGTAGAATGACCAACAAATTAAGCCGTTCATAAATCAGATCAATCATTTCATTTTGACGTAAACCACCAAACTGACCATATAAAATATCAGTCCCCTCGTTAAGCTGCATATTGATATACTCATCAGAGATAAAAAATTCAGTGAAAATATAATTTTGAAAAACCCACAATCCAACACCTATAACCCCAAACCATATAAAAAGCTGAAAAATTGCAGAAAGAGCTATTCCAATCATCTTTCCGATCATAAGCTGTCTTGGTTTTACAACCGATACCAGTACTTCTACTATTCTGTTTGATTTTTCTCTTGTAACACCCCTCAGGATTGACATACCAAACATTAGAATGAATAAAAATATGATAAATCCAAAAAATAGTCCGGCCCAACCTTCCGTTTTAGACTCGATTCCCATCGGGTCATCAAGGTTTCGGAAATCCATATTTAAGGGTTGTTTTATTTCTCTGAATTTATCAACAGAAAGATTGGTAAATTCATGCACCAATACCTCCTCCATACGTCTCTCCATATTGAACTTAATCACGTTCTTCACATCGGATGACAAAAAGTCTCTGTAGAAAACAAATACTTTTTTGTTATTCAAGACTTTCTCATTTATCTCAATCAGTACATCAAATCTTTGATAATCTTTTCCTAGCTTGAATTCATCTAATTCTAGATAGCCGTCAACAAAATAGTAATTGACACTAGCATTGTCCTTCGATGAAATTACTCCCTCCATAATATTACCCGGATCGGCAATCAATACAGTGAGCTCTTTTTTTCCCTGATCATTAGCCTTAACCAAAAAATAGGCAAGCGTCAAAACCAAGAATGGCCCAACAAAAAGCATGGTTAGGAAAGATTTATTCAAAACCCTTTCTCTGAGCTCGCGCATTGCAATAATCCAGCTTTGACTCATGGGTTTTGATTTACATTATTTACAAGATCTAAAAATATTTCCTGCATATTAAGACTCTTTCTTGAAATAAATTCAATACTAACATGACCTTTTATGTTACTAATCAGATCATCCACAGTCCTTTCGCCTCTTTGCGCGATAATTGCTTCAAATAAGTCTTCTTTAACCTCCTCTTGATGAATTAATTCAAAGTCTGTCCACAAAGAATTGGCAAATGCAATCTTAGTCCCTCTATATCTCACAATAAATTCCTTTGACTGATAATTCTGCTGTAAATCAGAAAAGGTTGAGTCGGCAAGTTTTACACCTTTGTCTAGAAGTAAAATATGCGAGCAGGTATCCTGAACACTTTGCATATTGTGTGTACTCAGTAAAATTGTTTTTCCTTTGTTTTTCAGCTCAGTCAGCTCAGTCATAATCAGGTCCACATTTATAGGATCAAATCCACTCATAGGTTCATCCATAATTATAAATTCGGGGTCATGAACAAGAGCAGCGATAAATTGAACTTTTTGAGCCATACCTTTAGATAGGGAATGAATTTTTTGATCTTTCCAATTTATTACTTCAAATTTATCCAACCAATAATTTATTTGTTTATTGCTATCCACGCGTGACATTCCGCGAAGACGACAGAAAAATAATAGCTGATCCCCTACAGACATCGACTTATACAAACCTCGCTCTTCCGGGAGATAACCCATTCGTTTTAAGTGCCCTTGATTTAATAAATCACCATTGTATTTAAGATAGCCGGTATTCGGTCTTATCATTTGATTTATGATGCGAATAAGTGTCGTTTTTCCTGCACCATTAGGACCGAGCAAACCAGTTATTTCACCACTAGGAATGTGTGCAGAAACATTGTTCAAGGCAAGGTGACGTTGGTAAGATTTTGAAACTTCACAAAGTTCAATCATAGCATGGTAATAATACAAAAAACTTAAATAGTTATTTCGTATCGTTCCAAGTTTCTTTCAACGATGACCATTTGAATATTTTTTTATAAATCAGAAACAGAACCGGAAAAACAGCTAAGGAGATTAGTAAATCAATCCAGCTCAGCTCAGGTGGTGCAGTATTTACATATACGGCATTTGTTTGAAAGACTTGCCAGTCATTAGTAACAATTAGAGCCATAAAAATATTATTAGCAGCGTGATACCCTATAGAAAGCTCAAGTCCATTGTCATACAAAGCTAATAATCCTAAAAACACTCCAGAAGCGATATAATAGATAATAACATGATTTCCAATAGCTGAAATCTCTGGATTTCCAAGATGCATTATTCCAAACATAATCCCTGATAAAATCACAGCATGTTTATTCGAACCCATTTTCATCTTCAATCCCTGCATTAAGTATCCTCTGAATACGAGTTCTTCAATTGTAGTCTGTATTGGAATGATAAGCAATGCAATGATTACAAGAATCAAAAACTTTGTGAGATCAAAATTCAACTCATACGAATTATTATAAAAAACTTCAATAAAAGTAGTCAAGGAAAGTACGGCTACTATCAATGAGAAGCTTATTAAAACTCTCTTCCAGTCAAAAGATTCTCTAGCTGTGAAGATTGACTTTATTGATCTCTTGTGAATGTATTTGATGGACAACAGGAAAGAAATGAAAACCAAAACGAAAGGAAACATGAGCCAAAAGAGCACCCTATTTTCTCCCAAAACAGAAATAAACACATCCATTGATCCTTGTGTCCCATCTAGAACATTTGACTGAAGACTAAAATCAATAAATAAACCAAATGAACCTATTACATAAGCAAGAAAAATTAAGGCTATGGTTAACACATATGGCAAAACCCCATTTTCACCTGTTTTTCCTTGATCAATAAACCTCATCATGAAAACATATCACGCATTTTTGTAAAGAATCCTTTGTCCTTATTCTCAGGACTTGGAATAAAGTTTTCCGAATCCTGAAGCGATTCAATGATGTCCTTTTCCTTTTTTGTCAATTTGGTCGGTGTCCAAATATTAATATGGACAAACATATCTCCAGATCCATACCCTTGAACATTTGACAATCCCTTTCCCCTTAAGCGCAACACTTTCCCACTTTGGGTTCCGGGCTCCACCTTTATTTTTGCTTTTCCAGAAATAGTGGGAACCTCAACACTTGCACCTAGTACGGCGTCCATAAAGCTGACGATAGCCTCGTAATGCACATTATCTCCATCCCTTTTTAACTCCGGATGTTCAATCTCTTCGATGACCACCATAAGATCACCAGGAGCTCCATTAAATGGACCAGCATTCCCTTTTCCTCTCACATTGAGCTGCATGCCTTCCTCAACTCCTGCTGGAATTTCTATTTCAATAACCTCTTCTTGTCTCTTCAAGCCATTTTGATCGGCATCCGCAGGTTTTTTATCAATCATTTTACCTGCTCCATGACAAACATTACAAGCAGATTGTGTTTGCATGGCTCCGATAAAAGTTTGAGCCATTCTGGTTATTCTTCCTGTACCATTACAATTTGAGCAACTCTTAAACGTTACACCCTCTGCATTAACAAGCTTATTTACCTTGATTTTCTTTTTTACACCATTAGCTATATCCTCAAGAGTAAGCTTCATTTTAACGCGAAGATTAGAACCCTTAACTACACGTGATCCTCCCCTACTTCCACCAAAACTTCCACCAAAAGCACCACCAAAAATATCACCAAACTGAGAAAAAATATCATCCATATTCATTCCGCCTCCACCTCCGCCGAAGCCTTGCCCCATACCGGCGTGACCATATTGGTCATAGCGAGATTTCTTTTCCGGAGTGCTCAATACTTCATAAGCTTCTGCAGCCTCCTTAAATTTCTCCTCCGAAGAAGCATCTCCAGGATTCTTATCTGGGTGATGTTTAATTGCTAACTTCCTGTAGGCTTTCTTAATTTCTGATTCGGTGGCTCCTTTCGAAACACCCAAAACTTCATAATAATCTCTCTTTTGACTCATTTAACCCGGTTTATTGTCCGACGACTACTTTTGCATATCTCAATACCCTCTCATTCAATAGATATCCCTTTTCAACATCATCTATGATTTTACCTTTTAACTTTTTATCGTCTGTCGGCATATTAGCTACCGCTTCATGAACCTCAGGATCAAAAACCTCTCCTTTGGCTTCCATCGACTTTAAGCCTTTCGTTTGAAGAATTCCTTTGTATTTGTTGTAAATCAACGAAAAACCTTCTTTAATGGCAACGACATCTTCTGAACTTTCATTATTCGCCATAGCTCGTTCAAAGTCATCTATTACAGGAATTAAATCCTTAAGAAGATCAGCATTAGCATTGTTTATGATATCTAATCGTTCTTTATTCGTTCTTTTCCTGAAGTTTTCAAATTCAGCATAAAGCCTAAGAAACTTATTATTTAGCTCGTTGTATTTTTCTTCAGAGGACTGTTCTTTGGACTCCTCGACTTCTACTTGCTCTTTAGAATCTACAGCTTTTTCATGGACCTCAGATGCTTTTGCATCATGATTCTCCTTAGATTCTTTTTCTGTCTTCTTTTTTACTGCCATAAATACATTGTTTTTACGATAACTTAACTGACAAAGAACTTGCCACAATTGATTTTAAGACATGCTGTCATATATTTGTCTATTTTGTACGCAAAAGTGTCAGAATAAAGTTGAGATTCAAAATTAATTGCATTAAAAATCATTATGTTTTCAGAGGAGTTTGATAAAATAGTTGAATTTAGGAGAAGTAACAGGTCTTACAATCCTGAAATAGAGGTGTCCGATGAGGTCATAGAAAAGAGCATCAAAAGAGCCATTTTAGCGCCGAATAGCAGCAACATGCAGCTGTGGGAATTTTACTGGATCAATTCCCAAAATGAACTTGACAGACTCACTCCACTATGCCTAAATCAATCTGCCGCAAGAACAGCTAAACATATGGTGGTTTTTGTTACAAGAAAAGACCTTTGGAGATCAAGAGCCAAGTGGAACCATGATAAAATCATGAATTCAGTTCAAGGAGAACCCGGAAAACTACAAAAGAGAGGATTGGCATATTACAAAAAGCTAATTCCGTTGGTATACATGAATGACCCCTTGGGCTTCTTATCGGGAGTAAGGCGAATAATAAGCTTTTTTGGTGGGATAAGAAAGCCTTTTTACAGACTCGGTGGTAAAAGTGATCAACGAATCGTTGTACATAAATCTTGCGCTCTAGCAGCTCAAAATTTTATGCTTTCTATTTCTGCCGAAGGCTATCATTCTTGCCCAATGGAGGGGTTTGATAAAAAACGTGTAAAAAAAATGCTTAACCTACCGTATGGAGCCGAAATCAATATGATTGTTTCCGTCGGTAAAGGTACAGATAAAGGTGTTTGGGGGCCCCGATACAGAGTCCCTTATGAAGAGGTAGTATTCAAAAGATGAATTACTCGCCTTTCTTTTTTGAGCTGGTCTTTTTAGACTTCCCTTCTTTCTGATGTATGACATCTAATCCATCCTTAGAGGAGTTCACATCAAGCGTTATTTTCTCTCCTTCCTTGAAATTTGATCTAATAATCTCTTCGGCCAATGGGTCCTCAATATACTTTTGAATCGCTCGCTTAAGAGGTCTTGCTCCAAATTTTTCATCGTATCCATTATCCACGATGAAATCTTTTGCTTTTGAAGTTAAAACAACATCAAAACCTAAGGATAAGATTCGCTCGTATAATTTCTTTAGCTCAATATCAATAATGAGATGTATTTCTTTTCTTCCCAAAGACTTAAACATAATCATATCATCAATCCTGTTCAAGAACTCTGGAGAAAATGCCTTTCTTAAAGCCTTTTGAATTATGGACTTCACATTGTCATCTTTAGATTCTTGCTGGGCCTGTGTACCAAATCCTACACCCGTACCGAAATCTGCCAGTTGACGTGCACCAATATTTGACGTCATAATTAAAATCGTGTTTTTAAAATCAATTTTACGACCTAGTCCGTCGGTCATGTGACCATCGTCTAAAACCTGTAAAAGCAAATTAAAGATATCAGGGTGAGCCTTCTCTATCTCATCAAGTAAGACAATCGCGTATGGCTTTCTTCTCACCTTTTCTGTAAGCTGACCTCCTTCTTCATAACCAACGTATCCTGGAGGCGCTCCAACAAGTCTTGAAATAGAAAATTTCTCCATGTACTCCGACATGTCAATTCGAATCAATGCATCCTCTGTATCAAATAAGTTTTTAGCCAATATTTTCGCAAGTTGAGTTTTACCAACACCTGTTGGCCCTAGAAAGAAAAATGAACCAATAGGTTTATTTGGGTCTTTTAAGCCTGCTCTGTTTCTCTGTATTGCCTTAACTACCTTCTCAATAGCTTCATCTTGACCAATAACATTCTTTCTAATTGAATCACCCATTTCAACGAGCTTTCCAGTTTCGGATTGAGATACCTTAGTCACCGGAATTCCACACATCATTGAAACTACTTCTGCTACATTTTCTTCTGTAACCGTAATCTTATTTGTTTTAGATTCTTCTTCCCACCTCGTTTTTGCCTCCTCAAGCTGCTCAAGCAACTTCCGTTCACTATCTCTTAGCTCAGCCGCTTTTTCATACTGTTGAGAGCGAATTACTTCAGCTTTCTCATCCTTCAACTCCTCTACCTTGTTTTCAATTTCAGTAATCTCTTTCGGGACGTTAATATTTGTAATATGAACTCTAGAACCTACCTCATCTAAAGCATCAATGGCTTTATCAGGCAAATGCCTGTCTGTAATGTAACGCTCAGTAAGCTTAACGCAAGACAATATTGCTTCATCAGTGTATCGAACAGAATGATGATCCTCATAACGCTCTTTTATATTCATTAAAATTTGAACTGTCTCCTCTTGATTCGTTGGTTCAATAATTACCTTTTGGAAACGTCGTTCTAATGCTCCATCTTTTTCTATATGTTGTCTATATTCATCTAAGGTTGTTGCTCCAATCGCTTGAAGCTCTCCTCTCGCCAATGCAGGCTTGAACATATTTGAGGCATCTAATGAACCACTAGCTCCTCCAGCTCCTATTATCGTATGAATTTCATCAATAAACAATATGATGTCCGGGTTTTTTTCGATTTCTTGCATTACTGCTTTCATTCTCTCCTCGAACTGTCCCCGATATTTTGTACCTGCAACTAAAGATGCTAAATCCAATGAAATGATTCGTTTGTTAAATAAAACCCTTGACACCTTTCTTTCAACGATTCTCAACGCCAAACCTTCAGCAATTGCACTTTTACCAACTCCAGGCTCACCGATAAGTATAGGATTGTTCTTTTTTCTCCGAGATAAAATCTGACTTACCCTCTCAATTTCTTTTTCTCTACCAACTATTGGATCTAATTTTCCAACTTCGGCCATTTTTGTTAAGTCTCTTCCAAAATTATCCAGCACAGGTGTTTTTGATTTAGGGTCTGCTGACTTTTTAGAAGACGACGATGAAAACGGTTCATCTTCTTCACTACTGCTTCCAGGGAATTCTGATTTAGGATCTTTTCTTTCCTCAATTAGAAGCTCGTATTCATCTCTCGCATTTTCGTACATAATTCCGTATTTATTCAATATTTTACATGCCGCACAATCCTCGTATCTCAAAATGGTTAACAAAAGATGTTCTGTCCCAATAATGGAACATTTAAATTGTTTGGCTTCAAGATAAGATTGTTTGATAATATTCTCTGTTTGCTTTAATAAAGGCAAATTGTTGTTTTCAATTTGCGCAACTGATGATTTACCAAGCAACACATCTATCTCTGTTTTAATTTGCTTCAAATCAAGCTGGAATTCCTGAATGATATTCACGGCGGTTCCTTCATTAAGCTTTATCAAGCCTAACAATAGGTGTTCAGCACTCACAAATTCGTTTCTCAAACGAAATGCTTCCTGCCTACTATAAGACATTAAATCTTTTACCCTAGGTGAAAATTTAGCTTCCATTTTTTCAAAAGATTGAAGTATTGTACAAATATAATATGAAAATTTTGCCTTATGCTTGTATTTATCCACAATTTATCACCAAATATTGTTAGTAAAAACCTCATTTTAACCTTATTTATAGCACTGTAATTGATTATTTTTGATACTCTTTGAAAAGAGCAATAATTAAAAGTTAATTTTTAGATAGATAATATGGCTGAAGGAGAAAAAATAATTCAGATTAATATTGAGGATGAAATGAAATCTGCGTACATCGATTACTCGATGTCAGTGATCGTTTCAAGAGCGCTTCCAGATGTAAGGGATGGTTTCAAGCCCGTACATAGAAGAGTTCTATATGGAATGCAAGATTTGGGTGTTTATTCCAATAAACCTTACAAGAAATCTGCAAGAATTGTGGGTGAGGTACTGGGTAAATATCACCCACACGGTGATAGCTCGGTATACGATACAATGGTGCGAATGGCTCAAGCATGGTCTTTAAGATACCCTCTTGTTGATGGACAAGGGAACTTTGGGTCTGTTGATGGCGACAGCCCTGCAGCCATGAGGTATACTGAAGCAAGACTCAAAAAGATTTCTGAAGAAATGCTTAATGACCTTGATAAGGAAACTGTGGATTTCAGGCCTAATTTTGATGATAGCTTAAACGAACCATCTGTTCTACCGACAAAAATTCCAAATTTATTGGTGAACGGAGCTTCTGGTATTGCAGTTGGTATGGCGACCAATATGGCTCCTCACAATTTATCGGAGGTTATTGATGGATGCATAGCTCACATCGAAAACAAGGATATTGAAGTCGAGGAGTTATTAAATTATGTAAAAGCACCTGACTTCCCTACAGGAGGTATCATTTATGGTTATGAAGGAGTAAGAGATGCTTTCCTGACTGGCAAGGGACGTGTAGTAATGAGAGGACGTGCTGAAATTGAAGATGTAAATGGTAAGGAAACTATCATTGTAACGGAAATTCCTTATCAGGTAAATAAAGCTGATCTAATTCGAAAAACAGCGGACCTGGTTAATGATAAAAAGATTGAAGGAATATCCGATCTTAGAGATGAGTCTGATAGAAACGGTATGCGTATTGTTTTTGAAATCAAGCGAGATGCTATTGCCAATGTAGTATTAAACAAATTATACAAATATACTGCACTACAAACCTCATTTTCAGTTAATAACATTTGTCTAGTAAACGGAAGGCCCGAGCTTTTGAATCTGAAGAGCATGATCTCTAATTTTGTTGATTTCAGACATGAAGTTGTTGTAAGAAGAACCAAATACGAGCTTCGAAAAGCAGAAGAAAGAGCCCATATATTAGAAGGTTTAATTATTGCTTCTGACAATATAGATGAGGTCATAGAAATCATTAAAGCGTCATCTAGTCCGGATGAAGCTCGTGAAAAATTAGCAACTAGGTTTGGGTTGTCTGAAATTCAAACAAGGGCGATAGTTGACATGAGGTTACGTCAGCTTACAGGTCTTGAACAAGATAAACTTAGAGCTGAATATGACGATTTAATGAAGATAATTGCTGACTTGAAAGATATACTCGATAAGGAAGAGCGAAGAATGAAGATTATTAAAGACGAGCTTATCGAGGTAAAAGAAAAGTATGGAGACGAAAGAAGGTCTATTATAGAATATAGTGCCAGCGAGATGAGAATTGAGGATCTTATTGCTGATGAAGAAGTCGTTGTAACCATATCTCATGCCGGTTATATAAAACGGACCAATTTAGCAGAATATAAAGTTCAGAATAGAGGAGGAATGGGATCTAAAGGCTCAACAACTCGGGATAAAGATTTCTTGGAACACCTTTTCATCGCGACAAATCACAACTACCTCTTGATTTTTACTGAAAAAGGAAGATGCTTCTGGATGCGTGTATTTGAAATACCAGAAGGAAATAAAATAGCGAAAGGAAGAGCCATTCAAAATTTAATAAACATACCACAAGATGATAAAGTTAAAGCATATGTGAAGGTTCAAGACATCACTGACGCAGATTACATCAATAGTAATTTTATTGTAATGTGTACTAAATCTGGTGTAATTAAAAAAACCTCTTTAGAGGCGTACTCAAGGCCAAGAACAAATGGAATCAATGCAATTACCATTAGAGAAAATGATGAACTACTTGAGGCTAAATTAACAAATGGTAGTAATGAAATCGTACTGGCATCAAGCTCAGGTAGAGCAATAAGATTTAATGAGCAGACCGTTAGACCAATGGGTCGAAATGCTTCTGGAGTTCGAGGTATTAAAATCGATAACAGCACAGAAGAGGTGATTGGGATGATTTGTGTTGAAGATGTCTATACAACTATACTTGTTGTTTCAAAAAGAGGATACGGAAAACGCACCTATCTCAACGACCCGGAAGATCAAGAACCTGTTTACAGAATCACAAATAGAGGAGGTAAAGGTGTAAAAACACTTAACATCACAAGTAAAACGGGAAAACTACTGTCTATCAAAAATGTAGTTGACGAGGACGATCTAATGATTATTACAAAAAGTGGCGTGACCATCCGAATGAATGTTGATGGTATAAGAACAATGGGTAGAGCGACACAAGGCGTTAGACTCATCAATTTAAAGGGAGCCTCAGAAATCGCAGCAATCGCACGTGTACCAAGAGGTGAAGAAGACGAGGAAACTACTGATTCTGAGGAACTTGAAAGTAATAATGAAACTAATGAAACTGATTCCGAGGCCTAATCAATATTTTTTGGCATAGGATTTGAAATACTGACTTCTATAATTTAAACAAATGAAAAAAATAAATTACACTTTAACGATCCTATGTGTTTTATTCATGGGATATGTATCGGCCCAAAAAACAAACATTACAGATGCGGCTGTACTTATGAAGAAGTACAACCCCATGAGTGGTGAACAATCAGGAAAATTGGTAAATGAAGCGAAAGAGTTCATCGATAAAGCCGCAGTTCATCCAGAAACCTCGGAAAGCATGAAAATGCATTACTACAGAGGAATGATTTATTTTGCCTTAGTTGAAATGGCAACAATGGAAGCCATGTCTGGAAAAGCTCCTGATGAAGCATTAATGGAAAAATATGCTGAAATATCAAAAGAAAGCTTTCTCAAAGTAGTGAATGACACTGACAAGAGAAAAGGTTATCAGGAGGATGCTAAAAGCTTTATAGATAGGCGGGTGAAACAGTATTGGAATATGGGACTCGGAATGTACGAGTCAAAAAATTATGAAATGGCCATGATGGGATTCATGGGATCCTACGAAGTATCAAAATTTATTGGTATTGATTATGAAGACGCCAAAGTCAATGCTATGGCCATGTTCAATGTAGTCACTGATTCTCTTCTGAATGCGGGTGAATTTGAGAAAACTGAGGAATTGGCAAAGGCCGCACAAGATGCATTCGGTACTGACATGACTATTTTGACAACCTTTATTAACGTTTCCTTAAAACAAGGAGACAAAGAAAAGTCAGAGAATTATATCAACCAAGCATTGGAACTAGACCCAAATAATAAAGAGCTTTATTATATTTTAGGAACATCATATATTGAACTTAAGGAAAATGAAAAGGCTGAACAAAATCTTTTAAAGGCGATTGAAATAGATTCAGTATATGTAAATGCGCATTCTAATCTCGCTGCATTATATATGCAGTGGAGCCTTGACCTTGCTGATGAAGGTAAAGATCTTGACTATCGTGATCCGAGAGTTGAAGAATTGAACATTCGAAAAACTGAGCTATTGGTAAAAGCTATTCCTAGCCTTGAGATAATGGTTTCCGCCTTCCCGGATAACAAGAATGTAATGAAAAATCTAGCAATGGCATATCGCGCCAGCGGAAATGAAGAGAAATTTCAGGAGTGGTACAACAAGCTTAAAAATTAATTCAAATGCCCGATAGGGCATTTTTTATTAAAACATTTTTTAGGACCTCTAACTTTCACTACTTTTGTCGTCGATGAATTTTTTGTATCCAAATATTCTTTGGTTTCTTTCGCTGGTTGCACTCCCCATAATTATTCATCTTTTTCATTTTCGAAGACATAAAAAACTTTATTTTTCTTCTCTTAAATTTATAAAGACCCTCGAACAAGAAAAAAAGGCGGTCAAAAAATTAAAAAACTACCTCATTCTCTTATTGAGAATTTTGGCTATTGTTTTCTTAGTATTGGCATTTGCTCAGCCTTTTACTGGGAGTTTGGGAGGCTCCAAAACTGGTAGTAATAGATTGATATCGATTTACATTGATAATTCAAATTCTATGAGTGCAAAAGGAACTAATGGAGAACTCCTTTCTCAAGCGAAAACAAATGCAAAAGACATCATCTCTCAATTTCCAGCAAATCAAAAGTTTATCGTTTTATCCAATGAACTCAGTGGAATTCAACAAAGAGCTTTAAATCAAAAAGATGCCTTATATGAAATTGATCAAATTAACTACACCCCTATCCAAAGGAATTTAAATACAATAATTAATTGGCAGCGTGAAATTTCAGAAAAGGAAATGAAAAACAATCACAAGCTAAACCAATTCAGCTATATATTACTTAGTGACTTTCAACGAAATTTTTTCAAGGTCAATAATATTAAAAAAGACAACAAATCTCAATACAATATTATTCAGTTTACACCTGAAAAAAAATCTAATTGTTATGTTGACTCTGTTTGGTTCGAATCGCCAATTCATCGAATTAATGAGGAAAACGAGCTCTTCTTTCGAATTGCAAATAAGAGTAATACAGAAATAATCAATCTAGAGGTAGAGGTGGAAACCGCAGACTTCACTAAAGATCTTTTTGTTGACATACCTTCAGGAAAAACAATTACAAGTGCCATTCAGATTAAAAACAACAAGCAAGGGCAAATCTTCGGGAAAATAGAGATTCGAGACCAAATGATGTATTGGGATGATGTTTTTTATTTCAGCTATAACATTGAACCAGAAAATGAAATTTTACTCATAAATGGTGAGAACAACGAGAAATCCGTTTCTAAAGCTTTTGGAACAGAGGCCTCAATAAAAGTAGAAGAAGTTGATCAAAAATCAGTCAATCGAAATTTGTTCCAGGACAAAAACCTGGTTGTACTAAACGGTATAGATGATATATCTTCTGGATTAATCTCAGATATTAATTCCTTTTCAAATATGGGAGGCTCGGTGTTTATAATTCCTGGTCGTAATGCGGATAATGATAACATAAATCAGCTATTGAAAAGCTTGGGATTACCAGCATACGGATCTAAAAGAGAAACCAATTTGAATGCCTATCAAATTGCATATAAAGACCCTTTTTTTAAAAGTATTTTTGAAAAATCTGATGAGTCATTGAATCTGCCCAATTATCAACAAATTTACAACTGCGATTATAAAAGCAGTACAGCAGTACCTCTAATGTTTTTGAGAGACAATAGCCCTGTATTCTGTAAATCCTTTAAAAAGTCATTTGCCTTATATTCAGATTTATCACTTGAATCAAACAACCTTATAAACAAAAGTATATTTCCAGTACTATGCCTTAGGATAGCTGAGCTTTCCAAACGAAACAATTCACTTTACACCATCATAGGACAAAATCAATTAATTCCAGTCACAAATCAATATAAAGCTGAAACCCCAATCAAGATCAAGAATGAAAACACCGAATTCATTCCCAAAATTATACAAAACGGCTCGTACAAATTTATTGACTTGTCAGGACCTGAAGCTATTGAGAAATTAAAGGATGGGAATTACTCTATTATTACGGATAAAAGAATTGGTTCTTTATCATTAAACATTGATAGAAAAGAGTCCTCTATCGACTACATGACTATTGAATCCATTAAAGAGTCCTTAAAATCAAGGAATATAAAAAACATAGAGGTTGAAAAATTTTCAAAAAACTTCGATATCTCGAAAATAAAGCTGGATCTTCCTCAGGAATATTGGCGGATTTGTATATTTATTGTAATAATATGCATCGTTTCAGAAATATTAATATCCAAATTTTGGAAAAACTAATTCATGAAAGTTCTAATTAAACAAGCAAAAATTATTGATTCATCATCCGAATATCATGGTGAGGTAAGGGATATACTTATTTCCAACGGGAAAATCGAAAACATTGCCAAACAAATTAAATCCTCGGATACAAAAATCACTGAGATCAGCTCAAAAAATCTTCACATATCTAAAGGTTGGATTGATTTGAAAGCACATTTTTGCGATCCTGGGAATGAGTATAAAGAAACACTTTCAAGCGGCCTAGATAATGCAGCAGTTGGAGGTTTTACAAATGTTGCCGTATTGCCCTCTACGAATCCGGTAGTGGATCACAAATCACTCATTGAGTATGTTTCAAGAAAAACAGAAGGACATGCCGTTAGTGTTATTCCAATGGCTTGCATTACTAAATCAATGAAAGGACAAGAGCTTTCAGAAATGAACGATCTTCAGAATGCAGGAGCCGTTCTTTTCTCAGATGATACCAATACGCCTAAAGCTCAGGTCTTGACAAATGCCCTTTTATATGGTGATAATTATGGTTGTAAAATAATTGTAAACTCATTCAATCATTCACTGTCTCAAGGAGCACAAGTAAACGAGGGGTATTCTTCATTACGAACCGGACTAAAAGCAGATCCTGAGATTTCTGAAATTATTGAAATTGAGAAACACATTCGCTTAATTGAATACACTCAAGGCACTTTGCACTTAACCGGTATATCCACAAGAGAAGGCGTCAATCTGATTCGAGCAGCGAAGAACAAAGGATTAAATATTACAGCAGATGTACACCTGATGAATCTCTGTTTTAATGAAGAAAAAGTAGTGGATTTTAACACGGCTTACAAAACCCTTCCCGTGTTAAGAAGTCAATTAAACGTTGATGCTTTATGGAAAGCTTTAGAAGATGGTACAATTGATTTTATAGTTTCTGATCACAGGCCGGCAATAAAAGAAGATAAGGAACGAGAATTTGAAGACGCAACATTTGGGGCTCCACAGCTTCAAACTGTATTTAGCGCTTTGAATTCGCAGAAGAAATTGAAAATTGAAAAAATAGTTGAAACATTATCTGATAATACCAGGATGTTTCTGAATTATCCTTTACCTTCTATTAAAAAAGGAAATAAGGCAGACCTTACCTTGTTTGATCCAACTGAGGATTTTGAATTTAATTCAAAACAAAAGAAAGAGAATAAATTGTACTCTCCATTTCAACATGAAAATTTAAATGGAAAGGTTTTAGGGGTTTTTAACAACAACAAACTACTTTTAAACAATTAATTTTGTCCAAAAGCACCTTCATAAAAGAGTTCTTAAGTAAGAAAAAGATGGTGGGTTCTGTTGTTCCTAGCTCTAAATTTCTGTCTCGAAAAATGCTTGACCATTTAAATTTTAAATCAGCAAAGCTCGTTGTGGAATTAGGACCAGGAACAGGTGTTTTTACAGAAAGAATCATAGAGAAGCTAGGAAAGGACTGTACTCTACTCATTATAGAGCTTAACGATAAATTTTATAAAGATTTAAAGAAAAGAATCACAGATAAAAGGGTATACATACGCAAAGGGTCTGCCTCTGATCTTCATAAGTTTATGAAAGAGCTGAACATTGAAAAAGCAGACTTTATTGTTTCATCACTCCCCCTTGCGATCATACCCAGCACGTTAAGAAAAAGGATTGTAATTGAGGTCAATCATAAATTAGAAAAAAATGGTGAATTTATCCAATTTCAATACAGTCTACAATCATTAAAGCTATTTAAAAAGGTATTTAAACAGGTTTCCATCAGGCACTGTTTGTTTAATATGCCCCCGGCATTTGTATACTCGTGTAAGAAGCAATAGGATTTATCCCTATCTTTGCAAAAAATTTTCGCTCATGCTTAATGTTCAAAATCTATCATTACAATTTGGTAAAAGGGTGCTTTTCGATGAAGTCAACCTGAAATTTGTTAACGGCAATTGCTATGGAGTGATTGGGGCAAATGGCGCCGGTAAATCGACATTCCTAAAAATCCTAACAGGTGAACAAGATGCTACTACCGGGCACATCAACCTTGAACCAGGAAAAAGAATGGCAGTGTTAAAGCAAAATCATTTTGAATTTGACAAAGTTCCTGTTCTTCAAACTGTAATCATGGGACATAAACGTCTCTATGAAATTATGATCGAAAAAGATGCGATTTATGCCAAACCAGATTTCAGCGAGGAAGACGGTATGAGAACAGGTGAGCTGGAAGCTGAATTTGCAGACCTAGAAGGATGGAATGCTGAAACAGACGCTGCATCTTTATTAAGCAACCTAGGAATCAATGAATCAAAGCATTACTTAAATATGGAGGAATTATCCAGTGATCTTAAAGTAAGAGTCTTACTTGCTCAAGCATTGTTCGGAAATCCCGATGTATTGATTCTTGATGAGCCAACAAATGATTTGGATATTCATACCATTTCATGGCTCGAGGACTTCCTTCTTGATTTCAAAAACACCGTCATCGTAGTATCTCACGACAGACACTTCCTTGATACTGTTTGTACACATATTTGTGATATTGATTTTTCTAAAATAAATATATTCACAGGTAATTATTCCTTTTGGTATCAGTCGTCTCAGCTAGCCTTGAGACAGCGATCAGATAAAAACAAAAAGGCAGAAGAGAAAAAGAAGGAACTCATGGAATTCATCTCACGATTCTCTGCAAATGCTGCCAAATCAAAACAAGCTACAAGCCGTCGAAAGATGCTTGACAATTTGGATATTGAAGAAATCAAACCTTCCTCTCGTAAATATCCAGGAATCACATTTCATCAAGAAAGAGATGCTGGAAATCAGATTATTTCCATCTCAAATTTAAAGAAATCAACTTCTGAAGAGGTACTTTTTGAAGACGTTAATTTGATTGTAAATAAAGGTGATAAAATTGCATTTATTTCGAAGAACAGTAATGCACTGACATCTCTATTTGAAATTCTAAATAACCATACCAAGCCTGATGCCGGAGAAATAACTGTTGGTACTACTATAAAATCTGCGTATTTACCGAATGACAATTCAGATCATTTCAATTCAAATGAATCTTTAATTGATTGGCTAAGAAGATTTGCACATACGGAAGAAGAAAGAGAGGATGTCTATTTGAGAACCTTTTTAGGAAGAATGTTATTTACTGGAGAAGAAGCTTTAAAATCTTCAAGTGTTCTTTCAGGTGGTGAAAAAGTCCGTTGCATGCTTTCTAAAATGATGCTTGCTAAAGGAAACCTTCTGTTCATGGATGAACCTACAAATCATCTTGACTTAGAATCTATTACTGCTTTAAATAATGCTATGACAGAATATAGAGGAACCCTACTTTTCACCTCTCATGATCAGCAGTTGGTAAATACTGTTGCGAATAGAATTATAGAAATCACACCGAAAGGCACCATTGACAAAATGATGAGCTATGATGAATACCTTAAAGACAATAAAATAATTACTTTAAGGGAAGAAATGTATGCCTAATGCCTGAAACTAAGTTTAAATTATCCACCCCCCTACCTCATCATCAATATTTACATATTGAGCTATTCATAAATACAAGTACTGACCAAACTGAAATCTATCTACCCACCTGGAGACCCGGTCGATATGAAATGGGTGATTTCGCTAAAAACGTTAGAGCATTAAAAGTTTTTGATGACCAGAATAAAACCTTAACATACACGAAAACATCAAAGCATTGTTGGTTGGTAAATTCCAAAAACACGAAGCAGCTACGGATTCAGTACCAATACTATGCTGCTGAGCTCAATGCAGGATCGACATGCGTGACAAATGAGCTGCTTTATATCAACCCTGTGAACTGCCTTCTTTACTCAAAGGAACAATTTAATAATCCCGTTGAGCTTCAATTTGAAATTGCAAAAGACTGGATTGTAGCTGGAAGTATGGAGTCTCTGAAGAACCAGTCCTTCAAGGTCAATTCGTTTGACGATCTTTTTGATTCACCAATGATTTGCTCCCCTAATCTAGTTAATAAGAGATATGAAGTAGATGGATACAACTTTCAAGTTTGGTTCAATGATATTTCGGGTATTCAATGGGATCGACTGATTGATGATTTTGAAAAGTTTACAAAAAAACAGATTTCTGATTTTGGAGAATTTCCAATTAAAGAATTTCAATTTTTAATTCACACACCTAACTATCCTGTGTATCACGGTGTGGAGCACTTAAAAAGTACTGTAATCGCGTTAGGTCCAAAATATGACGTTTTTGGAAGGCTTTATTCTGAATTACTCGGTGTTTCCTCACATGAGTTATATCACGTTTGGAATGTGAAATCGATTCGGCCTTATGATATGATGCCTTATGATTTTGAAAATGAAAATTATTCAAGCTTAGGTTATGTTTATGAGGGTGTGACAACATATATGGGAGATTTGTACCTCCTTAAAAGCGGTGTATTTAATCTTGAAAGCTATCTTAAAGAATTAGAAAACCAATTTCAAAAACACTTTGAGAACCACGGCAGGTTTAATCACTCCGTTGGGGAATCATCATTTGATACATGGCTAGACGGATACGTAAAAGGAGCTCCGGGAAGAAAAGTTTCTATATATGTTGAAGGATGTCTATTGGCGTTTGTTACGGATTATATGATTCGAAAAGCAAGTAAAAACAAAGCTGGACTAGAAGGAGCTATGAAGCAAATGTATTATCATCCTGATATCGTTAAAAATGGCTATCAAGAATCTACTTATCGTGAAATTCTAGAGAATGTTTCTTCAATTTCATTTAATGATTTATTTGAGAATTATATGAATGGATCACATTCTTATGAAAGCATTTTAATAGAAGCCTTAGACTATTTTGGCTTAAAATTAGACCGCTCTCCTTCTCCATCGTATTCTGAATCTATTTTAGGCATAAAGTCTAATCAGCAAAACGGAAAGACAACCATTGTTGATATTTTCCCTGGTAGTCCCGCTGATATGGGAGGATTAGCTATAGGAGATGAAATTATTGGCATAAATCATACTCATCTCAATAACAACTTGGACAAATGGTGTAAATATTACGACCATAAAGGCATAAGCCTTAATATTTCAAGAAAACATCAAATGATGACAATAGGTATGCCTACTTTAAACCGAACATTTTATCAAAGTATTCGAATTCGAGTTAACGAAGATGCAAACCAAAAACAAATAAAAGCACGTCAACTCTGGGGATGCTTGGAAGATCGATAAAAAGTTAAGATTAGCAAAGGAAGTAAGGTAAGATCTAGTATTAAGGCAATGAATAAGGTCATACTCAATAAGAGCCCCATATTAAAAGTTCCCATAAAGGTAGAAAACAAAAGAAGGAGAAATCCCGAACACAGCACAAGAGTAGTAAGAATCATGGCTTTACCTGTAACCACAAATGAATGCTTAAGAGCATCTCTAACAGATTTACCTTTCATAAGCTCAAATTTAAATTTGCCCAGAAGATGAATGGTATCATCCACTGCAATCCCAAAAGCAATAGTAAAAATAATTGAGGTACTCGTTTTTACTTCAATACCTAGATAACCCATTACCGCAGCAATAAAAATAAGTGGAATTGTATTTGGGATAATGCTTATAATTACCATACGAATGGATTTAAAAACAAAGCCCATTATTACTGAAACTACTCCTATGGAAAGAAGTAATCCATATATTAGGCTGTTCGAAAGATATCGAATATTCTTGTCCAATAAATAAGCAGAACCGGTGACACGTATGTTGATAGAACTAAAATTTCGTTTATCCACATAATCTAAAAACCTATTGGTCCTGGCAGTAACATAATTATTTCCTTTATCTGGGATGGTTCCTTGTATTCTTGTAACTTTTTCCGTTGAATCAAGAAAGAGTTTTAAAAGCTTTCCTTGATTAGTCATTTTTAAAAACCTC
Source organism: Crocinitomicaceae bacterium (assembly GCA_042094515.1). Classification (GTDB taxonomy): domain Bacteria; phylum Bacteroidota; class Bacteroidia; order Flavobacteriales_D; family Crocinitomicaceae; genus UBA952. The sequence continues at coordinate 33,878 of JBELDA010000011.1, forward strand.
CTATATTTTTTAATATCGCGGTTCTTCTTGGGAAGTTTAAAATACTTTTTATTTCCTAGGTGTGAGGAACGATTCAAAACCTTAATGGATTGAACTAAAGAGATTTTAAGCTCCATCCCAAAGGTGTCCTCCAGGTATGTTTCTACCTCCTCAATTTCATTTAAAACAATCGGATCCCAAACATTCAATGCGGTATCAGAAACATTAATAGCAAGCTCAAAAGGACGATAACCTCCGTAATGTTCTTCAAAATAACCAAAATCTTTTTTCACCGGATCTGAATCTTTGATGTCATCCATAATCAAATTATCAGACTCTAATAGGGACATTCCATATATTGCCAATGCAATAAAAACAAATGAAACACCCCACACCGTTTTTTTATTTCCTACGACCCATTCGAAAAAGTCAGGAAGTAATCTAAACCATAATGACTCTCGTTCTTTTGTAATGATTTTGGGAGAAGGGAAATAATAAAACAAAATGGGTAACATCAATATGGAAAGAAAAAATGCCAAAAGCACACCAATACCTATAATTAGCCCAAACATTTTTACAGGCTGTACATTAATAAAATACAGAGAAAAAAAGCCTACTGAAGTGGTCACCGAGGTTAAAAAAGTAGAAAAACCAACCTCTTTTATAGTCGTCTTTATGGCCTCAAATTTTGTCAATTCCTCCCTAAGTGCATCCATGTATCGAGAAACAAGATGAATCACATCTGACATGGCCACCACAAACATAATTGAAGGCAAGGTCGTTAAAAGAATATTCATAGGGCTATTAAATAAGCCCATTCCTCCTAGAATCCATAGCAAAGAAGACAAAATGACTAATTGAGGCAAAATAATGCCCCAACCAGACCTAAATGCAATAAACAAAAACAAAATCACCAGAATAGCACTTAATCCCATAAAGAGGAGCAATTCCTTATTCATCTTTTGGATATAGTATTGCTGACCAACAGCAGTTCCCGCTAAATGAGTCGCGTCAAATGAAAATTCAGCAATTTTAGAACGTAAAACCTTTACGAGCTCTTCACTCTTTTCTAGAGACAAATCATTTTCATGCTTTATGAATACACATACAGATTTACCATCTCTTGCAATAAGGGTATTTACAAGCTCTTTACTATTAAATATCCTTGTTGAATCTATCGTTATTTGCTTTTTAATCGTAGTAGTTGAATCCAACCATTGATTAAAATTAACATATGGCTTTGTGGAACTTCCTCCCCCCTGATACAAAAACACCTCATCTTGATTCGTGATGGAGCGAACTGCATCAACATAAGGCAAACCATTTTCTAACGTTTTGGTTAAAGAATCTAATGCTAATAAAAAGTCAGGCTGAAAAACACCTTTCTTATTCTCAACTCCAAGTAGCACAAAATTGTTATCATACTCAAACTGTGCTCTATGCTGATAAAAGAAATCTGCATCCTTATCTTCTGCCGGAAAGAATTTCTCAAAATCATAATCAAATTGCAAATTTCTAATCTCAAAACCTAAGAATATAGTAACACTTAACAGGACTACTGCCAGCACCTTACTCCATAAGGAAAAGCTTTTTTCTTTTAGAAACTTCATAACGATTGGGCAAAAGTATTGTTTTCAAAGAATAATGAGGATAATTCTGAATAATATATTAACAAATCAACCTTAGTTAATAAACAAAAAATGCTTTCGATTAATCCGAATCCTTTGAATAAAACACATCAGAAAAATTCACGAGGCACAAGCGTTCCTTTGATCGTGTTACTGCAGTATAAAGCCACCTTAAATATGATTTATCATTCATAGCTTTAGGAATAAAAGAGCCATCAATATAAACGTGTGACCATTGCCCCCCTTGAGCTTTATGAACCGTAGAGGCATAACCATATTTCACATGAACAGCATTAAAATAGGAGTTATTCATTACTTCTCTATACCTCACCTGTTTGTTAGCGATATGCATGTAATCCTTTTCTATTTCAAAAAACAAAGCCTTCATTTTATCTCTTCCCAAAGAAGCACTTTCAATCGTAAGTGTTTCCATTAGAACAATTATCTCTTTACTTTCAAGGTCGGGATAGGTAGGAAAAGAAACCTCAATGTGCATAAAATCTCGGTTGTACATTTTTTCCTGCTTTATAATGCGTTCAACGCATATTACCTCTCCATTAGCAAGAAATCCCATAGGAGAAGCCGGATTGATCCAAAAATAATTGTTTTTGATAATAAGAAGTGTCTCACCTTTCTCAATTACTTCTTCCCTAAAAAACAGGGTTGTTCTAATACCCGAATTCCATTGATTTGCCTGCTTATTTGATAATGTCAATACGATCGTGTTTTCAATTCCAACCTTTTCATATGAATTTTGAAGCTCTTCATGAACCTCGTAGCCCTTAAGCTTCCTCGTATTATTATCCAAATAATGAATAAGAGGTTGTTGTATTACTTCTAAATTTCGTAAAGCCGTGGCATTTTTCAATATTGATGAAAATTCATCTGTTCTGTGTGTTTCTTTAAGCTGACATTCCTGAATTTCCATATTTGGAAATAGATTTCTTAATGTATCCCCTTGTAATGCTGGAGAAAGTTCTTGTCCCACAGGCGGAAGCTGTCCCGAATCCCCGATAAACACCAATTTGCAATCCTTTGAGCTAAAAACAAAATTGAGAAGATCTGTAAAAACATCTTCTTGAGAATCTGAATAAGAGGAAAGCATAGACGCTTCGTCTACAAAAAATATAGCATTCTTATGGATGTTTTTTACTGGTGTCAATCTTTTAATTTCTTCGAGCTGGCTCCCACCAAAATAAATCTCCTTATGAATCGTATGTGCTTTCTGACCACAAAAGCTTGCAAGTACTTTAGCAGCTCTACCTGTTGGTGCTAATAAACGCGTGCTATAACCCATTTTTTTAACTCCATTATTGAGTAAGGAGGTTAAACTAGATTTTCCTGTGCCCGCATATCCTGAAAGAATAAATATTTTTTTATTTTCAGAAGGACGTAAAAACAATTCAAAATACTTAACGGATTTAGCCTGATCTGATGAAAGATTAAATTTCGAGATAGTCTCGATATAATCAAAAAAAGAGAAATCATTCAAAGTTTCTTGTGGTTATTAAAAAATACTTTTCCTTTTACTTCTATAAAATTAAATATTGTAGATTTGTAATTGTCTAAAAAACAAGAAATATTATGCAAAACTTCTCAGTGCTACTTAAAAAGTATTCTGTACCATTTTTATTCAGTGCATTAGGTATAGTGCTAATCATTGTTAGCCTTGTTACAGATCAACCATTTGAATTCGTATTGGCCTCTATTATTATTTTAATCTGTTCCATCTTTTTGTTTTTAACAGTATCTGGATCCGTTTCAAATAAAGTCACCAATATTATTGGAGGAGTGTCATTGGTATTAGCTGGATATGCATTCTATTCTGCATGGGGCTCGGTAGGCACTTCCATTAAGCACAATTCAGATTATGCTTTAATGAAAGGTTTAGCCATTCAGAATTTAAAAGATGTTCAATCAGCACAAAAAGAATATGAAAAGAAATACGATGTTTTTGCAGCCGATTGGAATACCATAATTAGATTCATTGAAAACGATAGTATTGCGGATATAGTGCGTAAAGGATCTGTCCCTAATCGTAAAATAAATGAAGCTGAACGAGATTATTTGATTCAGTTTGGACTTTATAAGAGAGGACAAGCGATAGACAATAAAATGACCGACCTCGAGGCTTATTATTTATCGAAATCAGATATTTGTCCTGTAGAGCTTAAAACATTTAAAAGAGATACCATTATGGTATCCTTTATTGAGACTACTTTTACAAAAAATAGAGGTTATTTAACAGAGCGTGAACAAAATAATTACGGTAAGTTCGATGCTAAAAAATTGCGATACATCCCTTTCACTAAAGACAAGGTAGAATGGAATTTGGATACAATTATGAAACCTGTAGGAGAAGATACTGTCTGCTATTTTCGCTTAGAAGGAATTCTTCCTATCGCGGAAATTGAAGGTGCGAAAGCAGATGAAATCATGTCTCTAGGTAGTATATTAGAATTCAACCTTTCTGGTAGCTGGGAGGACGAAGACATCAAGCAAAAGATTCAATTGAAGAAGTAAGACAATTTCCAGTGCCGCTTAAGGTTAATAAATTCTGCTTTTTTCTTTTTTTTAAAAATTTATTATATGTCTGAAGCGATCCTTTTTTACGACGAAAAAAAAATCTTTTTTTTCGATGGAAAAACAAATCAAGAGCTTATTGAGCCACTTCAGATTGATTCTTTCAACAAGTTTGTTTCAAGCCGCCTTTTGAATTTAATACAATCCAATATCATTGATAAAGGAATGGAAATCAAAGCAATTGTATCTGATTCAAGAGATGGATTGTTAATCCCAGATGAATTATATAATCCAGATAAAAGAGAGGGATTCTACAAACTAAATTATTCAAGTATTCCATCGGGTAAAATAATTAAGGAACAAAAAATAAGCATCCTAAATGCGACACTGATATATTCTTGTAAGCAATGGTTTCATGATTTTTTTAAAAGCAACTTTAATGGCACTCCACTTCTTAATCGCTCTTGCCTACATCTAAAAAAAACACTCTTAGATAGAGATGGCAACAAGGATATTCACATCATAATTAAAAATGATACTTTTGATATTATTAAGCTCAAAAACAAAAGTCTTAACTCATACAACAGTATTGAATATTCTTCAATGAATGATATTATTTATTTTTTAATTGGACACATAGAAAAACTGAATATTAAAAACCCCTCTGTGAATATATTTGGGAGTGAGAAACAATTGACTGAAATAAAAAATATCACAAGCAAAATGGACTCACTAAAAAGTAATCAATACCATTTCAATTCTAATACGAATTTTTTAGATCTTATCTCGTGAGAATCATAAGCGGATTCCTAAAGGGTCGGAGAATTAAAGAGCTGAAAGGCTTCCATTCAAGACCTACAACTGATTTTGCAAAAGAGGGTTTATTTAACGTTTTAGAGCATTCCATAGATATAGAAGAAACGCTTATACTTGATCTTTTTTCAGGAACCGGAAATATATCTTATGAATTTATTTCAAGAGGTGCTAAAAGCGTATATTCAATAGATGTGAGCTTTTCTGCCGTACAATTCGTCAAAAAAACCAGTAAATTATTAAATCTTTCCGATGACTGCCATCACATCATAAAATCTGATGCCATAAAGTATTTGAAGAAAAACAACGAGAATTACAATATTATTTTTGCAGACCCTCCTTTTGATTATACTGATTATAAACATTTAATTGAGACCGTAAAAACAGCTAATGCATTAAAAATTGACGGAATATTAATTGTTGAGCATTTTAAAAAAGTGGACCTAAGTGCTCACAATGGGTATCAAAAATCGCATTTGTTTGGAAATGTCTGTTTTAGTTTTTTTAACTTTGAGAAAGATGAGTAGAATTGGCTTGTTTCCAGGATCATTTGACCCCTTCACTAAAGGGCATGAATTTATTGTATCACAAAGTCTTAGAATATTTGATGAAATCGTTATTGGAATTGGAGTAAATACAGAAAAAAAATATCTTTTTGACCTAGAAAAAAGAATAGCTCATATTGAAAAAATTTATTCAGGAAATCAAAGAATTTCTATTCTATCATATGAAGGATTAACCGTTGATCTGTGTTCTAATATTTCTGCGTCCCATATCATCAGAGGGTTAAGAAACACCATCGATTTTGAGTATGAAAAATCGATAGCACAAATGAATCGCTCAATGTCTGAAGTGGATACTGTATTCATATTAACTAACGAGCAATCGAGTCATATTAATTCGTCTATTGTACGAGAAATCTATAAAAACAATGGTGATATTTCCCTGTATGTAACTCACCCAAAAATACTCGTTTAAAATGTGGCATTATTTATGCAAAATTAAGAGTATGCGGATATTGCTTTTTCTTTTCCTTTCTTGCAGTCTTTCGGGAATGTCAAATACAAAGATCTTTGGCTCAATCCAAAATGCCAGCAACCAGTATGTGTATGTTTTCGGAATAGAAGATTATATAACAAATACTGAATCAATTATATTCACCACTACAGTGAATGAGCAAGGCCAATTTATGATTGAGCTGGAAAACCCTGATATAAGGAAAATCGTGATTCGAATTAAAAATTCATATGCCCATTTATACTTACAGGATGAAACAACGTATTATATTGAGTTTCCAGAGGAATCAATAGACGTTATAAATTATTTTTCTGGTAGTGAAACAGAAATTTTATTTTTTAACCTAGACAGCACTGATATAAATTATAAAATATTGGGGTTTGAGGCATGGATGGATGATGAAATGGCGGACCTATACATATTAAAGGATGTTGAACCTGTTAAGTTTATTGATGGCGTATTAAAATTCAAAGCAGAAGTTCAAAAAGCTTATGCGAATGATACTTCAATTTTCTTCAAAGAATATGTAAGGTATTCAATGGGTAAAACAGTTGACAATATCTACTATTTTGGAGCTCCTTCAAAACAATCAAAATATGATTTCTTTATCAAAAATAGTCCAATCCTTCACGAGAACCCTTCTTATATGGGTTATATAAATGATTTTTATGATCAATACTTATTCCAATTGAATAAATATATACGAGACCCATTGATCCAATCTATTTATGATAACAACGCCTATAATATGGTTAAAGCCATTTCATTTGACAGCTTAGTACCAAGCCAAGAATTTGCAGAATTAATTGCACTAAAAATCGTACAACAAGAATATAAGGCCAATAGACTTCCTAAAAATAATTTAATCTCAGTGACAAATCAGATTAGAATAAATTCTAGTAATCCAAAAAATATCATTATTGCAGAAAACTTGATTGAGCAATTTTACACCATCATTGAAGGTGATCCATTACCTGTAATGTCCATGAATGAAGAAATTCAGCTTAAACCTGCACCTAATAGATATTTATATATTCATTTTTTTGATCCTGAAAACCCAAATGGCTTATCTGAAATATCCGCTTTAAGAAGATTGTTTGAAAAATATAACAGTCATATAGATTTCGTAACGATCTATCTAAACCAAGGAACAAAATTAAGTGTCTTTGCGGATAGAGTTATTTCCGGAATTAAATGGGAAGTTTATGCGCTGAACTATAGACACCCAATATGGAAATCCTTAAATATTGGTTCCTTTCCCTATTACATTCTCGTTAAAGATGATTTAAAAATAGTCGGCCTACCTGCTTTAGGACCGACACCAAACGGTGTATATGAAACGATTGAAAGAACCTTTCATGACATTCAACAAGGCAAAAACTAGTTATTCGATTTGAGCAGATAAACCATTTTGAACCAATGAATTTTGCATCTTTCTAAGATCGCCGAGTTTACCACTCTTTACATTGCATTTTCCCTTGTTATGAACCAACCAAGCACATTGCTCGGCCTGCACAACATCATGCTGACAAATTCGAATCAAACAATTGATGACATGGTCAAACGTATTTATGTCGTCATTATATAAAACCAAAGAATAAGAATTGGCAATATGCTTTTTAGATTGTTGTTTTTCCTTAGTTTCAGTATTAAATTTCATAAGCTTTACTTTAATAATTCATCTAGTTCGTCTCTTAAATCCATTCGCTCCAATTCATTATTTAAATAAAATACGACATGATTCATGCCTTTTAAAACAATGAAACTAAAGGTTTTGTTGGATCGAAGTAACCAATTCGCCAATTTTCCAGGAATCTGATTACCTACTTCCAACTTGTATTCGATAAACACATCAGGTTCAAATGTCTTTTCTTCCATTCCTTTCATATAAAATGACATTATAGGAGTAAGCTCATCTTTTTTAATAACAACAGATTTAATCAGAGAGTTTTCCTTATCGTAATTAAACACTGCTATTCGATTAAGCCGTTCTATTGTTCCCTCATCAAAAGAATCTGATTTTAATTGATATAAAACAAGTTCGTCCTTTTCGGGTTCCTCTTCTGAACTTATTATTGGAATTTGAATTCGAGTCTTTTTAGATTCTGAACTTGTATTACTTGTCCTTATATTACTACCCTTTATCACCTCATCGGTTTGCGAAATGATTCTTGATTTATCGCTTGTGTTTTCTTCATATAGAATGCTATCCCCTTTCTCAGTTAATAGATTTCTAGATTTACCAATTGAGATACGTTCACCGTTATAGAATGCTACAATAAATGCATCAGAAATACCAAGAGACACAACCTCTTTTTGTCTTTCCCGCGCTTTATCAATTGACGTGAATTTTCCGGATGAATACCTGTATAAACCAGAAGATAAATAATAATTTAATTCTTGTAGCTGATCCAGCTCGCCTGATCTTATCTTTCGATTAAAGGCTCCAACCTGAACCGAATAAAACAATCCACTTACCATAACCCCACTTACTTCCTGTGTACCATGCTGCTCTTTTATTACTTGTTTTACAAAATCTGCTGATGCAGTGTTGGTTACATTTGCATTATTACTATTCACCTCAGCACTTGAAGAATTATTTAAAAGCTCCGAATTATTAGAAGACTCAGAATCATTTGAAAGCTCTGGCTCTCCTGCATTTATGGCAATTAATTCATTTCTATCTGATGCCAGGCATGTACCATTTCTTTCATGATCCTTTCCTTTCCAAAACGGCAAACGTTCATCATTACAATACGAAACAACAAATGCATCTGAATACCCAATTGATCTAATTGATTTCTGAGCATTAATAGCATCCTTACTGTTGTTAAAATATCCAGCCATATATACTATTAATCCATTACTTAGCTGCTGTCCAGAAACTGGAGTGAATTCTCGATAAACATCATCTCTTACCGGTCGTCTAAATGCACCTACCTGAACTCGAAAGTTCAAACCAGATGGATTTGATTCAAAAATTGGCAAGGTCTCTTTGTTTTGATCAACAATCTCTTTTTCAAGCATAGCGAAACTATTTCTATCCGAATTAACCGGTTGGTACACTTCAAGTATGGATTGATTTATTCTATTGTTAGAAGCCAAGTTATTATTTGATATAGAATTGTTGATAAACGCTTCATAAACTTCGGAAGAGTCAATTGATTTCATCTCATTCATCAATGACAAGATATCTTTAGAGATTCTATCTTTCTTCCTTTCATTTATATAAATAAGGGCTTCTTTTTGTGACTCAAGTATTGAACTTTCAGAAACACTAAAACTTTCATTCTCTATCTGTCCTAATTCTTCAACTTTCAAATTAAGTAGAGCTCTTTTTTGCGAATAACGTTCAAAAGATTCTGAATCAGTTAAAACATTATCAATCTTCTCATTCTTAGATTCGAGCTCTAGACCAATTTCTGAGGTGACTTTATTTATTGCCGCAGTATTATTTACAATATTCTCATTACTTACATCAACCTCTGGGTTTATCTTTCGCTTGTATAAATATTCATATGACTCGGAGTCCTCTACCTTAGCCAATTCTTCTTTTCGTTCATTAATACTTTTCTTTAAATAAGAAATAGCCTCTTGTATTTCAGCCAAATCCTTGATCTTTACTTTTTGCACAGCAGACAGTGTGGTAGTATTTATATTCTCCCGTAATGATTTATCCAAATTGAGCATTATTCGTTCGTTTTCAATAATTAATTCTTCCAACAATTCATGCTCTTTTTCGATTTCATCTCGATCCAGGACATAGTTGTAATATGAATTACTCTTTTGAATGTCTATCGTACTGTTGACTTCGATTTGTGAAGCTTGTATATCAAGATCCTCTTGAGCTAAAATATTTAACTCTTCTAACTCCAATTTTAATAAATCCTTCTTTCTTTCATTGGCCTCTATTAATTTTGAAATAAGCAACTTAACATTAGATGAAGATGTTTTTTCGAGTTTCATTTTCAAATCTCTTTCTTTAAAATCAAGTTCCCTTAATTGAGCCTCGATGTTACTTTTCCCTTCAAATTTTACACTTGAATACTTACGTTTAATTTTGACATATTTATTTTCGATTTTTTCATTCGCTATTGCTATATCCAACTCTTTTTGAAAGTATTCTCTCAAATTTTCCTCATTTTCAGAAGCTTCATCAAATTCATTCGATTTCACAGGTGATTGACTCCCCATATTTTCTTCTAGAACCAAAGAGGTTAAATATTCAACTGATTTACTATTCTCTTCAAGTATATTATCAGTAAGTGAGGACGGTTCTATTTCAGTGTTTTCTGTAATAGCCTCTCCACGGACCTCTTCTGCTCCTGATTCAGACTCATTTACCGATTCCTCTTCAGTGCTTTCTTCAGAACGAGTGATGTTAGTCTCAGCTGACGTTTCCTCACTTCTAGTTTCGGTATTTTCTGCTATGGCCTCCGTACTAAGCTCCTCAGTGACCTCTTCTGCTCCTGATTCAGGCTCATTTACCGATTCCTCTTCAGTGCTTTCTTCGGAACGAGTGATGTTCGTCTCAGCTGACGTTTCCTCGCTTCTGGTTTCGGTATTTTCTGCTATGGCCTCCGT
>JBELDA010000012.1:0-43473 GCA_042094515.1 Crocinitomicaceae bacterium
AGCCAAACGCAAAGGCTCACTCCAACCAAGCCCATAACGAACTTAGAAATGTTTAATATTTGATTGATATTATCTTTCATAGAGCAAAGCTTAAATTATTTGGTAACCTTATTCGCTAGCATCATATCCACTAATGAAATTGAAGCTTCTTCCATTTCGTTCACAATTCCGTCCACCTTACTCGTAATGTAATTGTAAAAAATCTGGAGAATAATGGCTGAAATCAAACCAAACACAGTTGTTAATAGAGACACCTGTATACCACCGGCAACAGTAATAGGCGATACCTGTCCGTCCTTCACAATTTGTTCGAAGGCTTGAATCATACCAATTACAGTTCCAAGGAATCCAAGCATTGGAGATAAAGCGATGAATAGCTGTAACCAGGTCATTCCTTTTTCCAATAATCCATTTTGAACTCCTCCATATGAGATGATCGATTTTTCAACAATATCTACACCTTCGTCAGCTCTTGACAAACCTTGGTAATATATAGAAGCTATAGGGCCTCTTGTATTTCTTGCAACCTCTAAGGCTGCTTCTACACCGCCAGATTTTAACGCGTCTTCAATATTCTGTTTAAACTTATTCGTGTCAATAGTTGATATATTTAAGTAAACTACCCGCTCTATTGATAAGGCCATACCAATGATTAAACATAGAAGTACAGGAGTCATCCATAGGGGATCTCCTTGAATAAACTTTTGTTTTAATTTTTGAGAAAAAGTAAGGTTTTCTTCTACTTCCTCAGAATCTTTAGTGTTTGCATTTGTCAATGCTACATCTGTTGCGGCATCCGCAACACCGGCATCGCCAGTTGCTACTTCCATGTCTTCTACACTAGCAAGATCAGTTGCATCTTCTTGTGCTGAAACATTAAAAGTAAGTCCTAGAGTCAATACTACTAAAAGGGTTAACGATTTGATCATATTTTTCATAATTGCTAAAATTGAAATTCTATGTTTATTTAATAAGTGTCAAAAATAATGTTTTTTTGCTTTTACGCAATTTTTAATCATACATAATGCTGAACTTGACTGAAACAGCTTCAAAATGCGGAGAGAGGGAGATTCGAACTCCCGGTACCTTTCGGTACACATCCTTTCCAAGGATGCACGATAGACCACTCTGACACCTCTCCAACTTTAAGAAATGCGAAGATAAAAAATTCCTAGAAATCTCGAAATAGGATTTAAGTCATTAAACTAAAAATAAAAAGCCCTATTGAAAAATATATGAATAACCCGACAACATCATTTAATGTGGTAATAAACGGACCCGTTGCCAATGCTGGGTCAATCTTATATTTATTCAAAACCAATGGGATTAATGTTCCAAAAATTGCTGCTACAATAATTACCGTAAATAAGGAGATGCTCACAACTAAACCTATATTCACACCTCCAAAAGCGGTACCTATTCCTAAAATGATTAGTGACAGTAAAACACCATTTAGAACCCCAACTAAAGTCTCTTTCCAGATTTTAGACCATATACCCCCCATGTTTTGGTCTCCACGTGCCAGAGACTGAACCACAATTGCGGAGGACTGCACACCGACATTTCCTCCCATTGCTGTAATTAAGGGAATAAAAAAAGCCAATTCAGGATGCTCAAAAATGCTTACTTCAAATCCAGAAATAACTTGTGCTCCCAAAATCCCCCCTGCAAGACCTATAATCAGCCAAGGCAAACGCGCTTTTGAGATTTTCCATATACCTGCGTTAGACTGCATTGGATCTGAAATCCCAGTTGCAAGCTGGAAATCTTTATCCGCCTCTTCTTTTAAATAGTCAACTACATCATCAATGGTAATTCTACCGACTAGCTTGTTTTGATAATCAACTACTGGTACAGAAACAAGATCATATTTTTCCATCACGTTAGAAACGTGCTCAGAAGCATCTGATGTTTTTACTGAAATTATATTTTTTGAATTATATAGCTCAACAATTTTGGTTGAGGAATTGGCAATTAACAACCTTTTTAATGACAGTACGCCCAAAAGGTGTTCTGATTCGTCTACAACGAAAATATTAATAACCCTTTCGACGTCTTCCGCTTGCTTTCTCAACTGCATAATGGCCCTATTTACAGGCCAATTCAGCTCAACAACCAAAAACTCTTTCTGCATTAATCCACCCGCCGTATCTTCATCATAATTTAAAAGGTCAACAATATCCTCAGCTGCCTCGTCATCATCCATTTGAGAAATGACCTCCTGAATCTTATCCTCTGAAAATTCCCCTAAAATATCTGCCGCATCATCAGAATCTAGGTTTTCAATCTGGTCAGCAATTTCCTTAGTACTCAGTGTGTCGATTAGGCTTTCTCGATTTTCTTCCTGAAGATCCATAAGAATATCTGCCTGAACCTCTTCTTCCCCGAGATAATAAACATATTTTGCATTTTTCGTGGAAAGCTCATCAAGGATGTCTGCAATGTCTGCATGATGCAACTCAAAAACATTTTCCATAATCCATTGATTATCTTTTTCCCCTATTTTAGAGTTTAAGATTCCTATGAATTCTTTGGTGAGTTTAAATTGCATACTTAATTAGTTAGGATACCTATTTTTTATCGTGACACATTCCTTGAATTTCATGAAACGTATCGTGAACCATCACTATTTTTTTCAATATTGTTTTGTTTTTTGCGTTCTTACGGACACACTTGTCTAAAGAGCCACATTGTTTTTCCAGCCTTGTTAATGCTCCTAAAATTTCAGGGCTCATTAATGGAGCCGGGATCTCTGAGGTTTTTAATAAGATTGCCTTTGCAAACAATTCTGAGCTTCTCTTTCTTAAGGGCTCAAAATCATTTTTTTCTGCAGGATGAAATGTTTGTGCTAGAACTTTATGAAAATGCATAAGTTCAGGCCAATGTTCTTTTTCAATAGTCTGAAGTAGCGGATCCTTTACAGCAGCGTTGTATTTATCAGCGACAACGGACCAATCCAAAATTGACCAAATGGCACTCAGGTAGTCCCCTCTCTTATTTTGATACTTTAAATAATAGGCATGCTCCCAAACATCAATCCCTAAAATGGGAATCCCTCTAACTTCAGAAACATCCATAATGGGGTTGTCTTGATTCGGGCTGCTTGTAACGGCAAGCTTTTTCTGAGGAGTTACCACCAACCAAGCCCATCCTGAACCGAATCTTGTAGCGGCTGCTTTATTCAATTCCATTTTAAGCTTTTCTAAGCTACCAAATTCATTGATAATCTCATTGTAAAGATTCGATTTTCTGGTTTTGAGTACTTGTTCATCTGTAGATTTCACCTTTGAAGGGTTCAATAATTCCCAAAAAAGAGTATGATTATAGTGTCCCCCAGCATTATTTCTGACAGCCGTAGACCGATAGCTAGCATACAGCATCAGGTCAATCAGCGAGTTTTTTTCTAAGCCCTCTTTCTGTACTGCTTTATTTAATTTATTGACATATCCCTGATGGTGCTTAGAATGATGAATTTCCATCGTTTTTGAATCAATTACTCCGTAAGCGTCATAGGCATGTGATAAATCAGGCAAACTATACGTTTGTGCACCAAGAGAGCCTATAATTGATAATATAAATAATAGCGGTATTAATCTCATGTATTCAGTTTAAACAAAGTTAATCGATAAAAGGAAAAATCCCCTCTTATCAAATTTGGTTTTTTAATAATTTATATCCCTTGAAGATCGACTTGTCTCATTCCACAAAAGAACTTCAATACCCTATCTCCGATTCCGGGGACTTCAACATGTATTAAGTAAATCCCCGAAGCAATTGGTATATTGGATTTATTGGTCAAATTCCAATCCAGTGAGGTTACTGGACTGTCCTTTTCAAAGGATCGTACCAACTTTCCATTGACAGTATAAATATTTACTGAGCAACGCTCTGGAAGATTGGTTATTTTAATTCGTGTATCCAGTCTATTTCTTTCGTATTGCGAAAAGGCATAATATGGGTTTGGCACCACATTAATCATGTCCAAGGCGTTCCTCAATTGGTCATCTGACTGTGTAATAGTTGAAATATCATCCATTTTCCATGAATACATCGGCTTACCTCCATTTTTGCCTGTTGCAACGTAATCCTTATACTCTTTATTAATGCGAAGTTTCATGGTTACATCTGTTTCCAACAACTCATGCCCCGGAGTAAGCATCGGATAACAAACCCACATTAAAGAGCTGTATAAAGCTCTTTTTTGAGCAGCCCCTCCATTTGCTGTTGATTCAAGATTATTCCACAATATTCTTAAAGCGTGCGTGTTATCATTAGCTGCTTCACTTGGAACATAAGCAGGCATATTGTGCCCATTATTGTAATCATTTATCGTTTTTAAATCCTTACTAAAAACATATATTGGATGAACCCCTCCCATAACAGGCGTGCCTACATTACTAACTAATCGATCAGTAGGATTCCATAACATATCGGCTCCATTATCTCCCCCTAAAAATGAATTTTCACCAAAGGCCATATAAAGCCTTGCTCCTGTTTCTAAATCCACAGCATAACCAGGAAACCACGACATACCCATCTCAGAATTCGGGTCTTCAGACCCATCTTTTCTCAAACTTGGGCTTTTTCGCATGGCTCCAGGTGTTGCCTCGCCCACGTTCAAAATACTGTTTTTTCCTAGCTCAACAACTGGACAGCGTGTCCATAACGACTGGTCGGAAGTAATTACAATGTCAATACTTGGCAAAAAGCTAATGGATGCAGCGTATTTACCACCCGTATATGGAGTTCCATAATAAGATAACGGAGAATAATCAGCTTGATAACCAACCAAACGGTGAGGTGCTACTATTCCGTCTAGTATTCCCTCGTAGCTCTGATTAGGGTCTACGTTTAGCTCATCTTTATACTTACAGGGGTCTAAATATGGAGGTCCATTGGGAAGACACTCATAATCAGGAAATGCCGGGTCGTCTTCTGGGTCATACTCTCCCGAACGTATCCAATTGGTAGGAAAGTACTGATCATTATCCTGTACCCCAGTCAACCATCGTTTAGAAGAATCTGCAAAGGTCATACTCGCAGCAATCATATCTGTAACCTTCGGAGTGATACCGCTCGTTGCTCCGCCAGTATTGTAGTAATATGGGGTTTGCAATATCTGAACGGAGATCCCCCATTCCGGAATAATCTGTTCATTGTTATTGGCAATCGTGCGCTCACTTTGAACTGAATCCAACACGTTCATATCATTGTCATATCGATATATAGTCCAGCTCGCGTTCGTAGCAGAGTTGCCTGTTCCAGGAGCAATATTGTAATCTCTGAATTTGCATTCAAAATATCCTCCAGCCAAATTCAATGGGTCAATTACTTTTACATTGATAGGCCCTTTCCCATAATCATATGTCGGTTCTTCTACTGAGCCAGATGATAGGATTTCTTTCAAAGTGGCATCAGTAAAATCTAAAACTCTATTGCCATTTCCATATCCATCAACCCTTGTGATTTGAGGGGTAGATCCATAATTTATGAGCTGAGAAGTGCCATCTGACTCTGGCGTAGGATTGTGTGGAACTGCTGAAATCACTTTAACTGAACCTACTGAAGCTTTTCTGGAGGGGATATAAGGTTTTTGTTGACCATCTAAATAAAGTGGGTCGTTGGGATTGTATTCTTTGAAATTATTGTAAGCGTAAGAAATAGCAATAAAATAATAAGTTTTGTGATTCACCAAGCCGGGAGCTCCCTGTGCAAAAAGGTCATTGGTTACTTTGAAGGAATGCTGAATTCCAACATTTGATCCATCTACTCTTTCCACTGGAATGGATGCCCCTAGATCATCATCAAATTCAAAATTTATAATTCGATCCACTCCATCAATGATGTCACACTGAGCCGCCAATCTTGAAAGGGATGGATCAGTTAAATCTGATACGGAAACTGAATTATCCCTAACCTGAAAGATCTGGTAACCTTGGAATCTGTAGTATTTATCTGAGCCATCTTCTGCAACAATAAACGGGTCAAACTCTTCATAATTTTCCTGATAATTATTAGATGAAGTTGAGTTGGATAAAAATAGAATCAGCTCATTTTCTAATTCCTGAATTGTTAGATCAGGGGAATGGGGTCCTTCCAATACCTTGAAGCAATTTTCAAAAAGAGCCTGGGCCTTATCATCTGCTTTTCTCAATGTTTCCACGGATTCAAAAGGATCTCCTCCTGCCGCTCTTGCCCAAGCAATTCCAACAGTAATATTATTGACAGCTCCAGGTTTGAGAACAAAAGGTCCGGCAGACTGAACAAACCTTCGGTCATTCGGGGGATTGTTACTTGTTTGTTCGGTCCAAGGGTCTTGTGGAACACCGTTGGTTCCCCAACCTAATGGGTCAGTATCTCCAGGAAACATAAAATCACATGGAGTGTCTGGGTCAGCTGCCGCATCCGAAATGTGTCCACTTCCACCGTAAATAAATTTCGATCCATCCTTCCAAAAGCCTTTTAAATAATTGTAATAATCTGCTGCTGCCACTGGATCAGTTTGACTTGGGTTTGCCCCGTTAGTTGTATTTGAATAGTATAAAAATCGACGCATTCCAAATCGCTCGTTATCTATCACGCCATCTCCAAAACCAATCCCATTTAAGGCCTCTTTTTCGTTTATCCCAAAGGCATTATCAACACCATCATCATCTTGATATGGCCCTTCAAAAAAATCAACGCCCACTGCCGGTGGAGAAGTCCCATAACCTTTATAACCGCTATTGTCTCCATCATAATTATCACCATTATAATAATAAGCTAATCCTCTATTTACGTCACAACCCACATAGTCATCATATGGGTCTCCTAAAGCGCCATCTGTGAAAAAACCAAAATAGGTTTCGTACAATGTTTGTGTTCCCCTGTTGATTAATTCATAATTATAAAAGGTCATGTTATTCACCTCATCATTTGATGCAAATGCAAATGCCTGAGCTCTTATTTCCATTCCAATTGGATCGGCTCCCGTTTCTGTATGGATGTTTCCTTTATCATTCATCACCCACCAGAAATTAATATCGCCATACAAGGATACTGTTCTATCTACCGTACATTCCTTTGTTCTATTTATATCATGCCATGGATAATCGCCATCCTGCCAATTGTATGTTCCATCGTCATTATTGTCAAAAAAAGGAGCCAAATAGTAGTCTTGTCCCGCGGCTACATCACCATGAGCTGGCCAGTTTTGTATAATGTCGGGAACCACATAACCTGGGAATAATACACTTTGGGTGTTTGTGCCGTTTTCATTGTCTTCAATACCTGCCTGTCTCCATGCTACAAATTCTCTAATCATATCCTGAGTAGTAATGTAATGCTGATCGTATGATTCACATGTTTCGTAATTGGTTTCTGCATAAACCTTAGATAATGGTCCGGTCCAATAATCCTGGCCATTTCTATATCTGAGCGCTGCCAACTTGAGCTGATTGTTTACATCTGTCCCTCCCAACCATAGTGCTGCGGTAAAAAGAGCCATAATACCAGAGTTTTTTGGCACCTCATATTGAGAGAAGTTTTGTCCAGGAACCTGCCACAAGTTTCCTGCCGTGTGAATCATAGCCCGAACGTTATTGAGCTCCATATATGTTGTGGTGGAGGGAGGAGTGCAACCTGCTCCTTTTTCAGTAAACCGCACGGGTGTTGTACCATCAACGATTTGACCACTCGCTGCAAACCCAAACCCCAAAAAGAAAAGAAATAGAAGCCTCATTAAAACGAAATTACTGAATTTAAAATTATCAATTAATGATTTCAGGAGTAAAGGCATTTATTATATGTTCAATTTGATGTTTGCCTCGCTTCACAACGATGGAAATGATATCAAATCGGCATTCTCGATTGGGAAAATGATTTCGTATCACAAAGTCGGCAACTTTTATTATTCTCTTTTGTTTTGAAGCATTTACGGAGTCATACGGATTTTTAAACCGATTAGATGATAAGGATTTAACCTCAATAAATACGATGAAATCTTTCTTTTCGCACACCAAGTCGACTTCAAAACGACCAAAACGTTTGTTTCTAAAATGAACGGTATAATTTCTCTCCAATAAATATTTTTCAGCGAGTTCTTCCGACTCCTTCCCTTTTAAATGCATTCAATATTGATTTTATCTCCCCTATTTAATTTACAGTTTTTAATCCAGCTTTTTAGAAGAGGTCGAAAAGAATTAAAATTATCTTTAGGGATTCTAACATGAAATCATATGAAAAATATTTTCATCAAAAATATAAAGGGTTTAATTCAGGCGGGTGAGAATATGCCTTCTGTAGTTAAGGGTTCTGAATGTGACCAGCTCAATGTCATAGAAAATGCATTTCTTGCATTAGAGAACGGCTCAGAGGTTGTTGCCTATGGACCTATGTCTGAATGGGATGGTATAGATGACTGGCGAGACTTGGAAGTCATCGATGCTGAAGGATGTTATGTAATGCCCGGATTTTGTGATTCTCACACGCATACCGTATTTGCCAAAACTCGAGAAGAAGAATTTGTTGATCGCATAAGAGGCTTAAGCTATGAGGAAATTGCTCTGAAAGGTGGAGGAATATTAAATTCTGCTGGTAAATTAGAGACGGCCTCAGAGAATGAACTCTATGATGCTGCAAAAATTAGAGTTGAAAAAATGATTGCACATGGGACGGGTGCCATTGAAATCAAATCAGGCTATGGCCTTTCTGTTGAAAGTGAGCTTAAAATCTTAAGAGTCATAAAAAAGCTCAAGACAAACATGCCCATTCACATTAAGTCAACCTTTCTTGGGGCCCATGCTTTCCCTCTGAAGTATAAAGAAAACCATGAAGGATATATAGACCTTATCATTAATGAAATGCTGCCAAAAATCGCAGCCGAAGAGCTCGCCGATTATATTGATGTCTTTTGTGAAAGAAATTATTTTTCAGTTGCCGAAATGACTCGAATTCTTAACGCAGGAAAGCAATATGGACTTATTCCAAAGGTACATGTAAATCAATTCTCCTCAATGGGAGGAATAAAAGCTGCTATTGATCTGGGAGCTTTAAGTGTAGATCATCTTGAAGAATTAAATGAAGAAGATATTCAGGCCCTTAAAAGAAGTGGTACTATAGCTACTTTTCTTCCTGGATGCTCTCATTTTTTAAGCATTCCTTTTGGTGATGCCAGAAGGCTCATTAAGGAAGAGGTTCCTTTCGCTTTAGCGAGTGATTTCAACCCAGGCTCTACACCTTGTTTTAATTTACTACAGATTTGGTCCTTAGCTTGTATCAAAATGAAATTAACTCCTCAGGAAGCGTTTAATGCTTTAACCATCAATGCGGCAGCGGCAATGGGTTTATCCGAAACCCATGGTAAAATTAAGCTAGGGGCAAGCGCTCCAATCATTTTAACCCATGAGATTCCCTCTTTTGAATACATACCTTATTCTTTTGGGGAAAATATGATTCAGCGAGTCTTTACCAAAAAATAAAAACAAGTTAAATGGGTTTTGTTCAAAAAGTGGTTCGATTTATCAAAGACAAAGAATTCGATTTAAATGCGTTAACAATCGTTGTTCCCTCTGATCGAGCTATTAATAAAATCAAAGAGTCCCTTTCTCAATCATACTCTTCTCCCGTTTTTTCACCAGAGATTATTACCATTGACAAATGGATGAGGCTCAAAGAAAAAATAAAAATTGATCCTACAAGACAGCTCATTGCATTGTATAATGTGAGCTCTAAACTTCCTCCTTTTAAAGACCAAAGCTTTGAAGATTTTTTAAGTTGGGGGAATACGCTTTTAAAAGATTTTGATGAGGTAGACCGATATCTTCTAGATACAGAATTGGTTTTCAAGAATTTGAAGTCAATTAAAGAGCTAGAAACATGGCAATTGGATGAAGAAGAATTGTCTCCATCACAGAAAAAATTTAAAGAATTTTGGGGATACATCCCTGAAATATACAACTGCTTTAGAACACATCTTGAAAAGGAAAACAAGACAACTTCAGGACAAGCCTACAGAGATTTTAATGAGAGACTGGTTGAGCAAATTTCTACACTTGAAAAAAATCATCAATTTATTTTTGCAGGATTCAACGCCTTGTCCCTTTCTGAGCTCTCCTCAATTAAGAAGCTTATTAAAATGAAACGCGGCTTTTTCTTAAGTGATGCCGATTTTTTTTACACCTCTGACTCCATCCATGAAGCGGGTAGCTTCATCAAAAAGAACCATGAATTCTTGGATGTCGGCCACCTCATCCCCTTGCAAAAAAAATTAGAGAACAAAAAAATGGAGCTGAATATCATAGAGTGTTCTCAGCAAATTGGTCAGGTCAAAGTTGCTGCCAATGAATTAAGCAAACTCTCTTTAGATGAACAAAACAGCACCCTCGTTCTATTATGTGATGAGTCCCTTATTAGCTCTCTTGCTAAAAACATACCATCAAATATTTCAAAAACCAATATAAGCCTAGGCCTTCCCATTACACAAACAGCAATTAAATCCTGGGTTGACATTTTATTTCAAATTCAAGAAAACAAGCTGAAGCTCGGAACAGAATCTGTCTACTTTTATGATTTTCAACGATTCATTAACCATGCCTTAACTTTAAGTTGTGTGTCTATGGAAGAGATGTATCTTCTCGGAGACATTGAAAGAGATGCAATCAAAAAAAATCGGATTTTTCAATCCATAGATTCAATCAAAATATCTCAAATAATGGGTGAAATCGTCGATTTAATCTTTGGGAATTGGAATGAAGACTGGGAGAAAGCTATTGGGAGTATTAGACAGCTAAATTCAATAATCATCAAAAATATATCTAATGAGAATTCATTTGAAAGAACAATTCTTCAGGTGTTCGATGAATCATTAATCGAATTACAAAATATCATAACCGAGGGTATTCCCGAAATGAGTCAAAAAAGCTTTAAACTATTTTTTGACCAGCACTGGTATCAAAAAAACATTGCCTTCAAAGGAGACCAAAAAGAAGGTGTACAAATCATGGGGTTATTGGAAACCAGGCTTCTTGATTTTGATCAAGTCATTGCTCTCGGCATGAATGAAGGCAAGCTTCCTGCTACGAATCACATTAACTCATTTATCCCAATGGACTTTAGAGCCGCACTTGGTTTACCCACGACCAGGGAAAAACAAGGTCTTTTTGCTCATCATTTTTATCGATTACTGCACCAATGTAAAAAACTAACGGCCACCTACTCTTCAAATAATGAACAGCTTGGACCGCAAGAAAAAAGTAGATATTTATTGCAGCTTGAGTTAGAGCTACAACGGCTGAATAGCAATATCAGCATTAGCACACAGTATTATAATGTGCCCATTGAAGATGGAACTGCTGTGAATTCACAGATTATTGAAAAATCCGAATTGATCATGGGCCGAATTCACAAGCATTTTGAAAAAGCCATATCTGCTTCATCTATAAATACCTATTTGAGCTGCCCTATGGATTTTTATTATCGTTACATTGCTGAGCTGGGAGAAGAGCAATCAATAGAGGAAGACATTGAAAGTCAACAATTTGGTTCTTTGATCCACAATACGCTCGAAAAACTTTTCGAAAAGCATGCCTTACTCGATAAGCTGGGTAATGAAAACACCCCAAAGCCCGAAGCTCTCATACAGAATGACCTTGAGCAAATGCTGAAAGACTATAAGCAAGTATTGTATGAGGAATTTCTCAATTATTTCGATAACGAATCTCAATTGTTTCTTGAAGGGAAAAACCTTTTAAGCTATACTATTGCACAAGACACCATAAAAAACACAATAAAAAAGGAGCTGGAATTTTTAAAACAGCAAAGGGAACCTTTTTATATCGTTCAAGTGGAAGCTAAAAAAGAAATCAGTCTAGATATTCTTGTGTCCGGTCACAAAAAAACAATTCATTTTAGAGGTTATATTGACCGAATAGACAAAATAGGAGACCGATACAGAGTTATTGATTACAAATCTGGGAAAGTAGATGAAGGAGATGTCAAGTTCAATCTAAAGAAGAATGATCTGGGAGCGGCATTTGCAAATTGTAAGCATGCCGTTCAATTAGCCCTTTATTCTTTGTTTTTTAAGGATAGCTTTGGAAAATATCCAGATGAGGCCATTATATATTCACTTACTGACGTTAGCAAGCTAGATTATAAGCTAAACTTTCCCAAACACAAACTTCCTGACATTTGCGTACACTTTGAAGCCTATATTGGTGATGTAATCAATGAAATTTTTGATTCTAAGATCTCTATCGAGCACAATGAAAAAGCCAAGTATTGCAATTATTGCCAATAAAAAAACCTGAAAAGAATTCAAAAGATTAAGTTCAAACTCTTTTCAGGTAATCTGCAAGTTAAATAAAACCAAATATGAACAATCAAATTGTTCGTATCACCTTATAGACGAATACTCTTTTAAATTGGTTGCCTTAAAAATAAATTTTAATATAATTCTTCTTTAATTACTGTTCTGTAATCTTTAATTTCCTCTCTATTGATTTTGTGCTCTGCGTCTTTAAGTAGAGATAAAAGGTATAATAGGTTTTCTTTATCCTCAATTTCTAGAGGGTATTCATTACCTTCTTCGTCTTCTTCATACTGAGCTTGAACATTAAAGCACTTTTTGTCTTCAATAAACTCATAGGTTAAACGTAATATCTTTACCACTAAAGGATCGCCTTCTTCCAATGCGATTACACGAAGCTCTTTTAGATCTTCAATAAGCTTTGGAGCTGCTGCTCCTTTTTTCTCAACTTTTGCGAGAATACCATCTAGTTTCTCATTTGCAATTGGGGTCTTCATAAACTTCGTTTAAATGTTGCACAAATTTAACGAGAATCATTGGAATAAAAAGAGAAAAATTAAAAACATTAAATTCGAGGTTCATCATGTTACGATCATACAATTTTGATGAAAAGAAATTCTAACTTTGTATAAATGGATTTTTTTCTAAAAGCTTGTAGTATTGGGTTCCTTCTTAGCGTCATGATGGGGCCTGTTTTCTTTATTCTGATTGAAACAAGTATAAGGAGAGGTTTTCGTGCTGCGGTTGCTTTTGATTTGGGGGTTTTATTCAGTGACGCCATTTACATATTATTTGCAAAGATTTTTATTATTGAAGTAACCCTTATTGATACTACTGAAAACAAAACACTATTTGCTTTTATTGGTGGGGTACTTTTTATTTTATACGGCATTTATAATTTTTTTAAGAAATATCAAATTTCTGATGAACAAAATGAAGAATCGCACGACCCGGCTAAAAAAGACTATTTAAAACTTTTTCTGAAAGGGTTTCTTCTGAATTTTGCCAACCCACTTGTTATTTTTTATTGGTTTAGTGTAATTACTTTAGCCAACCAAAGTGTTGGTTCGGGCGAAGGCGAGTTTAAGCAGGTTGTTTTTCTTGGGGTTATACTTGTAACCTTTTTTCTTTTTGATCTTTTAAAAATACTGGGGGCAAAACAATTAAAACCTCTTATGACTCCCTATTTATTTAAACAAATGAATCGTTTGATTGGAATTGTGTTCTTTTTATTCGGTTTGTTTTTAATTCTACAAAACCTGGATCTAAAGGCTTTGTTAAACACAGTTAGAATCTAATGTTTACATTTCGCTCTCTACTCGTTCTTTTTATCTTCTTTTTTTCATTCAAGACTGCTTTAACCCAAAAAGTCAATCCAGAAAATCAAACCGAAATGGTGAGGTTATATTGGGATGCCCAAAAAAAACATTTGAGTTCAAAGGGGTCCTATTATACCGACAACCTGATTGGCAACACAAAGGAAAAACACGGAAAATGGAAGTTTTATGACTTTAATGGTGTCTTGACGGAAGAGCGGAACTATTTTCGAGATAGAATACATGGCAAACAGCTCACTTTTTACAAAGACAAAAAAATTAAATCAGAAGCCTTCTTTAAATTCAACGTACCTGACAGTTCTTTTAAAGAATGGGGTGAAAACGATTCTATTACTATTGAAGGAAATTATACTCTTGGCAGCCCTGATGGCGATTGGAAGTATTTTTTTAATGACGGACGACTTGAAAAAAGACAATACATCTCGAATGACACGTTGTATTTAGTCGAACTCTTTAAGCAAGATTCTACACATACTCAGATTATTCAAAATGGAAATGGAGAAATTAAAAAATATTATGTGAGTGGCGGATTAAAAGAATTCTATACCTATACAAATGGTTTACAAACAGGCCCTTTTGAAGAAAGGTTAGCTAATGGCATTATTGCAGTTCGGGGACAGTTTATAAATGGTCTCAAAGATGATTTGTGGTATTTCTATTCATCATTAGGAGAAATTCAAGAGATTAATGCATATCATCTAGATACGCTTCATGGAATTTATGAAACCTATTTCCCAAATAGCGCTCCAAAAACAAAGGGGAATTATAAAAAAGGTAAAAAACACGGAAAATGGGTTTGGGCAACTGAAAATGAAAAGTTGGAAATGACCGGTTCTTTTATTGATGGGGAACAAGATGGGGAGTGGAATTATTATTTTTCTACTGGTCAATTATCATACAATGCGCATTTCAGTCAAGGGCTTCGAACAAAGACCTGGACCTACCATTTCGCTGATGGCAGCACCTACAAAAAAGGAGACTATAAGAATGACCAGAAGTCCGGTTTATGGATCACCAATTATGAGAACGGAAAGCCTCTGATGAAGGGAAGCTATAACAATGGCCTTGAGCAAGGGGAATGGTTGAATTATTGGGACAATGAAAAGGTTAAAAACCAAGCTTTTTTTAGAGCCGGTGAGCTGGATGGGTCCTGGAATTCATATAGTCCTGAAGGAATTCTTTTATTAAGCGGAAATTATAAAAATGGATTAAAAGTAAAAGAATGGAAGTCTTTTGATGGCAAGGGTCGCCTACTTACTCTCGAGAATTACAAAGTCATAAAAGAGGATCAAGAAAATTCAGAAATTGTAGTCGTGGGAAGAAGCACTTCTGTTTCCGTCTTGCATGGAAAGTTCGAGGCCTACTCAGAAGTTGATTACAGCTTAAAAGCGAGTGGAAAATATAAAAACGGAAAAAAGAACGGAACATTTATAGATTATTATCCTGGAGGTGTTGTCCCTACAATCGTTGCTCAATACAAAAATGGCAGACTAAACGGGCTCTTTCAACAATTCAGCCGTCAGGGTGGTATTCGTCATCAAATTCAATATAAAGAAGGCATAAAGAACGGCAGCTTTCTTATCTTCAATTCTTCCAAACAAGTGGTGGTAAGAAAAGAGTTTGTAAATGGGGTTGAAATAAAAAGGTAGCGCTTTTCTTTTAAGCGGATAAAATCTGTGTGAGCTCAATAAAATCTTCTACAGATAATCTTTCGGGTCTTTCTCCTGAAAATTTTGAAGGAAGCTCAATTCCATTAGATATAGATTTTAGTGAATTTCGCAAGGTTTTTCTTCTCTGATTAAAAGCCGTTTTTACGACCTTTTTAAAAAACAATTCATCGCAATCTAATTTCTTCCTGGCATTTCTCCTGCAACGTATTACGCCAGACTTCACCTTTGGTGGTGGGTCAAAGACATCTTCATCAACCGTAAACAAATATTCCACATCATAAAAGGCTTGCATAAATACACTCAAAATTCCATATTGTTTTGTTCCAGGCCCTTCACTAATCCTGACGGCCACTTCCTTTTGAAACATTCCCACTATTTCAGGAATTTGCTCCTTGTATTCAAGGCAACGGAATAAGATTTGAGACGATATATTGTAAGGGAAATTACCAACAACACAAAATGGCTTATTCTGAAAAAGAGATGTTGCATCATATTGTAAAAAATCGCCTTCTATGATCTGTTCCGAAGATAACGATGAGAATTGTGTTTTCAAATACGTAATGGATTCTGTATCCACCTCCAAAACAAAAAAACTCTCATGCCTTTTGGAGCTGAGAATATGTTTGGTCAGCGCACCTGTTCCAGGTCCTATTTCCAAAATATTTTGACAATTCAAATGATTTGAAATTGATTGTTCAATTTTTAAGCAAATTGAATCATCTTTTAAAAAATGCTGCCCTAAATGTTTTTTCGGCTTAACCCTCATGCAAAAACTCCTCTATTATTTGTAGTTCACTTCTAAAAGCAGCAAATCTGCCCTGAAATTTTGCGTTGTGTTCGGATTGAAGCCTTTTTGAATGATTCTTTTTATATTCTTCAACTCCCTCCTTTGTATATGCCGTATACATAATGGCATAAGTTTTTCCACCCTCTTCTTCGCCTCCGATAAGCCTACATATTTTGCCTTCTTTGAAAAACCCAGTCTCAATTACATCTGGTATATGAACGCTCCTCATCCATTCCAACCACTCATGTTCACACTTGTGATCTATGCTAATCGTAACATTGTATAAAAACATATTCAAAAGTAATTTAAATTCAGGTGTTTCTAATTAAATCTTGTCAATTCGTTTGGTGTAAACTAAAAAAAGCATATTTTTGATAGAATTCTAAACTGATTTTTATGAAAAAAATTCTACTCTATTTTTGTGCAATATTTCTTTTTTCAGCACAAGTAAATGCACAATCCTGTACGCCAGGAACAAATTTCGCTGATTCATCTTATGGAATCTGGCCGGATACTACTACAAATTTCCCTCCAGCTGAGGCCAACGTAGCCTATTCCGAGGATCTAAATTTCAAGGTGCCTTCAGAGGTTTCTGCTGATGTAACAGGAGGGGACCCTGCACTTGACGCATTCATTGGTTCACCAATTGAAAGCTTTATGGTAACTGACGTTGCTGGTCTTCCTGCTGGATATGATTATGCCTGTAATGTTGCTACTTGTGAATACTTAGGTGGTGAGAACGGATGCGCAAATGTTTATGGAACTACCGCTGATGCTGGTGTTTATGATGTTACCATAACCGTTGAAGGCGTAATTCTTGTCGTCTTGTTTCCAGGATTGCCGGAAACTCCAGTAACGCAACCCATTTCATTTGGTGGTTATCGAATTGAAGTAGGGAGTACTGGGTTGATCGAAAGCATTATCGAACCAATTAAGGTTGCTCCAAACCCCGCAAATGAAAGTATTTCTGTTTATGGAATTACTTCATCAATGGAAGCTTCTGAAATTTCAATTATGAACCTCGAAGGTAAGGTAGTTAAGTATC
Source organism: Crocinitomicaceae bacterium (assembly GCA_042094515.1). Lineage (GTDB taxonomy): Bacteria > Bacteroidota > Bacteroidia > Flavobacteriales_D > Crocinitomicaceae > UBA952. The sequence goes on from JBELDA010000012.1 coordinate 17,126, forward strand.
GTGACCTAGAGTCTTCAAATAACTTGGAGTTTGATTTATCTGACGTTCAAAGTGGGATTTACTTTGTTAAAGTAGCTCACAAATACGGCTTAGATACCATCAAGTTTATTAAAGAATAAACGAGTAATTAAATAATCTAAAAGGAGACATAGCTGTCTCCTTTTTTTATTTATAGAAGTGCATTTCTTCTACATATTTGTGAACCGATTCCGTTAATAGAAAACGTACGTCTTTCTTTTCTTTTATCGCTTTCCTAATGAAGCTCGCGGAAATTTTCATCACTGGTGCATCTGCACAATAGATGATATTCTTCTCTTTTTTCAGCTTTTCAATTTGAGTGTTGTCCAAGGTAGCATTCTCCGATTCCTCTTGAGGAGTCAACACTCTTGGATAAACATAAATTTTATGCTCTTTCAAAATGTTTTCATAATTGCGCCATTTATGGAAATTACGTAGATTGTCTTCTCCCATTATTAATGAAAAACTATACTCAGGGTATTTATCAATGATGTGAGCAAGAGTGTTTGATGTATAATTAGGTTTACTTAAGCCAAATTCTATATCTGACGCTTTTAAATTAGTGCTCTCATATACTGCCTCTCTCACCAGAGCCAAACGATGGCTGTCCTGCAATAATGAATTTTTACTTTTAAGTGGGTTTTGAGGGGTAACAACAAACCAAACTTCATTAAGATCAGTGTGCTCTGACATATAGCTAGCAATAACCATATGGCCAACATGAATGGGGTTAAATGTTCCAAAATATAATCCTATGTTCATTTTGCAATGAATTTAAGAATAATGGATTCTGCCTCATCAATGGCGTGTTCTAGAATGTCATTGTTGAGTACAAGATCAAAATGTTTCGAATCTTCTAATTCAACCGTGGCTTTGGCAACTCTTTGTTGAATCTTTTCTTCTGTCTCAGTTTTCCTTTGTCGTAATCTATTTTCAAGTTCAATAATACTTGGTGGCATTACAAATATGGAAAGTGCAACATCCCCTAGTTGTTTTTTGATACTTATTCCACCTTTTACATCTACATCAAAAATAACGACCTTAGAGTCGGCCCAAATTCGATTTAGTTCTGACTTTAAGGTGCCATAAAAGTGGTTTTCATATACCTCTTCCCATTCCAAAAAATGCTCTTTTTTAATGTTTTCTTTGAACTCTTCAGCTTGCATAAAGAAGTAATCCTTGCCGTTAACTTCATTGGTCCTCGGGGCTCTACTACAAGCAGAAATTGAAAATTCCAGAGCATTAATTCGCTTAAGCAGGGAGCGAACAATAGAGGTCTTTCCTGCACCAGATGGCGCTGAAAATATAATTACCTTTCCTTTCCTAGCTGTTTTCTGATTCAATTTATAAGGTGTTTAGTACCTGCTCTTTTATTTTCTCAAGACTATCTTTCATTAAAACAACTCTTCGTTGCATTTCTGAATGATTGCATTTGCTTCCAATGGTGTTTATCTCACGGCCCATCTCTTGCGCAATAAATCCTAATTTTTTACCCGAATTTGGAAGCTCTAGTGTTTCTTCGAAATAACTCAAGTGATTTGATAAACGCATTTTTTCCTCAGCAATATCAAGCTTCTCAATATAAAAAATCATTTCCTGCTCGAATCTATTGCTGTCTACCTTTTCACTATTGATCTCGTTTAACCCTTTTAGAAGACGTTCTCTTGTTGCATCAATTCGCTCCTTTTCATAAGGAACAATTTCATCCAAAAGGTTTCTGATTTCACTTACTCTTTGTCGAAATTCTTTTTGCAAATCAAGTCCTTCCTTTTTCCTAAAGGATTCCACCATTTCACATGCCTCAATGGTCAACTCTTTCAATCGTTCGATTTCTGACTCTTCAATATCTGTTATTTCATTATTCAAAACATCAGGAAGTCTTAAAACCAGACTCAAATAATCAATGGGTTTTTCTCCCCAGCTCTCGTTTAGTATTTTGATCTCGTTATAGTAAGCAGTGGCCAGTTCTCTGTTGACTAAACCCGACTCTCCCGTTTTCTCACTCTCTATAAATAACGAAAATTCTATTTTGCCACGGTTCAGCTTATTAGAAATTAACTTCCTTAAGAATGGTTCCGCCTCCTTATAAAGAGGTGGGACTTTCATATTCAAATCCAGTCCTTTACTATTCAGCGTTCTTATTTCTATGGAAACCTTTCTAGAATCAAAAAGAGCATTGCTCTTTCCAAACCCGGTCATTGATTGCAACATGTCTTAAATTATTTTAACAAAAGTATGAAAATTGCTGAAGCTACTCTAATAGCAGATCTGCATCAACTCCTTCGTTTTGATCCTTAATGAACATGGCGATGTCAGAAATGATTTCATTTTTCTGTTTACTCTCATTTATTCTGTTCGAATGATATTCTTTTAGATACAACTGTGCTTCCAATAATTGATGTTCTTCAAATGGGCCTAACATATTCTCAATTGCAGTCAAACACTCAACCGACTGCATCAAGTCTCCTTCTACGGCTAGAAATACAAAATCAGCAATATACTTACTGTAATCTAACTTGCTGTTCCAAATAGAGTTTAAAATATCGGTTCGAACTGTCAAGTACTTATCGTCTTTTACAAGATTCATTATAATATCAACTGCCTCCTCATCCTGTATGTCTGAGAGTAGTCGCTCTATTTTTTTATTTAGGACCACATCCTTTGATTTTATTAGCAATTCAATCAATTCTTTTATAATACCCGTGTGTCCTTTTTCGGAAATGGTTTTTAATCCGCTTTCCATTTTCTTTTGATCTCCAGAGCCTATGTCAACGATTGCTTTTTGAAGTGTTTTACTGATTTTTTTTTCTGCCATTTTAATCAATTAGGTTGCAAATTTATAAATCTCCTTACAATTATCGCATTAAAGTGTTAATTAGGGACTTTATGAAATATCTCATGTTCAAAAATATTGATCACAAATCCCGTAGCATTGCTATAAAATCAGAAATTTGTTAAAAGCCCATTTATTATGAATTATATTAAGCTTGGAATCATTGGTTTGGTGTCGCTAATTATAAGCACATCATGCGTACCCTCTAAGAAATACAATGAATTGTTAGAAAAAGAGAAAACCTGTTCAGAGGAACTCGCCAAATATAAAAAGATGAGTCTTGATTATGAAAGTCTCGCTAAAGAGCTAGAAATGAAATTTGATCTAGCCAATAAAGACCTCATCCAGCTGAGAAAAGACACCTCAATGCTGGGTGAAAAATATAGGCTCCTTAACAGGGAATATAAAATCGCCAAAAGACAGGCTGAAGAGCTAGAAAGTTCATTTAATAATTTGCAGAATTTGAGTGCAAAAGAAACGGCTAAGCTACAAGCTGAGCTTAAAATAAAAAACTTATCATTACAAGAAAAGGAAGATGCTCTTTTGGGTCTAGAAGAAGAATTAAAAGAGAAAGAACGCCTGCTTTCTGAACGAGAAAAAAGGGTTAATGAGCTCGAGGAAATGCTTAGAAAAAAAGAGGATGGTATTCGATTATTAAAAGAAAGAGTAGCGAAGGCTCTGAAAGGCTTTGAGGGTCAAGGACTAACAGTTGAGCAAAAAAATGGACGCATTTACGTAAGCCTCGAAGAAAAACTATTGTTTAGTTCAGGCAGCACAACTGTTGAATCCGAAGGTGTAAATGCACTGATTCAGCTAGGTCAGGTTTTGGAAACTGAAAAAGATTTGGAAATTGTTGTGGAAGGTCACACAGACTCCGACAAGCTAACTCGGTCTACTTCTCCAAAGAACAATTGGGAGCTCTCCGTACTGAGATCGACATCTGTAGTAGAGATTATTCTTGCAAATTCTCAAGTAGACCCCTCGCAATTGATGGCAGCGGGAAGAGGGGAGTTTTATCCTATATCTGATACTGATAAGGCAAAAAACAGAAGAATAGAAGTGATTATTTCACCGAACCTAAATGAGCTTTACGAGATCATTTCCAATGATTAATTTGATTTATAAAAAAATCAAGTCTCTAATTAGTAATATCCCATTTCTAGAAAATGGTCCAAATGTCAGTAAAAAAGCAATATTGGTTATTGCTCTTTCTGCTCTTTGTTTAGTATTTATTAGGTACCTCACACGGTATAATGACCTTATTTTATTTTTAGAATTAGTACATCTTGATTCATTAGGAGAATATCTAGTTGAACTTAGAATCAAAGCTCAGGACAAACAGCTATTCGACCTCATTTACTGGACTATTTGTAGAGTGCTATTTTATCTTGTTATTCCCATACTTGCCATAAAATTATTGCTCAACAAAAAAGTTTCCGATTTTGGCTGGAGAATGTCAGACAACCTAAATAAAGACCTTAAAATCTTTTTAGCCTTTTTTTGTTTCATGCTTCCTTTGGTTTTTTTGGTGTCCACTCAGGAATCCTTTCTCATCAAATATCCCTTTTATCGTCCCATTTCAGCCGACCAAATCTATCCTAACTTGTTGATATGGGAGCTTTTTTATTTTTTGCAATTTATTTCCCTTGAATTTTTCTTTAGAGGGTTTCTTGTTCATGGTTTAAAGGAAGAAATCGGCGATTATTCCGTACTTGTGATGGTCATACCTTACTGTATGATTCATTTTCAAAAACCATTCCTAGAAACAATTGGGGCAATTTTTGCTGGATTAATTTTGGGTTATTTGAGCCTTAGAAAAAATTCAATAGTCACAGGGATTGCTCTTCATTTTAGTGTAGCGATTACAATGGATTTATTTGCCTTATATCACTTAGGATATATATAGACGGTTATTCTAGAACTGTAACATGGCCTGTGAATAATTCCCGGTCATGTCTATCCTCAGGTATGTATGTCAATTTCCATACATATGTGCCATTCTGAACCCTTCTTCCTTTGTAGGTTCCATCCCATTCAAAATTAATATCTGTTGAGCTAAATAGCATTTGACCCCAGCGATTATAGATTTCAATTTGAATTTCTTTTACACCAATAAAGCTCCCTGAGAAAACCTCATTAAATCGATCGCCATCTGGAATAAAAGCATTAGGTATGTATATGTAAAACTCCTTGAAAATTTGAATGGGTATGGTAATACTGTCTACACAACCTTTTGAGTCCGTTGCAATGAGAGTAACTTCATATATCCCTGGCTCATCATATATGTGATTTGGGTGTACCGCTTCTGAATAGCCTCCATCTCCAAAATACCATTCGTAGACGTATCCATTTGTTGTAAGGTTTTGAAAGGACACAGGAAGATTCTCCACAACAGGGTCACTAATAATCGTAAAATTCGCATCTGGCTTTACCACAACAACCTGGATTGAAGCTGAAGTATTAAAAGTTTGACAATCATCAGAAACCTGAACCTGATAATTGGATGTTGAAAATGGTGTAACCCATACTTGATTCGTGGTCTCTCCGCTATGGGGCCAATAGTAATAATGTGAACCAAAGCCACCTGATGCTTCTACAGAAATTAAAGTTGAATCACCTGGGCATAAATAAACTGTTGGACTAACAGAAAGCTCCAAGGGAGGGCTTTGGACAGTATAATTAATCGTATCTGTCGCAAAAGTTCCACATTCATCACTAACATTCACAATAAAAAAAGTAGATGTAAAAGGAGAAATTAAAGCTGAATCTATAGTTGATATGACTTGATTTGAAGCATCTGTCCAAATGTATTCGTAATTACCCGTGCCTCCTGATGCTATTACTCCTATATATTGACTAACATTCGGACATAATTCTACAATGTCAGATGTAGTTGACAGTGTTATTGGATCGTATTCGGGTACCGTCACAAGTACCGTATCATAAGCCGATTGATTCAAACAGTCATCTACGACTTCAACAAAGTATTGTCCTGTTCCGGTTGGAGAAATACTGATGCTGTTTTGCGTTGAATTGTCATTCCAAAGAAAAGAATAGGGAGGAACTCCACCTGATACTTCAGTAGTCAATACTATATTTTCACCTGGACAACCAATTTCAGGATTGTTTATCTCCACCACAACTTCTTCAATGTCCTGTATGAAAAGCTCTATTGAAACTGGCGTTATGTTTCCACATGGGTCGGATAAAGGGAAATCCAATATTATATTCTCTTGCCCCTCTATTATCCCATCTAAAAGAACATCAATCGTAAATGAAACCTGGGTTTCGCCTGGGTTGAATGTAATTGAAGAAGGAACGCCTGTGTAATCCAATATATCAGTGGCCGAACCTGATACATTGACGGGGACAGTTAATGTGTTACTCAAATTTGTCTGTCTTTCTAGTGTAACTGTTGCAGTAACACATCCCTCGGCTATCCAATTCGGATCTGAATAAACCTGATTTGATAGCTCATAAGAAATATCTACTGGCGTTAAAGATGACAAACTGTTTGCTTCAAGAAAAATTCCTGAATCCCATTGCCCATCACCTACATCCGCTATAGCAATGACCAAGTGGTATGTCTGTCCACATTCAACTTGAGAAACTGCTTCGAGCACATCTGTAAAGCCATCATATTGAATATACATTGGATTTGAATCGTATGGTGACGTGCCACCATCTCCATTAAAGTTATAGTATTGAGAATTGGTTGTGGCATTCACGTTGTTGATGGATACAACTCCCCCACCATTTGGAAGCTGTGCGATGTTTTGTATGCCACTAATGCCAGGACCAGAAATGAAAAACCCAAACACATCATTAAAGCCAGAACTATTGGGGGGTGCAAACTCAGGGTATTCATCCGACCCAAAAACATATTTAAATCGAACTGTATCTGAGTAAGGGATGAAATCAAATTCTAATATTCCCGCGTTATAGGTTTGGGTACCCCCTATGAGACCAGAAAGTAATGCGGATCCTCCAACAAGATTGTCCATGCCAGCTCCTGCTTGATCGTTTGGTCCCTGAGGTCCGTTTCCATTGTCGATTACGGTTCCGGTGGTCAAAACTATTCCATCATCAATTCCCAGGACAGTGTTTGTCGCTTGAAATGAACCTAATGCAGCAGGGCTACCATTATATAAAATGTTTGAGACAGTAACTCCTGGACCCAATAAAACGTTCTGTACTAGAGCAACGGGAGACATTGATGTTCCCGTTACCAATTGAGAATGGACATTCCCAAATGCACTTAAAAATATGATTATTAGATATTTTCTCAACGCGTTTATTTATATACTTCGTATATAATAACGAGAAAAGAACAATTTCGTTGTATCTAAACGCGTATTATTTTTCTTCAGGGAAAAATAAAGCCTTAAATGTTACCCAGCTGAGGAATGGGAAAAAGTGCATTGGCATCGCATATCCATACACTGTATAAAGGATTTCTTCATGCAGACCGTAAACCGTAAATATGCCAAAGCTGGTTATAATTGACACCCCCGCGAAGATGAAATAAAAAATAAAAGGTCCGATTCTGGGAAGAAATTTTTGAGCAAGGAAATAACCTGCGGTAGCGACAAAGCATCCTATAATCGGAGCCATTATTAAGTTGCTCATTGGAATAGCTTCTCTCAATGAAACCAATTGTTCACCTTCAATAGCAGTAGCATTTTCATAAGCTAACGAATAGAGCACCGTGACTAGACTTGCAAAGACTCCTGCACTCAAGGGGAAATACACATACTTTTTGACCATTTTTTATTTTTTTACGGATACTCCAGCAATAATTTTAATATTACGAGAAACTTTGTTTTTAGGGCCCAGGCCAAAGTCCATTCTATTTACTGAAAATTGAGCCTTGTAAATTGTTTTGGTTTCCGTAGATTTTATCTCGATTGGAATAACAACATTTTTACTTTTTCCATGAATCGAAAGCTTTCCCTTGGCAAAAATCCCCTTTTCTGTTTCGTAAACACTTGAAGAAACAAAATCAATTGTAGGGTGCTTTTCAGCATGAAACCATTCCGAGCTTTTGGCATGCTTATTTTGAACACCGTTACCCGTATTAATGGAAGCAACCTTAATCTTTAAGTCAAATATTAATCCCAATGTAGAATCCGTTTTTGCAGTTTCATCATTGGTAACTTTTCCACTCATTTCTTTGAAAACACCCGTGGCATCTTTACTGTAAAATGCAATTTTATAAGTGTCTACACTATTCGTCTCTTGAGCATTCAATGCAAAACCTGCAAAGAATATCAGCGCTATAATTCCTATCTTTTTCATTTTGTTATTCTTTAATTATTTCAATATCGGCATGTAATTCAACTTCTTCAGCCACAGAGGATAGGTCCAAGCCTACTCCAAAATCCATTCTATTTACAGTTGTCGTAAAATATAACCCTGCCAAATCTTTGCCTCTAGATTGTATTGTGCCATTATGTTTCATTTGCACTTCTATTTCCTTGGAAACACCATGCATGGTGAAATCACCTGTTAAGATATACATATTTTCTCCTTTTGCCGTAATTTTTTTACTCTTAAAAGTAATGTTGGGATATTTTTCGGTATCAAAAAAATCAGCAGAACGTAAATGCCCGTCCCGCGAATCATTAGCGGTATTGATTGAGGCAGCATCAATAGTTAATTCAATCTCTGCATTCAAAAATCCTGAGCCTTTTGTTGATATGCTCAAATCAAATGATCTGAATTCGCCTACCGCATAAGAGATTCCATTATGTTTTGCCTTAAAGCCAAAGTTAGAATGCGTATTATCTCCCACCCACTTAGCATCAGCTTGTGCCATATAATTTATTCCAAATGGAATTAAGAAAAGAAAGAGAAGTGTCGTTTTATTCATTTTTTCAATTTTCATGTTTTAATTTTTTCAATTTGTTTCCGTAAATGTAGATGTCTCGAAATTAATTAATCTTAATCTAAATTAAGAATAGATCTTTTTTTTAGTAAACCATCCTTTTTAATTCAAGAATCTACTGACTGTCATTTCACTAATCGTGCCAACATATGTTAAAAAACTGTTAACGTGTGTAATGAATTTAATTATGCTGCGTTAGCTTAATAACAAGTCGATAAAAGACGAGTTGTTTTCATATTTAGTAGTTTAGGTTAGAAAAGGGGGCGAAGGCCCTCTTTTTTTTATGCATTGCCCTCTATTTTCTTAAGGTTTTTCTACATTTGTTCTAACATCAAACACCAAGATGAATAGCTCTAATAAAAAGCAACTTCTTATATTCAATAGTCTTTCGGGGAAGAAAGAAGTCTTTGATCCTATTCATAAAGATATGGTTGGGATGTATGTTTGTGGCCCTACACTGTATAGCGAGCCACACATGGGGAACATGAGGACCTTTATTAATTTTGATCTGGTTTACAGGTATCTTCTTCACTCTGGATATCATGTGAAGTATGTTCGAAATATTACTGACGCTGGTCACATTACAAATAGTGCGGGAGAACAAGAAGATAGTATTGGAAAAGCAGCCAGAATGGAGCAAGTTCAGCCTTTGGAAATTGTATATAAATACAACCTGAGGTTTCAAGAACTGAACCGCATATACAATTTATTGCCTCCCTCTATTGAACCAACAGCAACTGGCCACATTCAAGAACAAATTGAAATTATTGAGAAAATCATCGACAATGGTTATGCCTATGTCAAAAATGGTTCTGTTTATTTTGATGTTAAAAGCTATATGAAAACATATAGTTATGGAGAACTAAGTGGAAGAAAGGTAGATGAATTAGAGAATGAAACAAGAGTGTTGAATGCCCAAGATGAGAAAAGATTTTTTGCAGATTTTGCCTTATGGAAAAAAGCCCAGGCAAATGACATGCAGATTTGGAGGTCACCTTGGGGTGATGGGAACCCTGGCTGGCACATTGAATGCACGGCCATGAGCACTAAGTATTTAGGAGAAACCTTTGATATACACGGCGGAGGATTGGACCTTAAGTTTCCTCATCATGAGGATGAAATAGCACAAAGCTGTGGGTCCTCAGGAAAATCACCCGCCAATATATGGATGCATGCGAACATGCTCAATGTCAACGGAAAAAAAATGAGCAAATCTTTAGGTAACTTTTTTCTACCACAAGAAATTGTAGAAGGGTCTAGCAAGCTTTTTTCAAAACCATACACTCCTCAAGTGATTCGGTTTTTTATGATGCAGTCTCATTATCGCAGTACTTTGGATTTGACAGAAGAAGCCTTAAATGCTTCTGAAAAAGGATTTGAAAGGTTACAATTGGCTGTAGAACTTATTGAAAGTGCACCAGTATCTGAATCGTCTTCTTTTAGTGTGCCACTTCTTATTCAAGGGTTTTATGACGCCATGAATGATGATTTTAATGCCCCTATCCTCATAGCAAACCTTTTTGATGCTGTGAAAAAAATAAATCTAATTATAGACGAAAAAGAAACCATTAATGCTGGTGACAAAGCTTTTCTTTTGAGTGAAATGAAATGCTTCGTTCATGATGTCCTAGGTTTAACCTTCGAAGATTCTCAAAGTGATGATCGCTTGAGCCCAATAATGGACCTTGTACTTGAGCTGAGACAAAAGGCAAGAACCAATAAAGATTGGGATACATCAGATTTGATTAGGGACGGCCTGAAAAATGCTGGGGTTGACGTGAAGGATGGAAAAGACAATACCGAATGGAAATAATCAATCCAATCCCTTTTAATTGATTTTTTTTCTTGTTGTATAATTCACTAAATTTGGATAAATACTAAAACTTATGAACGTAACATACTATGGTCACAACTCTTTTCTTGTAGAATTCGGTGGCAAAAATCTATTATTTGACCCCTTTATTTCTGGTAATGGGCTTGCATCAGATATTGACGTTAACACAATTGAAGCAGATTATATTCTTTTATCACATGGGCATCAGGATCATATTCTTGATGCTGAAGCAATTGCCAAACGCTGTGATGCAACGATAATTTCAAATTTTGAAATCATCTCTTGGTACGAACCAAAGGGGGTTAAAGGGCACCCAATGAATCACGGAGGAAAACACACCTTTGACTTCGGAACCGTTAAATATGTTAATGCAATACACTCATCAGTTCTTCCTGATGGAACCTATGGAGGTAATCCTGGAGGATTTGTTATCTGGAATGACACCAATTGCTTCTACATGGCTTGCGACACCGCTCTCACCTATGATATGAAGCTTATCCCTTTGATGTGTCCAAAATTAGATTGGGCGGCCTTACCAATGGGAGATAATTTTACGATGGGAATAGAGGAGGCGGTTATGTCTACAAGTTTTATCGAATGTAAAAACATTATCGGATGCCATTATGATACCTTTCCGATTATTGAAATGAATAAAGATGATGCTCGTGCTGCTTTTGAATCAAAAGGAATACAAATTCATTTGCCAGAAATCGGAGAAACCATTGATCTCTAATTTTCACATTTTTCATTAAAATAGGACCATAATTTTATAAATTGAGGAGTTTTTGGTCCAATAATCATACTTTTTGGCAAAAAATGGACAAAATGGGTTTGTTGAATAATAACTTATAATAATTATCTCATTTTTCACAAAAAACCACTGTTTTGACCTAAAAATCAGTAGAAAAGAACAAAAAGCATCTAATTTCAGTTCTTTTTACTCTTTTTTTGAGATTAATGATTGACCCACCTTATTGTATCTAAAACGTATTCGTCAAGAACAATTTCTACGTTATATATTCCTGCTGGTAAATGAGATTTTATTTCAACATTCCCTATGCTAATATTTTCTATTTTCACTGTTTGAAGTAATCTTCCCATGGCATCATAAATTTTGATACCGTCGTAAATGACACCAATACTGTTGAGATAAAAACAGTTCCTTGATGGATTTGGATAAAGCTTAAAAAGCTTATTCTTCTCCACCTCCTCAATAAACCCGTTAGTTCCACTCACATTAACAGGAATATACTGGGTGTTTTCAGTAACTAGACTATTCATGTTGATGTAAGAAATTGTAATAGAATCAATTAAATCAACGTTAGGTTCAACCAAAACACCATAACGCTCTCCAGGGCTTAGCCAAAGAGTGTCAGAAATTTCAGGAGAATCAATTGGACGGCCATCTGTACTTATAATTTTAGCATTTAGTTCCGTGGGAAATGAAACCCTATTAGCTAAATACCCTATGTTTGCCATTCTCAATAAGGAGACCTCTTCTTTGGCTGATTGGAACGCGATATCTGGACCTAATAGTTCTTGTTCACTCTGACCGTTCACCAAAAAATAGCTTGGATGGTACTCGGGAACAAAAACCTCATGAACAGATTGAGTCGTATCATGCGGGTGCTCCATCACTGAATCTTCATGCCATATGGGATCCATCTCAGACATAGTATATAGTTTATCTTGTTCATAAGCAAAACCACCTTCCCAGGTCGTATTGCTTCCATCCGAAGGTTTTACTATAAATACACCATACATTCCTGCTTGAACATGAATTGTAGAAACAACATGACAATGATAAAAATAAGTTCCAGGATGAGGCGCTACGAAATAATAATAACCATGCTCCATATGATGTACCTCAAAAGACAAGTGCGGAACACCATCATTTTCTTGATTTACGTCCAAACCGTGCAGATGTATAGTATGCGGAGCCCCTTGAGATACATTAAATAAATCCAATGTCACACTATCTCCTTCATTTGCATATAATGTAGGTCCAGGAATAGGGGGTTGCTCACTAAAACTTTGTGCAAATCCAAAAGTTCTTAAAATCACTCCGTCATGCATGGTCTTTTCACCTAAATTACGCGCAATTAATTGATGATTGACCGCTTGCTGCCCATACCCAATGAATGAGATTAATAACATTAAGAAAGCACTTATTTTCTTCATCTTTAGGGGGAAATCAGCATGGTTAAAAACATGCCATTTGGATATATATTTGCTCCTGTAACGGCAATTAAATTATGATCGTGAACTGGGTATTCTCCCGGCTGATGAGGAACCAATTCCAGCGTCATCACCTCCATTGGATTAATGGGAAAGGTATCTTTAATTCTGCCTTCGTAATTGGGGTGCTCAGAAGACTGGGTCATCCTCAAATGATAACCATGAAAATGAAGCGAATGAATGGAATTACCCGTATTGGCTACATGGATGATTATGGTGTCTCCTACATACCCTATGACCCGAGCCAAAGAATCTTCATTGATGTTTGGATTGTGATTGCCATTGATTAAAAAAAACTTTGGATTATAGCTAGTACTCACCGTATTGTTTTGTGAAATGTCATTTACCCAAACTGTATCAATCTCTTTTAGATTCCAATAAAATGAGCTATAATTCCCATTTCTAAATACAAGCATCCCTGCAAGTCCTAAAATTTTATGATTCGGGAAATTCTCAGAATCATGATAAATAAATGTCCCTGATGTTGCGGAATGGATTAATACAGTTTCTTGAGCCCCCGGAATTAAAAGTTGTGATGAGATTCCAAGTTCATTTATTGTAAACTGATGAGACACCTCGTCATTGTTTATTATCGTGAGGGCTACCGAGTCTGAAACAAAATAAGATAAAACCTTATTGCTTTTTTCAAAAACATTAGATCTATTAAAACAAGTGTAATGTATACTGCTTCCGTTATATGTTTGAAGCGTTCCGGAATTTATGTAAAGAGTATCCGAAACCTGAGTGGAATATGAATAAAAGCTGCAGAACAACCCTATAAAGAAAATTGAAAATGATTTCAAATTCATTGAAATAGATATTTACTGCCCGTGAATATGGAATTAATATCCTTTTACAAACCTCCTGCTTACATAATCTCCGTGCTCGTCAATGATTTTAGCAATATAAATTCCTTCTGAGATTTTCGAAACATCTAATTTTTCTGCTTTGCTTTTCGGTGAAAAATCAATTAAAATTTCTCCAGTTAATCCCATTATCTGAATTTTATCTACTTCGTTTAGATTTGTAAAATTTAAACTGTTAAGAACTGGATTAGGATATAAATTAACGTTATTCAACCGATTCTCAGCGATTACACTTGATGAATTGGCCCAAGAAATATGCATGGAAACAGTATCACCATATGTTGGGTTTCCAGATTCAAAAACGTAAAATACGATATCGCCTTCTCCATAAAAGGTTGAAGCGGTAATGTTTAGCTTTAAAAACCCTGTTACGCCAGCAAGGGCTTCTTCCTCCGTGATGTCATCCATTACTCCACCATTCGGGACCCCAACGTAACAACCCCCTAGGTCACAAAGAGAATAAGACCACCCCTCAGGCAATGTGTTCTCGATTAAAGACCATTCAAAATGAATCGGACTTAAATCGGTAGTCATGAGTGAAATTCCATGAACAGAATAATTATCTTCTTGAATCTCTTCATCAATATGTTGAGACGGATTAAATGTGAAATTTTGAGCACTCAATGAAAAAGTTAAGAGTCCAATCAGTGCCGTTAAAACAAAAGTTTTCATTGAAATTTAGTTTAGACTACAAATATACGCGTTTTATCCGAAAACCTTTTTTAATATATCTGAGACTCTAGCAGCAGGGTTTTTTCGTATTTCCAACTCTTGTTTAGCGACTTGGATAAACAAACCATCAATTGCTTTCTCAGTTGTATAATCAACCAAATCTGGATTTACCTTTTGAACCAACGGTAATTTATTATATGCTGTAAACAAGGTTTCCCAATGTTGAGTTGCACCAACCTTATCTAATGAAGCTTTAATTAAAGGTTTAAACTTTTCGATGAGATCATCTCGAGTTTGTGCGCTCAAATATACAGTGGCTGCATCATCATCTCCCTTCAGAATATTCATAGCATCAGATATTGTGAGGTTTTTTATGGCCTTAACAAACAATTCTTTTGAGCTATTGGCAGCTTCCTCAGCAGCTCTGTTCATTGATTCAATCGCAGCATCCACTTTTTTTCCTTGACCTAATTTACGGAGCTTAGACTCCACCTGCCTGGCTTCATCGGGAAGAAAAAGCTTGATTTGATCATCTTTAAAATAACCATCTGGCTTGGAAAGCTTACTTACCCCTTTATCGATTCCTTGATTCAGAGCTTCTTTTAGACCCTGACCAATTTCATCTTGAGATAAACTAGTTTTACCTGGTATTGTAATCCCTGTCTTTTCTAATCCCTTTTTAAGATTAGGGAGTTGTGCGATACTTTGTGAAGTTGAAATAAAGATTATTCCGAATAATAAATAAACTGATTTTTTCATGTGCATTTTATAAGTTTTAATCAAACACAAACCCAGTAAAAATAAATCTTCTGAACATGTGAGCTGTAAATATCGAAAAACATATAGCATAAAACGTACCAAAAAAGGCATCAACAACATTCTCTGTTAAACATGAAAATTAGAGCACCTATATAATGAGCTTACAATTTCTTCAAATAAGCACATTTTTACACATAATTGACTAAAAATGGCGATTATTGGCATTTTTTTCTAAAAAAGAGTCCAAAATATAGAAATATTTCAATTTTATTGACCGTGAATTGAAAGAACTAAAAAAATGTATTTTTTAATCAAAAAAGGACAAAAAGTGAGAAAAATAAGGCTAAAATGACACAAAACTGTCATAAATAGTCATTTTCTTGAAAAATTCAAGAACCAGAAATAAATTAAGAAATCGTACCTAAAAATTAGAAACTGGGTAATATATTCGCTTCCTGATTTTTCTTTTGATTAACGAGATCATCACTATTTGTTTTAATCGGGAGGACTTGGTTTTCTGAAGAAATGATGATGGAGCCCTTCGAATGATCTGATTGTGCCTTTTGAACAATTTTCTTTTCTGACTCGCCATCAACATAAACCATCATAAACAAGGCCAGTGGAATTAACACAAAAACATTGAGAACAACTTTTTTCATATGGACTAAACTACTACTGTAAACTACTATTGAGAGTCAAATATAACTGAAGACCTAAGCAATGAGCCATACAATGACTGTAGCATACAATTCACTTAATATCGAATGATATTGATTTAATTTTGATATTAATAGGAATGACAATTGAAAGAGGTTAAAAACAAGGTCCTATATTCAGCAAAATGACAAAAGACCCGAGGGGGTCTTTTGTCTGTGTTAAAGTAAATCAAATTGTTAGAAATAAGATTAGACTAGTTTGAACTAGTTTTGTAGAAATATTGTATGCAGGGAAATGTCTTTATTATTTGCCGCATGTATAGCCTGAGACTGTGTTTTTATATTTTCCGATGGTGAAATTAATTCGTCCGTAATCGTAATAATCATTCGTTTTTTGTTGATCCACGTACTCGCCGAAACCGTATGAACTATGGCATCTAAATGAGATTCACTACTCATGTATTTTCTTTTTCTTCCGATGAAATCCATTGCGTTCCAGTGGTCCTCACTTAGGTCAGAATGCTTAAACCATAAAGGTGAATTTGATAACCTAAATGAAGCCGCACCAACTCTACTTCCTTGCGGAACAGAAACAATTATAGCATCACTCTCGCTGGCGATTGATTTTACATTGTCCCCCATACTTCCTGAGATGTCAATGAGAATTACAATGTCAGTTGAATCTTCTGCATAAGTATCAATATGATCAATTAAAGTTTTTACCAAGTTGTATTGACTCGTTGATATCACTTCTCCTCCTGTATTCATACAAATGTTTGTAAAACCTACCAGTCGTTGTGGAGCGTTTCCATAAGAATTAAAACTGCTCGATTCATTGTTGTTCGAATTATAGTTCGTGTTATTGTTATTATAATAGCTTGAGGAATTAGAGCTATTGCCTCTTGAAGAGCTCGAGGAAGACGAAGAAGAGTTATGTGTAGGTCTCGTCCTATTTGGCCTCACTACAGTTGATGAATTAGATGAAGGTCTGGGTATTCTTACTGCCGGTCTGTGTGTCGTGGCAGGTGCATTTTTAAAACCCCCTCCTTTTGGGCTAGATCTTTTGATCTGACCAAAAGCTGAAAGAGAAATAGATAATGGTAGAATTAAGAGTAGTAATGTTTTCATAAGAGTTGTTTTTAATGGGTTAATAAATAAGTCACCGCTTTAATTGTATGTCTATCGATGAATTCACTCCACATATAACTATAATCGTGCCAAACCCACTTTTCAACACGCATATATCGTTTTTTTACATACTATCACAGACTTAAATACGTTGAAATCTAACGTTCTCATTTTCAACACTAACCGTATATACTCCAAATGATTTATCAGGAAATTCGCTGCCTTTATTGCAGTATTTTCTTCGAGAAATTTTTGAAACAAAAAGCTCCATTTTATTTGGCGCCAACCATTTGTATGTTCCATTAACCGAAGTGAAACAATCAACTCCACAAGGTGCACGATAAGAAGTTTGAAAAGTGTTATCGGTAAAAGAGATGAAGTAACCCCATCGACTCGCAATATCACCGGCGGATTCCGAATAAGAGCAGAGAACAAATCCATCTTCATTTTCCGTTTCCAAACATTTTCCATCAATCTTCCATGAGCTGTTTTCTAATTCAATACTCGAAATGGTTTGACCTAAGGAAAGCATCCAAGAAGAAGTCAAAAAATAAAACCCAAAAAGTAAAATTAAATTTTTCATACTTATTTTTTTATGAATACAATAAAAGGGCTTATTGGTTCATTTATATTAGACACCTTTCATCCTAAAAATAATCTCTTGAATAATTTAGCATAATCTACTTTTGGTATTATATTTGGATAAACTGTACAAAAAGCGATATGAAAAGTCTTATTATTTTTATTGGAATATGCGTTTTGTTTGCATGTAAAACAAAACGAAATAGCGAAACAGAATCATCAGTGAATACAGCTCCCGTGAGCGAAACAGAAATTACAAATAGAGA
Source organism: Crocinitomicaceae bacterium (assembly GCA_042094515.1). Lineage (GTDB taxonomy): Bacteria > Bacteroidota > Bacteroidia > Flavobacteriales_D > Crocinitomicaceae > UBA952. The sequence continues at coordinate 34,865 of JBELDA010000012.1, forward strand.
TTATCCGAGCCTCAATATCGATGCCGTAATAGGCGATTTATCTGTTGAATCCAAAAATGTGCAGATACTAAAATCGAAAATAGAGGGCAACAATCTCATTCTTAAAATTGGCTATTCTGGTGGATGCACAACCCATGAATTTGAATTTATTGGTTCGCCTATGATTTCTAAGTCTTTACCCCCCATAAGGAGTGTAAGACTCATACACCTCACGGATGATACCTGTCGAGAATATATTGAAAGGGAACTTGTTATTGATTTAAAAGAGCTGGCATATAAAAAAGAAGCAGGTAGCCAAATCAAGCTTAATGTTGGAGCAAATGAAGGGCAGCTATTATATACATATGAATAGGGTTTCTCCCTTCATTTATACACAAATATTTCATATAAATGTATATCCTTAGTGAAAAGGAATGCATCGCTTTTTTTCGAGTGAGTCTGTAGTTGGTAATTTATTAAAGAAGTGGTATTTTTAGGCAAATTAAATTATACACCTAAACATGAAATCTTTAAACAAATCCTTATTTATTCTTTTCCTCTCCCTCACAAGTCTCGTTTTTTCACAAAAAAATGAATCTGAACCACAACAAAATGCTTTTGTTATGGGAGATCTTATTGTTCAGCTAACAGACCAAGGCAATGTCCGTGATCTTGTTAATCGAGCACCTTCTCACAGTGGTCTGGTTATTTTTAAAGAGCTTTCGCCAACCTCAGACATTTGGCAGCTTCAATTTAACCACAACAGTATATCCCATGAAGAAATTTTAAACTGGCTATACAATCAACCAGGTGTTGAATTGGCACAAAATAATTATTATTTAAAGCTACGTTCAACCATTCCAAATGATGCAACATTCACTAGTCAATGGCATCACAATAATACGGGCCAAACAGGTGGTACTGCTGATGCAGATATCGATTCAGATTTAGCTTGGGATATCACGACAGGTGGAACAACAGCATCAGGACATGACATAGTTGTATGTTTAATTGAAAGTGGAAACTTAGACCATCAAGATTTATCTCCAAACCGATGGGTGAACAACAATGAAATTGAAAACAACGGGATCGATGACGATGGCAATGGTTATGTAGACGATTATAATGGCTGGAACCCGCTTCAAAACAATGACAACTATGGGACTGGAGGTCATGGAACAAACTGCCTAGGAATGATGGGGGCAAAAGGAAATAATGGTCTAAATGTCGTAGGTGCAAATTGGGATGTTAAGCTCATGGTTGTTGGTGGATACAGCATCAATACAGATGCCAATGCTATTCAAGCTTATCAATATCCTTATGACATGAGAGTACTTTGGAATAGTTCTGGTGGCGCACAAGGAGCTTTTGTAGTGGCAACAAGTTCTTCTTGGGGTATTGATGGAGAGGATCCAAACAATCACCCTGTTTGGTGTAGTTTTTACACTACGATGGGAGAAGCTGGAATATTAAATGTCGGTGCAACAACAAATCAAAATTTAAACGTAGATACTGCAGGGGACATGCCAACAGCATGTGACACACCCTACATGATAGGTGTTGGGCGTACAGATCACAATGACAATACTGCAGGAGGATACGGAGCGACAACAATTGAATTCGGTGCGCCTGGAATCAATGTTGTAACAACATCTGGAACAAATTCAACAACCACAACAACAGGGACTTCATTTTCTTGTCCTTTAACCGCTGGGGTGATTGGACTGGCATATTCTATTCCTTGTTCAGACTTTATGAATACAGTTATTTCTAATCCTCAAGCGGGAGCTGATTTGGTTCTTCAGGCACTTATGGATGGTACTGATCCTAAGAGTCAACTGGCAAATAAATTTGTTTCAGGAGGAAGACTTAATTCTAGAAACACATTAGATGAATTAATGGCAGCGGGTTGCGATGGCTCTATTTGTTTTGGACCAAGTGGAATCTCAACTACTAACATTACTGAAAATGATGCTGTATTAGCATTTGACGCACAATCTGGTGCAGATGCCACAAATTTATTTTGGAGAGAGGTTGGTGCCACAAACTGGATTTCTGAAACTGCAGTTGTTTCACCATTTACTTTTAGCGGTTTGAATGGGTGCTCAGAATATGAATTTTATATGGAAACTGCATGTAGTGTCGACACCATATCAAACCCCACCTCAACTCAAACCTTTAATACACTTGGTTGTGGTGCTTGTATTGACAATTCTTATTGTGCAAACGCAGCATCAGATGGTGTAGATGAATGGATCGAATCATTTACTATAGATACCTACACAAATGCCTCTGGAAATGACGGAGGGTATGGAGACTATACGGGTAATCCAATACAGCTAGCTGTAAACAACACTTATGATATTGATATCGAGGTTGCATGGGGAGGAACCCTTTATGATGAGCATTCTCGAATATGGATTGACCTTGACCAAAATGGTGATTTTGATGCATCTGAATTGGTATTTGACCAAGGAGTTGCCGATCAAACGGCGAATGTTATTGGTCAGGTCACAATTCCTGCATTAACTCCTCTTGGAAGTACAAGGTTGAGAGTTCAAATGGCATATGTTGGAGGAAACACAACTCTTCCTGAAATATGTGACTCATATCAATGGGGCGAAGTAGAAGACTACTGTGTTGATTTTGTTTCTGGGACAATTTGTGGATTGTCAGTAAACGGCACATCCTCAAACCCCTTGTGTAACGGAAATGATAATGGATCGATTACAGTGGATGTAACTGATGGTTCTGGAAATTACGAATACAATTGGGATGGAGGTCTTGGAAATTCAAGCACTGTCTCAAATCTTACAGAAGGCACATATACTGTTGTAGTTACTGACCTTACAAATCTTTGTGATACGACTATTCAATATACCTTAGAATACGAAAGCAGTATTTCAGTTGAATTTGCCGCAGAAGATGCCTCTTGTCATGATGCTGCTGATGGCTCTGTTACTGCAATAGCATCTGGTTCATCAGATTATTCATACCAATGGGACAACGGACCTGCTTCAGACGAATGGAATGGCCTTGGTGCAGGTACATATGTTGTGACTGTGACTGACCTTAATGGTTGTACCACTACGGAAAGTGTTTCAATAGACCAACCTAATCCTGATGTGGTAAGCTTTTCGTGGAATACGAATAATCTCGTTGTTGAATTTACAAACAATTCTACCCAAGGAGATTATTTATGGGACTTTGGTGATGGAAATACAAGTGCTGATGTAAACCCAACCCACACATATGCTGAGGCAGGCACTTACACTGTTTGTTTGAGACTTACTACCGATTGTGGAATCAAAGAGATGTGCAACACCTTAAGTGTCAACAACGCTAGTATTGATGAGAATTATTGGGACTATATCTCTGTCTATCCTAACCCAACCAAGAGTACTGTTTATTTTGAAATAGGTCATCCTGATCTTTCTGAAATAAAAATCATGGACGTAATTGGTAAAGAAGTGCTAAGCATTAAAATTAACGACGAACTCAATGTAATTGATTTGTCCTCTTTTAGTAATGGCTCCTATTTCTTTAAGATTCTAGATTCAAATGGAAAAACATTAATTTCTGACAAGCTTTTAAAAGTAAAATAAGATTACAACAATAAATAAAAGGCCTCCCAAAGAGGCCTTTTTTCATTCTAATACATTCGCATACTCTATCCGAGAATGACCTCAAGAGAGGCGTGGTCAACTATAATTATTTTTCCTTGAAAATCGCCTTTAGTTACAACTACACAACAGTAAATTTCTGCTTCATTTGTTTCTGGTGATACAAAGGGTAAGTAGGCATCTATATAACCTTCCATAAACTTGGTTTCTTCAATTACCTCACAGGTGTACCCCAAGCACCTTCTTTCTCCAACATTATTAAGGGGACGTACTTTTGTTTTGCCTTCCATATTTTTTAGCTTGGATTAAAGATAAATAAAAAGAATTTTTAGACTTGTTTCAATCACAATTTATTTTCTCTCCCAAATCATCCCAGCAATTTTCCCTTAAGAATACTCCCCTTTTATATTCCGATTCATAAATAAGTCTCCCTTTCGGGTTCCAAGATTTTATTATGCCATCTAGTTCGCCTCTTTCATAATGTGACTCATTAGACAATTGACCATTGATATCATACCACATCTTCTGAACGCCCTGTTGTTTCCCATCTTCATAGAATTGTTCCAGTATAAGCTGTCCATTTTTGTGCCATTGCTTGAATGTTCCATGGGGCAAATCATTTATAAAGTATTCAACAAAATGAGGGTTGCCATTAGCGTGCCACCCACTTCTTTTGCCGTGTTCGATTCCATTGAGATAATGATACTCAGATTTAAGCTGCCCGTTTTTGAACCAAGTAAGCTGAACTCCATGACGAAGTCCGTCCTTAAAATTAAACTCAATCTCAGGATTGCCATTTAGGGATTCTAAATACAATGCTCCATTAATGAGCTCATTCGTAGAAAGGTTTCGGCAACGTTCTTCATCTGATTCGTACATAAACCAATAGTTGGTTTGGTCGATTCGGGTTCTGGATTGGGAAAAGTCTTTAAACCCAATGGAAATGAATAGTAAGAGAAATGCAACACGCATTGTTGGTCTGATTTGAAAAGATTGCCCATATCAAGTTCAATCTAGAAAATCAAATATAAATAACTATTAGGAAATATGATTCAGCAATGAAACCTTAGCGTCTCACCCATATTTTAAAAAATCTAAGAAGTAAGTTCTATCTAGTCACATTCAAAAGGAACTCCTTCTTCGTCCCAGCAGTTTTGACTTACGAGTTTCCCGTCTTTGTAGATCGCCTCTTTAAAAAGCTCTCCAGACTTGTACCACTCTCGGTTGAAACCGTCTTTCACTCCATTTTTATAGTGGGTTTCCCACCACATCATACCATTTCTCCATCTTTCATATACCGCACCATTAAGAGGCTTATTATTCAATCTTAAAAAAACCTGATCGGAATAAGAATAATAAGTGGTTTCGTCAACATGGAGCTTGTTTTTTGGAATCACATAGGGAGTTGTTTTTTCTGCAGTAGCACTAATTAGAGTCTTCTCCTGTTCAGGATTAGTTGAGTTCTCTACTTGAGCATTAACATAATAAAACGAAGGAAATAAGAAGAAAACTACTATAACATTTTTCATGGCGTTTTCTATTTGAATCTAATATAAGGGAAACCTAGAATAGGTGGTCGGTAGATGAATATTTGGCATTCTAAAGTTTTCAAATGGGGACTTTGAGGTATTCTATTTAAAATTTGGTCGCCCGAAGGTTTTGCCTAGTTACGATAATAATTTTTATTTTTAAACAAATGTATCCTTATGAAAAATGACATCAAAAGCAATGCTGACCGCGGATCAGCGATAGTTTCCATTCTTAAAGTATACTTAGGGCTAAGTGTAATAGACTTTTTGTTTAGCTTATATCAGTATCGGGTATGGTCAAATTATAATTTCAATCCAGCATTAAACTCATGGGATTCAGAATATGATTATCCTGAAGTAGTTCAGTTTGACCTTTTATATGGAGCCTTCGGTTTGATTTTCTTTGTGGTTATGATTATAACATATGTCAGATTCATTAAATGGTTCAGAAGAGCCTATTGTAATTTAAACAGAGTTGGTGTTTCCACTGACAAAAAAGAAGGCTGGGCTGCAGGAGCCTGGTTTATTCCAATTTATAGCTTGTTTGCCCCATTTCAAATAATGAAAGAAATATGGAACAAAACCCAAACATTTTACAAAGAGAACGTAGAAGAAAGCAATCTTTTAGCTCTTTGGTGGGGGCTTTGGGTTGCCTCTAGTTTGATCACAAATCAAGTTGGAGGATTTATCGACGGAAATGGCCCTGAAAAAGAAGCGGTGCTTAATATTATTGCATGTGCCTTATGGATTCCTGCTACTCATGTTACGATTAGTCTAATTCAAAAAGTTTCCTCATTTGAAGAGGAAATGTACGATAAAGCCATTTCACATCAAGAAACGATTTACAGCGAGCCTACAGATTAAAAATATAAGAACATTTTCTTTTTTCTGTACTCAGAAAACAACAGTGACGAAGAATCATATATAAAAATTCAAATCTTTGGTTTTGGAACACTCTTTGTATTTGGTAATCAAAACGAATAGATTATGAATGTAAGAGCACACACAATATCAATTATTTCGGGCGTATGTTTATTGACTTTTACCACGGGAAATAAAAACAAGCAAAATGAAGCTCAAGCTGATCCAATAAGGAAAATTGAACAAACCGCATTCAAAAAAGGGGAGTTTCTGCGCTTTGATGTTTCGTATGGCGTCTTTGATACTGCAGAGGCCACCCTTGAGATCAAAAAGAATTCTAAAAAAATAGCCTGGAGAAATACAATGCACATTGTAGGTAAGGGTTGGTCAAAGGGAGCGCTTAGCTGGTTTTTCAAAGTTGAAGACCGTTATGAAACCTATATGGATGAAGAGGCCATTTTACCCTGGAAATTTATTCGACATGTACGTGAAGGAGGATATAAATTGGATAGAGACATTAACTTTAATCATTATTCCAATAAGGCCACAGTCTTTCAAAATGACAAAAAAGAATATGCTGTTGAGCCCAACACCCAAGATTTATTATCCGCATTTTATTATGCGAGAACACTTGATCTGCAAAGTGCCAAAATCGGTCAGGAATATGTTATTAATACCTTTTTCGATAGGGAAATGTATCCTTTAAAAATTAAATTTTTAGGAAAAGATATTGTAAAAACAAAGCTCGGCAAATTCAGCTGCCTAAAGTTTCGCCCTATGGTGGAAAAGGGAAGAGTTTTTGCAGAAGAAGAGGACATGACCATCTGGATCAGTGATGATGCTAATAAGGTTCCCATACGTGTTACATCAAACCTGTTGGTGGGGTCCATAAACATGGATCTCATTGAATACAAAAACCTTGCTCATCCTCTTGTTGAGGTAAGAAAATAAGAGCAAATTTGAGCTTCTAGATAATGATTACAATTGATTATTACTTGTCCGAATAGCACTGCACCAAGAACAAGGCCATATGGATGTGATTTTTGGTGTTTCCTTTTTCAGTTCTGGATTTGGAAATTAGTGCCTCAGCGATAGGACCCGTTTTGAATTTTTCATCTGGTAGCAAAGGTTGATGATTTAACACTCCTGAAACACCATTTTCACGAGACAGAATAACCAGATGTGCCCCCAACTTCATGCCAGCTTGTATGACAAGGCCTTGACTCATTTTTTCATCATTATCGAACAAGGAATATCCCAAAAGCACATAGCCCTCAGGTTTTATTCGTTGATACTCTTCTATGCACATATTACTGTTGACCATTTCACGGACTGCCGGATAATATTTTTCTCCATGATCTATATTGTTTCCAATGGTAGCTAAATCATTCACCACTGTATAGTGCATAAGGTATTTATTGGTTTTGAGCACACCACAGCCACATAGTAAAATCGGAATTAATAAAACCACAAGGTTTTTCACACCGTAAATATAAAGAAACCCAAAAAATATTTGTTCTAAGAAATGCTGAGGGAGCCAATCAAATCACAATTAATTTGATGGCCCTATACGACATTAAAATTTTGTAAGTTTATCCTTTGAATCTTTTTCTATGAAATATATTCTCGTTTTTGGCATAATCTGTTTTTCCTCCTTTATTTATTCACAAACGAATCAACCCTTCGCTCCACATATGGAGGCTTATGTGAATGGTTCCTCACTAAACAATTTGAATCCGATTGATACTGGTTTTGTTGACGTATGTTCGGGAGACACTATTGTATTTGTGGCAACACCTGACTTTTATAATTCATTAGAAAACACGGGTACAGGATACTCTCAAGATGTCAATGTGAATATTGATTTTGAATGGACCATTGATGGCGTGAGCTTTCCCAATAACGATACCATTATTTTCGTAGTAAGTTTAGCCAATGGATATTTGGTGAATCTCAATATCACCGATCAAAACGGAGAAAATGCCGAACTCATGAGTAAAGTCCGTACGGGGATGACTCCAGAATTTTCAGGTTTTTATGTATTGAATGATTCCTTATGCTCCGGAGAGACCACACAAATAGTTGGAGGAGCAAGTGGTTTGGGAGAATCCTTTAGTTTTCCAGATGGTGGCTTTGCTAATAGTAGTTCACAATATGTTACAGGACTAACCTTTCTTCCAGACGGTTCAGGTGCTCAATATGAGACGCCTATTGCGATAGAGGGTTTTCCTCAAGGGGCAATCATTACCAATGCTCAGGAGCTTAATCAGGTCTGCATTACCATGGAACATTCATATGCTGGTGATCTTGAAATTTGGTTAGAATGTCCGAATGGTACAATAGTAGCACTTGTGAATTCATATGGTGCAGGAGCCATACCCGGTGGTGTTAGTGGTGGAGGCACCCATTTAGGTGACCCTATTGATGATAATGGAGGAGGCGGGCCTGGTGAAGGCTGGGATTATTGTTTCAGCTCAGTACTTAACGATATAGGCCCGATGACGCAAAACTGGGGAAACACCATTCCTGCACCAATTTTTGGAGAGGGAAGCCCATCTGTTGACCCAAATTATATTTACGCCCCTGAAAGCTCCTTTGCTGATTTTGCTGGATGTCC
>JBELDA010000013.1:0-2466 GCA_042094515.1 Crocinitomicaceae bacterium
TTTGCATAATTGTCTTGAATGGTTTGATAAATAACTAAAAAGTCATTATTAGATTTGAGTATATCATAAGTTTCTGGGTAATATCTTTGAGCAAATAGCAAGTATTCTTTGATGAAAAAATCAAATTCAAAATATGCTGCCATGTTCCCCTTAGTCCAGTTTGCCCAATTCACATAGCCCCATTCAGGATCCTCCCGTTTATATATAGGAAGCATATCAAAGCTGTATTGCGCACCAATAAAATAGGCATTGAATTCATCCAAAAGACCTAACACTCCATGTCCTTGAGCAGATTGCTCTCCAACTATATAGGTATTGAAACGAAAGGTTCGATTTTTTTCTGGAATATGGGGAACTAATTTTCTTGAAGGAAACAATAGTTTTTCATCCATTTGAATCCAGTACTCTTCATTGGGTGATAGATAAAACCCTTTATGAATGAAATCAAGACTGGCTTCGCCACACTGACAAGAATTCATTTCCCAATACGGTATGTAATGGTTATAAGAATGGCATATTTCATGAATATTTGTTGCCATCTTGCCTAATGCAGCTTCGTATGAATCCCAATTCATGAATTCATAAGTATCGGTGTTTTGAGTTGTTGAAATGGTTGACCCGTTTCGGGAATAATTGTATGATGACTCAAGATCATCATGATTCATTAAAAGGCTGTAGGAAATAGGGGAGTAGGTTGCGATATCTTCCAGTAAAGAATCTTTAAGGGTTTGTGCTTTAATCCCAAGATTTGTTGAGATTAAGCTAAGAATGAGAACTAAGTATTTGGTCATAAGCGAGAGATAAGTTGATTCTATAATTACAATGCGATTTAGGTGTTCTCGTTACAGGATGTTCATTTTGGAGTTGAGCTGTAACGAAAACCAATGTACTCCGCTAGGATATAAATCGTTAAATACATCCAAATGAAAAAATCAGTTCTAATCTTTATCGTTTTCTTTTCACTTCATCAAGTGTTTGCCGCTCCATCCCATTTAATGAAATCAATAACAACAATCAGCGACTCTGGTCATCTTTTTAAATCAGATAGCACTAATAATTATGATTTAAATCAAACGACTATATGGCCCAGAAAAAGAAGAGGCTGTCATGGTGGTAAAAAGCAAAAGCGCCGAAACAAGAGAAGAATCAAGCGTTCACGTAAATCATAGAGGAAATGAAAGCGTTTATTAGAGTTCTCATTATTATGCTGGTGAGTTTATCAACCGGACATGCACAGGTGATTCAAATCACCTGCCACGACAACCAATATTATATTAAAAATGGTAGGGCAGATAGCATTACAAATGTCCAACAAAATCCTGATTATGTTTCGGAAGTTGTTTATGCCGATTGTGACTATATATTAGATTTAAATGAAATGACCAGCACATTTTTTAGTCGCTCTCTTGGGGGCATTGGTAGTTCAATCCCTATAACTAAAATACATCGGAAAGGAAATGTATTCGAAATCGAAGTATTAGATTACGGCAGGTTAGATCCAACAAATCAATACACCGTTCATATAGTGGTGGATATTGATAAGAAAACGTTCAAACAATTTTATTATGACTCAAGCACTGATCAGACCTTGTTTTATCCAACTGGAACGATTACTATGACAATAAACAGTAATCTCTAATCCTTAAATCTAATACCCATGAAAAACACGCTCTCTATTTCCATTTTAATTCTAGCATTTGTCTCTAATGCCCAAAAAATTAAGGTCACTGTCAATGAAGCCCAGATTTTTGCAAAATACGGTACTCATACCAATCAAGTTGTTCTTGATGCACCAGACGAAGATCGAGGACTCAAACAAATCGATTGTGACTATACCTTTGATTTGCAAGAAAAGACAAGTACCTTTTTTAGTCGTTCCTTGAGTGGCGTTGGGAATACATTACCAATTGTGAATATTACAAAAAACGGAAGCCAGTTTATCATTGAAACTGACGATTACGGGCTTGATGATGCCTCATTCTCTTATCATGTAAAGATTTACATTGATACAGAGTATAAAACTATGATTTACACGTGGTATGATCCTTATTTAGACCGTTCATTTGTCTCGGCATGCTCAAAGTTAAAAATGACCGTAGAGGGCATGCAGTAATTGGAATTAATTCAATCGACTGCATGGCCAAGGAAAAAAATGGGGTGTCCTGGCCGTAAAAAGCTATTTTTCCGACGTAGATGAAATCAATTCTTATCTAAAATTAGATGTGCCTATGACTTATAGTATAACTATGATATAAAAGTAAACGTGAGAGGGGCATTGTTTTATGCTCTTTTTCCGAGCTCAATCACCTCTAGATCATGAATTTTATCACCTGTTATGGAAAAACGTAATATGGTCTTCACTTTATGAAACCCTTTATATCCACATGCACCTGGATTCATCCAAAGCATATTGAAACGTTGATCCATTTTGACAAGCGTGATGTGAGAATGTCCACAAACAAATAG
>JBELDA010000013.1:2566-43004 GCA_042094515.1 Crocinitomicaceae bacterium
GCATGCCAGATTTCATCCACATCAGAAAAATATTTTTTAATTTTTGGGTCAAGATACCCGTGTGTGTCAGAAAGTAGTCCTATACGTGTCATTCAATTTTATCATCGGATGATTCTTCACTTAATTGTTGCTGATGCATTTGGTAATAGAAACCTTTGTTTTTCAGTAAACTTTCATGGCTTCCCTTTTCAATGATTTCTCCCTGATTGATTACGATTATTTTTTCAGCATTACGAATGGTGGAAATTCGATGACTAACGATAATCGTAGTTTGATCTTGTGATTGATCATTCAGTCGTTCTAAAATTCGGTTTTCAGTTTCAGTATCAACTGCGGATAGACAATCATCTAAAATCAATAGTTCTGGCTTTCTCAGAAGCGCTCTTGCAATACTTAGTCTTTGCTTTTGACCACCACTTAAATTTACTCCACGTTCACCAAGAACAGTTTCAAATTCTTTATTAAATGATTTTATGGTCTCATAAATATCAGCAGTTGCCGTAGCCTCTTTAAGTTGTTCTTGAGTTACCTCGGGAGTATTTGATCCAAAAAGCACATTGTTTCGAATAGAATCAGAAAATAAAAAGACATCCTGCGGAACTATTCCCACCTTGTTTCTATATAATTCAAGGTTCATGTTTTTCAAATCGCTTTGATCAAATACAATATTGCCCTCATCAGGATCGAGCTGTCTTAGCAAGAGGGAGAGTATTGTAGATTTTCCACTACCTGTTTTTCCTATGATTGCAAATGTTTCTCCTTTATTGATACGAAAGGTTATATTTTTAAGGGCTTCTATTCCAGTATTCTTATATCTGAATGACACATTGTCAAACTTAATGGCTGTATCAAAACTAAAATTTGTAGCGTCCTTGTTTGATTTTATTTCAGGTTCAACATCAAGGAATTCATTAATTCTTTGCTGTGAAGCAGCTGCTCTTTGTATTAATGAGGTGACCCAGCCAATGCTCGCAAATGGCCAAGTTAGGTTATTTACAAAAAAGATAAACGCCACAATACCCCCCAAAGATATTTCATTATTAAAGGACATGTTTCCTCCCAAATAAATTGACAATATGGTGCTTAATCCAATAAGAAAAAGAATAGTAGGTATGAAAAGAGCGTTTACAAAAACAAGCTTCATGCTTTTATTCTTATAATGATCTGAGGATCGATTGAATTTTTTCTCTGTAGATTTTTGCTGACCATATGCCTTAATAACTCTAATTCCTGCAAAGCTCTCCTGAGCTATGGTTGATAGTAATGATTGCTCCTCTTGAACCTTTTTACTTAGAAAGTTCATTCTAGCAGATACTTTATAAATTAAATATGACATGATTGGTAGGGGAATCAAAACATAAGCGGTAAGAGTAGGAGAAATAATGATCATTTGATATACGACCAATGTGAACAAAACGACGAGGTTGATTGAATACATAATTCCTGGCCCTAGATACATTCGAACATGGCTCACATCTTCTGAAATCCTGTTCATGAGATCTCCTGTCCTATTTTTTTTATAAAATGACATATCTAGCTTTTGGTACTGGTCGTAGATATCATTTTTCAAATCAAATTCAATATGCCTAGACATTACAATTATGGTCTGTCGCATGAGAAACAGAAAAAATCCTTTTGCAAGAGATAAAAGCATGTATATTCCTCCAATTTTCAGTGAAACCCAAAGTGCATCGTTCACTGAATTTATGTTTACATTTTGCATCAATGAGTCAATAGTTGTCTTCACAAAAAGAGGCATTCGCACACCAAAATAATTACTGATTATAGTAAAAAGAATACCCAATAAGAAATGCCACTTGTACTTAAAAAAATATTTATTCAGATGTTGAAGTGACTTCATTCAGATTTTGTTAAAAACTTGCCTAGCTTATTTTGGCATAAAACTAACGATTTGAGATGTGAAAAAGTTTAAATTAATGTCTTTTCGTAATAAGTTTTTTTGACACCTACAAGGTTAGTACAATTTTATAAGTCTAAAAGCGACTTGTTGTATAAATGAATAAATATGAGTGATATTAAAATAATATTAGAAAACAATAGTATTGAAAATATTAAAGTTAATTTTGTCCAAATTAAAAAAATAATTATGAATAAAAAATCTACTTTTTTAAGTGCGCTTTTGGCGTTCTTTGGCGTAATAGCTGGTGCTAATGCACAATGTCCTGCAGGTGAACTTGCAGTTACTGTTGATGTAACCACTGACGGTTATGGTTACGAACTCTATTGGGAAGTTACTCCTGATGGTAGTGATTGCGGTGTAAACACATTATTTTCTTTTGGTAATACGGCTGTCGCATGCGGTGGTGGTGGTCTTCAGGCACAAACTCCTGGAGGTTATGGAGATAACGTTACTGTTACGGAAGATCTTGGTTGTATGGTTGAGGGTACATGTGTAAATGTTTATACTGTCGACGATTGGGGTGATGGAGGAAATACAATACAATTCTATGTCGAGGGAATAGTGGCTGATGTTATTAATTGCTCTGGAACAAATGATACTTTATCTTTTTGTCCTGTTTCTCCAGCATTATATAATGCTGAAATCGGATTAGTACACGAGTATACTGCAATTCCAGTGAATCAAGTGGCAAGTGCATTAGGTAGTTCTCTTGAAGTAACGAATACAGGGGCTGATGCTATTACAGAAGTTACGGTTTTAGTGGCTGTACGTGATGGGAATTTTGATATTGTTTATCAAAACTATACTACTCCAGTAGCGACAATTGCTCCAGGAGAGACAGTTGTTCTTACGGATGCAGGTTATTTACCATCATCTGCTGATTTGTATACGGTACAGCACGTTATGTTTATAGACGAACAATTCGATTTTGTTGACGCCGCAACTTATACTGTTGATGTAACTCAAAACTTTTATGCAAGAGACAATGATACTGTTTCTGTAAATTTAGGAGTGGGTACTGCATCAGCTGAGCTAGGTAATTCATATGATTATCCTGTAGCCGGATTCAAAATGGATTCCGTACTTTTTCAATTTAAAGCAGGTTCAATTGGAGATACTACAGAAGTAAAAGTTTATGAATTTGACGGAGTCAATCCAGGAACTCAAATTGGAACGAGTGGTTTAATTATAACCACAGCAGCTGATACTGCTGGTATTTATAAAACAGTACCTGTTACAAATTTGTCTGGTGGAGATTTAAATTTAACCACAACTCAAGTTTTTGTTGTATTAACAGACTCTGAGTCAGGATTTTTAGGTTTGGGTCACAGTACTGCTATTTACACTGAGGGAAAGACTTTAGGTTCAATTGGTGGAGGACCATGGACACCTCTTTCTGCTTTTGGTTTTTCAAATCCTTGTATGATTCGACCATATACATCTGAAGTTGGAACTACTGGATTATCTGACCTTTCGTCAGGGATTTTAAGTATTTATCCTAACCCTTCTGTTGGTAGCTTTAACCTTAACCTGTCAGGTCTTACTGATTCAAAAGTTGATGTGTTAATTACCGATGTTAGTGGTAAAATCGTTATGAGTAAACCTTTTAGTCTTACTAACGGTGAATTGAATACCTTAATTAACATATCTGATGTTGAGGATGGTATTTATATTGTAAATGTAAATGGAAGTCAATCAATGGTAAAAACGATTGTTGTTTCAAAAAAATAAAAGTTTAATTTATTTGAAAAAGGGGGCTTTTGCCCCTTTTTTTTTATTCCATTTTTTGATCTCAATTTGAACTGATAATAATTGTTACAAGTCTTAGGAGACTTCACTTAGATTTTGCTATTTTTGTCATCGCCCAATGAACGTGTAAACAATGCTATTAGGTTTAAAAGTTAACGAACTATTTTATAAAAGATGTCTTTAAAAACGATGAAAAACGAAATTGATATTTCGGAAAATCCAATTATCTCTCAGATGTCCACAATGGGTCACGATCAAATCCTTTTTTGTAGTGATAATGAAACAGGTTTGAAAGCCATTATTGCGATACATGATACGACACTGGGTCCAGCTCTTGGTGGTACTCGGATGTGGACTTACGATAATGAAATTGAAGCATTAAATGACGTATTAAGGTTGTCAAGAGGAATGACTTATAAAAATGCCATATCAAACTTAGCTTTAGGAGGAGGTAAGGCTGTTATAATAGGTGATTCTAAAAGTATGAAATCAGAGGCGCTGTTTAGAAGATTCGGTAGGTTTGTAGATTCATTGGCTGGAAACTATATTACCGCGGAAGACGTAGGTATTTCTCCTTCGGATATGGTTTGGGTAAGTAAAGAAACTAAGCATGTTGTTGGTCTTCCAGGAAAGAGTGGTGACCCATCACCAGTTACTGCATTTGGTACCTATATGGGAATGAAAGCTTGCTCTAAACTTAATTATGGATCTGATTCTCTCCAAGGTAGGAAAATCCTTGTTCAGGGTGTCGGACATGTCGGTGAATATCTGGTTCAATACCTGTCCAAAGAAGGAGCTGAGATTTTTATTTCTGATATACACGAAGATACTCTTTCGAGAATATCAAAAGAATATGGTGCAACACAAATCGATTTAAACGATGTTTATGACATTGATATGGATATTTATGCACCTTGTGCTCTAGGAGGAACATTAAATAATGATACCATTTCACGGTTAAAATGTCAAATTGTTGCCGGTGCGGCGAACAATCAATTAAAGACTGAAGACCTTCATGGAAAGGCTTTATTGGAAAGAGGTATTCTGTATGCGCCTGATTTTGCCGTAAATGCAGGAGGCGTCATCAATTGTTTTTCTGAGGTGGAGGGCTTGTCAAGTGAATGGGCTTTGAAAAAAGCGGAGGGAATTTATGATACTATTTTTGATATTGTTAAGAGGTCCAAAAATGAAAATATACCTTCACACATAATTGCTATGCAAATGGCGCAAGAAAAAATCGATGCAGCTCATCAATCCCATTAATATATAAAAGCGATGTTAAATAGAAGACATTTAAGAATTAAAGTCCTGCAGATGCTTTATTCGTATTATAACGATACGAATTCTACAGATGTCCGAATGGCTGAAAAAAACCTCTTAAGTGCTGTCGAGCGCATATATGATTTGTATGTCTATTTGTTTTTGAGTTTTCCGGTCATCAAAAAAATAGCATTAAATAAGCAAGATGAGCGGAAAAAAAAGCTAATGCCTGCAAAGGAGGATCTTTATCCAAATTTTAAATTTGTTGACAATAAAATAATTTCTTTAATCGAGAATTCTAATAGCTTGGCGAATCTTTCAAAGACGAGAAAAATCAATTGGAATAATGATGAGAAAAAGGAAATGTTTCGAAAAATATTCATTGATATAGAAAAAAGCGAGGTTTATTTTGAACATATGAACAATGAAGAGCAAGGGTTTGAAGCTGATCGTAGTTTTTTAATTCAATTGTTTAAGGCCGAGATTGCAAATTCCCCATTGATTTATGATTTTTTTGAAGATGAAGATATTCATTGGATGGATGACATTGACTTGGCCTGTTCAATGGTAATTAAAACGATCAAGAGCGCGAAGGAGAACAAACTTAACATTATGCCTTTGTATAAATCGAATGATAACGAAAAAGAATTTATTTGTACGCTTTTAACCGAAACCATACGACGTGATGCTGAGAATGAATCGATGATAGAAAAGTTGGTTGAAAATTGGGAGTTTGAGCGAATAGCAAAAATGGATGTTTTACTATTAAAAATGGCCATCACCGAGCTGCAGTGTTTTGAAACTATACCAACCAAGGTGTCAATAAATGAATATATAGAGATTTCAAAATATTACAGTACTCCAAAAAGTAATGTTTTTATAAATGGTATTCTCGATAAGTCTGTAAATTTGCTCTCAAAAGAAAATAAAATAAATAAATCAGGTAGGGGACTAATACAATAATTATGAGAATTCTTTTTATTTCATTAATACTTATTTCGGGTGCTTTAGTGAGTTCCTGTAAAACAGAACCTCTTAAGGCCGAAATCGGTCAGAAAACCAGTATGAAGATCACAAAGGTTTTTAACGCAGGAGAAAGAGTTAAAGGAGAGAAAATTAATGCAAAATTCGAAGTTGAAAATACCGGGCGATACCCACTTGTATTTGGGGAAATAAAAGGTTCATGTTCATGTACGGTTGCAGAAAAGCCCGAAGCCCCTATTTTACCAGGTAAAAAGGGTGTCATTAAAGCGGTTGTAGATACAGAGAAATTTGATAGTGGATATCAATTAAATAAAGTAGTTACGGTTATGGCAAATACAGTTCCAGATAATATTGTCAAGCTGAGAATAATAGGAACAATTAAATAATAAATAAAATAATACAAGTTATGGGTGGAGATGGTATGTCAAGTATGATCATGTTAGGTTTGATGGTTTTGGTGTTTTGGTTTTTTATGATCAGACCTCAAATGAAAAAGCAAAAAGAATTAAAGAAGTTTAGAGAAGCATTAGGAAAAGGTGATCATGTAGTAACCATTGGAGGAATCCATGGTAAAATACTTGAAGTTACGGACACGACCGTTCTTGTTCAGTCTGAAAACACAAAAATTCGAATTGATAAGTCTGCGATTTCTCAAAGCTCAGAAGATCAATTAACCACAAAATAGACAGGTTGTTATATTTGTCTTTTTAATTCGTTATTGAATATATAATTCGCCAACAATTAAGGATGTTGGAAAAACAGATAAATGGAGTATTTATTTTTACTTATTGGTATTGCAACTCTCGTCGTTGGTGGTGAGTGCTTAGTAAGAAGTGCGGTGGGATTAAATATGAAATTTAAGCTTTCGCCGTTGCTAATAGGTACTACCGTAGTATCATTTGGCACTTCGGCTCCCGAATTAATTGTTAGCATTAACGCTGTACTGGATGGCAACTCTCAAATAGCAGTGGGGAATGTAATAGGGTCAAATGTGGCGAATATTGGACTAGTGTTGGGAATCACTATTTTATTAAGGTCGCTGATTATTTCCAGAAGTAAATATATGTGGTCATGGAGCTTAATGCTTTTGGCCTCATTGATGTTTTTTCTATTCAGCATGGATTATGTGATTAGTGCTTTTGAGGGGTTGATATTACTTCTTGGATTGTTCGTTTTTATTTGGTTTTCTATTCGGAGAGAATTGCGACCTGGACACAATAATGACTTCATAGAAGGAGTAAACAATAAAAAAATAAGTACGGCCTGGATCATTGGATATTTTATTATTGGAGGTTTCGGATTGTATATTGGTTCAGAATTGTTAGTAGACAATGCTGTGATTATAGCTCAAAACCTAGGTGTGTCAGACTTCATTATAGCCATTTCTGTGGTTGCTTTGGGAACTTCTTTGCCGGAATTGGCTACATCAATAATAGCCATATCAAAAGGCGAGAACAGTATCTCGATAGGGAATCTTTTAGGCAGTAATATCTTTAATATTTTCGCCGTGCTGGGTGTGTCAAGTTTAATTAACCCGTTAACGATTGACCCGTTTTTAATTCAAATTGATTTACCAATAATGCTTGGCTTTGTTGTAATGTTGGGTTTATTTATGTTTCTCGGAAAGAAAATGGGGGTAATTGAAGGAATAGCACTAATTCTCGCTTACGTGGCTTACATAGCCTTTGGATTCCTATAGCTTTTATATTATAAAACTGGCGCCTTCCTCACTGCTGCCAACAATATTCCTTGCATTTTCAAAGAGGTTTCGTCCAAGTGAATTCTTATTTTCTCTTTCAATTATTAGAGGTTTTCTTTTTTTCACTTGGTTATAATTTAACACGTCAAGTGTTCCTTTTACGGCATCGATCTTAATGAGGTCTCCTGATTTAATCTTTGAAATGATACCACCATCTTTTGCCTCTGGAGTGAGATGAATCGCCGCGGGAACTTTTCCTGAAGCACCTGACATTCTTCCATCAGTAATTAAACCTACTTTATATCCTCTTTTTTGAAGAATGGTTAATGAAGGTGTTAGGTTATGTAGCTCTGGCATTCCATTTTGCTTTGGTCCTTGAAAGGGGACTACGGCGATAAAATCCTTGTTTAATTCATTGTTTTTAAATGCGCTTATAAGGTCGCTTTGTTCTTGAAAGACAATAGCTGGAGCTTCAACAATCAAATTTTCTTTATCAACTGCAGCTGTTTTGATAACAGATCTACCGATATTTCCCGCTAATATTTTAATTCCTCCTTGATTTGAAAATGGATTACTGACTGGTCTCACAACATTTTCATTTAGGGATGTTTTTGCTCCTTCTAAAAATTCAAGTTTTCCATTGCTGATTTTTGATTCTTGAGCATAAAGATCCATACCATGACCAATAATGGTTGTAACATCTTTATGTAATAAACCATTAGATAGAAGGCTATGAATTACAAATGGCATTCCACCTGCTGCATGAAAGTGATTCACGTCTGCAGCCCCATTAGGATACATTCTTGTAATTAAGGGGATACATTCAGAAAGTCTTGACATATCATCCCAGTTAATAATAATACCAGCGGCTCTGGCTATTGCAATGAGATGAATGGTGTGGTTTGTAGATCCTCCAGTGGCTAAAAGGCCAATAATTCCATTAACAATTGATTTCTCAGTAACAATTCTTGATATAGAGAATTCTAAGCCTTTTTTAGCATTTTGGTTTGCGATCTCAACGGCTTTTTCATTAAGTAGTTTTCTATGTTCCGTATTTGGATTAACGAAGCTTGATCCAGGTAGCTGAAGCCCCATAATTTCCATAAGCATTTGATTGCTATTGGCGGTGCCATAAAAAGTACATGTTCCCGGAGAATGGTATGAGTCCGATTCTCCCTTTAGAAGCTCATCTCTTGAAATTTGTCCTTCTGCAAAAGCTCTTCTAATTTTTGCTTTTTCATCATTGCTTATCCCCGTTGGCATAGGTCCTCCAGGTACAAATACAACTGGCAAATGTCCGAATTTAAGAGATCCCATCATTAAGCCTGGTACTATTTTGTCACATATGCCCAAACACAGAACAGCATCAAATACATTATGCGATAATGAAATAGAGGTGCTTAATGCAATTACATCTCTTGAGAAAAGAGAAAGCTCCATGCCATCTTTTCCTTGAGTCACACCATCGCACATAGCGGGTACTCCACCAGCAACTTGAACAACAGCATTGTGTTTTTTTGCATAGGCCCGGAGTTCATGTGGGTAATCTTCATAAACCTTATGGGCTGAAAGCATATCATTATAAGCGGTTACAAGGCCCAGGTTTTTACTTTCCGAACCTGCAAGATCTTCTTTATCAGAATGGTCGCATCCAGCGAATGCATGAGCAAGATTTCCACAGCTTAAACCAGAACGATATACACCCTCATTAAACATCTTTTCAACGTCTTTTAGGTACGCCTTTCTTGTATCCTTACTGCGCTCAACGATTCGATTACTTACCTCTTCAATTGTAGAATTCATGTTGCTATTTGTGTGCATAATAAACGGCTTTAACCTTAGAAATGAAATGTCTAATAGGGTAGCCCATCTCTATTGATTTTTCAAAAATCACACCTTTGTTTTGTCCACTAAACATAAGGAAAACATTTTTGCTTTCATTTATAAATGATTTATTCAGCGTAATTCTCTTTATGGGTTCAGTTGGTGCGTTTGTGTTAGAAAGCCCTGAGTCTACTTCATTCGATGCTATTTCTGATAATGGATCATTAGGGAATAAAGAAGCTGTATGACCGTCATTACCCATTCCAAGAAGTAATACATCGGCATGATGAAAGGATTTATATTTCTCCTTTGCCACTGACAAATTTTCATCATAGGCTTTCTCGTGTAACATACCTGTTAATTTAGCCTCAGAAGCTTTATTCTGAATGAGCGTACTCCTGATCATTTTTTCATTTGATAAGGAGCTATCTCTATCTACAAATCGTTCATCAACCAGACCAATATTTACCTTGTTCCATTCTATATCTACCTGTGATAATTTGTGATACAAGTTTTTAGGGGTATTTCCACCAGATAAAAGCATAGTAGCCTGACCGTTATCGCTTAAAGATTTATTGAGAATACCAATAATTTGAATTAGTAACTCATCCTCCAAGACTCCCATGTTATCAAATTGTTGAATCATTTTTTCCAAGATTTTGTAATCCAAGATTCATTCTCTCCTAAAATGACATCTCCAGGACCCCATGACCCAGCTTCGTATAAAATATTTTTTACATTCATGTTTTTCCAATTGTTAGTAATTGACTCAATCCATGTCCAAGCCGCTATGAGCTCGTCTTGACTCATAAATAGAGTCTGATTCCCACGAATGACATCTATGATTAGTCGTTCGTATGCCTCTGGAAAACGTTCTTCAAAAGAATCGACATAATCTAGTTTCAGGGCAATAGGTTTATATCGGTATCCTCCCGGTCCAGGGATTTTAGTCATTTGAACAAGTTCTATCCGTTCTTCTGGTTGAAGGCGGATAATCAGCTTGTTGTTATTAAGCTTTTCTTTTGAGGGAAAAATATTGTGTCTAACTTCTTTAAAGTTGATTACAATTTCAGAATACCTCTTACGCATTCGTTTTCCTGTTCGTAGGTAAAAGGGCACATTTTTCCATCTCCAATTGTCAACATAAGCCTTTAGTGCGACAAAAGTTTCAGTCTTAGATTCATACTTGCTTATATCTTCTAGATATGAATTGACCTTCTTTCCTTCAATATTTCCTCGAGTATATTGTCCCTTAACACTATCCGTTTGTATTGATTTTTTGTTGAATGGTCTTAAAGATCTTAATATTTTTAATTTTTCATTTCTTACTTCGTTGGCCTGAAGTACAAATGGAGGTTCCATTGCGACAAGGCATAAGAGCTGAAGCAGGTGGTTTTGAACCATGTCTAGAAGTGCACCGCTCTTGTCATAATAGCCAGCTCTCTTTTCAACGCCTAAACTTTCTGAAACTGTAATTTGAATGCTTTCTATATTTTCAGCATTCCAAGCTCTTTCAAACAAGTTGTTTGCAAATCTCAAAACCATAAGATTCTGAACGGTTTCTTTCCCTAAATAATGATCAATTCTGTAAATCTGCTCTTCTTCAAATGTTTTGGTGATTTCATTGTTTATGGATATGGACGATTCAAGGCTGTGTCCTAAAGGCTTCTCCAATACTACTTTGCTGCTTTTATGAACCAATCCCGTATCCTTTAAAGCTTGAGAAATTGGACCGAATGCAGAAGAAGGGGTGGAGAAATAGAAGATGTTTTGATAAGACTTAAATGGTTCAATAAATTTTTTTAAGTTTTGATAACCTTTTACTGAGCTTTCTTCAGCAACTATCAAGCTTACTTTTTTTGAAAATGCATTTATTTCTTTACGGTCTATGTTTCCTTTTTCAATACTTGCTTCTATAAATAAATTTAGCTGCTCATTAAATTCTTTCTCTTGTCCATTTTTCCTTGTAATTGCTATAATATTATACTGACATGTTAATTGTTGGTCGAGATATCTGTGAAAAAGTGCAGGAAATATTTTTCGTAAAGCCAGATCACCAGTTCCCCCAAAGACAATGAGATTGAAATTTTCAAATTTTTCTGTATGTTTCATTTTACGAGTCATGTATCGGCTATATATTCAATTTTATCTAAAGTAGTATTAAGATTCTCTTGTATACTGTTTTAATTTAACTTTTTATAAGGTACAAAAGTTTTTTTTTCAGCTTAATTCATTTTACTATGTGTCAAAAATACACTAAGATTTAATTAAATTCAACAAATTTTATACTTTTAATAACTATTAAATGTTGAAATTCTCTAAATTGATGTGCCACTTTCGGTTTTTTTTGTGTTTCATGTTTGTGTTTTTTATAACTCAGCTATGCCATTCTCAAACTTATGTTTTTGCAGAATTAAGTGGAACAACAAATATAAGTACGGCAGGTTGGAATTTAAATGGAAACGCATATTCTGGCGACACACAAGGGGATGCTGATAATTTTCCAAATGAATTAATTCTAACAAATGCTTGGAATGGTCAAAGTGGTGGAGTTTTTTATTCAACTCCAATTGATCCTTCAATTTGTTCAAATTGGACGGTGGAATTTGAGTATCGTATTTGGGGAGGATCAGCGGCTGATGGTATTGCTTTTTGTTTTTTAGATGTTCCTCCTACTGGTTTTGTATCTGGCGGAGGCGTAGGGATTCCAGGTACAGCAAATGGTTTGAAGGTGATTTTAGACACATGGAACAATTGTGGTGGTCCGAATCCTGAATTACAAATCTATTCAGGAGTAGGATATTTTGAATGTGCGCCTGGCATTGTTAAACTTGATAATTCAGCAGGAAATCTTGGTTTTGTTAGAAACAATACTTATCAACCCGTTAAAATCACCTATAATAATGGAAACATTACACTTTTTGTAAATAATCAGCAATATCTAACAGGGAATTTTCCCATAGGTTTTATTGGTTATATGGGTTTTACGGCCTCTACTGGAGGCGCAAATGATCAACATTCGATTAAAAATGTCGTTATTTATACTGATCAAGCCGCATCCGAGGCTGGTTCTAATGTCACTTTTTGCCCCGGTGATTCAGCTCAAATAGGTGTTCCTGAAAATCCAAATTTTGTTTATAATTGGTCGCCATCGATTGGCTTAAGTTCAGCTACTTCTTCGGACCCTGTAGTAACATTATCAAATACTGGAACAACCAACATCTCACAGATGTATACTGTATCTACATCGTTAGCTACTAGTCCAGGAGTTTGTCCTTCTACAGATTCAGTTTTGGTTACTGTATATCCGAATCATGAGAGTCTAATAAATGCTGACATTTGTCAAAACGAAACCTATTTATTTGGAGGACAGCTCTTATCATCTTCTGGTTCTTATATAGATTCAATTCAATCTCAATTTGGGTGTGATTCGGTTGTGACCCTTAATCTATCTGTTGATTCTATTTATTATGACACATTGAATGTTTTCATATGTGAAAACGATAGCTATCTTTTAGGCTTACAAAATTTAACAAACACTGGTATTTATACAGAGGTGTTTCAGTCCGTTAATGGATGTGATTCTTCTGTTACAGTCAATCTTACTGTTCATCCATTGCCTGTCCTTATTTGTTCAGACACACTTATTTGTTTTGGTGATACGGCCAGCCTTATGCCAATGGGAGCAGAATCTTATGAATGGTTACCGATAATTGGAAGTATTGAGGCAAATGGAGTCTTAATTTGTTCTCCTAGTATTAATACAACACTTCAATTAAATGGCATTGATAGTAATACTTGTGAATCATCCATTGATGTAAACATATTGATTCAGGAATTACCTCAGATTGAATTAATTACTTCCTCCTTTGAAATATGTATTGGAGATACTGTCGAACTTGTTGTAACAGGTGGCTCTACTTATTTATGGATTTCACCGGTATTCACAGAAAACAATATTCAGCAACAAACGCTTGAACCTGATAGCGCTGTCAATATTTATGTAAGTGGATATGATGATTTGGGCTGTGAGAATACTGACAGTTTGAGCATAGTTGTTTTTGAACTTCCCAATTTACTTGTAACTCCAGCTCAAAGTATTTGTATAGGAGAATCTGTGCTTATATCAGTTTCTGGTGCTCAGTCTTACAGCTGGTTCCCCTTAGGCGAGGGGAACGAATTTCAATTTTCTCCAAATGAATCTGTTGACATTTGGATTACTGGAACAGATGCCAACAGCTGTTCGGACTCTATACAAACCTCAGTTATTGTTCATCCAAATCCTGAAGCGAATTTTTCAGCGGATCCAATATTGACCACTAGCGATATTCCCCATATTACTTTTGAAAACACATCTACAGGAGGTGAGACGTATGTATTAAGTACAGGAGATGGGTTTTATTATGATTTTTTCGATGCTGAAATTGAACATTCATACCCTTATTCAGAAGGAAGCTATGCTGTTGAGCTTTACGTTGAAAATGAATTTGGATGTACAGATTCTGTTCAAGTTTTAATCCAGATTAAAGGGGCCGAAATTTATTATGTTCCAAACACCTTTACACCGGATGGAGATGAACATAACAATACATTTCAGGCGGTTTTCACCAGTGGTTTTGATCCTGCTCAATTTGAAATGACGATATACAATAGATGGGGCGAGGAATTAATAAGAATAGTTGATTCCAATGAATATTGGGATGGCACCTATAAAGGGAAGAAGTGTTCAGAAGGAATCTATATTTGGAAAATAAATTTTGTCATTCCAGATACGAACGAATCAAAAACGATTTCGGGACATTTGAATTTAATTCGATAATTCTTTTTTTGCATCTTCCATAAACTGAAAGAAAACCGCTTCAATTTCCTTTTTTCTTTTGGCGTAAACGATTGGAGCCTTATGTAATAAATTATCGAAGGAAATCCTTTTAGATACTCCCATGCACACCTTGTCTAAACCGTATTGAGTAGGGTAGTGGTTGATCCAACGATATGTTCTTAATCGATCCATGAATACAGAAAAATCAGTGCCGAGTTCGCCTTCAAATATTGAGCGGTAATTATAAAATTCCTCTAAAAAAATCTCAAATGGTTTTTCATGATATTGCTCCCAATGAATGGCAAGTAAATGATCAAAGTATAAGTCAATGGCAACACCGGCGACTTTGGGTAAATCCATATATAAATTTAGCCGAAGCTCTTTCACAGAAGGATGATTGTCAATGTAAGAATCGATTTTTCGATGCAAAAGAATTCCTTCTTGAATTTTATCTGAATAATTGAGGTATTTTTTCCCCTTAACCGAATCACCAAAAAGATTGGCAATCATTAGGTCGTAGTCATTATTTGAAAAATAGAGATGCCCGAGGAAATTCATATTTGTTTCCTCATACGGTTATTTAATATTCATCTTCATTAAATAGGAAATCTTCACGAGAAGGGTAATCAGGCCAAATTTCTTCAATGTTCTCATAAATTTCTCCTTCATCCTCTAAATCTTGAAGGTTTTCTGCTACCTCCATAGGTGCTCCCGTTCGAATCGCGAAATCAATAAGTTCATCCTTTGATGCCGGCCATGGCGCATCTTCAAGGTAAGAGGCTAATTCTAAAGTCCAATACATCGGTACAACATTATTTGATTATTCGGCAAAAGTATACTTTATTTCAAATTATCCAAATAAAAATCGAATTTTGTTCTATTTTTTTTTGATAGCTTATAATTTTGGATCCCATGGCGTTTCCTCAATGTTCAATTCTTTTGCCATCATTCTTCCCAATGTAAAAAGGTAATCACTAAGGCGATTGAAATAAGACAAGATCACGGGATCTACCTCTGAGTGCTCTGAAAGCATTACGATACATCGTTCGGCTCTTCTGCATACTGTTCGTGTAATATGACAGTTTGAAACAATTTGATGCCCACCTGGAAGAACAAAAGACTTCATTTCCTGCAGATTGGAATCCATTTTATCAATCCATTTCTCAAGATTTTCTATGTCGTTACTCTTAATTAAAGGAATTTTCATTTTTGAACCAGCATCTGAGACAGCCAATAGTGAACCCGCAGTGAATAGGCGATCTTGAATTTCTATTAATTGAGCAGTATATTCTTGTTTGCCAATTAAATCCCTAAGCAAACCTACAAAAGCATTTAGCTCATCAACAGTTCCGTATGCATTAATTTTTAGATCATTTTTTGAAACTCTTGTTCCACCGATAAGACCGGTTTTACCTTCGTCACCTTTTTTTGTGTAAATCTTCATATTTTTACTTTTTCAAGTGCTTGCTGAATATCCCAAATTAAATCTTGTTCGTTTTCAACCCCAACAGAAATTCTGATTAATTTCTCTGTAATTGATAATTCTTTTCTATGTGTAGGATCAACACCTGCATGTGTCATGGTGGCTGGATGTTCTACCAATGATTCGGTACCGCCTAGACTAACAGCCAATTTAATTAATTTTAATGAGTCAATAAATTTGAACGCTTCTTGCTCTCCTCCCTTAATGTCAAAAGAAAGCATTGCGCCCGGTGAGTCATACTGTTTTTTATAAATTTGATGGGCTTCCGTATTTTCTTTAATTAGGCCCAAATAATAGACCTTTTCGACCTTATCATGCTCTTCAAGATATGATGCCACCTTTTGAGCATTTCGGGCTTGCTGTTCCATTCTTATTTTTAATGTTTCCAAGCTTCTCATCAGTAACCATCCAGTATGAGGAGCAGCCATGTTTCCAAGAAAAGTTCTTAGAACTTTCACTCTTGAAATCACCTCATTTGATCCGCAGCATGCTCCAGCAATCACATCACTGTGTCCTCCAATGTATTTGGTTGCAGAGTAAAGGGCAAAGTCAGCACCATGCTGTAATGGATGCTGCCAAAGAGGGCCCATGTAGGTGTTGTCGACAGCTAAATATACTTTTTCATCTAAAGATGAATACAGATCAGCTATAGATTTACACATCTCTATATCTATCAATGCGTTTGTTGGATTTGCTGGAGTTTCTATGAATATCATAGAAAGCTTATTTGCTAAACCTGAATTCTTTAATCGCTTAATGATGTCCTCTTTTGAATCATTTGGGGTAAAAGCAATTGTATGTATCCCGATTTTATTTAAAAACTCATTAATAAAATGGTCCGTTCCTCCATATAATGGAGAGCTATACAGCAATACATCTCCGGGTTTTAAAAACTCTAAAAGCACCGTTGAAATGGCTGCCATTCCGCTTTCAAATACGGCACAGTCATCAGCCTTGTCCCATAGCTTTAGTCTTGTTTCAAGTATTTCTAAATCAGGATTATTGATTCTGCTGTATATCAGCCCGACCTCTTCATTATTTTCTTTTTCTCTTAAACCATAGGCCACCTCAAAAAACGCTTTTCCTTCTTGTGCATTTTTAAACACAAAAGTGGAGGTTTGAAATATAGGGGATTTTATAGATCCTTCTGAAAGTTCAGGTTTGAATCCATAGGACATCATCAGACTTTCTGGTTTGAATTTGTGGTCTTTGCTCATAATTTAATTTGAAGTGATTTTGAATTAAGGTTTTTGAGCTTTATAATTTTATGAATCACCTCATCAACAAGTTTGTCGGGGCATGATGCACCAGAGGTAATGGCAATTCGAAGGTTCTTCTTAGCAGGTAAAAAAGTGTGGTTTAAAATTCTTTTTTTATTGTGAATATCAAAGGAATAAACTTGATTTTCATCTAATATTTCATTTTCATTTCTGATAAAGAAAGTATTGAATTCCTTTTCTAAAAGCTCAACCAAATGTGTGGTATTTGAGCTGTTATATCCTCCAACCACCACAGCAATGTCAACCGACTCGTTTAAAAGACCATAGGTAGCAGATTGATTGTCATTGGTAGCATAGCAAAGCGTGTCTCTTGTATCGGCCATATGGTCTTTGATTTTAAGTTCACCATACCTTTTAATCATTACGGTCCTTAAATAGTCAGTTATCTCTTGAGTCTCTGTGGCAAGCATTGTCGTTTGATTGACAACTCCAATCTTACTTAAGTGTATTTCGGGATTAAAATCTACAGAATAATTCCCTTCGAATATTTTATGGAATTCGTGCATTTCTCTGTTGCCAGAAACAAATTCTCCGAGCACCTTGGCTTCATTTATATCTTTGATTACTATAGATGGTGAGTTTTTAGAACTGTGTGAAAATGTAGCTCGAGTTTCCTCATGTTTAACTTTTCCATGTATGACTATTGTGTGGTTTGAATCTCCGAGCTTTGCAGATCTATTCCAAACCTTTTCAACAAATGGACAGGTAGTATTATAGGTGTCAATCTCAATGCCTTTTTGTTTTAGCTTTTCTTCTATTTCAACAGTTGTTCCAAACGCAGGAATGATTACAATGTCCTCTGATGTCAATTCTTCAAATGGAATCAATTGTTTTCCGTAAGTGTCTTGTAAAAACTTTAATCCATGGGATTCTAAATCTTCATTTACATCAGGATTGTGAATCATTTGACTCAGCAAGAAAATACGTTTATCGGGATTTTCTTTGATGGCTTTGTAGCTTTTTTCAATGGCATTTTCTACTCCATAACAAAAACCAAAGTGTCTTGCAATTAAAAAAGTCAAGTCACCAACTTTAATTTGTGTCGGTTTAAAATCTTTTTTTCTAGGGTCCTCAAGCTTTCGCTTTTTCTTTATCTCACCTATTAGTGAAGAGCGATAGAAAGGGGGGACGTCAAATTGTTTCATCTGCTTAAAAACAACTAATTAAAAACTATTGTTCTTTATTTTGGTACAAAGTTAGAAAAGCTTTTTGTTTAAGCAGGATACTTTATTAAATGAAAAAAGCCCCGAAGGGCTTTTTATTAGATTTGGATACGTTTGGATTTGTCATATTTGATTCTAAAGTCGAAGTCAAATGTTTTGGATTCTTTTGGTTTTAGTTTAACATTCCATTCTATCTTTCCCGTCCGCTCTATTCTTTTAGCTTTTCCAATATTGATTTTATCAATTTCGATATCTTCATTAGTTGTGATTGGAATCTGATCCTGAATGACCAGTTCAATGCTACTTGATTTTAAGTTTTTCACTTCTATAGTATAGGCCAACGATTTTTCAATCTTATCACCAATTACTTTTTCTTTGCATTTTGATGAGAGAAGTCTCCTTTTAATTTGAATATTTGGATCTTTTCCTAATGATAGATGTAAAGTATCATTCATATTTGTAGGATCAATATATGTTTCTCCGATATATGATCCATCAAAAAAGATATTGGCTTTTGACGGAATTAATTGTAATTCATCAACCTTAAGCATCTCTGCAACCAAATATACATTTTGGTCTATTTTTGGAACACTGTAGTACTTGAAATTTGTTTTTAGCTCTGAATTCTGAACAAGGACCATGTGTTTTTGACCATTTGAAGCAATATTATAGGGGAGGTCAATTTTAAACTCAGCTGAAATTAATTGTTGAACCACATTAGTGAATTGATTGGCATCCATTGCAGGTGTTTCTTCGAGAGCATCTTCCATATAAAACCCTCTGTTATAAGCAGCTTCCGCTGGTGCACTGTTCAAATTATACACATTTTTATTACTTCTATCTTTTCTAACATTTTCATATTCCTTTTTATATTCCACATAGCTCAGGTACCATGGATTTAATTCTGGCTTTGTCTTATTCGCATAAGGGTTATTTGTAGATATATTTAGTTTTATTTTTTTCCAATCTAATCCTGTGTTCTGATAAACTTCAGCTTTATAATTCATAAATATTTTACCTTGAGTCGATTCACTTCGAATATCATATAATGGAGTCCATCCTGCTCCCGAAGCTAAATATGAAAAAGATATATTTCCGGATGTTGGTGCATTGGCTGATAAAGTAACTGTAATCCTGGGTATGGGTTTATTGTTGTTGTTTTGATTTCCAATACTTCCGAGATGATTGTTTAGACGGTTTAATCTATCTTTCATTCTTTTATCAATGCGCGTTTTTGCATTTTTTGTTTTTCTCAAAGTGCTTAGCTTTTTATTGAGCTGGTTCATTTTAAAGGTATAAAGCTCTAAAGCTTCTTTTAAGAGTATAATTGAATCATTTACCTTTCCTTGACTTCTCATCACGCCATTATTTTTAAGAATATTCTTTGCTTCAGTATATACATTTATTTCGTCTTGAATATCATTTAAATCATATGACAAATAGAGTATCGAGTCTTTTAATTTTAAGATTTGAACTCTTACCTTTTTCACTTCGCCTGCTGTTTCTTCATGTGTAAGCTTGGGGTAATAAATGCTGTATTTACTATCTAAGATAATGACCTTTCCTGTAGCGCTCACCTGAATGGTTTTGGGGTCAATGTTTCCACTTACACCTTCAATGATAATTTCGTTTATCCCGCTTGTCGCAGAGTAAAATGCTTTTGAACGAAGTTGAACTCCATTAGTGTATACAGTAGCTTCAGTGAGTGAAGCTTTTCTAATCTTTTTGTCATCTGCAAAAAGTACGTTTGACGCCATGAGCATCACAATTAAGAAGATTGAATTTTTCATATTTGATATTTTTATTTGGTGTACACCTTCAATATCATTTCGTTCATTATGAAGAACTTTTTTTATCTTTAAGTGTTTTCAAAAAGATGTCAGAAGTAGTTGTATCCGTTAAGAATTTAGAAAAATCATTTAAAGGTTTTAAGGCTTTAGATGACGTGTCATTTTCAGTTCATAAAAATGATGTTTTTGGTTTCTTAGGGCCCAATGGTGCAGGCAAAAGCACATCTCTCAGATGTATGCTTTCATTGATTCAGCCGGATGGTGGTGAAATAGAAATTTTTGGTAAATCTTTAAAGAAGAATAGATTTGAGGTTCTATCGAATATAGGGTCGATTATTGAAAAACCAGATTTTTATAAATATTTATCAGCGTATAAAAACCTTGAGATAATGGCCCGTATTTCTGGTCAGCAGGTTTCAAAGTCAGAAATTCAAGATATTATTCGTTTTGTTGGTCTAAATGGTCGTGAGAGGTCTAAATTCAAAACATATTCGCATGGAATGAAGCAACGTTTGGGGATAGCTCAAGCCTTAATGCATAACCCAGAATTAATTATTCTTGATGAGCCAACAACAGGTTTGGATCCTCAGGGGATTGTGGATATTAGAGAGCTCATCATAAAGCTAAGTAAAGACCAGGGAAAGACCGTGATATTGTCCTCTCATCAGTTGTCAGAAATAGAAATGATTGCCAACAGAATGGTTATTATCAATAAAGGAAAATCAATTATTGAAGGAGAGGTGAGTAAACTACTCAACAGTAGCCAAATGATGGTCAAATTCACCTCGGATGAGCCAAGCAAATTTTGCAAACTTTTGGCTGGTGAATTTTCAGACATCTCAAGTTTAACTTCTACAGGTAATGAAATAGAATTTGAAGTCGCCCGTCAGCTTATCCCAACTATTAATTCTTTTATGGTGAATAAGAATGTAAATATTTCTGCAATTGAACAAAAAAGAAAGCTTGAAGATTACTTTATTAAAATGATACAGAATCAAAATTAATGTTGCTAAAAAACACATATAACGAGTTAATTAAGATTTTGGCAAAACCAAGAAGCTACATCGGTTTTTTAGCTTTGACCATTCTGATTGGAGTTATATTGTTAGCAATGAAGGCAGATGGTGAAAATTTCATTTCGTTTGTTACCTCCTCCTTTGAACAAACACTGAGCTTTAATGGATTAATATTAAATGGGAACCTGATTGCATTTATCATTCTTCAAATGCTCATCATACATGTGCCGTTGTTGGTCGCTTTAGTCACAGGAGACTTGGTGTCTGGGGAGGCAGCAATGGGAACCCTTCGAATGATGGGCACAAAGCCTATTAAAAGAAGTAGTTTTTTATTGTCAAAGTTTTTAGCTGGTGCTATCTATACTTTTTTCTTAACACTTTGGTTGGCTTTTCTTTCACTAATAGTAGGTCAATTTATGTTTGGTACAGGCGATTTAATTGTTTTAAACAGTGATGGTCTCGTTATTATTCCCGAGTCTGATATCATGTGGAGATATGGTTTGGGTTTTTGTTTAGCGTACTTATCTTTATTATCCATAGCCACGATGTCTATTTGTTTTTCAGTATTCTCAGAAAATTCAATTGGACCAATAGTCAGCACTATGGCAGTGATTATATTATTTACAATTATAGGTACACTAGATGTACCAACTTTTGATGCTATTCAACCATTTTTAATAACAACTCATATGGCTTCGTGGCGTAGTCTATTTGAAATACCTGTGCCTAATAGTGATATCATTTATAGTGTTGTTATTTTATTTATTCACATCATTGGATTTACACTAGTGGCTCTTTGGAGATTCAATAAAAAGGACATCAATACATAATATGAGATATATACTAATATTAGGTTTTAGCTTGTTTGCTAGTCAGCTCAAAGCGCAGTCATCTGGACAAGAGTTGCTAGCCCAGGTGGTCAATCAATTCAATCAGGTCAATGATTACGCAGCATCCGTTTTGATTAAAGCTGATGTCCCTATGATTAAAGCACTACCGGTTAAAGCAAAAATCTACTATAAAAAGAAAGATAAATTCAAAGTGGTGTCCAAAAGTATAGCCATCCTTCCACGTCAGGGCTTTACAGATGTAAATGTTTTTCTTTCTGATAAAAACAATTATATGGTAGTTGAAGCGGGTGAAAAGTTGATTGGAACAGTTCAAACCAAATTATTGACAGTTATTGCAAATGAAAGCTCAAGTGAAATTATTTTGGCTAAGCTTTGGGTAGATCCTGACAAGTCTGTGATATTAGCATCGGAAGTAACTACAAGAAGTGCTGGTACAGTTAAAGTGCTGTATACATATGCTGACCAAATTAAATTTGGTCTTCCTTCTCAAATAAAATTCATTGTAGATGTTAAAGAATTT
The DNA here is from genome assembly GCA_042094515.1 of Crocinitomicaceae bacterium. GTDB lineage: Bacteria > Bacteroidota > Bacteroidia > Flavobacteriales_D > Crocinitomicaceae > UBA952. The sequence continues at coordinate 24,926 of JBELDA010000013.1, forward strand.
AAGATGCCTAAAAGTTTCTCATCGAATCCCCACAGAACAAGTTCCTCAAAAAAAAGTAAGAGAAAAACAGGAGTAATTGTTCTTGACATATCTAATTATGTGATAAACAAGGGTATTTCTGATTCGTTTTTTAAAAATTGAGCTGTAATCAGCCTATTGACCTTCATACTATATTTAATGGATTCATTACATTTGTTTCTCAAAATGAAATATGAAGTTATTAGAGAATAAAGTAGTTATTATTACCGGTGCTTCTAGGGGTATTGGTAAATCCATAGCAGAAGAGTGTGTAAATCAAGGAGCAACCGTAGTTTTTACTTATTTGTCATCCAAGGAAAAAGCTGAAGCGTTAGAGAAAGAGCTCTCGGCGAATGGGGGTAAGGTAAAAGGTTTTAGATCTGATGCATCTCAATTTGATGAAGCTCAAAAACTTGTTGATGATGTAGTGGCAGAATACGGCACTATTGATGTGCTTGTTAATAATGCGGGCATTACAAGAGATACTTTACTGATGAGGATGTCAGAAGAGCAATGGGATGAAGTGATCAATACCAATTTAAAGTCAGCATTTAACTTAACTAAAGCGGTTCAAAGGCCAATGCTAAAAGCGAGAAAAGGATCTATTGTGAATATGTCCTCTGTTGTTGGAGTTAAAGGTAATGCAGGTCAGGCCAATTATGCTGCTTCTAAAGCAGGATTGATAGGGTTTACAAAATCGGTAGCTGCAGAATTGGGATCGAGAAATATTAGATGCAACGCTATAGCACCTGGGTTTATTGAAACAGAAATGACTGAAGCCTTAGATCAAAAAGTAGTTGAGGAATGGAGAAACGGGATTCCTCTTAAAAGAGGAGGTAGTCCGATTGATGTTGCCAATGCTACAGTATTTTTAGCTTCAGATATGTCTGCGTATGTTACTGGTCAGACGCTTCATGTTTGTGGTGGAATGTTAATGTAATCAAATGAATATACGTCCAAGAAGAAATAGAAAAAATACTGCGATTCGCGATATGGTTCAAGAAACCCATTTGGGTATAGAGAACCTTATATATCCTGTTTTTTTAAAAGACGGAAAAAATATTAAAGAAGAAATTCCTTCTCTTCCTAATATTCATAGATGGTCTGTTGATCTTTTGTTGTCCGAGATAGAATCCTGTTTAAAGCTGGGCATAAGGGTTTTTGATGTTTTTCCAGCTGTTGCTGATGAGCTAAAGGATAAAACCGCAACACTAAGCTATAATCCTGATAATTTTTATCTGAAAGCAATACGTGAAATAAAGAAAAGGTTTCCTGAAACTGTTTTAATGAGCGATGTTGCTATGGATCCTTATTCTTCAGATGGTCATGATGGATTGGTAGAGAATGGAGAGATCATAAATGATAAAACCTTACCCATCTTAGCTAAGATGTCAGTGGCTCAAGCTGAAGCAGGAATAGATATTATTGGCCCTTCCGATATGATGGATGGAAGAGTGGGAGTAATTCGAGAAGCATTGGATTCCAATGGGTTCACTGATACAAGTATCATGTCATATACTGCCAAATACGCAAGCTCATTTTATGGTCCGTTTCGGGATGCATTAAATTCAACACCCAAATCTGGAGATAAAAAAACATATCAAATGAATCCGGCAAACAAAATGGAGGCATTGATTGAGGCTGGCCTTGATATTGAGGAAGGTGCAGATATGATTATGGTTAAACCGGCTCTGTGTTATTTGGATGTCATTCATTTGTTAAAGGAGCACTATCCTATACCTGTTACGGCATACAATGTGAGTGGAGAATATGCAATGGTTCATGCGGCCTCAAGGAATGGTTGGTTGGATTATGATGCTGCAGTATATGAAATGCTATTAAGCATTAGAAGGGCAGGAGCTGAAGGGATTCTAACCTATTTCGCAAAGGATTTTGCGCAAATGATTCGAAGCTAGTTTCAATGAGTACACATTACATAAACAATAAGCATTATACCCTTGAGGATTTTGAAGAAATCATTGCTTCAGGTTCGAGAGTTGAAATGGGAGAAACAGCAAAAGAGGCTGTTGTAAAGTGTTATAATTACTTGCATGAAAAGCTGTCATCAGAAAGCCAGGTCATATATGGTATAAATACGGGTTTTGGTTCGTTATGTGACACTGTAGTTGGTGATCATGAGCTAGACCAACTTCAGCTAAATCTCGTTCGTTCTCATGCTTGTGGAGTGGGAGAAGTTATTTCAGATCAAATAACAAAACGAATTTTGCTTCTTAAAGCAATCGGATTATCAAGAGGTCATTCTGGAGTTCAGCTGGAAACTATTGAACAAATTTTGTTTTTCTATAATGAAAATATAATACCTGTTATATATGAATTGGGTAGTCTAGGCGCCTCAGGTGACTTGGCACCATTAGCTCATATGTCACTTTCTTTGATTGGAGAAGGGGAGGTTTTTTATAAGGAAAAACGAAGACCTACTGCTGATGTCTTGGGTGAACTTCAGAGAAAACCAATTTCATTGAAGGCAAAGGAAGGCTTGGCCTTATTAAATGGAACGCAGTTCATGTCTGCTTTTCTTTCGTATTCTGTGACTTCTGGTATGGAGGTCTTAAATTGTGCAAACAATGTATCAACGATAACATTAGATGCCTTAGGTGGTTTATTGACACCATTTAAAAAGAATGTTAACGAGCTTAGAAATCAGGAGGGGCAGATGAAGGTGGCTGAATATGTTTTCAGTCGTCTTTCAGACAGTGAGCTTTCAAAGCAAAAAAAGAACCATGTTCAGGACCCGTATTCATTAAGGTGTATACCACAAATTCATGGTGCCAGTTTGGATGCTATTAAATATTGCAAAGGTATTCTTGAAAACGAAATAAATGCCGTTACAGATAATCCAACTATTTTCCCAGAAACTGATGAAATCATATCTGCCGGTAATTTTCATGGTCAGCCATTGGCTCTTTCCTTAGATTTTCTGGCTATTGCCATTTCAGAGCTAGGAAGTAATTCTGAGAGAAGAACTTATAAGCTCATTGCTGGGGATAGAGGCTTGCCTGCATTTTTAGTTAAAAATCCAGGATTAAATTCAGGCCTTATGATTGCCCAGTATTCATGCGCCTCACTTGTGAGTCAAAACAAACAGCTATGCACACCCGCGTCTGTTGATACGATTGATTCAAGTAATGGGCAGGAAGACCATGTGAGTATGGGGGCAAATGCAGCGACCAAGCTATTTAAGGTAATCCAAAACGTAAAAAGTATAATAGGAATTGAGCTTTTGTGCGCTTCACAAGCCATGGAGTTTAGAAGGCCTTTAAAGTCTTCCGCAGCTAATGAGGAGCTTCTTTCGGAATATCGCAAAACAGTTCCTTTTATTGATGAAGACAGGGTAATCTCAGAAGATATTAGAAAATCATCAGCATATTTATTTAAATCATAACAATGAATGAGCATAATCAATCATTAAAAAGACCAACAGGTTTACTGGTCGTTTTTATTCTTACTGTAATTTCCACATCGTTGTCTATCCTTCAGGCGCTAGGAAGTCTTATGGTGGGTCCACCGAATAAAGCGGCGCTAAAGGAAATTCAGCTACAACTTGCCAAATCCATGAAAATAGCTAAGGAATTAGATTCGCCATTTTTTATGGACTATATTGAAAAGATGGGTGTAATTACGGCAGACACCGTTGAGAATTTTGTTTTATACCATTCACTTTCCTTTATCTTTTGTGCTTTAGGGTTAATTGGGGCGATTATGATGTTTAGAGGAATGAAGCTTGGATTTCACCTGTATATTGTGTACTCATTTCTCAGCTTGATTCAATATTACTTCATTACAGACCCATCCAATATTCCTATGGTTTTACTTATTACCAATGGCTTAATTTCATTATTATTTGTCTTTTTATATTCAAGACATTTGAATTGGATGAAATCTAATGAGCTTGAGCAAGTAGATTAAAATATTTTTCCAGGATTTAATATCCCTTTGGGATCAAATACTTTTTTAATATCTCGCATAATATTCAAGGTGATGTCTGGGAATGCAATATCCATATATGGTTTTTGAACAAGTCCTATACCATGCTCGCCAGAAATTGTTCCTCCGAGCTTTACAACCTCAGCAAACAGCTCTCTAATGGCTTTGGGTAGCTCATTTTCCCATTGATGATCTGTCAAATCTCCCTTAATGATATTTACATGTAAATTCCCATCTCCTGCATGGCCATAGCAAACAGATTTGAAACCATATTCCTGACCAACACTTTTTACTTTATTCAATAGTCGCGGAAGCGCATACCTAGGAACAACAGTATCCTCTTCTTTATATGTAGATTGTGCTTTTACTGCTTCTCCTACTTTTCTTCTTAGACTCCATAAGGTTTCTTTTTGAGCCACTGAATCAGCAAATAATATTTCGTCTGTTTCGAATTGCTCAAGAACATTTATGATTTCCTCACATTCTTTCATGAGCTGCTCTGAATCAAACCCATCTACCTCAATTAATAGATGTGCTGCATGGTTGTCAGCAACAGTAATGGATTGATCGTTGGTGAAGTTTTGTGTCCAGACAAGGGCATCTCTTTCCATAAATTCGAGGCCACTAGGTGTAATTCCCTTTCTAAAGATAGCTGCAACGGCTTCACATGCTTTTTCTGCATTATAAAACGGAACGAGCATAAGTAAATCATGGGTAGGGTGTGGAATCAATTTTAATACAATCTTAGTCACAACACCTAAAGTCCCTTCCGAGCCGACCATGAGTTGTGTTAAATTATAACCTGTGGCATTTTTTAAAACATTGGCACCGGTCCATATAATTTCCCCGTTAGGTAAAACAACCTCAAGGTTCAATACATAGTCCGCAGTAACACCGTATTTAACAGCTTTAGGTCCTCCTGAGTTTTCAGCAATATTTCCTCCAATAAAGCATGAACCACGGCTTGCGGGATCTGGAGGGTAAAACAGCCCTTTTTCTTTAACAGCATCCTGAAGTACCTGTGTAATTACACCAGGCTCTGTTGTTACTTGATGATTCTTTTCATCGATTTCAAGAATTCGATTGAGTTTTTCACTTGACAAGAGAACTCCTCCAAAAATGGGAAGGCTTCCTCCACTTAATCCTGTTCGAGCTCCAGCCGGTGTTACGGGAATGCCTTTTTCAGAACAGTATTTGAGTGTTTTTGAAATTTCAACTGTATTGATGGGTTTTAGAACAACTGCTGGAAAAAATGTAAAGTCTTCAGTTTCGTCATGGGCATAATGTGCCATAATTTTTTTATCCGTGATCATGCGGTCGCCGTAAATGGGCTGAAAAAAAGAAATGTCGTGGTCAGAAAGCTTCGTGTACTTTTCCATAGATGAATACCTGTTTCAAAAATAACAATATCCATAGATTTGCTTAGTCTATTAACTGAAAATATTACTTTTATATCAAAACATTTTTATGAGTAAACAAACCTTTATTGTAGATGGAGTTAGAACGCCTATTGGTAATTTTGGAGGTGCATTGTCGTCAGTAAGAGCGGATGATCTTGCTGCTTTTGCCATTAAGAGCCTCTTGGACAGGCATCCTAATTTGGATTGTGAACAAATTGAAGATGTGATAATGGGTTGTGCTAACCAGGCAGGTGAGGACAATAGAAATGTGGCAAGAATGGCTGGTTTGCTCTCAGGATTGCCTGTATCGGCAGGAGGAGAAACCATTAACCGTTTGTGTGCATCAGGAATGGCTTCCGTCGTTAACGCAAGTAGAGCAATTAAAGATGGTGCAGGGGAAATCTATATTGCAGGTGGTGTTGAGCAAATGACAAGGGGCCCTTGGGTCATATCGAAGGCATCTTCAGCGTATGGACGCGATTCTAAAATGCATGATTCATCTTTTGGATGGAGGTTTGTAAATAAAAAAATGGAGGAGATGTATGGAGTTGATGGAATGGGGGTGACTGCAGAGAATTTGGTTGAGAAATATAATATTGATAGAATTTCTCAAGATACTTTTGCCTTATGGTCTCAGAAGAAAGTGGAGAGAGCGATACAGAATGGTTTTTTTGATGATGAAATTGTACCTGTTTCAATACCGCAACGTAAGAAAGATCCTATATTATTTGGAAAGGATGAATTTCCTCGATCAAACTCATCGATGGAATCATTAGGTGGTTTAAGAGCAGTTTTCAAAAAAGAAGGGAGTGTAACTGCCGGCAATTCTTCCGGATTGAATGATGGGGCTGCGGCCTTGTTGATTGCGTCGGAGAAGGCACTTAAAGAGAACTCCTTAAAACCCTTGGCGAGGATTGTTTCTGCCGCAGTTGCAGGTGTTGAACCAAGGATAATGGGTGTAGGTCCAGTTTACGCATCTCAAAAGGCTTTAAAACAAGCGGGATTAGCTCTAGACGACATGGATGTAATTGAAATGAATGAAGCTTTTGCTGCTCAGGTGCTTGCCTGTAGCCGAACATTAGGTCTTGAAGACAATGATCCTCGTATCAATCCCAATGGGGGAGCTATTGCTTTAGGTCACCCGTTAGGGATGACTGGTTCTAGGATTTTACTCACGGCAGCTCGGCAACTAAAACGCAATAACGGTCGTTATGCTTTAGTAACGATGTGTATTGGCGTTGGTCAAGGATACGCAACGGTTATTGAAAGCGCGTGAAAGTAGTTACTCCATTTTTAAAGTTATTTACTGTACTTATTTTTGTAGGTGCGATTTCATCTTGTAAAAAGGATTCAACTCGTTGGGAAACCGAATGGGTAGTTCCTTTTGTGACAGATACATTAGATTTATATAATTTACATAACGACAGCACTTTAGATAATTTTAGCTCTAGTAATTATTTAGTTGATTTGGAGCGTGAATTGTTAGATGTTTCCTTAAGCGATTTCTTTTTCATTCCTGATACTACAATATCTCAATCTTTTAGCCCTACTATTGGAATAGGTAGTGTTCCACCGGGTTTTACGTTTTATAATGAGGTTGAAGCTCATGAATTGAGTATTCCCGATGCTCAGCTAAAAAAAATTATTGTTTCTGAGGGAGAAATTGATCTAACTGTTTACAATCCAATCGCTACAAGTGCCTATTATACTATTCAGATGCCAGGTGTCATCAAAGATGGTGTTACTTTGGAGTATACATTTTTCATTAATGCAGGTTCTGCGAACGACCCCGCTGTTGCTAATGAGCAAATTACTTTAGATGGTTATACAATTGACTTAAGAGGTGAGGATATTAGTGGCTCAGTTAATATTTCAGGCTTTAATACATTGCAAACTGCCTTAAGTATTATGAGTGACCCAAATGGACAAGCAGTGGGGATCTCAACATCCGATATTTTTGAGGTAGAAGCAAAGATTCAAAATCTCTCAATAGCCTATGCCCAAGGCTACTTTGGTGAACAAGTTTTTTCAGATACTAGCTTTTTTGAGATTCCCGCATTACAACAGATTGTTTCGGGTAGCATTGATTTAGAGGAGGTTCCTGTAAATATTGAAATCTCAAATGGGACAAAGATTCCTTTTTCTGCAAATATCACAGTTTTAGAAAATACAAATTACATTCCTGAATCAGTAAGCTTGAGCTCAAGCTTGATTGGTAGTCAACAGCTGATATCGCCTGCAACAGGCTCATGGTCCACTCTAGCTCCAAGCAATCAGCTTATTTCCTTTAGCAATGCCAATAGCAATATGACTAACTATTTAGAAAACTTAGGACATACTCACAAGCTTGGTTTTGAAGTAAGAATGAATCCTTTTGGCAACAATACGGGTTCGTTTAACGAGATTTTTCCAAATAGCCGATTGAAACTTAAATTGAAATCTGAATTTCCTTTAAGCATTCAATCGAATGGCTTGACGATTTCAGATACGATTGCTGCAAGCTTTAGTGCTCAAATTGTCGACGACCTCGTAAAAGCAAATGAAGTGGTTTTAGATGTGTCGGTGGTAAATGCTTTTCCAATATCAGGAGGCATTACGGTTGAGTTTATTGATTTTAATGGTCAGGTAATTCATGAGATTAGTGACATAGGAAACATTCAATCTTCGTTATTAGGTGTAATGGACACTCAGGAGAATCTCATGAAGATGGAATCTTCAATTGAAGTGCTGGTTGGAAGTGAGGTTTTAGGTGATCTAAACCTTATCAATCGCATAGTTTTGAAAGCTGAGTTAAATACAGAAACAGGAGTGATTCAAAGTATTCCGAGTAATGCTTACCTGTTTTTTAAATCATTTTTGAAGGTAAAAACCATGAACAGTACACCATGATGAAAGCAGCTTGTTCTTTAATTGTCATATCAATTTCATTGACGAGCTTGTCTCAGTCAATGCTACCACTGATTCAGGATACAAGTATAAATTCGATGGGTCATGAAATCAGCATTTCAGGCTTAGGGGATTATCAATCCACATCGGTTGGGAAAGACATTACACGAGCTTTTATATATGGTGGATTTATAGATGAAGGAATGAAATCTAATTCCAGCTCACGTCATGATGAAATCAATCGTTTTGGTATTGATTTAAATGCAGAGATTGAATACAAGAATCATAATATAAATCTTTTTAAAGATAGTCTCAAAGGCTTGGTGATAAAGGGAGGTATTTATAACTTTTCCTCAATTATATATTCCAAAGATTTATTTGATATGGCCTTCTTTGGAAATGAAATGTTCACTGGTGATACTGCTTATTTTACCGGAAGTCAATTTACTAACCTTTCATTTCAAAAGATAGGAGTGGGTTGGCTCAACAAAAAAAGCAAATCAAGTTTTAGCTTGAACTTCATTGGTGTAAATAATTATCTCAATGGAATATTTAATGAGGGTCATTTGTATCAGAGTCAAAATGTAGATTCATTGGAGCTATTAATTTTTGGTGAAGGTGAAAGATCAAAGGGCACGTCATATTTCAAGGGATTCGGAGTGGCTTTTGACATGGACTATCGTTTTAAGATGAAAAAGAATGAAAGTGATTTTATACATTTTCAGCTTCTACTAAGAAATCTTGGAGTAGCTTATCTCAATAATACCGATCAGTATATGGCCAATGGAGTATCTACGATTCATAGCTATGAGGTAAATGATTTAATTAACTCAGAATCTATTTTTAATAATCCTGATGACTTTGCAAATGGCATTGTCGATACAATCATCACAAAAGGGTCTTTAGTAATTCTTCCTGCCATGTTCCAATTCACTAAGCTCATAGATAATCATTCATCCCATAAGTTTCAAGGTTTTTTCGGTTTTAGAGGTTATCTAAATAACGCCTATGTGCCAATGCTTTTCGGTGGTTTAGATTACAAAGCAGCCCAGTGGTTCCGAATGGGTGTTCAAGGGAGCTATGGTGGTTTTTCACAGCTTAGGTATGGAATGTATGCCTCAGTTCATTTTCCTCATTTTAATTTAGGGCTCGCTTCTGAAAATCTTTTCAATAAGACTGGTGAATCAATTATAATAAAGCTATCATGCGCATTTTAATACTTTTTATTGGTTTGATATTGTTTGGCAGCGTAAGTGCCCAATCAAAATTTTATAAGCTCTATTCAAGTAATGGTTTTGATATCGGGAAGGGAGTTGCTGAATATTCAGATTCGTCTTTTTTAATCTGTGGTTCAAGTACGAGTTGGGGTGGTAGTACTCAGCTGGTACTTCTTAAGCTTGACAGTGCAGGGTCGTATGAGTGGAGCAATCAATATGGTGGATTGGAATCAGATGGAGCAAATAGAGTTCTTTACAACGAATCTATAGGTGTATTTGCAATTGGCTATACCAATTCCTTGAGTAACGGAGATTATGATGGTCTTGTCTTACATACGGATGAATTTGGAAATGAAATTTGGCAGAAAAATTTCGGATCCAATAGCTCTTGGGACTTTTTTAATGATGCTGTATTTGCTAATGATTCTTCAGTGATTATGGTAGGTTATTCGCAGGGCACATCAAACGGAAACAAAAACATCTATATTGTTCGTATGGACTCCAACGGAGATGAAATATGGTCGCAGCTACTACCCTCATATTCTAATGCTAGTGCTTCATCAATCACAAGAGTACAGGATAGCTTATTTATAGTTGGAGGATCTTTTTATTCTTCAGATTCTCTTATTCAAAAGGGTTTTGTAATGAAAATAAACATGAATGGTGATGTCTTATGGCACCAAACAGCTGGTAACCTTACTGGTGAATATTCGGTTGAGGATGTATCATCAGGTAATGATAAGGTGTATGTCACTGGAGCAAGGAAACTAAGCGATAACGACCATGATTACTATTCAGCCACTTTTGATTACGATGGCAACCCCATGGTTGTAAAAACAGAAATAGATAATTCTGAAATTCGTGATCACATTGGAGATGAAATATGTTACATATCAAATATAAATCAAGCTGTTGTAGGTCAACGAAAAATTAACCAGTTCACCTTTCAAGATGATTATGATGTTTATATAGCTTATTATACTCAAGGTAGTTTAATTTGGATGAATAGCTTCGCTACAATTAATAATGCTGGTTTAGATCAAACAGGTCAAATAATGGAAACAAGTGATGGAGGTTTTGTAGCTGTCGGTCAGACCACCTATCCGATGAGTGGAGGGAGCAATATCTTTATTTTTAAATCTGCGCCAGATGGTAGCTTTCCAGTTACGGCTGATTATTTTACAATTGATACTCTCGTTGGTATCAATGAAAATGTGCAGACTCATATTGGAGTATATCCGAACCCATCGAAAGGAAAATTTAAGATATCCTCTAATACATCTGATTCACAAAAAATTGTAGTCTATAATGCTATGAGTAAAATTGTTTTTGAAAAATGGATGTATAACGACGAGTTTATCGATCTTAGCTCTTTTCGGGACGGTGTATATTTCCTCAGGGGCAATCAGTCTTTAACAAAGCTTATTAAGATTTCTTATTAGCTTTCCTTGATTCAAGCTCTGCCTTAATCAAGCCTAATTCTCGTCCAGTTTGACCTGCAACTGAGGTGTTTTCATCTGCTCTTCTAAGTAAGTAGGGCATAACCTCTTTTATCGGTCCAAAAGGAACGTATTTTGCCACATTAAATTCTTGATTCGCCAAATTGAATGAAATGTGATCACTCATTCCAAGTAATTGTGCAAAATAGATTCGAGAATCGTCTTTTGAAAGCTCGTATTTCTCCAATGATAGTGCAAGTTTTTCAGAGCTTTCCTCATTGTGAGTACCCGCAACAAGAGACAAATAATTGATATTTTTAAGGATGTAGTCTAAAGCCAAATCGTAATCGCAATCAGTTGATTTTTTGTCAGGCTGAATAGGAGAGGGGTAATTCATTTCTTCAGCTCTTTTTCTCTCCTTCTCCATATAAGCTCCTCGAACCAGTTTGATTCCATATGAAATGTTTGATTTTTTGGCATGCTTCAGACAATCCTTTAAAAATTCGAGACGGTCATGCCGATACATCTGAATGGTGTTGTATACGATGCATTTTTCTTTGTTGTACAAAAGCATCATGTCTAAGGCCCATTGATCAATAATATCTTGAACCCAGCTTTCTTCTGCGTCGATAAACACTGGTACATTACGTTGTTTTGCACAGCTGCATATTTTATTGATGCGATCAGTAACTTTATTGAGTTCTTCTTTCTCTTCCTGGGTAAGTGAGCTTTTGTTGTATGAAGCCTTTTCTAGCAAGGTAAATTTGCTAATGCCAGTGATTTTAAAAACAGCGAATGGAATGTGTTTTTCTTTTGCAGCTCTTTCGATGGTTTGAATAATAATATCAGTTGTCTTGTCAAAGTCATCATCTTCAACTTTTCCTTCGACAGAGTAATCGAGTATTGTTCCAATCTGAAATCTCCCTAGTGTATCAATTGTTGGGGCACATTCCTCAATCGATTCTCCTCCGCAAAATTGCTTGAAAATGGTTCTTTTGACGATAAAATTCACAGGAAGCCTTAGCTTTAAAGCTATAATCATACAGAATTTACCAAGCTTAACAATTAAGGGTGAGCCGATTATGCGAAATAACCAATAGGCTCTTTTCAAATCGTTGTTCGATTTGACTTTGAATGCTACATTAGTATCGTTGAAATTTAACACCGTGTAAAAATAATGCGTTTTTACATATAATGAAATACAGTTCGAATATTGAGTATATTTGATTCAACTTTTTTTTAGAAAATGACAATAATTTCGAGTCCAGTACAGGATATAGAGGTAGGTAATTTAGCAGCATCTTCCTTAGGCAAGATTTTGGATGACCATAAGGAGAACGGAATAATTGTAATCGTAGATCAAAATACCCATGACTTATGCCTTGAATATTTGATAACCACATTTCCCCAATTAAAAAAGGCTGAAATTATATTGCTTCCTGTTGGGGAAGAAAATAAGGTTATGGAAGTGTGCATGCAGGTGTGGAATGCCTTTTCTGAATACGGTTTTGGGAGAAAAGATTTAGTTCTCAATCTAGGAGGAGGAGTTGTGACAGATATGGGAGGGTTTCTTGCATCTGTATACAAAAGGGGGATGAATTTTATTCACATACCAACTTCGTTGCTGGGAATGGTTGACGCTTCTATTGGGGGTAAAAATGGAATTGATTTACAACAGTATAAAAATCAATTGGGGACAATCAATCCTCCAAACCGAGTATTTGTCGATTTGGCTTTTTTAGGGACCCTTCCTGAAGGAGAATTTTACAATGGGTTTGCCGAAATGCTCAAATATGCGCTAATAAAGGATAATGAACTTTTCGAGGAGATCAAAAGCTTTTCTGAGGAGAAAGATTTTCAAAGAATTGAGATTATTGAAAAATGTATTCAAATAAAGGTAGACATCGTGGATGGTGATTTGCATGAGGATGGTGAACGTAAATTGCTCAATTTTGGACATACTGTGGGACATGCAATTGAGGGTTATTTCTTAGAGTCAGCTGCACCTGTCTCCCATGGCCACGCGGTCGCACTAGGTATGTGTGCTGAAGCCTACTTATCTATGAATATGGGGATTCTTGCAAAGGATGACTACAAAATAATAGAGAAGGTTTTAACCAGAGTATATCCCTTTATAAAATTAGCTGATGCCGATACAAAAGCAATTATAGAGCTAATGCATAACGATAAGAAGAATGAGGCCGGGAAAATATACTGTGTATTACTTCAAGGCATTGGTCTTTCTTCATACCATAATGAGCTTTCTGAGAACCAGATTGGTGAAGCTTTACTGCATATTTCAATGCTTTCTGATATTTATAACTAAAAAAAAGCCCTGCATTGCAGAGCTTTTAATAAGTGTGTAGGTGATTATTTAATCACCGTCATTTCGTCAACAATATGCTTGGCTCCAGCATATTTATCGATTAAAAACAATACGTATCGAATATCAACATTTATGGTTTTCTGAAGCTTGTTGTCAAAAATAACATCTCCAGCCATAGCCTCAATATTACCATCAAATGCCAAACCAATCAGCTCGCCTTTTCCATTTAAAACAGGAGAGCCAGAGTTTCCGCCAGTAATATCATTATTGGTCAAGAAGTTAACAGGCATATACCCATCATCATCCGCGTATGGACCAAAGTCTTTTGATTCGTACAAGTCGATAAGCCCCTGTGGCAAGTCAAATTCAGGATCGTCATCCACAAACTTCTTGACTGTGCCTTTTAAGGTGGTGTAATAATTTTCCTTTGCATCGTTCCTTTTATCATATGGAAGAGGACTCACTTTACCATAGGTTAGTCTTAAAGTTGAATTTGCATCAGGGTATATTACAGGACTCAATCCAGATTTTCTCATTCCATCTACAAGTAATCGATAGGCTCTATCAAATTTCTCTTCAGCTGCTTCAATCTTACTGTCACTTGAAAAATAATGTGCTATCAATTTATTTGAAAGCAGCATTAAGGGGTCATTTTCTAGAAGCTCTTTATTAGGAATGGCTAAAAAAGCATTCATTCTATCTTCAGAAGTAAATATGCTAAGCTCGAATACAGCATCGAGATAATCTTTTAATGGCATATTTAATTCATTAGAATAATAATCTATAGAATGAGGTAATGTGTAGTCAGCTTTTTCCGTGTATAACGTAAGCATTTCAGTAAGCATTTCCTTTTCAAGATTAAGATCCGAGGTCATTAAGAAATCTTTGACTGCATTGCTAGCTGGATCAATCATACTTTCATCTTCTGCATATTTAGAAAGAACTCTTCCAAGACCTCTAGATACAGTTGATAATTTTGAACCTCTAAAAACCATTCTCAGATAATTATCGTGTCTAGCTTTATCGTTAGTCAAGGCATAATAATCATTGATATCCTTAATGACACCTGAATAAGCTGCATTCTTTTTCTTATTAGCCCATTTGTTAAATTTCGCTTCATTTTTAGCTTTTGATGAAGCCGTCTGGAACTTGGTTAAGGCATCAATCATCCCTTGACGATTTTTCCAATAATTCGCTACTCCTGCGTATTTCGAGGCATAATTCAATCGTACACCATCATCTTTGTCCATGTATTTTTTCATCACATCCATGGCTTGTTTAGACGCTTCGACCCAAGCCGGATATGCGTATTTGACATTTTGGTCTATTCCTCCTGCAGGCAACCATCGATTTGTTCTACCAGGATATCCTAGAATCATGGCAAAATCATCTTTTTCGAAGCCTTTAATATTCACAGGTAAGTGATGTTTTGGCTTTAATGGTACGTTTTCAGTTGAATATTCTGCGGGTTCACCGTTGGCATCTGCATATACTCTGAACATTGAAAAGTCACCAGTATGACGAGGCCATTCCCAATTGTCTGTGTCACCTCCGAATTTCCCTACACTTGCTGGTGGCGTTCCCACAAGTCTCACATCGGTATAGTCTTGGTATACGAAGTAGTAATATTCATTTCCTTGAAAAAAGGATCGAACACTTACTACATATTTGCCACCATCACTGTTTTCTTCTTCTATTTTTGCAACCTCTTCATCAATTGCTTTATTTCTTTCTTCCTCAGTCATTTCGTCGTTCACCTTGTCTAGTATCCTTTTAGATACATCATCCATTCGAACGAAAAATCGAACAAAGAGAGAATTCGGTTTCATCTCTTCCTGTTTGTTCGATGCCCAGAAGCCATCAGTTAAATAATCATTTCCAGGTGAGGAAAGCTCAGCAATTGCACTATATCCACAATGGTGGTTGGTTAATACCAATCCTTCACTAGAAACAAGCTCCGCAGTACATCCTCCATTGAATTGAACAATTGCATCCTTTAAGCTGGAATTGTTAATGCTATAGATTTCTTCCGATGTGAGCTGAAGTCCCATTTTTTCCATATCTCGTTGATTCAATCGATCAAGAAACATGAGGAACCACATGCCTTCGTCTGCATGGACAAACATTCCTACAAAAAGCGATAACGCTACTAAAATATTCTTCATAATCATTTTGTTTTAAAAATTAAGGTGGCTAAAAATACCGAAAAAAAGTGTAATGAAATATTACCTGCTAATTATTGGAGCTTATTGTAAACTTATTGGTGTCAGCCGCAGCTCCTTTAGCATAGAATGTTATGAAGTATTCCCCATCTTTTAAATGACCAACTGCTATTTCTAGTGTTTCCTTTGGCTCAGTTACGTTTTGATTGAGAATAGTCTTGCCTGAGATGTTAGAAATTTCAATTCGAGATATGGGGGTTCCTTTTCTTTGAATGTAAATTATGTCTCCTGTAGGATTAGGGTAGATAAGAACTGGTTCGTTTTCATGGGCAGGCTCAATAATACCTTGAGCTGAGCAATCGTGATTGTTATTGCTTTTCCAATCATTGTATTTGATCTGTAGCTCATCAAGCGGCTCAACCCCTAGAGGTGTTCCTGCGATATTTAAATCAATAAATATGGCATTCGGGTCATCATTGGGTTTTGCTACCCTTAAAAATGCCGATAACGAGCTTGTGCCCTCACTCATACATCGTGTATCAGCCCCTACGACATTAGCACCTTGCATGGCCGCCATAAGCTTATCTGAAAGACAACCATCAGTATTATTGAAGCCCGTTTCCATGGAATCTAGAATCTGCTGACCCAACAGAATATTTCCTTGAATGGCATAATTCACACCTAGTATATGATTTTTGTAGTCAAAGCAATTTTCACCTGTAAAAGCCGCAGTTCTTGGATTTCCATTATTAAAATCAATAATCCCGTATTGACGAATTCCTGGATTCGAAGCCACGTCATTAGCAACGAGCCAATTGATGATTTCTTCTGGAGAATCACCAGCAAGCATCCTGTTTTGAGCATTCAGCTGATTATTTTCCGTGTAATAAGATTGCGTATGAATAGCTCCAATTCCTGGAATGACATCACTGATGAGTTTGGCTCCGGGAGTCCCTGGCCAAATGATGCTATCTCCACAAGTCGCTCCGGCACTTCCAATTTCTCCTGTAATAGAATCAATAGCTACAATCGAAAATGTATGCTGAGCTGCAAGTGTCAAAGGCATAAAGAGTAGAAGGGGGAATAGAAATCTCATATGCTAAATATAGTATCAAATTTGTCGAAACTAATTATTTTGTGAATTTACTTTAATCTCAAAACAGATATATCATTATTGTGAAGTAGGAGTTCTCCTTCTATTTTTAATTTTTCTAGAGTTTGGATGTCCTTTGAAGCAAGAACAAAGTAATTCGCACCCTTTGATTTAAGATCAATTAACTTCTCATGAGTAATCTCTTTTAATGATGGGATTGTCCATCCCATTCTGTCAAGGTAAAACAACCCTCCATTTTGAGAAGGCTCAGGCGCCAAAATAACCTTTGCGTTTTTCGGTATATTCAAACGATTAATTGCTGTTCTGTTTTCATCTATCAATAATCCAGATTGTGAATAGGCGTTAATTCCTTGTAGGTAACGATCATCAAGTTTGTTTCGAGAATAATTCGTTCCTGCGACAACAATCAAAAAAAGAATAGCCTGAACCAATCGATGATGATTTAATTCGGAACTTATGTTTTTGAATGTATTGATTCCGTTGATAATTAATAAAATAAAAAAGGGTAAAAAGGTTAAAAAGTAATAGTCGTGATCTTTGAATTGAGCGTAAAACAATAAGCCAAATGCTACAGAACCCATAAACATTAGGCCTGTAAGCCAGGAAAGATTATAGTTGCTCTTTTTGATGTAAATGATTTGAAATACAAACACCACAAATAAAAAATGAAATGAAGAATGTGCAAAGTAGGAAGTGTACCAAAAGTTTATCATGTAATCCCATGTTTGAGAAATGTTTTCACCGTTTAGATCCCAAATGGGTAAGATGCTAGTGTTGAATGAGTGTGAATCATATAGTTGGTTGTAATGCAGCATGTAAGCATTCCAGCTCGCAACAAGAAGGAGGTTGATGGCGCCCCATTTGAATATTGATTTTCTGTGCAGAAGTGCGTTGATGGCTTGTTTTTGAAATAGCTGTAGATAGATAAAGTAGACAATGAAAGCAATAGGATTAATCAGGTAAGTCACTTTAATCAAGCTTCCTAAAGTAAAGAAAACAAAAGCCTTTATCAATGCCGATTTTTCTCCCTTTAAGGAAAAGTGAAATCCATAATACCAAGCCATAAATACAAATCCTAATGCAGGAGCATCGGGTAGATAATTAAATGCATAAAAATTAAAAACCGTTGACGTGCATAAAAAAAGTGAAATCAGAATAGAATATACATAGTCCTTTAAAATCAAATAAGACAATTTGTAAACATAAAAAAGACCCGTAAAGGATATGAGCAGGTGAATGAATTTTAAAAGAAACAATTTCTTACCAATGATTATGTAGAGTATGGAGGTAATGTAATACAGTATTGGGAATTCACAGGCCGCTCTTCCATCAATATTCTTAAGATTAAAAAGCTGAGGATCGAAAAAATGAAAGCCATTGTTGAAATACTGAGAAACAAATGACAGGCTATCTGTTTGTCGCATAAAATGCATACCGAAAGGTCCTCTAAAGAATATGTTGTGATAGCCTAAAAAGAAAAATAGAAATAGAAAAACCGATGAAGCTAGAGCTATCGTTTTCCAATTTTTTAATATGTTTTTTAATAAGTTCAAGATGTTGCTCTTAGCATTG
>JBELDA010000014.1:0-41415 GCA_042094515.1 Crocinitomicaceae bacterium
CTTTCATCCTGAGATGCTTTGCAAGTCTATTAATGTCTGCATTTCTAAAAATGGGGCTGGTGGTTTTACAACAATTGGCACAGCTCAAACAATCCATTGTTTCAAATTCATCTTCATGAAGTTCGTTGAAAAGATGATTCAATGATTTGGCTTTCTGTTTTTTTAACTGAAGTAGTTTTTTTCGATAAACCTTTCGGTTCTTTTT
Source organism: Crocinitomicaceae bacterium (assembly GCA_042094515.1). Taxonomy (GTDB): domain Bacteria; phylum Bacteroidota; class Bacteroidia; order Flavobacteriales_D; family Crocinitomicaceae; genus UBA952. The sequence goes on from JBELDA010000014.1 coordinate 206, forward strand.
GGCTTCTGATAAGCTATTTCGGTCTCTATCGTTTAATGATTCACTCATAATATTATCTCATCTTATACCAAATTAATATACTTTTAAAATAAAATGCAATTATGTCCAATATTAATAAAGCCTATTTTGTTGTGGCTTTGCTCTTTATGATTGGTCTTTTTTCCAATTGTAATGGTGATGGTCAAGGGAATAAAACTAAAAATATAAGATTTGAAAAAATTGACCATTTCACAAAAATTACCGATAGTACTCAATTAATAGAGCAAGTTTACATCGTTCATAATTTCCCATTGAATTCCGAGGCCTTTGCTCGTGAGGCAGCTAAATTTCTTAACCGTCAACCTTTGGAAGATTATCGAACAATGTATTTTATATTTATACAGGAACATGAAAAAATTGAATTACCTCTTTATGAGGATACATTGAACTACAGATCGAAAGGAACAACTATTGAGGATATTTATATGCCTGATGTACTTTATACTGCTTTGAAATTTGTAAATGAGGAAAAAGAAATTAAACAGAAAATAAGCCGAGGTAGGTTCTTTAATCCAAACAAGTAAAGATGTATCCCCAATACCGAAAGCTTTTGAACAACAAGTCCTTTTACAAGATATTATCCGAGCATTCGTTTGAAGAGATTCAGCTCGTTGGTTCTTCTGCAATTACAACAAACACGAACGCCACCAAATACCCTGAATTTATTAGAATAAAAGACATGCTCGACTGTAAAACGCCTTTTGAATCAAGCACTAAAGAAGAGTTCGATATACATCGAAAGACGTAACATACTTTTTTGTCTGTGTTATGACAAGTAAAGATCTCCTTTATGAAGTCAGTGCAGTATTTTCTCATTTTAAGCATGTTGCTTTTCTCATTCAGCTTCCCTAATGAGGAGCCATCTTCTGTAAATTTTGACACGAACCCATCAGGAAATGAACGGATTAAGGCAGTGAATAGGGCTTATGAAATTGAACTTATGAATTTGATTAATGCCTATCGAACTGAAAACGGTCTTAAAACATTACGTATACAGCCTTCTCTCATGTTAGCTAGCCGGTACCATGCCGCGGATATGGCAAATGAAGATTATTTTGAGCATGCCACCCATAATAGAATAGGAGATCGTTTACAGCGTGGCTTATCTACATTTAAAAGAATAAATCAATTTTATGATGGTTATGCGAATACTGAAAATTGTGGTGCTGGTTACTCTTCTCCAGATGATGTCTTTAACGGATGGTTAAATAGTCCAGGTCATAACGCCAACCTTTTAAATAAAAGTGCAACTCATATGGGTGTTGGCTTTTACCAAACAAATCACAGTGCCTACAAAAGATATTGGGTCTTTGTTTCTTCCGTTGAGTAATGTAATATCTCTAAATCTATGGTTTAAGCCCTTGTTTTCGCGCTGAATTTCGTACTTTTAGCCCCTTAAAATCTACATTTTAAATGGAACAAGTCGCACCCTATAAACCCAAAAATAAAATTCGAATTGTAACCGCTGCGTCTTTATTTGACGGTCACGATGCTGCAATTAACATCATGCGACGTATCATTCAGGCTACAGGATGTGAAGTTATTCATCTTGGTCATGACCGTTCGGTCGAAGAGGTTGTGGATTGTGCTATTCAAGAGGATGCTCAGGCTATCGCAATGACCTCTTATCAGGGGGGACACAATGAGTATTTCAAATATATGTTTGATTTACTTAAAGAAAAAGGTGCTCCTCAGATACAAATTTTCGGAGGAGGAGGAGGAACAATTCTTCCGTCTGAAATCAAAGAGCTACAGGACTATGGAATCACAAAAATTTACCATCCTGACGACGGAAGATCAATGGGTTTACAAGGAATGATAAATGATTTGGTTGAGTCCTGTGATATTGCATTAGGAGAGAAATTAGATCACTCCATTGATGATATTGAAGACAAAACCGTTCCAGCTATAGCAAGAATGATTTCTGCTGCTGAAAATTTTTCGGATGTACATAAAGATACCATTGAATCTATCAGAGAACTCGCTAATAAAAGAAATATACCTGTACTTGGGATTACTGGAACAGGAGGAGCAGGAAAATCATCTTTAGTAGACGAACTTGTAAGGCGTTTCTTGGTGGATTTTGAAGACAAACAAATTGCAGTAGTTTCTGTAGACCCTTCAAAAAGGAAAACAGGAGGAGCTCTTTTAGGTGATCGGATTCGAATGAATTCTATTAAGAGCGATCGTGTATATATGCGTTCTTTAGCAACGAGACAGTCAAATTTGGCGCTGTCCAAGCATGTTGCAGATGCATTATCAATATTAAAGGTAGCATCATATGACTTGATTATTCTTGAAACATCGGGGATTGGCCAGTCAGATACTGAAATCCTTGACCATTCGGATATTTCACTATACGTGATGACTCCTGAGTACGGGGCAGCAACACAACTGGAAAAGATTGATATGCTTGATTTTGCAGATGTAATTGCACTCAATAAATTTGATAAAAGAGGAGCGCTTGATGCATTAAGAGATGTTCGCAAACAATACCAGCGTAATCATAATTTATGGGAAGAAAAGGTTGATGATATGCCAGTACATGGAACGATTGCATCTCAATTTAACGACCCTGGTATGAACTCGTTGTACAAGGTCATTATGGATCAAATTGTCGATAAAACAAAATCAGCATTAGATTCTACTTTTAAAATTACCCGGGAAATGTCTGAAAAGATATTTGTTATTCCTCCAGAAAGAACACGTTATCTATCTGAAATTTCAGAAAATAATAGGTCCTATGACAAATGGGTTGGGCAACAAGTTGCGGTTGCTGAAAAACTCCAGGGATTGCATTCTTCTATGGAAACGATTGCTAATTCTGAGCTTGAGGACAAAGACCGTTTGGTAAAAAATATTCGAGAAGTTTTTGAAAAAGAGAAACTCAATTTTGATCCTAAAAACTGGGAGCTTCTTCAAAATTGGAATGACAAGAAACAATCATTTAAAGATCCTATTTATGAGTTTAAGGTGAGAGATAAGGTGTTGAAAATCAATACTCATACTGAATCCCTTTCTCATTCTAAGATACCTAAAGTGGCTTCTCCAAACTATAAGAGTTGGGGAGATATTTTAAGGTGGATTTTGCAGGAAAATTTTCCTGGTGATTTTCCTTATACTTCAGGACTTTTTCCATTTAAGAGGGAGGGAGAAGATCCTACGCGAATGTTTGCTGGAGAAGGTGGGCCTGAAAGGACAAATAAAAGATTTCATTATGTGAGTTTGGGTATGCCTGCAAAACGTCTTTCTACAGCATTTGATTCGGTTACATTATATGGAAATGACCCTGATTTGAGACCAGATATTTATGGTAAAATCGGAAATGCTGGAGTTTCTATTTGTTGTTTGGATGATGCCAAAAAATTGTATTCTGGATTTGATTTGAGTCATCCGGCGACTTCAGTTTCAATGACTATTAATGGCCCTGCGCCGATGCTCCTTGCTTTTTTCATGAATGCGGCCATTGACCAAAACTGCGAAAAGTATATTAAAGAGAAGGGGCTCGAATCCGAAGTTGAGAAAAAGATAATTGCCATTTATAAAAAGAAAGAAGTAGGAAGGCCCAGCTATAACGGTGATTTACCTGAGGGTAATGATGGTTTAGGGTTAATGCTATTGGGTGTGACGGGAGACCAGGTGTTAGAAGCTGATGTATATCAACAAATCAAAGCAGATACACTAAAACAGGTTAGAGGAACCGTACAAGCTGATATATTAAAAGAGGATCAGGCTCAAAACACATGTATATTTTCAACAGAATTTGCTTTGAGATTAATGGGCGATGTACAGGAATATTTTATTGAAAAAGGAGTTCGTAACTTTTATTCTGTTTCTATTTCTGGATATCATATTGCTGAAGCTGGAGCAAATCCTATAACGCAACTTGCTTTTACTTTGGCTAATGGCTTCACATATGTGGAATATTACTTGAGCCGAGGAATGAGTATAAATGACTTTGGACCAAATTTATCATTCTTTTTCTCTAATGGAATCGATCCTGAATATGCGGTTATTGGTCGCGTTGCCAGAAGGGTTTGGGCAAAGGCTCTTGGTAAAAAGTACGGTGCGAATGCAAGAGCTCAAATGCTTAAATACCATATTCAGACTTCGGGAAGATCCTTACACGCTCAAGAAATAGACTTTAACGATATAAGAACAACACTTCAAGCTCTATATGCGATATACGACAATTGTAATTCTCTTCACACCAATGCATATGATGAGGCGATTACAACTCCCACAGAGGAATCGGTGCGGCGGGCAATGGCTATTCAGCTTATTATCAATCGAGAATTGGGACTTGCCAAAAATGAAAACCCTTTGCAAGGATCTTTTATTATAGAAGATTTAACCGATCTTGTTGAAGAAGCTGTACTTACTGAGTTTGATCGTATTACGGAAAGAGGAGGAGTGTTAGGTGCAATGGAAACTATGTATCAACGATCTAAAATACAAGAAGAGTCCTTGTACTATGAAACTTTAAAGCATACAGGTGAATTCCCTATTATAGGTGTCAATACTTTTTTGAGCTCCAAAGGTTCTCCAACTATTCTTCCTAAGGAGGTCATTAGGGCAACTGAGGAGGAGAAAAAATATCAAATATCTATGCTTAATAATCTTCATCAAGGAAATGATAAAGAGGTAGAGGAAGGATTAAAAGTGATTCAGGATGCGGCCGTTAAAAATCAAAACATTTTTGAAGAATTAATGGAGACTTGTAAAGTGGCCTCGCTAGGTCAGGTGACTAATGCCTTATTTCAGGTGGGCGGTCAGTATCGCAGGAATATGTAAAACAACTAAAATGAAATTTTCGATAGGAGAGCGGGTTTCAATTTTGAATGAAACGGGAATCTATACAATTATTGGGATAAGTGGAACTATTGTTAAGGTTGAAGACGAGCATGGTTTTGATCAAGATGTTTCTTTATCGTTAGTTGTAAAAACCAAACCAATTATTAGTGGTAAAATCATCATTAAGGATGAAGATGAATCAAGTGGAATCCGAAAGAACAGAGATCTTGATCGCATTCCCTCTATTGATTTGCATTTTGAAGCTTTGCTAGATGAGGACGGTCGTTACAGTTCTTATGATAAATTAAATTATCAAATCAAAAGATTCAGGGAATTTATCAATCAGAATTTGGCAAAAAGGAAAACGAAAGTGTTGGTCATTCACGGTATTGGTGAAGGGAGGTTAAAAAGCGAAATAATGTCTTTGATATATAAAAGTGATGGATATATAATGCATGATGCCAATTATAGCCCTCAAGGAGTTGGTGCTTCATATATTGAAATCATAATTTCAGAGGCGCAACCGATATAAAGCTTATAGATGAAGAAAGCTCTTTTTTGCTAAAAGCTCATCTTCAGACTCCCGATAATCGGGATCATCTACACAGCAATCAACTGGACAAACTGCAGCACATTGGGGTTCGTCATGAAAACCTACACACTCTGTACATTTATCATGAGTGATGTAATAAACATCCATGTCCACAGGTTCTTGGGTTTGGTCCGCTTCAAGCGCATCGCCATCAAGGGTGGTGATCATACCTTTTAGTGATGTTCCATCAGAATATTTCCATTCAGCACCACCTTCATAAATGGCATTATTTGGGCATTCTGGTTCACATGCTCCACAATTAATACATTCGTCGGTAATCATTATTGCCATATCAAACAAATTTTTTACAAATATAGAAACGGAATTTGGAATCTTTTGTTCAAATAAGAAAAAAGATGCTTTGTATATTTGTGGAGTGAAAAAAGAACAAATAGAAATTGCGTTTAATCAGCTTGGCAAATTGATGATTCATTTTGGCAAATCAAATACATGGTCAGGTTTTGAATTAGGCATTACAGAGGAAGAGTATAATCAGTTCAATGACTTGATTCTAAGGCAAAAACATTATAATGGATGGTTTACCGAAGATATGGTTCGGAAATCGTTACTCAGTTTGGGCGGATTATTAACGAAAGAAAAACTATCGAAGTGGACAAATGAATATGAATATCAGAAAAAACCCAAAACGGTTGCTGTGATAATGGCAGGAAATATTCCTTTGGTTGGTTTTCACGATTTTTTGAGTGTATTAATATCAGGGAATAAGCTTTTAGCCAAGCTAAGCTCTGATGATAAATATTTGTTACCGGCATTGTCTAAGTTTTTAATGGTTTTTGAGCCAAAGCTTACTAGTCTTATTGATTTTTCGGAAGGTAAAATCGCCGATTTTGATGCGGTTATAGCTACAGGTAGTGATTCGAGTTCAGTATATTTTGAGCAATATTTTTCTTCATATCCTCATATTTTTAGATCGAACAGGACCTCACTAGCGGTACTTAATGGAGAGGAGAGTAAGCAAGATATTGAGCTACTTGCTCAAGATATTTTTGATTACTATGGAAGAGGATGTCGGAATGTAACTCATTTATTATTGCCAAGATCATTCGATTTAAATCAGATTTTTGAGGGAATAGTGTTGATGGGTGACGTGATCCAGAATAAAAAGTATGGAAATAATTATGATTATAATAAGGCTGTTCATCTTTTGAATCAAGAACAGTTACTTGATAATAATTTTGTTTTATTGAAGGAATCGGTAGAGTTGTTTTCTCCGTTAGGAATGATTAATTATCACTTTTATGATTCAGAAGAAGAAATAAAAGAGTATCTCAATCAGCACAAAGATCAATTACAATGTGTTGTGGGTATGGAGTATATTCCTTTTGGAGTGGCACAAAAGCCAGCTCTTAATGATTATGCGGATGGAATCGATACCCTTAAATGGTTAAATGAGCTTAAATAGTATTCGCCAATTGATATTTGCCTAAATTTGCAGCCCATGTCATTATTCAGCAGAAACATGATTTTATATAAAACAAAAGAAGAAATAGCTATAATGCGTGATGCCGCTCAGGTAGTGAGTAGGACTTTGGGTTTGATTGCTAAACACATGAAGGAAGGTATTACACCAAAGGAGCTTGATAAAATGGCACATGACTATATTATCTCTCAGGACGCTACACCGGGTTTTTTGGGTTTATATGGCTGCCCCAGTACGCTTCTTATTTCTGTGAATGAGCAGGTTGTTCATGGTTTACCTACTGACAAACCTTTTCAAGAAGGTGATGTTGTTTCTGTTGATTGTGGTGCTGTTTACAAAGGGTATTATGGGGACCATGCCTATACTTTTCAAATCGGTAAGGTAGCTACAGAGGTAAAACAATTATTAAAAGTCACTAAAGAGTGCTTGTATAAGGGAATTGAACAATGTACAGTTTCAAATCGATTAGAAGACATAGGGTGGGCCATACAGCAACACGCTGAGGCCCATAATTATGGAGTCGTTCGAGACTTGGTTGGGCATGGCTTGGGTAAAACCTTACATGAAGAACCACAGGTTCCAAATTACGGCAGAAGAGGGAGAGGTAAAAAACTGCTTAATGGTCTTACTATTGCGATTGAACCTATGATTAATATGGGAACTGAGAAGGTAGTGACGTTGGATGATCAATGGACAATTGTTACAGCAGATGGCAAACCAAGTGCTCACTTTGAGCACGATGTCGCGATTATCGACGGTGAGCCAGATATTTTATCAACTTTTGATTACATCTATGACGTTATAGGAAGTGATGATTAGGGAGGAAAAATTGATTTCAATTGCTGTATTGACAGTTCTGATGTACGCTCTTGGAATTTTTTTGGATGCTTCTTTTTTTCTCATTCCTTTTCCATTATTTGATGTTATTTTTTTCGTTGTATTTACACAGTTTCTCTTCTGGAACAGAACGCACATTAGTCTATATGTCTGGATTTTCTACTTGGTATCTTTTATACAGCTCATATACAACCCATTGATTTCAGGAATACTTTTCACGAATATTAAGCTTCACGAGCTTGATCGTCTATTGGTTTTTGATGTGCTAAAATTAGGCGTCACCGTATTGTTGTGTGCGACGGTTGTATTATGGAACTATCAAAAAAATCTAAGAATCCCTTTTGGGATCATCGGGATTGTTTTCGTTATGTTTTTTATTAGCTTAATTGGTAGTTTATACTGGCTAACACCTATTCCATCGATCATTTTGGGCATCGCTTTTTGGAAATATGATCAAAAAAACCCCTTTCGTTATTTATGGGTATTACAAGGGATTTTTGATTTTTTTACGGTCTTAATGCTTTCTTATTCTACTTAATCTTTATTGATTGAAGTGAATGAATTTCTCACATTTACCATTATAGCTAATCGAGTAAACACCAGTTTTGTAGCTGTCTAAATTGATGATATTGGCTCCAGGATACAATTGTTGTTGATTGATTTCGCGTCCCAAATAGTCGGTGATTTTTAAATCTATAATATGCGAGAATGAATTTTCTAAAGTTATCTTTTCTAAAGCCGGATTTGGATAAAGATGAATAGACCCTTTTGAGTCTTCATGAATTCCTGAATTTGTTGGACAATAGCTTCCATTTGGAGCGAGCTGTGGTAGCTTGTATTGAGAATCTGTAATCAAGGCATGCATTAGGACATCGGTGCTTTGAAATAGAGATGGTGAGCAAGGTTCCCATTCATTTGCAATGCCGTCGCAAGTGCTTTGATCATTTAATATACCCATCCAAGACACAATTGACCAATACATATATTCAATAGCCATACATTGATAATCACAGGTTTCATCATCATAATGATACCATGCATCGCTAGGGTATGGATTAGGTATAATTAGAAATTGGCCACCCCTTGCAACATCCATTGCTGTTGTCATTAAAGATGAATTTGGTTCGACCGAAAAAGCCGAAGGGTAAATAGAGGTGTGTCCAATAGCATTAATAACATGTATAACCTCTTCCACAGTCGCATCACTCCCCCAATAACCTGGTGTGCTTGGGTTCATTTCATTATTGTACAAAACGGCGGCAGCTCCTTCTCCATTATATTCATTGAAGAACAGATTTTCTGCATTGCTGTTTTCTTGATAAAATATAGGAATTAAGGCACCTCGCAATTGCAATTCGGCCTTTAAAGCATCATCATCCACAAATCCATTTTCATCATTGTCAAGTAGTTCAGCAGCAACGGCGGCAGCATGTAATACTTTTTCGTCCGAAATACTACTCTCTGCATAAACACTAAAGCAATCTAAAACATTTACATATTTCGTAAACAAACCTAGGCCTGCTTGATTGGAATTTGGATTACTTTCAATTGTAAGACAAACTGTATTTTGTGCATTTGTATTGAAATAAAATGAAATGCTCAAAATAAAAAAGAAATGTTTCATAAGTGATTTTATAGATGAATAACTTCATCATAGGCAGCAGCAGCAGCTTCCATAACAGCTTCAGACATGGTAGGGTGAGGATGAATGGTTTTTATTAAATCCACCCCTGTAGTTTCCAGCTTTCTTATGGCTACAATTTCAGCTATCATTTCCGTTACATTGGCTCCTATCATATGTCCACCAAGCAATTCTCCGTATTTTGCATCAAAGATTAATTTGACAAATCCATCTTTAGCGCCAGCGGCACTCGCTTTTCCTGATGCGGAAAAAGGAAATTTACCAATTTTGATATCGAGACCTTTGTCTTTAGCAGCCTTTTCTGTCATTCCTACTGAGGCAATCTCAGGTGAGCAATAGGTGCATCCTGGAATGTTGCCATAATCAATGGGTTCGGGATTGTGTCCTGCTATTTTTTCAACGCATACAATTCCTTCTGCAGATGCCACGTGTGCTAGTGCTGGACCAGGAACTATATCTCCAATTGCATAATATCCAGGGAGATTGGTTTGGTAAAAATCATTGACTAGTATTTTTCCATTATCTACAACAATACCAAGATCTTCGAGTCCGATATTTTCAATATTGGCCTGAATTCCAACTGCAGACAATACCACATCACATTCAATTTTTTCTTCACCTTTTTCCGTTTTGACGTGTACAACACATCCTTTACCATTTGTATCAACTGATTCAACAGAGGAATTGGTCATTATATTTAACCCAGCTTTCTTGAAAGATTTTTCAAGCTGTTTAGATACATCTTTATCTTCAACGGGAACAATATTAGGCATGTATTCGACAACAGTGACTTCCGTTCCAATAGCGTTATAAAAATAAGCAAACTCAACACCAATAGCACCAGAACCAACAACGACCATTTTCTTGGGTTGTTTCTTTAATGTCATGGCTTGTCTGTAACCAATAATTTTTTCACCATCCTGAGGGAGATTAGGCAATGCTCTGGATCTTGCTCCCGTAGCTATTATTATTCCTTTACTCGCGCTGTAATCAGTTGACTTTCCAGATTCATCAGTAACGGTTACACTTTTTCCTGCCTTGAGAACTCCTGTTCCGCTCAGAACATCAATTTTATTTTTTTTCATTAAAAATTTGATGCCGTTGCTCATTCCGTCAGCAACATCTCGACTTCTCTTAACCATTCCACCAAAATCAGCTTTGGCCTCTTTAACTGAAATTCCATAATCTGATGCATGACTTAAATATTCAAAAACATTTGCAGATTTTAGTAATGCTTTGGTGGGAATACATCCCCAGTTAAGGCATATTCCGCCTAAAGATTCTCTTTCTACAACGGCTGTTTTTAATCCCAGCTGTGAAGCTCGAATTGCTGTAACATATCCACCAGGTCCGCTTCCAACTACAATAATATCATAACTCATATCAAATATTTTAGGAAACAAAAGTACTCAAAATAATGATAATTTGTCCTAAATACATAGAGTGCATTTGTCTAAATCAAGTGCTTTGATTTTATTCGGTTTTATTCGATACTTGTAGCCTTATTATCCTTATTTTTGTTCGACAAAATGATAACACATGAATGATACACTTCAAGTAGAAGCTACCGTTGAACAAGCCGTTGATTTGGGCTTAAGAGAGGATGAGTTTGATATGATTAAAAATATCCTTGGACGGACGCCCAATTTCACAGAAACCGCGATATATTCCGTGATGTGGTCTGAGCATTGTTCTTATAAAAATTCTATTCTATGGTTGAAGACATTGCCTAAGGATGGACCTCATATGTTGGTAAAGGCGGGAGAAGAAAATGCGGGGTTGGTAGATATCGGAGATGGAATGGGTTGTGTATTTAAAATTGAGTCTCACAATCATCCAAGTGCTCTTGAGCCTTATCAGGGAGCAGCCACAGGGGTAGGTGGAATCAATCGAGATATTTTCACTATGGGTGCAAGGCCAATTGCACAATTAAATTCATTACGTTTCGGTAATATTGAAAGAGACCGAACTAAATGGTTGGTAAAAGGAGTGGTAAAAGGAATAGGTGATTATGGTAATGCCTTTGGTATTCCTATTGTAGGGGGAGAAGTAGCATTTGATGATTCATACAATACAAACCCACTTGTTAATGCTTTTTCGGCGGGTACTATTGATATAAATAATATGATTTCAGCAACGGCAAAAGGACCAGGAAACCCCGTTTTTATAGTTGGTTCTTCAACTGGAAAGGATGGGATTGCTGGAGCGGCATTTGCCTCAAAAGATATCACAGAAGATTCAGCATCTGATTTACCTTCCGTTCAGGTTGGAGACCCGTTTATGGAAAAGCTTCTATTGGAAGCCACGATGGAATTATCTAAAACTGATGCCATAGTTGGGATGCAGGATATGGGTGCCGCTGGGATCACTTGCTCAACTTGTGAAATGAGTGCTGCTGGAGACGTAGGAATGGAAATAAATCTTGATCATGTCCCCACAAGGCAAGATAATATGTTGCCTTATGAAATTCTTTTATCAGAATCACAGGAAAGGATGTTGGTAGTTGTTCAAAAGGGCAAAGAAGATGTCGTTAAAGAAATATTTACAAAATGGGACCTCCATGCCGAGGAGATCGGTGTAGTTACGGATACGAAAAGAATTAGATATTACATGGATGGTGAACTAGTAGGTGATGTACCTGCTGAATCTTTAGTGTTGGGTGGAGGAGCTCCTCAATATGAAAGAGAATATTCTGAGCCTGCCTATTACCAAGAGTATAAAAAATTCAATATTGATTCTATTAAGGAACCGGATTCATTGAAGGATGTAGCGCATGCATTATTGGCAATGCCAAATATAGCCTCAAAAAAATGGGTTTATGAGCAATATGATTCTATGGTTGGAACGAGAACAATGACCACAAATGTTCCTTCAGACGCCGGAGTAGTCAACATAAAAGGATCAAATAAAGGTTTGGCAATGACCGTTGATTGCAATTCAAGATATGTAAATGCTGACCCTGAGGTGGGAACGATGATTGCTGTTTCAGAGGCTGCTCGTAACATTGTATGTTCAGGAGGATTGCCAAGTGCGATTACAAATTGTTTGAATTTCGGAAACCCCTATAATCCTGAATCCTATTGGCAATTTGTGGGTGCAATTAAAGGAATGTCGGCTGCATGTTTAAAATTTAAAACACCTGTAACAGGTGGTAATGTGTCATTTTATAACCAGTCAGTAACTGATGGTGTCGAGATTCCAGTATACCCAACACCAACGATTGGAATGATTGGAATTTTAGAAGATAAAAATCAATTAATGTCTTTAGATTTTAAATCAAAAGGGGATTTAATCTTCTTAATAGGTGAGTATAGGGAAGATATTTCTTCTTCAGAATATCTTGCGAATTATCACGGTGTTAAAGCTTCTCCCGCACCATATTTTAATTTAGATGAAGAATTTAAAATGCAGGACGCGGTTAAAAGTCTCATAAATAACAAATTAATAAATGCAGCGCATGATGTTGCAGATGGCGGACTTTATGTAACTTTGGTAGAGATGTGTTTAAATCGTAATTTAGGCTTTGATATAATTACAGATTCAGAAATACGTGAAGATGCATTTTTGTTTGGAGAAGGTCAGGGACGAGTTGTTGTTGCTGTCTCTGAAGATGAAGAGGATGAGTTTTTAGAATACATGATTTCATCAAAAGTAAATTTGACTTTACTTGGACATGTGACCAAAGGAAAAATGGTGATAGATGATGAACATTTTGGATTTGTAAATGAAGCAAAAGAAATCTTCGAAAATGCCTTAGGTAATATCTTAGAAAATTAATTTATGGAATACAATACAACAAGAGAAAAATTAATTCTACCTGAATATGGTCGAAACGTTCAGAACATGATTTCTCATGCTATGGAAATCGAGGATAGGACGGAAAGAAATAGAGCTACTCAGGCAATTATTGAGGTTATGGGGCAATTAAATCCGCATTTAAGAGATGTAGATGACTTTCGCCACAAATTATGGACTCATTTATTTCTTATGTCGGATTTTAAGCTGGATGTAGATTCTCCTTATGAAATCCCGAAGCAAGAGGTACTCAATGAAAAGCCGAATCAAATGAGCTATCCGTCGGGTAAAATAAAATATGGTCATTATGGCAAGTATACCGAAAGACTACTTAAAACAGCAACTGAGATTGAAGAGCCAGAAGCGAAGGAGTCATTTAAAATGGCAATGGCCAACTTCATGAAAAAGCAATATCTCGTGCATAATAATGGGGCTGTTGAAAACCATGTGATTGCAGAAAACTTGAATGAGTTGTCTAATGGGGAAATGTCAATTGAAAATCCAGACGACCTCGTTAGTACAAATCAGATGCTTCGTACAATGGGTATGAATAAGAAATTTTCAAAATCCAACAAGTCGAACAAGTCCAATTACAAGTCAAAGAAAAAGAAATATAAAAAATAAGTTATGGCTTCATTTGAAATTCATGGGGGAAAACCTTTAAAAGGGGAGCTAGTACCTCAAGGAGCTAAGAACGAAGCCTTGCAGGTTTTATGTGCTCCATTGTTGACCTCTGAAAAAGTCACCATTTCTAATATTCCGGACATTATTGATGTAAATAAGCTTATAGCTCTTTTACAGGCAATGGGTGTGAAAGTGGAAAAAGTGGAAAAAGGCACCTATATTTTTCAGGCGAAAGAAATTGATTTAAAATATCTTGAAACTGAAGATTTTAAAAAGCGGGCATCCTCTTTGCGAGGCTCTATTATGATTGTTGGACCTTTACTTGCAAGATTCGGTGTAGGATATATTCCGAAACCTGGAGGAGATAAAATAGGTCGTAGACGATTAGATACTCATTTTGAAGGCTTTGCGAAGCTAGGTGCTACATTTAATTATGATGGTGGTGAGCATTTTTATTCCGTTGAATGTAAAAAACTAAAAGGAACTTATATACATCTAGAGGAGGCATCTGTAACTGGTACAGCTAATGTGGTAATGGCTGCAGTAATGGCTTCAGGAAAAACAACATTCTACAATTCAGCATGCGAGCCATATATACAGCAATTGTGTAAAATGCTGAATTCTATGGGTGCCAAAATAAGTGGTGTTGGATCAAATATGCTGATTATTGAAGGTGTAAAATCTTTAGGCGGGTGTTACCATAGAGTCAACCCTGACATGATTGAAATAGGTAGCTTTATTGGTCTTGCTGCAATGACCAAATCTGAAATTACAATCAAAGATGTGAGTTATGATAGCTTAGGTGTTATTCCAAATGTTTTTAAAAGAATAGGAATTAAGCTCGAAAGAAGAGGCGATGATATTTATGTTCCCGCTCAGGATTCATATGAGATTGAAAACTTTATAGATGGCTCCATCCTTACTATTTATGATGCGCCGTGGCCCGGTTTTACTCCGGATTTATTATCGATTATTTTGGTTGTGGCTACCCAGGCAAAAGGATCTGTGTTGATTCATCAAAAAATGTTTGAGTCACGATTGTTCTTTGTGGATAAGCTCATAGATATGGGAGCTCAAATTATACTATGTGACCCGCATAGAGCAACGGTTATTGGCTTGAATCGTGAGCATGACCTAAGAGGAATTAGCATGACCTCTCCAGATATTAGAGCAGGTGTATCCTTATTAATCGCAGCTCTTTCGGCTAAGGGTAAGAGTGTCATTCATAATATAGAACAGATTGACAGGGGCTATCAAGATATTGAGTATCGTTTAAATAACATCGGAGCGGATATAAGGAGAATAGGTTAATATGAAAAAGATTACTTATTCATTTGGAATTATTTCAATAGGTATCTTCTTATTCATCATATTTAACAACAATTATCACCAGCAATCTGGAAAAGTTTTTGATAAAGATGAGCTCGCTCCAGAAATTGAGCTTTACAATCCGGATGGAAAAAAAATAAAGCTTTCAAAATTGAGAGGAAAGCTTGTTCTAATTGACTTTTGGGCTTCATGGTGCGGTCCATGTAGAAGAGAAAGTCCAAATATTGTAGAAGCCTATTACAAATACCGAAAACGGAAATTCAAAAATGGAAAAGGTCTTGAAATCTTCAGTGTATCTCTAGATAAAAGTAAGTCGGCTTGGATTTCTGCCATTAAAAATGATGGTTTGGCTTGGAAAAATCACGGATGGGATAAGAAGAAAAAGGCCAGCCGTTTATATGAGGTGAGCTCTATCCCGTTTGCTGTTTTGATTGATGGGAAGGGTAGGGTTATAGCCCAAGGAAAAGAGTTGAGAGGAATAAATCTTCACCTTACTTTAGATCGCTTTTTAAAGGATTAAATTCGGTCTAATGCGTAAGCGATGAGTTTAATCATATCATTAGAATAATCACTTGAAAAGGTAAGATTAGGTCTATTTGCGATCCCTAAACAAATTGTCGCACATGAATGTCCGAGTCCCTGTCCCAAAGTAAATAGTGCGGAGCTTTCCATCTCAAAATTTACAAATCGATTCCCATTAGAATCTTTAAAACTCTCGAGTTTACCATGTAAGCCTCTTGTGTGTGTAGGTATTCTCAATTCACGTCCTTGAGGACCATAAAAACCCGAGCTAGTAACTGTAATTCCTTTATGACATAGTGGCCCATCAAATTTATTCATAAACTCTTGGCTTGCTTTTTTAATGTATGGAATAATGTTTTTTGGAAAGATGCTGTATTCTGAAATATTATGCAATAGAATTTCTTCTTCTTTACTTAAAGAAAGATCATAAAAATGACCAACATTGTCAAGTCCAAGTGCATATTCAGACAACACATAAGAATGAACAGGGATGTCTGATTGTAAAATCCCGCATGTTCCAATTCTTAGTAGTTCAACTTGTTGTCTTGTAGGTTTCTCCGTTTTTAGTTCTAAATCAATATTAAATAGGGCATCTATTTCGTTTATTACAATGTCAATATTATCTGTGCCAATACCAGTTGAAATTACAGATATCCGTTTGTTTTTGTACGTGCCTGTATGGCAGAAAAATTCGCGATGGCTAGATTTGAACTCGATATTGTCAAATTGAGATGATACCAAAGAAACTCTTTCTTGATCACCTACAAGAATAATCTTTTCGGCTACATTTTTGGGGCTTAGACCTAGATGGTATACTTGATTTTTAGAATTTAGGACAAGCTCAGTTGCTGCAAATTTTTTCAAAATATATTAATTGTTAAGGCTTCCAAAAACCCGAGTCAACAAATCAGTAACTCTTGCCATTGGATCTAACCTGATTTTGTCTTCTTCTTTTTTGACCATGTGGAATAGGCCTTCTATAGCCTTGTCAGTAACAAATTCATCAAGGTCAGGGTTTAGCTTTTGACCTCCTGTTAAGGTCATTGCAGTATTATATTTTGTAATCAATGGATTCCAGTATTCGGTAAGTTTGACTTTAGATATAGCCTCCTTTACCTTGGGCATGAACGCCTCTTTAAGCTGGGTTTTTGTTTGATTTTTTAAATAGTCAGTTGCTGCACCATTACCACCATTTAAAATAGCGAACCCATCCTCAACGGTCATGCTTTTGATGGCATTTATAAAAATAGGTAATGCCTCCTTTGAAGCTTCTTCAGCCGCTCTATTCAAAGTTGTTTCAAATTTTTCCACCTGATTATCTAAGCCAAGATCCAATGCTTTTTCTTTTACCTTTTGAGCATCTGGCGGAAAGGGCAACCTAATTTCGTTATTGTTTAAAAAGCCATCTATTACAGAGGTGCTTTTTACAGAATTATCGATGCCTATGTTCAAAGCTTCACGCAATCCGGAAATTACCTCACCGTTCGTAAGAGGATTAGGTGTTTCAGTATTATTGCTATTTGAGTTTACTAGACCGTCAGCATGCTGTGCGGCTTCATTAAGCACATCACATGACGTTAGTATTATTGCACTTGTAAGTACAAGAGTGATTTTATTTTTCATTAAGATTAAGTTAGCGGATTACGTTGATATATCCTGAATACAATTTTTTACCATCATTGTTCTTTTCCTTGTAAGAGGCTTTCCAAATATAGGTGCCTTCTGGAACAATACCTCCCGCATATGATCCATCCCATTCTGCTTTGATATCACGGGATTTCCATACCATTTCTCCCCAGCGATTATAGATCTCTAGATTGAAATTCATTTCATCAATGCCTTCAATGACAATAGACCATGTTTGGTTATGCTCATCGTCGTCAGGTGTAAACGTATTTGGAGCATAGAATATAACATCGGGTACTACTTCCACTTCCAAAGTAATTGAATCTGAACAGCCTTCATTTGTTGTTACAACTAAAGTAATTGGATATGTTCCAGTAACTCCTTCAGGGTACGAAATTAGAGCACTACCACCATTGTTAATTAAAGAACTTGAGCCAGGACTAAACCATTCGTAATCTACTATATTGCCAATAGAAGTTTCACTTGTTTGAATTTCAGCTTCAAACCAAGTCACTGGATTTTGAGAAATATTAAAATTAGCTGTGGGCAGAGGTGTTACTTCTACAATAGAATTAAACTCTCCAGTATAAAGGCAGCCGTAATTAGATATGATATTCACATTTAGGTCATACAAGCCTGGATTTGGAAGGGTAAGTTGAACATCCTCATCTCCATTCGCTAAAATCACATTTCCGCTTGAAAAGATGTATTCAGTTGTGAAAATTTCTCCAGCATTAGTAGAACTATTATAGAAAGTGAATTCACCAGGTAAGCATTGAACAGGTATGTCAGGAGTGATTTGAGGAATAATTGGATCAGGGAATGTAACAGTTAAACATTCCGTAATTGTGGGTGATCCGCATTCTTCAGATAGTGTAACGCAATATATGGTATTGTTTCCCGTGGGGTTTACAGTAACTGTTTGACCAATATCTAGAGAATTCCCGTTTTCCGTCCAAGTATATATGTATGGTGTAGAACCGCCATTTCCTGTGGCTTGGATATCAATGTAAGCTTCTGCACAAATAACTGAATCTGGTGTTAGGTCTGTTATACTTAATGGCTGTGGTTCGCTAATTGTAGCTGATATTTGATCTGTACATCCATTGGCATCAGTTACTGTAACCATGTGCGTGCCAGCAAATAAATCGTTCGCTACACTGTCAATTGAGCTACTTTGATCCCACGCGTATGTATATGGACTCGTGCCTTGTATCACATCGACCATAACCATTCCATCGTTTAGGCTATTACACAACGCGTCTTGTTGATCTTCGATACTCAAAATCATAGAAGGGATTTCATCAACGGTGACGGTGACCGTTCCGTTACACCCTGAGCCAGCACTTACATCACATGTATAAGTTCCCGCAATCAATCCTATTGCTACTTGTGTTGTCTGTCCGTCACTCCAGAGATAAGTTTCTGTGCCATCTGATGGTGTCATCGTTGCTGTTGCCGTTCCATCAGATCCTCCACTACATGAAACTGGTGAATAAGAACCTGTAAATGTTGCTGGACTATCACCAACAGTAACTGTTGCATTTGATGTACATCCGTTTCCATCTGTCATAAATACAGAATAGGTTCCCGCCGTAATATTATTGACTGTTTGTGTGTTTGCGCCTAATGCAGGCCATGAATAAGTACAGGGTTGAGGAGAGCCTGTTCCTGGAGAGGCGCTAACAGTTCCTAATCCTTGACTACAAACATCTGGCGTAGAAGTGGCAATTACTTCAGGGGAAGCCGTAGTCACCCAAGAGGTATCAGATACGGCTCCTAATGCTGTTCCGCAAGCGGAGCTTGTTAAGAAATATCCTGTAGTTCCCGATGGTACGGTAGTAATAGATAAGGTTCCTCCATTGTAAGGGGAAGTATTTCCTAAGGTATTGTTCCATACAAGACTGCTTCCAGTTCCAGTGATTTGAACATACGTGATTGGAGTGACATTGTAATTATTACCTCCAAGGTATTCCCACCTGTAAGCATCATTATTGGCTTGCCATATGGTATTGTTTCTTCCTGCTGTAATATGTGCAATAGTGCCGTTACCGTTTTGTATTCCCTGAATAGCAAGACCACCATTCCAGGATCCACACACTGTTTTCTTTCCAATATGAATCTCAATATTATTTGAGGTCTCATATAGAATTACCCCTATGTAATTACATTCGGAAATTCCACATGAAAAAGCACCAATTTCTCTGTAAAGAATGACCAATTTTCGATTTGGGGCAGTACCAATAGTTTGGTATTGAATATTTCCATTCGGACTGGTTCCTACACTCGGATTCATGTCCTGATAAGCCGGCATGATTGAATTTAGTGTAACCGCTGTTCCTGCAGAAGGTAGAGTTCCTACACCTCCTAAAGCCCAAGGACAATACCCATTGGCATTTCCCATGTTAAATGAAATAATACCGTTCGAACCTATTGTGCACTCATTAAAAATGTTTCCATAAAATGTAAAGTCAAAACCTATAGGAACAGGACCACTGAAAGAATCATCAGTCAATGTTGGGATAACTGTAGGTGAATTCAAGTTAATGCCATTAGAAATGTTGGGACCAGAAGGAGAACAGTTTTCAATTACAAGAGAACCTCCACAAACGGTTACATCATCACCAAGACATATAGTTTGCTGTGAGTGTAAACTTGCTGCAAGAATGAAACAAATAAGAGTTAAAAAATACCTCATAAGGTCTAATAGTTAAGTTTAAAGTTAAACGATAAACGTAGTTTGTAGGTTGCTTCTTAAATGACAAAAATAGTTCATTTAGTTGTAAATTTTGACATTTATTGTTTAAACTATTGATTTTAAGTGCTTCACAATTTATTGTTAAGTTTTTTTTAATAAAAATTTAACATTGCCAAATCTTGATTACTTTTGCCAAGAATTAACCAATTAATGATATCACTTATGTCAGATAATTTTCATTCAGAAATAGAATCTTTTATGGAGCGCGTAAGCGCTAAAAATGGTCATGAGCCAGAATTTTTGCAGGCGGTTCAAGAGGTTGCTGAAACAGTAATACCTTTTATTGAATCAAATCCAAAATACAAGACTGCTCGAATTTTAGATCGAATTGTTGAGCCAGAAAGAACGATTATGTTTAGGGTTCCATGGTTGGATGATGAAGGAAATGTTCAGGTTAATAGAGGTTATCGAGTGGAATTTAACTCTGCAATTGGACCTTATAAAGGTGGATTGAGATTTCACCCTTCAGTGAACTTATCTATTTTAAAGTTTCTTGGATTTGAACAAATATTCAAAAATTCATTAACAACACTTCCATTAGGTGGGGGAAAAGGTGGATCGGATTTTGACCCAAAGGGTAAATCAGATAATGAGGTAATGAAGTTCTGTCAATCCTTTATGACTGAATTGTCCAGACATATTGGAGCTGATACCGATGTTCCAGCAGGAGATATTGGAGTAGGCGGAAGGGAAATTGGATATATGTTCGGTCAGTATAAAAGAATTCGAAATGAATTTACTGGTGTATTAACGGGTAAGGCCAAAAATTGGGGAGGATCATTAATTCGCCCTGAAGCAACTGGTTACGGAACGGTTTATTTTGCAAAAGAAATGTTGGCCACAAACAATGAATCGTTCAATGGTAAAACTGTGGCGATTTCAGGGTCTGGAAATGTAGCTCAATACGCTTGTGAAAAGGCAACAGAGCTCGGAGGCAAAGTGGTTACATTGTCTGATTCTAAAGGATATATTTATGATGCTGACGGTATCGACGCCGAGAAATTGGCTTACGTTATGGAGCTTAAAAATGTAAAAAGAGGTAGAATTTCAGAATACGCGAAAACATATTCTTCGGCTGTTTTTGTCGAAGGAAAACGGCCTTGGGAAAAGGATGTAGATATAGCTCTACCATGTGCTACTCAGAATGAGTTGAATGGCGATGAAGCTAAATTATTGACATCTAATGGTGTTATTTGTGTAGCTGAAGGGGCAAATATGCCATGTACACCTGAAGCGATCGAAGAATTTCATACTTCAAAAGTATTGTTTGCACCAGGAAAAGCTTCAAATGCCGGAGGGGTTGCAACATCAGGACTTGAAATGTCTCAAAATTCATTAAGAATGTCATGGACCTCAAAAGAGGTTGATGAAAAGCTTCATTCAATTATGGTTTCTATTCATGAGGCTTGTGTGAAATATGGAAAGCTTGAAGATGGTACTGTTGATTATGTGAAAGGAGCTAATGTTGCGGGATTTGTAAAAGTTGCTGATTCTATGATAGATCAAGGGCTGGTTTAATTATTCGTTTACAGAAATAATTTCAATTTCAACTCTTCGATTTTCTTTCATTTGTTCTTCGTTTTTTTCGGGAAGAGGGTGGATCGGTCTAGAGCTACCGTGACCTGCGTGAGTTAAACGATTAGGACTGATTCCATTTTTGATGAGGTAATTGCGCACTTTTAGAGCTCTTCTTGTAGATAGGCTTGTGTCATCTGAGAACGTACAGCAAATGTGCCCATGAATTTTAATGTTTAAATCCTCTCGTTCAATCATTGTTTCTAATAAGTTTTTTAAAACAGGAAAAGCTATTTCTCGAAATTGATCAAGTCCTGGTTCAAAATTCAAATGCTTTAAGGCGAGCGTTTCTCCTTTTTTAAGATCTTTTAGTTTTGTGATTTGATTTGCTTCTATAGCATTGCCTTCATATTTAATAATGACTTTTCTGTTTTTGGAGAGCTCTTTATGTTGGTTAAAGTTTTCACCTATAGCTTTTGAGCTGAAATTATCAGCAAATGAGACTCCGTTCGAGGTTAAATAATATTTAATATCTAGCACTCTTTTCTCAGCCAATTCTTTATTGTAGGCATGTGAAGCAGTAGAGTCTGTATACCCAACAATCTTTATGACTTTTTTAATTTGTTTGGATTCAATCATTTTTTTGAGCTCCATTTTACTTGAATGAAGCATATACGATTTGTCCGTTGGAAAATAAAGGGTCAATTGCTTTTGGTTAAAGGCCAGTGTTGGACTTGTAAATACAAAAAGAAGTAAAAGTAATTTCATGCTTTTTTAATTCAAATAAATACAATTGTTACAGAATTATTGTTAAACGGTATAATATCAAATAATGTTATTACCTTTGTTTAGAATTATTCTAAATAATGAAAAAGAACCCTTCTGATTGTGTTTTTGATTCCGTTTTAAAAGAAGTCCATTTCGACTTTGATAAAAAGAAAAAAAAGTGCTGCAAAAAATTTAAGAAAAAGGGTTTTGCGTGTAAGAAATGCCCAAAGTTTTAAGAACGAATGCGCATGTTTTTCTTCTTTTTTATAGGTTCGATTAATTTCGGAATTGCTCAATCTGTATCAGTGCCTGTAGATGAATCGAAACCATCGATAGCCTTGTCGTTAAGTGCCGAACGAAATGATTTTTACACCACTTTTACTTACATCAAATCCATAAGATCATTTTCGGTGAATCCATCACTAGGTTTTGGATTGATTCATTCTGTTTTTCAATCCAATCCCTTTATCAGGACGGGAGTAGACGTTTATTATAATCCTTTAAAGAAGAGCGTTTCTAAAGCTCGAAAAATAATAATGGGTATTGGAACCGGGTATTATTTTTCTTTTTACAATAGACCTTCATTTACAAATCATCATGAATTATGCGCGGGGTATTTATTCCAAATTGGGGGACGTTTTAAATTTTTTCAAAAGACGTTTATAGGTTTGCTTAGAGAGTCTTTTATGGGCAATAGTGCGAGAGTATATTTAATTTATCCTAATTTTCATTTTTCAATGGGTCTGTCATATGAGATATAGGTTTTTATTGGTTTTTATTTTATTCTTGAGTTCATGTCAAAAAAAAGGAGATTTTGACCAAGTCTTAATCATCGGACATGGGGGAATGGGACTGGATCATTTAATGTCAATTTATCACGACAATACATTTGAGTCCGTTGAGTTGGCGATGCAGTTTTCAGGAGTGAATGGTGTTGAAGTTGATGTGCAAATGGATGTTGATGGCGAACTTTGGCTTTGTCATGACGTTGATCTTTATTTGTCTCTAGGTGTTGAAGGTTCTATTCCCGAATATCATACGGATTTCCTTGAAGAACAGTCTTATCAGACAATGAAGAAAGAGAGGCTATGTAAGCTCCGAGATATTATTCATCTATTTGATGATTCAGATCAGTTATTTATTGATATAAAGTCCTATAATCAGTCATCAGGAATAATTGTAGACCCAATGCTATTTAAAGAGGCTCTAGATGCTATTCTTATGGAAGCAGTATGCGAAGTCAATGTAATTCTAGTAAATGGCTCATGGGTGTCTTATTTTGTTGATGATTATCAAACTTATTTAGATACGGATTCCAAATCTATTATGGATTCATATTTGAGTTCTTACCCGCAATTAGCGGGTTTGGTTGTTCGATATGAATCTCTTTCTAGAAATGAGATCCAAGAATACTTGAATCAGAATTGGCGGATTTATCTATATGAAATAAGATCTGTTAAAAGAATTCGAAAAGCATTAGAAAAAAGACCTTCTGGAATTTTACCTGATGACATAAGACGCGCTCTTATTGAAGCGAGGTAAGCTTTATTTTTTGTAAAAGGGAAGCTTTACAATTTTCGCTTTTAGTGATTTGTTTCTAACTGAAATATAAATCTCAGTATCAATTCCAGCATATTGTTTTTGAACATAACCCAGACCAATTCCTATTTTCATGCTTGGAGACATTGTGCCAGAGGTGACGTGCCCAATTACGTTGTCGTTTGCATCTATAATTTCATAACCATGCCTAGGGATCCCTCGATCAATCATTTCAAAGGGGATCAGCTTTCTTTTTATACCTTCCTCTTTTTGCTTTGCTAAATAACCACTGTCTATAAATGTTTTGGTAAACTTAGTAATCCAGCCTAAACCTGCCTCTAATGGAGAAGTTTCGTCATTAATGTCATTTCCATACAAGCAATAGCCCATTTCCAACCGCAGAGTATCACGAGCGGCGAGTCCAATGGGTTTAATTCCAGATTCTTTTCCTGCTTCAAAAACAGCATTCCACAATTCTTCGGCGTCTTTATTTTTGACATATATTTCAAATCCTCCTGAACCTGTGTAGCCTGTAGCAGAGATCATTACATCTTTTATTCCCGCAAAGGCTGCATATTGAAAGGTGTAGTAGGTCATTTCAGAAAGATTAATATCAGTCAAAGCCTGCATTGAAGAGGCTGCTTTTGGGCCTTGAATAGCAAGTAAGGTGTATTCATCAGAAACATCACTCATTTCTACATTTAGGTCATTCAAAGAAGAAATCCAATCCCAGTCTTTTTCTATATTGGATGCGTTAACTACTAAGAAATATTCATCCTCTGCTATTCGATAGATAATCAAATCGTCAACAATACCCCCTTTGCCGTTTGGCATACACGAATATTGAGCCTTACCATTAAATAATTTCGATGCATCATTTGAAGAGAACTTTTGTATAAGTTCAAGAGCATTAGGTCCTTTTAAAATAAATTCTCCCATATGGGAAACGTCAAAAACGCCGACGCCATTTCTGACTGTTTCGTGTTCGATAGATACGCCTTCATACTGCACAGGCATAGAATATCCTGCAAACGGAACCATTTTCGCTCCCAACTCATTGTGTTTATGGGTAAGTGCTGTGTTTTTCATCGATTAGTTTTTTACCCTTTCAACATAAACTCCTGTTCTTGTATCTACTTTTACAGTTTCTCCATTTTCAATAAAAAGGGGCACTCGAATTTCGGCGCCAGTTGCAATTGTTGCAGGTTTCATTGAATTTGTAGCTGTATCTCCTTTTACACCGGGCTCTGTATAAGTGATTTCTGAAACAATATACATGGGTAATTCTAATACTAAAGGGTTTTCTTCTTCAGCGTGGAACAAAATACTTACAATCATTCCTTCCTGTAAAAAGAGTGGCTTTTCAATCATGGATGCTTCAATATTAACCTGCTCATAATTTTCACTATTCATAAAGACATAAGCGTCACCATCCTGATACAGGTATTGATAATCTCTGTTTTCAATGCGGACAATTTCAATCTTGTGTCCTGCAGAGAAGGTGTGGTCTAAGAGCCTTCCACTTTCGATTTGTCTCATCTTTGTTCGAACAAAAGCAGGACCTTTACCAGGTTTTACATGCTGAAATTCTTTTATTTGAAATAATTTATCATTGTGCTTGATACACAACCCATTTCTGATATCTGAAGTATTTGCCATTGCTAAAAAATTATGGGCAAATATATGTTTTTAGATTGATTGCATCAATAGACATAGATTTTAATAAAGAGCCTTTTGATTGATAATATTTTTAGTTTGAACAACAAATTGATAAAATCCATGTTAGTTCATTAAATTTGTGTATGAAAAAAATTGCAGTATTCTTCTTTCTTTTTTTTGCTATTCAACTGTTAGCTCAAACGGTTCCTGAAGACATCACTATTTACAGAGACTCTTATGGGGTCCCTCATGTTCACGGCAAGACAGATCGTGATGTGGCTTATGGTTTGGCTTGGGCACATGCAGAAGATGATTTTAAAACGATGCAAAATACTTTTCTACCCTCAAAAGCATTAATGGGAAGGTATGCTGGTAAAGAGGGGGTGCTAATGGATTATTTGGTGGAATTATTGCGTTGTCGAGAAACCGCAGAGAAACACTATAAAGATCTTTCAATAGAAATAATTGAGGTGATTGAGGGTTATGTGGAAGGTATAAATGCCTATGCTGAAGCGTATCCTGATGAGGTGTTGGTGAAAAACAGCTTTCCATTTTCGGTAATGGATTATCTTACGGGGTATAATCTTGTCATTCATTTCTTTTCAGACACAGGTGATATTCTGGGAAAAATTTTGGGAAATACGGTCGAAACGGTTGAAGAAAATAATGCCAAAATGGAACAGAAATCTATTGGATCGAATGCTTTTGCTTTTAGCAGGAAAATAATGGAAAATCAAAAGACTATTTTAAATGTAAACACGCATCAGCCACTTGAAGGTCCATTCTCGTGGTATGAGGCACATGTAATATCTGACCAGGGTTGGAACATGCTCGGTGGTTTGTTTCCCGGAGCTCCATTTCCTATGATTGGTACAAATGAAAATTTAGGATGGACGCATACCTACAATTATCCTGACCTGATTGATGTATATCAGCTTAAGGTTAATCCAAAAAATAAAAATGAATATTGGTTTGATGGTCAATGGACTCCTTTTTCAACAGAGAAAGTAAAGTTGAAAATGAAAACAAAAATAGGAATCACTTTAGGTGTAAAGAAAAAACTTATATGGTCCGTATTTGGACCTGTATTGAAAAACAAAAAGGGTTATTTTTCATTTCATTCGAATGCCTTTGAAAATATTTCATCGATTGATGAGTGGTATCAAATGAATAAATCATCAAATTGGAATGAATTTGAATCTGCCTTAAAAATGATGGCTATTCCAAGGTTTAATGTCATGTATGCTGATCGAAAGGACTCTATTTTTTACATGAGCCTTGGTAAGGTTCAGGATAGAGAGATTGGAGGAGGTTTGAGGAAAAATGACATTATGATAGGGGACACCAATGCGGTTTTGCCAAAAGGATTCCTTTCCTACGAGGATTTACCGAAACTTTTAAACCCATCACATGGGTACCTTTTCAATACGAACAATTCTCCATTCAATTGTGCTCATCCTGATGACAATTTAAATCCACAAGATTTTGAAAAACACAAATTGGATTACATGGAGGATTTTAACAATCGAAGTGTTCGTTTTGAAAATCTTATGAATCAAATCAATGCGAAGATGAGTATGGACGATTTTTATAATATTAAATATGACATTCAATATCCGGACGAAATTTGGACGCCATCTGGAGCGGCTGTAATTTTTGATGTGTCTTCCGCAGATTATCCCGAATATGCTGATTTAATTGGCTTAATTCAAAATTGGAACCATAGAGCGGATACGACAAATATAGGTGCGGCCCAATGGGCCGTTTATTATCAAAGCTATTTAAAACAGAAAAGTGAAATCCTAAATGAAAATGATTTGATAGCCTCATGTCTAAATCAATCTCAAAAACATTTAATGAAATATTTTGGTAGGTTAGATATAGAGCTGAGAGAATACCAAAGACATAGGAGGGAGGGAAAAGAGCTTGCGGTTCCTGGTTTAACAGATATGATTGCGGCCATGACATCAGTACCCGATATAGATGGCACAGTGAAGCCTGTTCACGGAGAATCATATATAATGATTATACGGTATTCGGAAGAGGGAGTGGAAATTGAAACTGTTTTGCCATACGGGAATTCCAGGAATAAATCAGGCCCCCATTATACAGACCAAATGGAAATGTATGCAAAACAAGAAAGAAAAAAGATGAGCTTAAGTCTCGAAAGCGTAATTAAAGAAGCTGTCAGGTCGTATCACCCGAAGTAGGTTGGCTTAGCTCTATATATTCCTTGTGAAGCTTTATTTTTCTCCATTTATAAAGCTTACCTATTGATTGCTTGAACGTTTTTTTGCTCATACCAAGTGCAGAATTAATGTCATCTGGTGAAGATTTATCCGTAAGGTGAAGCTTTCCTTTTCTTTTTAACAAAGACAAGATTTTATCAATCGCTAGATCGTATTTCTCAACTGTTATGGGTTCTAATCTGACATCTAGCTTACCATCTTCTCTTACCTTTTCAATGTATCCCTCTATTTCGTCTCCATGATTAATGTCTGCAATAATATTGCTATTAAAGATAAGACCGTCATATTTTTTATTCACAATAACACTAATTCCTAGATCGTTGTATTCGCATATTAATAGGTCTACTTTTTGACCTTTCATATCTTCTACACATGGTTCTAAAAGGTTTTTTACTTTCATACTTCCATAGAGTCGATCTGTTTTTTCATCATGTTTTAATGTGATTAGATAAGACTCTTCTTCTTCGAGATTGTACAGCTGTTCACTATATGGAACGAGAAGGTTTTTGTCAAGCCCCCAATCAACAAATGCTCCAATAGGCTGAATTTGTGTGACTCTAAGGTAGGTAAATTCACCAAGGAGGAGATGAGGTTTTTCAGTTGTAGATACGATTCTTTGTTCACTGTCCTTAAAAACAAAAACATCTATTTCCTGCTCTAGTTCAAATTCATCTAAAAGGTATTTTTGAGGGAGTAAAACTTCATGGCCTTCGGTGTCTCTTAGAAAGGCACCTGGCGGCGTGAATCTATCAATAATGAGTGTGTTTATGAGTCCGAGCTGCATTAATTGTTTCTCTTTCGTTTTCGTTTGTATTTCCCTGTGGTTACCGAAAGGCCTGAAGAATCATATTTCTTGTACTTCTTCCTCTTTTTCTTTTTTTCAGAAGATACAGGTTCATTGGTTACAGGGGTTTCAGGAATTCTCGCGACGTGCTCAATTTCCCCTTTTACCTTGCTGTTTGTTGGGTTAATCCAGTCTTTTTTGAATCTTTTTTTCTCTAATCTTCCAGTTCTCGGATTGAGTTGAATAAATTCATTTTTTCCTTCTTGAGGACTATTTACGGCAATAATATCCTCTTTTAATGCCCAATACTTGCCATTGAATATGTAGGCATCGTATGAGAAATCAGGGACATAATAAGAGTAAACCCCTTCCATTGATGGTGCTTCGGGTGAAAGGTGATCTAAAACAATTCTACCATATTTTTCCTCATACCTCATGGTCATGCTGGCTTTGTCAGAATATTCAAAAACAATTCTTTCGCTTACATCTCCATTCGAGTAAAAAACAGGGCTTCCAAAATAAATATGTTTTTTCGATATGGACAACACATCTAAAATTTTATAATTGCTACCTGTTGTTCCACCGTCCCAACCTAATAACAAATATTGTGTGTTTCTCCCATTTTGAAATGGTATCATTTTATAATAGAGTGCGCCATACCAGCTATTCTCATTTACGACTCCTTTTGGCTTTGATTGATAAGGGTCTAATCCATCTTTAAGTTCGTAAATAGAAATCTTTTTGTTGTTTTTATGCATCACAAATCCACCAAAAGAATAAGAGAAGTCTGGGTATTCAATATTCCAATTGATTAAGCGAACTTTGCCGTCAGGACTGTCTATGATGGCTACAGTTTCGAGATGCTTGAACTTGTAATTGAATGCGCCTTCATGAGAAAGGAATGTTTTCATCTTAGACGAAAAGGAAACATTTGCTTTATCCATTCCTGTCTCCGTAAATTCTGCTCGAAAATTGAGAAGCTCTTCATTCAGTTTAAGCTCTTCCTGTTCTAGATTTGTTTGCCCCAGAGCAAGAGTGCTAAGGAGGGCTATAGAGAAAAGAAGGCTTAACTTATTGAGCATTACTAATTTTAACGATTCTAATTGCAAAGAGTTACGCGGTTATAACTGTTTTAATTTTTCTATGGTTTGCGATGGAGAATCTGATTTAAAAACAAAGCTTCCAGCTACAAGGGCAGTTGCTCCTGCTTCAGCTAATTTCTTTCCTGTTTCTAAGTTGACCCCGCCATCAATCTCAATGATCACATCTGCGTTTTTGGATTCAATTAATTTTTTAAGCTTGGAAACCTTTTGAACACTAGACTCAATGAATTTTTGACCGCCAAATCCAGGATTTACCGACATGATTAAAACAAGATCTAAATCTGAGATAATATCATCTAGAACATTTATAGGTGTGTGAGGGTTCAGTGCAACTCCTGCCTTTATTCCTTTACTTTTTATGTGCTGTATGGTGCGATGTAAATGCGGGCAAGCTTCATAATGTACCGTTAGTATGTCAGCACCGAAATCTACAAACTCATTGATATACATATCTGGATTTGAAATCATTAAGTGAACATCTAAAACTTTATCAGTATGCTTATTTATGGCTTTTAATACGGGAAATCCAAAAGAAATATTTGGAACAAAATTTCCATCCATGACATCGATATGAATCCAGTCTGCTTTTGAGTCTTGAAGCATTTTGGTTTCACTTTCTATGTTGCCGAAGTCACAGGATAGGACAGAAGGGGATACAATCATTTATTTTTTTAACAAATTTAAGACTTTTAAGCAATAAAAAGATTGCAAATATTTAATTTGCTGTCTTTATTAATCTCTATTTTTGTTTTCGATATGGCCATAGGAGTAACCGAAATCATAGTAATACTTACCTGTTTGATCTCTTGGCAGGGAATAAACAATCAGAATTTTCAAAATCAATGCTTATTTATTCCATACGAGGTAAAGCACTCTAACGAATTTTACAGAGTCTTATCTCACATGTTTGTGCATGCCGATATTACTCATCTTGCTTTCAATATGATTTCCTTGTATTATTTAGGAGGGTATCTTGAGATGGAACTGGTATATGAATATGGAAATCTCGGTTTGTACTACTATATATTACTCTATCTTTTAGGAGGATTGGCAGCTACGATTTTCCCGTTTTACAAAAATTCGGACAATAGTATGTATCGATCCTTGGGAGCTTCAGGTGCTGTTTCCGCTGTTGTGTTCGCTACAATCATGTGGAATCCTCAACTTGAGCTTATGCTTCTTTTTATTCCCATACCGATTAAGGCATACATATTAGGTCCACTTTATTTATTAGTTGAATATTATTCAATGCGAAGAGGTGGTTCGGGGGTTGCTCATGATGCTCATTTAGGTGGTGCATTATTTGGAATTTTATTTGTATTATTGATAGACGTCAATAAAGGAGCGGAGTTTCTAAGTATTTTTGAATGATTATGGGAGTATGTTACATTAATAATAATGGTGTTATTTTACCGGATTCGTCTCCAACGATTATGCCCAAAAACCGGGCCTATATGTATGGTGATGGTGTTTTTGAAACCATTCGAATTATGAATGGAAAACCTATTAATGTAGAGAATCATATATCAAGACTTCTTAAGGGTGCTTCTGTTTTAGGAATTAAAACCCCAGCTTTCTATACTAAGGATTTTTTTGAAGAAAGGATTGACGAATTACTTGTTAAATCATCGATTTCGAAAGGGGGCAAATGTCGTTTGTCTATTGATCGAGAGGTTGGAGGTACCTACCTCCCCAAATCCAATGATAGTAATTTTTATATCGAAGTAGAAAATTATGATTCCAATTATTTTGAGTTAAATGCAAAAGGTTTAGAGGTTGACATTTATTCTGACATTAAGCTTCATAAAAACTTTCTTTCAAATTACAAAACAAAGTCTTGTTTGGGATACGTCATGGCAGCGCTTTCTGCAAAGGAAAAAAATCTCGATGATTTATTCTTGAGTGATGTAAAAGGAAACATTCTTGAGACTTCATCTAGTAATGTATTTGTTGTGAGTAACGGTGTATTGTACACACCGGGACTTGATGAAGGGTGTCTTGCAGGCACGATGCGTATGCAGGTGATTAATCTGGCTTTGAATAGTGGGATTAAAGTTTATGAGTGCTCCATACTTCCGCAGAATTTATTGGCTGCAGATGAGGTTTTCATTACAAATGCCATAAAGGGCGTAAATTGGATTGGAGCCTATAGAACAAAGAAATTTTCGAATACAATTGCTAGAAAGTTAATCATTTCATTAAATGAATTCTGGAGAAATAAACTGGAATAATAACATTTTCTAATTTTCAACGTCCAATCGTTCATAAATCCAGTACTGACGCGTAATGTAGGTCGAGTATAATGTTATATTTGTTATGAATCATGTTTCATAATCTCATATATGTCTGAAAATCAATATACAGAAGATAATATTCGCTCATTAGATTGGAAAGAGCATATTCGCCTTAGACCTGGAATGTATATTGGTAAGTTGGGTGATGGCTCTTCTGCTGATGATGGTATTTACGTATTGGTAAAGGAGGTTATCGATAATTGCATCGATGAGTTTGTGATGGGGAATGGTAAAAAAATTGACGTTTCTATTAAGGACGGCTTGGTAACTATTCGAGATTATGGCAGAGGTATTCCTTTAGGGAAAGTTGTTGATGTAGTGTCGAAAATGAATACTGGCGGAAAGTATGATTCAAAGGCTTTTAAGAAATCTGTAGGTTTGAATGGGGTGGGTACAAAAGCCGTTAATGCTTTGTCTTCACACTTTTCAGTTTATTCAGTTAGAGACGGTAAATCTAAAAAGGCTTCTTTTGTCCGTGGTGAGCTAACGGAAGAATCTAAGCTCGTTGAGTCTGAGGAAACCAATGGAACTTATGTGGAGTTCAATCCTGATCCAACAGTTTTTAAAAAGTTTGTTTACAAGAAGCACTATTTAGAAAAGATGATTTGGAATTATTGTTATCTGAATAGAGGGCTTTCCATTTATTTTAATGGTAATAAATTTCAGTCTAAAAACGGGTTAAAAGATTTATTGGAGGACAATATGGATGGAGATCCTTTGTATCCAATCATTCACCTTGAAGGAGATGATATTGAGGTTGCATTTACGCACGGTAGAACATACGGTGAGGATTATTATTCTTTTGTCAATGGTCAACATACGACTCAGGGGGGAACACATCAAAGTGCGTTTAGAGAATCAGTAGCGAAGGTTATTAAAGATTTTTATAGTAAGAATTATGAGTCATCAGATATTCGTCAGTCTATTGTGGCTGCCGTATCTGTTAAGGTGATGGAGCCAATTTTTGAATCTCAAACAAAAACAAAACTCGGTTCTTTAGAGATTGAGCCTGGAGGTAAATCGATGAGGGCGTTTATCAATGACTTTTTAAAAGATAAGCTTGATAATTTCCTACATAAAAATCCAGAGATAGCTCAAACCATCGAGAATAAGATTAAACAATCGGAGAAGGAGCGAAAAGACCTTGCTGGAATCAGGAAGATTGCCAGAGAAAGATCAAAAAAAGCCAATCTTCACAATAAAAAATTAAGAGACTGTCGTGTTCATTTGACGGACACCAAGAATGATAGAAGAGAAGAAACTACTCTGTTTATTACTGAAGGAGATTCCGCTAGTGGTTCGATTACTAAATCACGAGATGTGGCTACACAAGCCGTTTTCTCACTTCGAGGGAAGCCACTCAATTGTTATGGACTGACGAAAAAAGTCGTATATGAGAATGAAGAGTTTAACTTGATACAAGCGGCACTTGATATTGAAGATGATTTAGACGATCTAAGATATAATAAGGTAGTTATTGCGACGGATGCAGATGTAGACGGTATGCACATTCGTATGTTGCTATTGACTTTCTTTTTACAGTTTTTTCCTGATCTGGTGAAAAAGAATCATGTATATGTTCTTCAAACTCCTCTGTTTCGTGTCCGAAACAAAAAGAAAACGATTTATTGTTATTCAAATGAGGAAAGAATTTCGGCAATGGATGAAATTGGTCGGGGAGCCGAAATAACTAGGTTCAAAGGTCTCGGTGAGATATCACCTGATGAATTTATTCACTTTATTGGTGAAGAAATGAGATTAGAGCCTGTTTTGTTATCACATGACGCATCTATAGATTCTATTTTGTCATACTTTATGGGTAAGAATACGCAGCAAAGACAAGAGTTTATAATCAATAACTTGAAAGTTGAAAAAGATAAAGCTGACGAGAAAGAAAAAGTAGATTCAGCTGAGGATGAAGAGATTAAAGTTCAAATAGATATAGCATCGTAAAATATGTCAAAGGATAAAGAGGATAATCAAAAGCCAGAGGAGGGACATAACCCATTCGAAAATAAAAATCTAGACGATAATGTGATTCCCGTTAGTGGTCTCTACAAAAGCTGGTTTCTTGATTATGCTAGCTATGTAATTCTTGAAAGGGCAGTGCCAAGTTTGTTTGATGGACTCAAACCTGTCCAAAGAAGGATTCTGCATTCCATGAAAGAGATGGAGGATGGTCGATACAATAAGGTCGCGAACATCATCGGAAACACTATGAAATATCATCCTCATGGAGATGCATCTATAGGTGATGCGTTGGTTCAGATCGGACAAAAAGATTTGATGATTGATTGTCAAGGGAACTGGGGAAACACCTTGACAGGTGATGGTGCTGCTGCTCCAAGATATATAGAAGCACGTCTTTCTAAATTTGCCTTACACGTTGCATTTAATGGGAAAACAACGAATTGGTTGTCGAGCTATGATGGGAGAAATAAAGAGCCTGAGCAGCTTCCTATGAAATTTCCATTACTTCTTGCTCAAGGGGCAGAGGGTATCGCAGTAGGAATGGCATGTAAATTTTTGCCTCATAATTTTATTGAGTTGATTGATAATTCCATCAGCCATCTTAGGGGAAAGAAAGTTCAGTTTTATCCAGATTTCCCTAATGGAGGAATGGCTGATTTCACAAACTATAATGATGGGAAAAGGGGAGGAAGAATCAGAGTTCGTGGTAAAATTAAAAAGCAGGATGCCAAAACACTTGTGATCAACGAAATCCCCTATGGAACCACGACAAGCTCATTGATAGAGTCCATTCTAAAAGCGAATGATAAAGGCAAAATAAAGATTAAAAAAATTGAAGACAACACTTCTGCTACAGCAGAGATTATTATACACCTGACCTCAGGTGTATCACCAGATAAAACCATAGATGCTCTATACGCATTCACGGATTGTGAAGTCTCAATTTCTCCGAATTCATCAATTATTGATGATGAGAAGCCTGTTTTCATAGGTGTAACAGAAATACTTAAAAATTCAACAGATAACACATTGGCTCTTCTAAAAAAAGAGCTTGAGATTAGATTAGAGGAGCTTGAACGTCAATGGCATTTTGCCACACTTGAAAAGATTTTCATTAATAATGAAATGTATATCGATTTCAAGAAATATTCTGACAAGGATGCTTTATATGAATATTTGTATAAATCATTTGAACCATTTAAAAAGGAGCTCATTCGAGAAATTACAGATGAAGATCTCCACAAATTGACGCAAATCCCAATGATTCGAATTACGAGATTTGATGCAACGAAGGCGGATGATAATCTTCTTAAAATTGATGAACAAATCAAAGAAGTGAAGTTTAATCTCAAGAATCTTGTTGAGTTTGCGATTAATTATTTTAAGGATTTAAAGAAAAATTTCGGGAAAGGCAAAGAGCGAAAAACAGAAATTAAAACATTTGATAATATAAGTGCTTCAAAAGTAATAATCGCAAATAAAAAACTCTATGTTGATTTTGAAGAAGGATTTATTGGGCATAGTTTAAGAAAGTGTGAAGCTGTTTGTGATTGTTCTGAAATCGATGATATCATCTGTTTCTTTTCTTCAGGTAAAATGATGATTACTAAAGTTGCCGACAAGAAATTTGTGGGAAAAGACATTATATACGCATTTGTTTGGAAAAAGGGTGATAAAAGAAAAATCTATCACCTGATTTATCAGGATGGGAGAGGGGGGCAGTCTATGATGAAACGCTTTCATGTAAATTCGATTACCCGGGATACTGAATATGATCTTACCAAGGGGACAAAGGGCTCGAAGGTCCATTATTTTTCTGCACACCCCAATGGTGAAAGAGAGGTGGTAAATGTCATCCTTAGACCGAGGCCACATTTAAAGAAAACTAAATTTGAAGTTGATTTTGGTGAGCTGTTAATTAAGGGTAGAAAGTCAGTAGGGAATCGTGTCACCAAGGAGTTGATTCAAAAAGTTGTACTCAAGGAGGTTGGTGGCTCAACCCTTGCCGCTAGGAAAATTTGGTATGATCAAACTGTCAATCGATTGAATGATGAGGACAGAGGTTCTTTTATAGGTGAATTTAAAGGAGAGGACAAAATACTTACCATTTATGAAAATGGAGAATACCGTTTAAGTTCATTTAATTTATCGACGCGTTTTGATGAAGATATTAGTCATATCCAAAAATGGAACCCGAAACATGCAATTTCTGCAGTTTACCTTGATGGAGGTAAATCCATGCATTATGTCAAAAGATTTTTGTGTGAAATCACCACAGATAAACGAGTCCGTTTTATTAGTGATACAAAGGGTTCATTATTGTCTACATTTTCTACGGCATATCAGCCTCAGGCAACTATTGTATTCAATAAACAATTAAAAGAAACGAAGAATTTACCGGATAAAATCATTGAAATAGCTGATTTTATTGAAGTGAAGGGTATGAAAGCACAAGGAAATCAGTTGACGAAATACAAAGTGAAAGAGGTGCTGTTAAATCATGATATACAAAATCTGGACAAACCTTGGCCACAAGAGGAAAAGGTCGAGGCCATTATCGAAAATGTTGGCCATGAATCCGTAAAAAAAAATAAAGATTCGGAAATAGAGAATAGTAAGGTTAAGGAAGTAAAGAAAAAGTCCACTATTGTTAAAGCCGATAATTTGAAAGTTAAAACAAGCAAAGGGGAGTTAAAGAAAAAAACAGTGGCCAATAAAACGGTCAAAAAAACAAAGGAAGCCGAAGATACTTCTAATACGATAGAGTGGGATCTTACAGATAAAGGTTCTGATGACGATGAGCAGATGACATTGTTTTAGATTCTAATGACTTGTTATGATATTTGTTTTTGTGACTGTATTACAATTAATCTTTATGAATAAAAGTTTTTTTTACATCTAAATTATTAATGGATTTGTTACCCGCCCTCTCTAATTATGATTTTTATACGTTTCAACTAACATAGATTGAACTTTGGATCAAATATGAAGTTTTTAAATGTTCGTATTTTTTAGTGGCTTTTCTTTTTCATACTTTTAGCAACTTTTGATGAGAACATTCGTTTTTAGACTAGACTATTCATTGATAAACAACAGGTGTTGAAACATAACTTTATATCGAATTTTCGATTTGTGAAAAAACTTTTTTGGTTTTTCATATTCTCGTGTTTTCTTTCACATCACTTATCTGCTCAGATTATAGAGCCGTTTGACATTCGATTTGAGGCCTCACAAAAAGGAGGAATAACAATGCTTTCTAATGTTTCTCTATCCTGTGGCTCAGGAGCTGGATGTAGCTCTGCAGTTTCTCAATTGCCACCAAATGGATCTTCATCGAATGAGAACTTTAATATGAGTTATGTAGATATCGATGGAGACCCATCAACATTTATGTCTACAAGTGATAGTTTAAATTTAGATGATTGCAGTGAAATCTCATGGGCTGGATTATATTGGAGTGCTGAGATTGTTTCTTCAGTTGCAGGTTTTAATGATCGGGATGAGGTGAAATTAAAAGTTAATTCTGGGGCATATCAGAATCTCGTTGCAGATGAAATGGTTGATGCTTTTGTTGGTAGTCACCCTAGCTATCACTGTTTTAAAGATATCACAACAATAGTTCAAGGTGCAGGTACAAAAGCTCGATTCACTATTGCTGATTTAGTTACAGAGTCTAATTCGGTCAATGTTTTTGGTGGATGGACAATCATAGTTGTATACAAAAATGTGTACAACTCTATGAGAAATTTGACGGTATTTGATGGTTTTGGTATTATTGGAGGAGGTAATACTCTAGACATTCCAATATCAGGATTCAATACACCTCTCTCAGGTCCAGTTACATTTGAACTTGGAGTAGTGGCTAACGAGGGAGATAGAGGTTCTACAGGAGATCAATTGAGGTTTAATGGTGCGGGTAATAATGTTCAAATATCTGATGCATTACATCCGGCAACTAATGTTTTTAATAGTACGATTTCATATGACGCTACTTTAACCCCTTTTAGAATTCCAAATTACAACAATACGTTAGGTTATGATGCTGCTATATTTCTGCCGGATAATACCGCTTTTAATTACATTGGGAATAATACTAGTTCTGCAACCATTAGAGTTCAAACTTCCTTTGAAAATATATTGTGTAGAGCACTGACCTCAGCAATAGATATATATGAGCCAGATTTAAGGGCGTCAGTTTATATCGAGGATCTTAATGGAGGGATTGTAGAGCCTGGAGATGTTTTAGAGTACACCCTAGTTGGAAAAAATATAGGCTCTGATTTATCAATTAACACCTATATAGTTGACACATTAGATCCAAGAACCACTTATGTTCCGGGTTCTATTTCTATAGACTTTGGACCCAATATAGGAGCGAAAACTGATGTAAGTGGAGATGACCAAGCAGAATATGATATTTTTACTAATTCGATAAAAGTTCGAATAGGGGATGGCGCAGATGCAACAAATGGAGGAGAGGTTCAAGCGTCATCTAATGGGGCCGATAGCACAGTAATTACTTTTCTTGTAACTGTAATTGATGATTGTTTAATGTTTCAATGTGATTCAACACTAGAGCATG
The DNA here is from genome assembly GCA_042094515.1 of Crocinitomicaceae bacterium. GTDB lineage: Bacteria > Bacteroidota > Bacteroidia > Flavobacteriales_D > Crocinitomicaceae > UBA952. Next base: position 38,669 of record JBELDA010000014.1, read on the forward strand.
TAGCCTATATTTTTGGTGAAGGTTTTATTTCAGGTAATGAGTATGGGAATAATGGTGCCTCTGATTTGTTGGACGCGAATGGATGTCCTGTTCAGGCGAGTAATACCTTATTGATTGATGTTTCAGGTTGTCCTCCTCCGGACGTAACGTATAATCCGCCTATTTGTGTAGGTGATTCATTAGAATTGACCGCTACCTTTTCGGCAGCAGCAAATTATGAATGGTCAGGACCTAATTTTTTTATAGGTAATACAAGTGAGACTGGACTTGGAAATATTAGCTTAAATGATACAGGAGAGTATCATGTCAATATCACTTTTCCTGGTTTAGATTGTTCAATTGATACTTTTACTACAATTACTATTCATGAAAACCCTGTTATTTCGCTCGTTAATATTCAAAACAGTTTGTGCTATCAGTCCAATGATGCCTTTATTTCAACTGAGGTAACTGGTGAGAACCCTATTAATATCACATGGTCTAATGGAGCCATTGTAGATAGTATTGGAGGACTTCCTCCAAATGATTACATCATAAGTGTTGTTGATGCAAATACCTGTGTGGCCGTTGATACATTTAGTACTACAGAACCTGAGGAGTTGACCTCAAATGCTACGGTAATAACAGATTTCAATGGTTTTAGTGTTAGCTGTAATGGAGATAGCATAGGAGAAGCTCAAGTTATTTATTCAGGAGGAACACAGCCTTATGATATTAGTTGGTCGAATGGAGATACTTTGGACGTGACAGACAGTTTGTCTTTTGGTTCGTATAACGTTGTTATAACTGATTCAAATTTATGTGAAACCAGTTCGTCTATTTCGGTTACCGAACCCACAGCCTTGTCTTTAAGTCAAGTTTCCGTGATGGTTTCTTGTTTTGGAGGTGATGATGGAACTATTGATTTCACCATTTCTGGTGGAGTTCCTGCATATACTTATAATTGGTCAAATGGGAGTGTAGAAGAAGATGTAGATACATTGACTGCAGGTAATTATACCATTATCGCAACGGACTTGAATGCTTGTTTTGATTCATTGGAGGTTACCATAACGGAACCGCTTTCTCCGATTTCCTTGAGTGAAACACATGTTGATGTGCTATGCTTTGGTGACGCTACGGGTAGTTTAGACCTCACTGTAGTGGGAGGAACTGCGCCTTATACTTTTTTATGGTCCAATTCTGCAATTTCTGAGGACTTAAATGATATCACCGCAGGAACTTATGAGGTGACGGTTACAGATTCTTTAGGGTGTACAGAGATTTTGTCTATTGATATTGTTGAGCCTGCCGCTCCTTTGTCCGTAATATTGAATCCTGTAGATGTCTTGTGTTATGGTGACTCAACGGGATCTATTGATGCCGTGGTGAGTGGTGGAACGGCTCCATATGACTTTTTATGGTCCAATGGTGAAATTACGGAGGATATCTCAAACATTCTGGCAGGAAGCTATTCCATTCAGGTTACAGATTTTCATAATTGTAGCTTTGCAGTGAGTTCTCCCATAATAGAGCCTACAGATTCGATTTTGATTGAGCTCACGTCTTTCGATGCAGACTGTTTTGGAGCACCAACGGGAAGTGTTTTAGGCAATGTTTCTGGAGGAACCTTTCCCTATGATTACTTATGGTCGAATGCTGAAATTACAGACGATATAGCCAACCTAAATGCAGGGATTTATACCTTAACTGTCACAGACGATAATAATTGTGTTTCGTCAATTTCAGACACTGTGAATGAGCCGGAAGAGATCATGCTGACCTATAGCCAAGTGGATGTGCTTTGTTTTGGAGAATCAACAGGTAGTATTGATTTGGAAGTAGAGGGAGGAATTAGTCCATATACTTATCTGTGGTCTTCGGGACAGACAACACAAGATATTTCAGGAATACCTGCTGGAACTTATGATGTTGATGTATTTGATGATAATAATTGCCTTTCAGAAGCACAGGTGATTGTAATTGAACCTTTGACTCCAATTTCTTTAACAGAAACCCATACGGATGCCTTATGTATTGGAGGAAGTCAGGGAACCATTGACCTGACTGTTTCCGGAGGAACTCCTGGGTATTCCATCTTATGGAACAACAATGAGGTCACAGAGGACATTATTGATTTAGTAGCAGGAACCTACACGGTACAGGTTACAGATGATCATGGCTGTATAGACAGTCTAACCATTGATATCCTGGATCCATCTAACACTATGGTACTATCAGTATTAGAAACCGATGTATTGTGTTTTGCCGATAGTACAGGAGAAATTGATTTAACAGTAACAGGAGGAGCTGCTCCTTATTCCTTTGACTGGTCGAATGGTGATTCTACTGAAGACCTTGATAGTCTAATTACGGGAAATTACTTCGTGATTGTTGAAGATGACAATCAATGTGAATCATTTATTTCTGGATTTATAGACCAACCTGTAGCACCTATATCAATTACGGATTCACTAATTCATGTTCTTTGTAATGGTGACTCTACAGGAGCCATCGATATAGAAACTTTTGGGGGAACTTCGCCTTACACATACCTTTGGGACAATGGTAGCATAGAACAAGATATTGATACACTTTTTGCAGGAAATTATACAGTAACTATTACAGATGATCACGCTTGTGTTTTTGATTCTACGGTTACTATTCTTGAGCCATTTGCTATAAATATTGCAAATGTAATTACGAACGTCAGTTGCTTTGGAGGTTCAGATGGTGCTTTAGATTTAAACCCCGGAGGAGGAGTGCCA
>JBELDA010000015.1:0-39932 GCA_042094515.1 Crocinitomicaceae bacterium
GTAGTTTGATATATAGACGCCATTACTTTTGTAAAAGTTGCACCAACAAAAAAAAGCACCATCAACATGGTGCTTTTTCATTCAGATAAGAGTTAAAATATCTTAGAGTTATAGTAGTTTGATATATAGACGCCATTACTTTTGTAAAAGTTGCACCAACAAAAAAAAAGCGCAGAATTAACTACGCTTCATATTGTTTGATAAGGGTTCAACAATAGGTTATTACTGAGCCCGCACGAAAGACGCTTTTATTTTTTTAATAGTTGCATAAGATTGTAAAAATTCTAATAAAGTTATTGTTAATTTTAGGGCATGAAGCACTCAATTTCCATTCTATTATTATTCATTTGCAGCATAAACACCCATGCTCAAAAAAACAAACCTAAAATTGTGGTCGGAATTGTTATAGACCAAATGTGTTATGAATATCTGTATAGGTTTCAAGAAAATTATTCAAAAAAGGGGTTTGTTGAGGTAATGAAAAATGGTACAAATTGTAGAAATGTAGAATATAATTATATCCCAACTTATACTGGTCCCGGACATGCTTCCATATACTCAGGCACAACACCAAACAATCATGGAATTATAGGGAACAGTTGGTATGATCGAGAAAATAAACATCTCGTAAATTGTGTTGGGGATGCTTCTTCTTATTCCATTGGGTCTAATTCCATTTATGGAAATTGCAGTCCTCACCGTCTTAAAAGTTACACAGTTACAGATCAATTAAAATTGACGTACCCAGAATCAAAAGTGATTTCAATTTCAATTAAGGACCGTGGAGCGATTTTGCCAGGAGGGCACAAAAGTGATGGGTCTTATTGGTTTGATTATCAATCCGGAAAATTCATAACAAGTTCTTTCTTTAAAAACGAGCTTCCCACATGGTTATTAAACTTTAACAACAACAAGAATTGCTTTACATATGCAAAGACATGGCAACCACTACTCGAACCAGAAAAATACAGTTCAAAAGATAAAAGTGATTATGAAGTGATTCTTCCTGGAAAAGCCAATGCACAATTCCCTTATGACATTAAAAACCTCATATCCATAAACAACAATCTTCATGCATTTACCATTTCGCCTTTTGCAAATACATTACTAACTGATTTGGCGATTGAAGCTATTCAAGGTGAAGCCCTTGGCAGAACCAAAAACACAGACATGATTTGCATTAGCTATTCTTCGACAGATATTGCCGGACATGCTTTTGGTCCGTATTCCAAAGAAATAGAAGACATGTATATTCGACTTGACCTTGAGATCTCTAGACTATTGAAATTTCTAAATAAAAGGTATGGTAAAAAGGGATATGTCTTGTTTATGACCGCAGACCATGGTGTTGTTCCTGTTCCAAAACAGCTGACAGATGATAGATTGCCTGGAGGGTATGTTTTTGTGGACTCCTTGGTTCAACGATTAAAAGAAAAGTCAATGTCAATTTTTGGAGCTGATCTAATAGAAAATGTTGTAAATCTAAATGTTTATTTAAATCATGAGAGAATTGATTCGCTCCAAACGAATATCAATGATGTTGAACAGCTTATAACAAATGAAATCATCCAAACCAAAGGAGTAAAGAAAGTATTAACAGCTAATCTTTTTTCAAATTTTAATGCCACCGATGATAAATATGAATCTTTAATAATAAAAGGTTACGATTCAAAAAGAAGTGGAGACCTTTTAATTGTGTTGGAAACTGGCTATCTTCCTGAAACCTCAATTGACCCAAATTTAAATAAAGGGACCTCCCATGGGTCAGGTTACGCTTATGACACGCATGTCCCATTGCTTTGGTATGGAGGAGGAATTAAAAAACAAGAGATTTTTGAACCCATTCAAATTACAGATATTTCTCCTACACTAATACATCTTTTGAATCTGCAAAGAACCGGTGCAATGACTGGGAATCCAATTGTTGAAGTATTGAAAAAATAATAGCATCAGTGGCAAACAAAAACAGATTCTTAAAGGAGCTTGCTCAAACCAATCCAAGTCCAATTCTCATTGATGTTGATCGAGCGGAAGGTATCTATATATTTGATCGAAAAGGAAAAAAATACATGGATTTGATTGCAGGTGTTTGTGTCAATAACATAGGACACAATCATCCAGCAGTTATAAAATCGATTAAAAATCAGCTAGATAAACATCTACATGTTATGGTGTATGGAGAGTTTATACAACAAGCACAGCTGGATTTGTCAAATAACCTTTTCGAACTGTTGCCAAACGAACTTGATTGTTTGTATTCAGTAAATTCAGGAACCGAGGCAAATGAAGCGGCTATTAAGCTATGTAAAGCATTTACAAGGAGGACAGAGATTATCGCCTTTAAGGGTGCTTATCATGGTAGCACTAATGGCTCTTTGAGTATCTCAAGTGGTGAAAAAAGAAAAGAGCATTTCAAACCCTTAATTCCAAATATTAAGTTTATTGAGTTAAATCGGGTAGATGATCTCAATCATATCACATCAAAAACTGCTGGTGTATTTCTAGAAACCATTCAAGGAGATGCCGGAGTTCAGATACCATCTAGATCATTCATGAAAAGCCTAAGAAACAGATGTACGGAAACGGGCACTTTACTTGTTTTAGACGAGATTCAATGCGGATTAGGAAGAACAGGAAAGTATTTTGCTTTCGAGCACTATGCTATCCTTCCAGATATTCTGACTCTAGGAAAGGCGCTCGGGGGTGGCTTACCTATTGGGGCTTTAGTTGCAAATAAAAACATATTAAACACTTTTAGAGACAATCCAGTATTGGGACACATCACCACTTTTGGTGGTCACCCTATAGCTAGTGCCGCCGCCGCTGCATTTTGTACGGTACTTAAAAATGAAATAAATTTAAAAGAGATTGAACGTATTGGTTCTATTCTAGAAGAAATAGTGGTAAAACATCCAAAAATTTTGAGCTGCAGGAGAATTGGAATGATGTTCGCTTTTGATATGGAGTCAGCAGAGCTCGTTTCAAAAGTTGTTCATCAGTGTTTGAATAAGGGATTAATTACCTTTTGGTTTCTCTCTCACCCCAATAGTTTTCGCTTGTCTCCACCTTTAACAATTTCTGAAAATGAAATCATTAAAGCGGGAAATCTAATTTATAATGCAATTAGTGAAAGTATTTCCTGATTTATGAAAAGTAAATGAGAGTATTCTTTATTTTTGTCTAATATTTTATGAAAGTAACTGAATACATTGATTCCGCTAAAGAGACTCTATTCTCCTTTGAAATACTACCTCCATTAAAAGGTAAAAGTATACAATCCATTTACGACGGAATTGACCCTTTAATGGAATTCAACCCGAAATTTGTAAATGTAACCTATCACCGAGAGGAATACATTTATAAAGAAAAAGGAAATGGCTTACTCGAAAAAGTATCTATTCGGAAAAGGCCAGGAACAGTCGGGATATGTGCAGCCATAATGAATAAATATAAGGTTGATGCCGTTCCGCATCTCATCTGCGGTGGATTTAGTAAAGAAGAAACCGAAAATGCTCTTATTGATCTACAGTTTTTGGGTATTGATAATGTATTGGCATTAAGAGGGGATTCCATAAAAACCGAGTCATCCTTTCGTCCTGACCCAAATGGTCATTCATATGCTGTTGAGCTAATAGATCAAATTTCGGATATGAATGAAGGGAACTACATGCTGGACGATATCAAGCTTGAGCCTACAGATTTTTGTATTGGAGCCGCGGGTTATCCGGAAAAACATTTTGAAGCCATGAATCTAAAAACAGATTTGTTGCATCTGAAGAAAAAAGTAGATGCAGGTGCCACATATATTGTAACTCAAATGTTCTTTGATAATAGCAAATATTTTGCATTTGTAGATGCCTGCAGAGCTATTGGTATAAAGGTGCCGATTATACCGGGGCTAAAACCGATAAAAACATTAAACCATATTTCATTTTTACCTAAATTCTTTCATATTGATTATCCTGAAGAGTTATCTACTGAGCTTTTGAAATGTAAAAGCAATAGTGAAGTAGAACAAGTAGGTATCGAATGGGGTATTGAGCAAACTAGACAGCTTGTGAAAGGAGGAGCTCCTTGTATTCATTATTATACAATGTCAAATTCAGATGCAGTAAAAGCCATTGCATCAAAAATATTTTAAATGAAAGCTAAGTACCTATTCTTATTTATTTTAATCGTAAACCTCAGCCCAAAGTTTTATTCACAAGCCATTAATAAGAGTAAAATTTTAGTCATTGGTCAGTTTGATCGACCAGATGAAAGATATGCCGTAGAGGTCACATTGACTGAATTGTTTTCAAAACAAGGTATAGTAGCCATGCCATCTTTAAACATTTTAAAGCAAGGTTCAGATCCATTAATACTCGCTTCAGATACACTTCAAAAATTACTCCTAAAGAAAAACATCAGCACTTATCTTGTTGTAAATGTTAGAGGTTACGATCGACGGTTCAAACCTAGTGAAATTGAGCTTTCGTTTAGTGAAATGTTAGGACGAACAAGTATTTATCACATTTATAGAGAGGAAGCTACCTCGGTGAGCTTGGAGTTTACTTTTTTTAGAGAAAACAAAGTTGTTTTTAGAGATATTTTAAAATGCGGGAATATTTCCGACAGAGATTCTGTACTTAAAAGAATTCAAAAAAAGCTACCTAAAAGAATGGGGCGAAAGTGGTTTAAGCGCTAAAAATTACCTGATCTAAATTTTTTATCAAATTTCATGTCGCTAGGATCTCCATATGCGCCACATTTTGGAACACGCTCAAATAATTTAATAAATTTAATACGGAATAATATTGGCCAATATTGGGAAGAAAACCAATCCAATTTAGCATTAAAACCGTTCCATTGATAAATGCCAACCAAGGGCATCTCAACAGCAGGAATCATCATCCATGCTCTATTAAACCTTATACCTACACCTAGACTATAATGAAACTGAAGATTATACTGCCCTTGAAATTTATGAGGCAATGCATAATCAGTGTAATTATCATTGTAAATCTGATTTCCTTGAGATTGAGTGTAGTCAAAATTAAAACCAAAAGCGTTGTCAATAAAATGTTTTCTCGCCTTATCAATTTTCTTTTTACCATAGTAAATGAGAGAATGGGCAGAAACACGAGCAAATATTGAATTATTCTGAAACTCACCCATTCCGTTAGAGGTAGAGATAAGCTCATTGGAGCTATTGTATCGGTTGATTGAAGTAGATTCATTCCCAGTCAACACTTTATACCCTAAACCCCAGTCAAAATAATCTATAATTCTACTTTTCTTCAAAAACTTAATGGGAATACCAGTCCATTTTGGAAAATGTGCAAAACCGAGCTCTGCAAAATAACCGATTTTTCCTTTCGGAGTAATTTGATATTCTCCCCTTCCTGTACCTGAAGCCAATTCGCCATTTAGCTCTTTGGAAGGTATTAAATAGCTTGCACCCACATTAAATTGGATACCATCATTAACTACTACTAAATAATCATTATCCTTACTTGATTTTTTAAAGGCGCCTTGTGCAATTAGCAAGGTAGAACTGAGCGCAAATGTTATCATCAATCCAATTTTCATAATTCAAAGTTAAAAGATTTACTCTTTTCAGCCATCTTGACCATTACCTCTTCAGAATCCCAAATTTCCTCAATATGTTCTGTTCGCATCACCTCTTCCATTATAGAATCTTGAATTTTCCCTTGATTATAAGCTACATGATAGGGTATATTACTAAAGGTAACTTGAGAATATAACGGAAGCCATTTATTCGGATACAGTTTTGTGTATTTTGCCTCAATTTTTTTTCGCAACAAAAAGCTTTCATCCGCTACATGGTCTCGCATTTCGTAATAGTTGTCCAAAGAAAGGTCCTGTAAGGCATCTCCATCTTTCTTTCTCGTTTCATTGTACTCTTTAAAAACATCCTCCCAATTTTCATCATGTTTGAGCATCAAGTCATTGAGAACTGTGCAATCTTCAAATCCTGAATTCATCCCCTGGCCATAGAAAGGAACAGTGGCATGAGCGGAATCTCCCATTAATGCAACTTTTCCATGAGTCCAAGGATAACATCTAATAATCGCCAATGAAGACAAGGGGTGGTCTTGCCATGCTTCACCTACATTCGGCATCATATTATAAAAATCTGGAAAAACATCCTTAAAGAATAGATCGACGTCTTCCTTAGAATTCAATTTATCAAAGGCATATTTGTGGTTCTCATGTGGCATAAATAAGGTACACGTGAAAGAACCATCTTCATTTGCAAGAGCAATCATCATAAAGCGACCTCTTGGCCATATATGAAGCGCATTTTTGTCCATCTTATAAGAACCATCTTCATTTGCTGGAAGCAATACTTCACGATATCCGTCTTCAATAAATCGTTGACTGTAATTGAACCTCGGAAGCTTCTGCATTGAATTGTATCGAATTGCAGAAAAAGCTCCATCCGAGGCAAAAATCAAATCGGATTTAACCTCCAATTCTTCACCTGTTGATGTGTTTCTTATAAATGAAATAGCGTTTTCAAAATCAACTCTATGACACTCATGGTTGTAGTGTATGGTTGCATTTCCTTTCTTTTCAGCAATATCCATCATGGTGGCATTGATTTTCCCTCTAGATACTGAATAAATGGCTTCACCTTCTTTACCATATGGTTGATAAGTAAGCTGACCTGAAGTGTCATGCATTACACGACCGTGCATGGGTATTGCTATTTCACGGACATCATCACCCACACCAACAGCATCAAGAGCTTTCCATCCTCTGACTGACAATGCTAAGTTTATCGATTTTCCCGCAGAAATTTCAGCTTTTCTAATATCTGATCTTCGTTCATAGATGGATACCTTGTAGCCCGCCCTTGATAAATATACTGCCCATAAAGAACCTACTAAGCCAGCTCCTATGATTGTTACATTTTTTCCCATACTGTATTATTTTCTCCAATGTTTTGAATAAGATGAATCAAAATAATCGCTCTTATATCGTGTATTCAGCTTTTTATTTTGATATCGTATGATTAATCTCCAAATAATTATTCCCGCAATCAAAATACCAATCGTTTGTACTGAAATATTAATGTAATCAGTCATAGTCGAAAGCTCACCTGAGTATTTTATCTTAATCATTTCTTGCTTGGTCATACTATCGAATTCAATAACACTAAGTTAGTCAGATTGTTGTCAGAAAATATCACTTTTTAGAGTAATTATTCACATCTAAGATTTAGTTCCATAATCAATGAACTGAAGGTTTCTTTTTAATCCAGCGTATTTTGTTCTCTTGACTGCACTTCTTTTAAATAGCTCATCATAATATTCTTTAGATAGATCTTCCCATTCCTTTTTTGAAAGATTCAATAGTTTGGGATTGACTAAGCGATTTTCATTTGAAGGTTTTGAAAACCTATTCCATGGGCAAACATCTTGACAAACGTCGCACCCAAAAGCCCAATTATCCATTTTTCCTTTAAATTCCCTTGGCAAAATTTCATCTTTGAGCTCAATGGTTAAATAGGAAATACATCTCGATCCATCAATGACATAGGGCTCCACAATTGCATCTGTTGGACATTCATCTATGCACTTGGTACATGTACCACAATAATCCTTAATAGGACCATCTGGCTCAAAATCAACATCAATAATCATCTCTGCTATAAAAAAAAAGCTTCCTTCTTTTGGATGAATTAGATTCGAGTTTTTTCCCAACCACCCTAAACCAGACTTTTGGGCCCAAACTTTATCCATTACCGGAGCGGAATCGACAAAAACTCGGCCATCAATATCCCCAATAAGTGTTTTGGTGAATTCAAACAGTTCAAATAAACGTTCCTTAATTATAAAATGATAATCTTCTCCATATGCATATTTTGATATTTTGGGCGCATCAGAATCGGATTGTTGCTCCTTAGGCGAATAATTAAATAGTAGAGAAATCACCGATTTAGCGCCAGGAACTAGCTTTGTGGGGTCCAATCTTAAATCAAAATGATTGGCCATGTAAGCCATCTTTCCATGATAATTTTGATTTAACCAGCTTTCCAATTTTGAAGCTTCTTCTTCTAAAAATTCTGCCTTCGAAAACCCACAATAGAAAAAGCCCAATTCATCAGCTTTATGTTTTATTTTCGATTTAAAAGGCGTCCCGTCCATATTAAAATAGATCTCCTTGAACGGAACCTCTACTTATTCCAAGATGTTGATATGTTTTTTGGGTGGCTTTTCTACCTCTTGGTGTGCGCATCAGAAATCCCTCCTGTATTAAAAATGGTTCATAAACTTCTTCAATAGTTCCTGCATTTTCACCAATAGCTGTTGCAACAGTGGACAACCCAACAGGACCTCCATTAAATTTCTCAACAATGGCCTTTAAAATCCGTAGGTCCATTTCATCCAAGCCATTCGCATCAACATTTAAGGCCTTTAAAGCAATTTCAGTTATTTCCTGGTCTATTACACCACTTCCTTTAATTTGGGCAAAATCCCTAACTCTTCTTAACAAAGCATTACAAATTCTAGGGGTACCTCTACTCCTTCCTGCAATTATCGCTGCTGCATTATAATCTATTTGTATCTCTAATAACCCCGCAGACCTTTCAATTATAGCCGTTAAAGTTTCTGCGTTATAATATTCCAATCTTGAATTGATTCCAAATCTTGCGCGCAATGGGCTTGTGAGTAATCCTGAACGTGTCGTTGCACCAATCAGCGTGAAGGGGTTCAAATTAATTTGCACAGTACGTGCATTTGGACCTGTATCAATCATGATATCAATAGCATAATCTTCCATAGCAGAATAAAGATATTCCTCAACTACAGGGCTTAATCGGTGAATCTCATCAATGAAAAGAACATCTCCTGTTGCTAAATTTGTGAGAAGACCCGCAAGATCACCTGGCTTGTCTAATACAGGACCACTAGTCACCTTGCAGCCAACCTCCATTTCGTTGGCAATTATATTGGCTAAAGTGGTTTTTCCTAATCCAGGAGGTCCATGAAGTAAGACATGATCCAAGGGCTCCTTTCTCAATTTGGCAGCCTTAACAAAAATTTCGAGATTTTCAACTATGCTTGGTTGACCAGCAAAATCAATCAATTTCTGCGGGCGCAGAACCTTATCATATTCCTTTTCAGAATTGTTTTCTGCTTCGTCCTTGTAATCAAATGAATCTTCCACCAAGTAGTACTTTTAACAAATTTACAAAAGCAAACGATACCAAACCTAAATTCAAAAAAGGAAAAATCAACATCCTTTTTTAAATGCTTCCAGCATCAATGACATATCCTCAAACATAAAGTCAGATACTTCTAAGCGAGGTTCTTTTAAGTGTGTTTTCTCTGGAATACAAACAACCTTCATCTTAGCTGACATTCCAGAAATTATGCCATTCAGAGAATCTTCAATAACAAGACATTTATTTGAATCTACATTTAATTTTTTAGCGGTTTCAAGATAAACGGCAGGATGCGGTTTTCCAAACTCTTCGAATTCGGCGGAATGTGCAACATGAAAGAAATGATTTATTTTTAAACCCTCAAGTACCGCCTGCAGTAAATTGTTGGGAGAAGAAGTTGCCAATCCGATTTTCAATTTGTTTTTTGTTAAATATTCTAAGGTTTCTATTACACCAGTTAAGGGAATTGGATTTTCGCGAACCAATTCAACCATTCGATTTATGATGTCATCTTCCACTTTTTTTTCATCTGAAATTCCAAGGTTTTGATTTTTATTCCAATAATGAATGACCTCATCAATTCTCAAACCTACTGTTCTTTGAAAATCATTTTTAGATAAATTACAACCCAAATCAGAAAATACTTTTTCCATGGCTATTTTCCACAAGGGTTCCGAATCAATTAGAACTCCGTCCATATCAAAAATAACCGCCTCAAAATGCTTGATCGAAAGCTTCGAATTCATAGTTTAATTATTTTCATCTTTTGTTTTCCTACGCGACTTTTTTCGGCAACAATTCGAAGTTTTTGGTTTTGTTCAACGCATATACCCTCCCATTGTTGTAGTCTGCCCAAATTCTTTTTTTTGACAAAGCGATAGCCTTTCTCAGTTTTTTCGAAGGCATAAATCCTTTTGTAAGTCAAAACATACAACATTTGGTTTGAATAATCACATCCTGTTGCTGACCCTGTTAACCATGAAACCCCTTTTAACTTAATGGTTTGACTTAGTTTTATGCTAATATTTTCATTTGCAAATTCACATTCATATATTTTACAAATTCCATTAAATGGCTTGGTTCTACTCTTTGAAAGAATTATAATCTTCCCCTCGACAAAGGTCAAGGCTTCTGAATCAAAATTCAATTGATCCTTTGTTGGAGGGAATTTTTCTTGATCAGGATAAGAATAAGTATACTTTATAGCTTCAGTAGTATCTCTTAGTCTTAAGCCCGAATCATTGCCCTCGTATGCCATCCTGATAGTTGTATCAATGGCAATTTGATAGATTACTAAATCTCTTCTCTGGTTTAAATTGTTTCCAATATCTCCGACGTAAACATATTTTCCATCATAAGTAATGTCCTCCCAATCAATATTATTTGCTTCCGAAACAAACATCTTATGTATTATTGCTCCAGCAGAATTCATAAAATAAAGGAACGGCCCATCTCCGCTGTCATTTATTGAAACATATATATCCTTAGAAATTTGCTCGATTCCAGAAACCTCATTTAGATCAATTGGTAACTCATGTTTTTGAATACTACAGGATATCAAAATAAAACTAGATCCAATAATTGAATAAATTAAATTCATCACTTGATAAAAACTATAATTGTTTCTATACGACGGTCCGTAACTTCCTCTACAACAAAAGTGAAACCCTTTATTTTCAACTTAGAATTCTTTTCTGGAATATTTGCCAATTCATATAAAACTAACCCTCCTAAGGTTTCATAATCTTCTGATTCAGGAATATTCAAATTGTATTGTTCATTGATGTGATCGATTTCTATTCGAGCTGAAAATCTGTATTGTGTTTCCGATAGTTTTTCTTCAAGTAGATTATCTTTGTCATGCTCATCTTCTATTTCGCCAAATATCTCCTCAATAACATCCTCCAGCGTAACCATCCCAGCCGTACCACCATATTCATCAGATACTACAGCAATATTTCCCGCTTGTTCAGTGAATTTTTCTAATAGTTCTTTACCGGTTATGACTGATGGCACAAAATGAATCGGTAATAAAATTTGTTTAATCGATTTTGGAGATTTAAACATATCTGAAGAATGCACATATCCAATAATATTATCAATTGAATCCCTGTAAATAATGATTTTTGAAAGCCCCTTTGCAATAAAAAGATTTTTGACCGACTCCAAATCGTCTTTAATATCAACCGAAATGATTTCAGTTCGGGGAATCATACAATCTCGTGCTTTGACTTTTGAAAAATCGAGTGCATTTCGCAATAAGGTCATATCATCGGTAGAAATTTCTTCACTCTCAATTCTTTCAGAAAGATCATCCACAAAATGCTCAAGGTCAACTTTTGAAAACACTTTTTGATTTGTCTTTTGATCGTATCCGAAAAACTTCAAAATGATCCAGCTAAAAAACAAAATAATATGAGTAGGAATAAATAGTAAAATATACAACACAAAAAGTGGAAACGTTCCAATCTTAAGAGATCGATTTGGGTTGAACTGAACAATACTTTTTGGAATAAATTCAGCAGCAACAAGAACGAGTATAGTAGAAAATAAAGTTTGTAAAAGCAAGATTAGAGAATCCGAGCTTATGCCCCAACCTTCGATAATCGGCTCGAGAACGATGGCTGCAGATAACCCATAAATAACAAGGGAAATATTATTTCCAAGAAGAATAAAAGCAATGATTTTCGCTTCATTTTTATAAAAAACAGAATGAAGTTTACTAAGAATTGTTCCTTTGCTTTTATCCACCTCAATCTTGAGCCTATTTGATGACAAAAAAGCCAATTCCATACCTGAAAAGAAAGCAGAAAATAAAAGAGAAATGAGAATTAAGCAAAAAGCGTTGAACATATTACAACAACAATGTAAGCATTATTTGATTAAATCAAAGCCAATATCCTTACGGTAATTCATACCTTCAAAGCTTATTTTATCTATTGTTTCATAGGATTTTTTAATCGCAAACTCAATATTTTTACCATAAGAAGTAATAGCAATAACTCGACCTCCAGAAGTAACAGATGAAGGCCCGTCTGATTTTGTTCCAGCGTGAAAACATAGACTATCTACAATGGTATTCAAACCAAAGATTTGCTTGCCTTTTTGATATGCCTTTGGATATCCACCTGAGACCAGCATCACTGTTGCCGCACTTTTATCGTAAAACTGAATATCTCTCTCTGAAAGGGTATTTGTTGCAATCCCTTCAAATAAATCCAATATGTCGGATTTCAATCTAGGAAGTACAACTTCTGTTTCTGGATCACCCAATCGACAATTGTATTCAATGACATAAGGATCTCCTTTTACATTAATAAGTCCAAAAAATATAAAACCCTTGTATTTAATTCCTTCTGACTTTAGTCCTTTCGTTGTTGGTACAATTATTTGATTGTGAACTTTATCCATGAAACCTGCATCTGCAAAGGGAACAGGACTAACAGCTCCCATACCTCCAGTGTTTAGACCTGTATCTTTTTCTCCTATTCTTTTATAATCTTTCGCTTCGGGCAATAATTTAAAAGACTGTCCATCAGTTATAATGAAAACCGACACCTCCTTACCATCTAGGAACTGCTCGATGACCACTCTCTCACTAGCTTCCCCAAACTTCGAATCCATCAGCATGTTTTTCAATTCTTTTTCCGCTTCTTTAAGATTATCAAGAATCAGAACTCCTTTTCCCGCAGCCAATCCATCAGCTTTTAAAACATATGGAGCATCCATACCTCTTAAGTAATCAATTCCTTTATCTAAAGTATCTTTGGTAAAGGTCCCGTACTTTGCAGTTGGAATATTGTATTTTTTCATAAAAGATTTGGCAAAATCTTTACTCCCTTCCAGCTGTGCTCCCTTCGCATCAGGTCCTATAACAGGAATATTATATACTTCTTCGTCATTCATAAAAAAATCAGCAATTCCGTTCACGAGGGGTTGCTCCGGTCCGACAATGACTATTTCGATATTATGGTCAAGGACGGCTTGTTTTACAGCTTCAAAGTCATTTGGATCTATTGGTATATTCTTTCCGTGCTTTCTTGTTCCAGAATTTCCTGGAGCAATAAATAACTCATCTAAAATAGAGCTCTGAGCCATTTTCCAGGCCAACGCGTGCTCTCTACCTCCAGACCCTAACAGTAAAATTTTCATTAGCTGTATTTTAAAATAGATTCAAAGAAATTTTTACCCACTGCATTAGATAATACATTATCTGAAGCTCGTTCCGGATGTGGCATCATTCCAAATATATTTTTTCCTTTATTCGTGATTCCTGCTATGTTATTCAGTGAACCATTTGGGTTCGATTCAGAATTAATATCGGCATTTTCATTACAATATTTAAATAGAATCTGTTCATTCTGTTCCAAATCAGAAATTACTGAATCTGACGCATGATAACGACCTTCACCATGTGCAATCGGAATTTTATAAGCCGTATCATGATTTAAGCCTGCACATATTGATGCTTCAGAAGAAATTGCTTTTAGATATACATTCTTACAAATGAACTTTTGATTATTATTGTGTAAAAGTGCACCATCTAACAAACCTGATTCAGTCAATATCTGAAATCCATTACAAATTCCCAGTACATATCCCCCTTTATTTGCATGAGCAATCACCTCATTCATAATCGGAGAAAATCTTGAAATAGCCCCTGAGCGTAAATAATCTCCGAAAGAGAATCCTCCAGGTAAAACAATCATGTCGGAACCCTGAAGATCAGAATCTTTGTGCCAAAGATGAACTACTTCCTGTTTCATCACATCTCGAAGTATATAAATCATGTCCTGATCACAATTTGAGCCAGGAAAAGTTACCACACCAAATTTCATTCGTTATATGTATATCAATTTAAATGCGAAATTAATCAATTAAACATCTTGTGTAGGTAGGAATAGAAAAAACTTGATAACAGAATAGGCAAAAACTATATAAAACAGAACATTTGCCGCAATTGCATAGGAATCACTTAAAAAAGCTAAGATTAATAAAATAGACATTGGAATCAATACCAAACTCAAATGGTCAATTTGTTGAAAACTTATTAAGTGATATAAGCTAAAGATTAAAAATGTCATAACCAGAACGATTAATGAACGAATCTGTTTACTGGTTTGAATTTTCGTTTTTCGACTTTTTATAATGACCGCAAAAAAGCATAAAAGTAAAAATACACCCACTGAAATAATTACAAACCAAAAATCCTTTATTTCAAGTTGTAAATTTTGAGATAAAACGTTAAAATTAAAGCTTGAATCGGTGAGATATGAAAAAGATAAATAATACATAAATGGAATGCTCAGTCCTACAAAAGCGGAAAAGAATTCTTTTAAAGAAAATGATCTGATTACTAAAACTGACAAAATAAGCAATGGCATCATAAATCCAAAGGAAGGACATAGAGTAATCCCGATACCCATAAACATGAATGCATTAAAAACGTTTTTCCTTCCATCTTCCCTTTTATTAAGCTCAAATAATTGGTGGGTCATTATAATCATAGAGGAATGCAAAAGCAAAGTTCCACTTAAAACATATGAGGTATTGAATAAGCTCATAAAAACGATATACGTTAGCGCAACTAAATATGTGTTTCTTTCATAAAAGTTGTTTCGATTTACAATCAAGTTCAATCCAAATGCATTGAAAAGAACAACTAACGATGCAAAAATAACACTCCAAAGAGCACTTAAATCTATTGAGGAAGACCATAATCCAAAATAAACCGACTGATCTAAGTCGTAAAATCCAAAATAATAATTCAGTAGCTGATAGCACACCAAATATATTGGAAGTAGAAGCAGAACGTAAGTTTTATTTCCTAGAAAAAGCTTTATCAAGTCGAATAAATTTAAATGAAAAATGAAAAATAATTATTATTCACTTCTATTTTACACAAAACAGAATATTCCTTTTGAATTTTATCATGATTTTTAGATAATTCAAACTTAAAAATGATATCTTTGGGCGCATTAAAAAAGTAGATTAACTCATAATTCATCTAGAATGTCAAAGAAAAAAAACAAATACTCCGATAAAGAATTATCAGAATTCAAGTCGCTGATCCTAAGCAAATTAAAAGAAGCCCAAGAAGATTACAACCTGTTAATTGGTTCGCTTTCGCACAATGATGATCACGGAACCAATGATACTGGAAGGACATTTAATATGATGGAAGACGGTTCTGAAACACTATCAAGAGAAGAGCTTGCGCAACTTGCGGCAAGACAGGAAAAATTTATTAAGAATCTCCAGGCAGCATTAATTCGCATTGAAAATAAGACCTACGGAATATGTAGAGCAACAGGTAATCTTATCGCAAAAGAACGTTTAAAGCTAGTGCCTCATGCGACAATGAGTATCGCAGCAAAAAATGCTCAAAATAAATAAGTGAAAAAACAACTTTCCACTGTAGTAATAACCATTTTCTGCCTCTTACTTATCGATCAGCTTATTAAGCTTTGGATTAAGTCAAGTTTTATACAAGGTGAAATGCCGACCCATCTATTGGGTGAATGGTTTCAATTACATTATATTGAAAATCCAGGAATGGCATTTGGCACAACATTTGGCTCATCTATGTGGCACAAGTTGGCCTTGAGTATTTTTCGAGTGATTGCCATTTCAGGCATCGGTTATTACATGTGGAAAGAATATAAAAAAGGAGTTAGAACTGAATATCTGATTGCAATAAGCCTCATATTTACAGGTGCAGCTGGAAACCTAATTGATTCAGCATTATACGATTATATATTTACTTTTGATCCTTGTAATTTTTACAATCAAATGGAGGGCTCCGAAAATTTTGTAACCTGTACACACATGGGGCCTCACGGAACAACCTACACCAGTATTCATGAAGTTCGCCATACTGGTTTTCTCTTGGGGAATGTTGTAGACATGTTTCAATTTAATGTTAGTTGGCCATCCTGGGTTCCATGGGTAGGAGACACACAGATATTTCCCGCAATTTGGAATTTTGCAGACGCATGTATTTCGTGTGGAGTGGGAATGATCTTATTTAGGAATAAAAAATATTTTCCAAAGGAAAAAAACTAAAAATTCCATTTCATACTTCTGTCATCTAAAATGGCAAATGAAATTTTATAATCAAATCTCGGAGCACTTTTATTACCTGCGGAGAAAACACCATACAAACCTACTCTTAATCTTCTTCTAGAGAGCTTGAAATTCCGCTCTAATCCAGCCAACACCTCATAATGTAACCAATTATGTTCCTTAACATATAAAGCACCTCCGCCAAAAACAAGTCCAACTCTTGTCTTTTTCATAAAAGGTATCTTATTAATGATCGCACCATTGTCGTGATGAACAAAGTGAGCTTCCAAGGACATATCGTCTGTTCTCAATAACGTGTCTAACCCTTGAAAAGAATATAAGGGATTTGAGAACCAAAGCGGATCACTTCTCCGTTGAAATTTAAAATCAGGATCCCTCAAATTTTTAGCACCAGTAAATAACCCTCCAGAAACCCGGTAACTAGAGGTGCCAATAGTTCCTATTTTAAAGGTTTGGTTCATACTCAGCTGTATATATTCGTGATCAATATCACTTCCGAATAAGGATGGAATCCCTCTCTCATAATAGAAATTAAAGGTGGGCCAAGCTGAACCGAGTATAATTTTACGATATGGCTCCCTCATGTATTTTTGCTTGGGTGTATAACTTATAGTAAAATCACCTATAAATGCTTGATATGTTTCAAAATCAGATGGTTCATTATTCGGTAGTACTTCATCTGCAAAGTCAACAAACTCATATCCTTCAAGACTTCTTCTTTCTGTAAATTCACCTCCTACATCAACATAGAATCCATTAAAAAGCTCATATTCTAAAGAAGTATTCATACTTGTGGCTTCAATGAAATTTTCCCTTTTGTATATTTGAGTAATCGCATCATAGCCCCTAATCACATCAAAATCATGATTCAATGACATTCTGATTTTACCCTGATGAAAGGGGTCAAATTTATATTTCCACCAAGTATCGCCTTTAATATCATTATTTAAAATACCATAGGATATTTGAGTGTACGAATCCAAAGTCCTTTCGTCTTTCCATTTCTTGAACAAATCAAAATTGGGAGAAAGTCTGGGGCCTGCAATATAGACTGGGCGTATTGTTGTTGCCAAGCTTCCAATCGTCCACTGCATTCTTTTACTTCTATTTCGGTGATCTACTCCCCACCAAAGTACTTTAAGCGCAGTAACCTTATTAAAGACCTTGTCAACGCTGTCTAGATATTCTTTTCTACTGATATAATCCCTAATACTATCTTGACGAATTATAAAAGCAATCTCTTCGTCACTTAGCTGGTCTGCACGTTCATTTTCCCAAAAAGAAGAATCCTTTTCATAAGCCTCCTTTTCCGTAACCGCTAGCTCCGAATTAAAAAATTTATTCTCAAACTGAGGATTGAAATCATAATTTGAAAAAATGGCCGTGGTTTTACAGATAGACGATTCTCTCTTGTACTTTACTCCATAATCTAATATTTGCTTTTTAAGAACACATATTGAATCTCCTGGGTGTTCGTATACCTGCTGTATTTTGAAATAATCATAAACCAAAAGATTACCCTTTTTCATCGTCAAGTCAATCTTTTGTATCAACCAGAGCGAGTCAATAACCCACACATACCCCTGTAAGGTAGATGTTGCCGTATTTCTTGCTTGAATTTTAATTTTGGAAATCATTTGTCCATGTTCCTCAAACTTATCGACCAATCGGTATTTATACGATAAAATACCTGGAATAGAAATTGGAGAACTCACTGGGTTTTCATGAAGGTCGTCCAAACGCAATAAATTTTCAAAAAAATTAAAATTCGATTTGACTGTTGTTGTATAGTACAAATTTCGCTTTGACCCCCTCAATGTATAGGCATTACGAAATTCCTTTACCTTGTTCCCTGGCGCATAATTTCTTTCAATCTGAATCTCAAGAAGGTTCATGGTATCTTTTAATGGGTTTGTACCATCAAAACTATCATCCATATCCGGTTCTTCGATTTCGTCACTTTCCTTATTTTTTCTTCTTATATCCTCTCTCGCTTTAATATATACGTCGACTTTGTGAGGATAATTCCAAGGGTTTATAGCATCCCTCCTTCCAACTACTTTCTTCATGATTTCCCTGCCTGGATTCGATTTTTTTGCTGAAACCTGAACGGCTTCGAGATTCTGTATTTTACTTGGGAACAATTGAATTTTACGCATTACATCATTCACTGTAATTGAAATATAGCTTTCTCTTTTTTCAAAACCAGTTGAGCTGAAAACTAAAAAATATTCACCTGGCATTAGGCTAAGCTGATAATTACCATCAAGATCAGCCACGGTTCGCTGGGTAGGATCATTCTTTACAAAAACCTTAGCATGCGGAATTGGAATATTCCTTTCATCAAAAATGGTTCCTTGAACTAAATTTTGAGCTTGAAAAAATTGTGGAGTAAGAAAGATTAAAAAATAAAATAAACAGAACAAAAAAGTACTTATTACCCGCCTAAAACATTTTATTTCTTGATAATATAAATTCAAATGTTTTCTTTTTCTTTTTCAGACATATATGCGATGTGTTTTTCCATTCGTTTCATCATCCAAACCTTAAAAAAATACATACCAAAAGATAAAAGAACTAAGGGGTAATAAAAGGCCCACCTTTCAAATCCTTCTACAAAACACATTATCGTCACTCCCACGAACATTAACGTTCCCAAAATCAACCAAAACACTTTCATTATTTTATTATACGTATTCATTCTTGTTCTTTCTTTAAATTTATTCGACCCGTTGGGTTTAATATTTCAAAATAGCTAAAGTCTTGTTTTGTAATAAGACCTTTTCCTGTCAATAGCTCCTTCGGCGAGGTCACCAAGACCTGCTTTTCGGTTCTAATCGTGCTGTCCATTTTATTCCAGGTCAGCTCCTCTGTCTCCAAGGTTTGATCCTTTTTATAATTGTATAGCCTCACAGAATCTCTCACAACAACAACTTCTTCAGTGTGGTCATAGACTCCTCTTTGGGCAGTTAAAGTCGATACCTTTACCCCATCTGGGTTAAAAAAATCGACTTTTATGTAATTTCTAAAAATAGTAATGTGATTTGGCTGAGTATATGTTTCTGAAATTTTAGCATATAAATGAAACTTAGTTAGCCCTGAATCGCTGTATACCATTTTTAAATTTTGACTCTGCTCATCAGGAGCATCCTCAAAATCAGTGATTCTCTTTACTTCATTTTCATCATTAACACATGAAAACAACATTCCCACTAAAAAAAAGCAGAGTGGAAATAATTTGATTTTCATTTAAATCTATTTAACATCGACAGTTACGTTCCAGCATGATAGTGTAACAGCAGAAGGACTGTTGTTGCTAAAGATTTCATCCGCAGAAGGTGCGTTTGCTTTATATTTTGCAGCAACACCAGGATTACCCGCTTGATTCGCCAATTGCGCCGCATAGTAATAATTACACTTTCTATCAAAAGTACTAGAACCACAAGTATTAGCTGTCTTTGCCACACAGTTAGCCGCAATTAATAATGCTTGAGAACGATTGGACCCTTTAATCGATAATGCCGTATTATATGCCGTTCTGTAAGAATTCATATCAGAATATTGAATATTTAATATATTCATCATGATTTCGTTCCTTACCGAATCTACTTCTGTCATTTCAATGGCAGTTCGATAAACTCCAATAGATTCCTTAAACCTTTTTTTAACCTGTAGAAGTTGTGCTTTAGCTAAAACAGCGTCAATGGTATTATCTATAGAAATAATGGTATCAATAAGCATCTCATATTCGTCACTTTCAGTACACCCTTTAACCTTTAATAAATCCAGGAAATTGTTTACTGTTTTTTTCTTCGCCTCTTTGTCTTTTGGAAGTGACGACATAAAACCTTTCAGCTCAGGAAGGATGTCCTCACATGAACGAACAAGATTATTAAAATAAGAGGTAAGTGTCGCCTGAGTTGTTGCCGCAAAGTTTTCTCTTTCAATTTTTTTAGAAAGAATGAAATAATCTGATATTAAACGCTTTTTATATGTTCCTTTTTCCTCATTTGAAGTAATCGAAAAAAGAGTAAATAAATTATAATAATAATATGTCAGCTCAGCATCGTTAAACTTATTATTGTTTTCAAATGCTCGCGAATAAATTTGATCCGCTTTTTTGTAATCCGGTGCTGAAGATAGCATTATATAAGTAGCACGCTTAGAAGATTCAGATTCTTCATAGAACCCTTTTTCGTCCATTCGATCATAAACACCTAATAATGTATCCGTATACAGCTTCTTTCTTGAATTGTCTGGCTCGGTAATTATCGCGTTTTGTAAAGTCTGTGACATACTTTTATATTCCTTAGCTCCATAATCACCACAAAGCTCTTCTCCCTTTAGGTAATACATGGCAGCCTTTGCATAATTCTGAATCTTCAACTCCTGACCCACAAAAAGAAGCATTCTTTTACACTCACGATTTTGAATCGAATCCTGACCGAAGAATAATGTAGTCGTAAAAATCATCCCAAATAGTAATCCTATCTTTTTCATATCTTTCCTTTTTCTAATCTAATTTTCTTTTTCTAAACCATTTTTCAAAAGCAGAAGGTGAAAACACCATTCCAAAATTAAAGCCCAAATAATTTTCTTTTAGATTATTATCATTTCCGGTTCCTTTTTGACCTATTACAAAAGCAAAATTCAAAGAGGATAATGACATTTGAGCCAATATAGGTATCCCAATTCCAAATGTCGTGCCACGATCAATATATTGACCACTATTTGACGTAAACGGAGTTGATATTTGATAAACACCTATACGGTATTTTAGTTTTTCATATCCCTTCAGCGTTGCGACATTTGCAAAAAGCTTGGTTTCTGGCGAAAAGCTCAAACCAATTGACCATTTGTCAGCCTGACCAATTTCCCAATTCGACGATGATTCTTGAAAATCTGATCTAATGCCATTCCACTTTTTATAAGAGGCAAGTAAAGTTAGGTTTGGTCGTCTTGTATTCGATTTTCTTTTAGTTTCTTTGAAAAAAAACTGGTATTTCAGACCTAGCTCATATGAAGACAAGGCCTCAACACTACCCTCATTTCGAGAATAAGAAATCGTATCATATGAATCAGGAAGATTAATGTTTGATGCGGTATACAATTCATTATCAATGGTTGCATTAAAGCGTTGTGTAGGATCAAAGCTAAATCCAATCAATAGCTTGTGTCGTAATCCAATTTGTTGTTCGAAATGCCCTCCAAGCTCATAGTGAAAAGCGGAAAGTCTTGTGACATCACTAGAAATACCTCCCTGATCATTAGAGCCTGTAAGTAATTCACTTTTTCTATCATTTGATACAAAACCAAAAAGATACGAGGTATTAAAACCTATAGATAGCTGTGTTTTAGCCGTTTGGATAGGCGAAATCGCAAAGCCTAAATAAAAATCTTGTAAACTTCCTCTTCCTCTATATGTATAACGCAAGGAGTCAACTCCCGTGTAAATGTTTTCACTAAATTCATAACCCACCTTAGAATAGGGTTTAAGTCCAAAAGACATACCCATTATTCTGTTCATTTTCATGGCAAGTGAAAAATGATCTACCATAGATGAAAATTTGTATTCCGTTAATTCTCCTTGGCTGTACT
Source organism: Crocinitomicaceae bacterium (assembly GCA_042094515.1). Lineage (GTDB taxonomy): Bacteria > Bacteroidota > Bacteroidia > Flavobacteriales_D > Crocinitomicaceae > UBA952. Next base: position 21,863 of record JBELDA010000015.1, read on the forward strand.
GAGAAAACTTTGAATCAATACCTAGAGAAAGAAGTGTATTTCCTTTACTCAAACGAGAATAAGAAGACGGATTGTCAAAATTTACCATACCCGAATCAATCATAGAAGCGTTAACGTATCCCAGGGCTGTAGAGATTGCATTTGAACCCGTATTGTATTCACCAATACCATATGAAGACAATGGATGTGTAGTTGTGAGCTGGGCCTTAGCGACAATCAACAAGAAAGTAAAAAAGATAGCTAAACTATAGCGCATTTAATTTAAATATTTCAACAGCTCCGAGGATTGTCAAATTTTTGACTGCAAAGATGTTATTTTTTTGAGGGATATCAAAATATAAAGCATCTCCACCGGTCATATAAATATCAATTGGTCCATATTCATCTTCATAACGCGTTATCATACCAATTATTTCAGCATTCATACCATTTAAAACACCTGAAATAATTGAGTTATTCGTATTATTCCCAATCAGTGACGTGTGTTTGATTTCATTCAACAAAGGCAAATTACTCGTGTAATCATTTAAAGCTTTATACCTTAAAGAAATTCCCGGAGCTATTGAGCCTCCTTTATAAACGGCATCTGCAGTAATAAAATCAAATTTGATGCAGGTTCCGATATCAATACTCAATGAATTTGTCTTTTTAGCATACTTTAACACACCTGCTATATTACATAAGCGGTCTATTCCTACTGTATTCATACTTTGATAAGCAGATGAAAAAGGCAGATGAGCATCATGGGTAATTATAAATAATGATCTGCAAACCTCTTGTAATCTTTTCTCAACAATTGAATCGAGTACAGAAGTAAGTATAAGGTCCTGGTCATTTACACGGGATAATACATTTTCAAGTGAATTATAGACTTCAATTGCAGAAATTTCATCTTCAAACACCTCACATAATTTAATGTTTGTGTTACCCGCATCAGCTACCAAATAAGCATTTTGCCTCTTTTGCATTGTACAAAGATACTAGGATGCTCATATTTTTACAGATTATTTTCTTTCTAAAACAAAATATTCCTATTTTTGCCCTCGCTTAAGGCTGGTACCTTAGCTCAGTTGGTAGAGCAATGGACTGAAAATCCATGTGTCCCTGGTTCGATTCCTGGAGGTACCACAACTTAAACCAAAGACCCTTGACAATCTTTAGATTTGTTGAGGGTTTTTTCGTTTTATTTCTAACATATGTTAGTTTTTCAAAAAAGAGGAGTTATGATAATGCAAGTTTAATATTAACCAATAAAAAAAATGAATTATGAAAAGCTTATTTTTAATCCTATTTCTACTCTCTAGTAATTTTATGTTTTCTCAATCTTTACAAAGTTATTTTGAAGATGATGGCCTTTATGAATTGACAAAATACACTCATCCCGATTATAAGAATAAAATAAATGATGTTGATGTTGACATTGATGGTAACAACATTTATATCGAGGTGACTTATGACGGTCGATTTTTAGATTACACAGATAAATATAAATTAAAGTACTCCAATGGTGAATTCACAAATTTTCAAATTTTGGAAAATGGAAGTGCTGCGGGTGCGTTTACCAAATGGCTTATTTCTAGCAGCTATTGTGACTCGAGATCAATGAATGATCAAATACAGTGTGCAAAGGAAAAATGTTTAGCAAATTTAAATCGTGAATTTTCTAAATAAGCACTGAAATGCAGATTATAAAGGCCTTCGGGCCTTTTTTAAATAATTGAACATTAATCCAAAAAGAACCATGCAAAAAAATAAAATGATTCTAAGTGGTACCTACCTCATCTTCGCTATTTTCATGATGAGTATTTCTCCATACGGAGAACCACCTTACACCGGACAAGAGCTTTATTTAAATAATATTGGCACCCTGTTTTTATTAATCTTAATGGTGTTGGACATATTCAAAAATGTACTCAGCAAAATTGGATTTTGGGGCCTCTTTCTTTTTTCAGTCTTTCATTCTGTAGGATCTACCTGGCTTTATTCTTTTGTACCCTACAATGATTGGTTCATTAATTTATTTGGATTTGACATAGATGCCTACTTCGAATTTACACGAAATCATTATGATCGTTTTGTTCACTTTTCTTTTGGTCTATTATTGTTCGCAGCAACTAAAGACTTGATCATGAACAAATATAAATTTAATTATCACCAGGCCTTATTCGTTGCTTTCTTGAGTATCCAGGCATTTAGTATGATTTATGAACTATTTGAATGGGGAATTGCAGTTTCTTTATCCGAAGGCATGGCTGAAAGCTACAATGGTCAGCAAGGAGATATGTGGGATGCGCACAAAGACATGGCCTTAGCTATGCTGGGATCTTTAATGGCATGGATATTTCAAGTGATTAAATTTTCAAGAAAAAATACGTCAGTATAGCTTACTTTGCAATAAGGATTCTTAATGCTACAGATAGAAAACAAAAAAATGCAAAATAGCTAATCATAAGTTCATATGTTTTTAAACATATAATGTCAAAAAACGACTTTCGTAACAACATCGAATAATTAGAAGAAGAAATAAAAAGAGACAACTTTAATGAAAGGATTCTAATAAGCTGTTTTTTCACATTTAAACAAAAACCCCCTGTTTATCGCGAATTAAACACTATGGTCAGAATCAAAAAGACACAGGTCTGGGGGCCTTTGTTTAGTTGTTTGTTTGTTAATTGTTTGTTGTTTAATTTCTGTGCAATATAAGACACGTTTGAATATATGTTTCAATGAATCAATGGTTTGAAATAAAAAATACAATGAATAACATAGCTCAACCTAAGTATATATACGTAGTTAATGACAGAACATAAAAAAAGCCCTCTCAAGAGGGCCTTCAAAAAAATATCATTTAAACCTATTCACTTACTACTAATTCTACAGAGTCCTTTATTTGTCCCTGAAAATAATATTGTACGTAGTATAACCCCTCATTTAATCCATAAAGAACTACAACCTGTTCTTCATTCAGCTGAACTGGAATAAACTCTGATTTGTCTGACTTAATGACTAAGATTTTATCTATATCTTGTTTACCATACCACATTATGGCAACTTTATCATTTGTAGGGTTAGGAGTTACTACCGTTGCCAAATCAAAAGTGGAAACATCTGGATCAATAGATTCTTGAAAGATATCTTTAATAGGTTTTGCGATTTGCTGTCCGTATGATGCATTGGCCATAAACGCCAAGCAAAAAATAATAATTACTGTTTTCATTTGTTTGTGTTTTTTAAATGTTTTGTTGAGTCAAATATAGCTTAGGATTGATTCCTGGATTCATTTCTGGATACTCTAAAACGTAAAATACCAAGAGCCAATTAGAAGGGCATACGTATATACCCTTAGGATTAGTATAATAGAGCTTAACAGGGAATGAGTAAGGTAATGGTGCCTTAACTCATCAGGTCCAAACCTATGTAATTAAGCCAACGATTATTTAATTCGTATTACAAAGAAAAGCCCCCTTGTAGGGGGCCTTATTTAACTAAACTATAACTATGAAATAAAAAAGGTTATTCTCTGATTACTTTTAGCTTTTGCGTCGCTAGAAGTTGTTGCTTTAAGTAAAATTTCACAAAATAATGGCCATCTTCTAAAGAGTCAATAACAACTTCCTTGTCCCCTTTAATGCTGATTTCCATTACTGCATCAAAATTATCCCTGATAAGAAAAATTTGATCAACATTTTGATTGTCAAGCCATGACATTTTAACCTTACCAGTTAAAGATGGGTTTGGATAAATCACGGCCTTGAAAGGCTCAACATTTTCATCATGTGGATTGACCCAATTATCAATAATGATTTCTGTTTCATCAGACTCTTCCAATTGATACTTGTCTGCTTGAATTAGCTCTTGTTGACTATTTACAAATCCAGAAAGAAGGATAGCAAAAAAGAGAAGTGCGATATTAAATTTTGTTGTTTTCATTGTGTAAAATTTTAAATTGTTTTTTTGTTTGTTGACACAAATCTATATGCACAATATCAAATATTCTAGCTATTTCTTTATTGATCTATCAAAATACATAGTACGCTTTAGACCTCTCTACGTGTAAACTCTTAATTACCTATATGTCAACTTATTAACAAAAGAAAAGGCCCTCCGTTGAGGGCCTTATAAACTAAACTATAACTATGAAAAAAAATGCGTTTTTGAATTTTAATGCGCTTTTAATTATTTGTAAAAGCTTTTCATTTTAAACAATCCTATCGTCGAATTGCTTGTACAAATATGTAGCTCTATTTCGAATCAAAAAGCACAATTAAAATGAAACAGAGAAAAAATACAGAACAATACTTTATTCATAGTAAGTAGTTATACTTAGTGGCATCTAAATCAAAATAAATGATTTAACTTTATAAAAAACCCTTAGGTCTTATACAATATGGAGTTGACAGTTATCATAACACTTAGTTCGCTTTTGCTTATTGCATATATCTTCGATCTTAGTGCAAAAAAAACAAGGATACCGTCGGTAATAATGCTCTTAATATTGGGCTTTGGTGTAGGACAGATTCTAGACATGCTTCAAATACCTATACCTAATCTACAACCTGTATTACCCATTCTAGGAACCATTGGTTTGATTTTAATTGTACTTGAAGGATCTCTTGAATTAAAATTACACGCCTCAAAAGTTGGACTTATCAATAAATCGATCTGGGGATCATTTATCCCTATACTTCTGCTGTCATTTTTAATCGCTTTTTTCTTTTCCCTGATATCAGAGGTGCCCTTTAGAACACTTTTAATAAACGCGGTGCCATTATGTATTATTAGCAGTGCAATTGCGATTCCTAGCGCCAATTATTTGAGCTCAAGAAACAAAGACTTCATTATTTACGAGAGTAGCCTATCAGATATCTTCGGGGTATTATACTTTAACTTTCTACTCAGGAATGAAGTATTAAATTTTGAGGCTATTGGGGTTTTCACCCTTGAAATGATCCTTATCGCCGTAATCTCATTAGGTGCTATGATTGGATTGATTTTCTTGTTGAATAAAATAGATCATCGCATTAAATTTATGCCAATAATACTGCTAATCCTCATGGTTTATGCTATAACAAAAGCATACCACCTCCCTGCCCTATTATTCATATTATTTATTGGTCTGTACCTAGGTAACCTTGAGCTGTTCTATAAAAATAAATGGCTCAGAAACTATGATATATATGAGCTTAAAAAAGAAGTGACCAAGTTTCATGATTTAATCGTTGAAGGTGCTTTTCTTATTAGGTCTTTGTTTTTTATCATTTTCGGATTTTTAATCGCCCCATCAGATATCATTAATAAAGACACCATACTTATTGCATTAATGATTGTTGGAGGTATATTCCTGATACGTTATCTACAACTATTGATTTTCAAGCTTCCCTTTAAGCCCTTGTTGTTTTTTGGCCCCAGGGGTTTAATAACAATACTTTTATATGTATCGATCCCCAGTATATTCTCATTTGAGCTCATTAATCAATCATTAATTATTCAGGTCATATTATTGACCGCCATTATACTGATGCTGGGACTTGTCTTTTTTAATGAGCCAGACAAAAAGGAAGATTCTGAATCTTTCCCAAAGTTTAATTAATAAAAACTTTATCTAGATTGGATAACCGCTCGTTATAAATCTTAATCTTTGATTTTGACAGTTTAGGATAAGCAAGAACTTTTTCATATGCATCTCTAATTATGGCAGTATCTCTAGGAGAGATAAAGAAATCTAATGTCCCTGCCTTTTCTTCGAGAACTTCAGAATAAAAAATAAAATCAGGATAATTTATAAGAATAGAATCCATGAAGCTTACAGACTTTTCATACGCCTGTATTTGGTCGTAAATTCCTTGTACATTTTTCAGGCAGTAAGGCGACATCGTATCATTCGGAAATTTACTCACGTAGCTTAAATTTTTATTAATTAATTGCTGTCTTACAACAGCTATTTTTGATTTAAGTGCAATTCGTGCGTTTTTTTCAAGCTTATCATTTTGCGCATATAGGACTTGATTCATACTTATCAATGAATCGGAAAACAACTCAATTTGAGCTAACACATCATTCTTTGAGATTTTTGTAGAAGCTTCTGGCTTTATGGGTTTTTCTATGTCACTACAGGATATAATCATAATCACCAATAACAATAGACTCAATTTATTTATCATTTTTTAGAAATTTTCGGAAAGCTCATTTTATAATCTATCTCAATCAGCCCATTAGTAATATTATTTAATTTTTTCTTGAGAAGCTTTCGCTTAAGCGGACTTAAATAATCCGTAAATAAAATTCCTTCTATATGGTCATATTCATGCTGAATGATTCGAGCGGCATAACCACTATAACGCTCCTCTTTCAGATTCCAGTTTTCATCATAATAAGTAAGTAATATATCCGGCTTACGGGATACGTTTTCACGGATCTTAGGAATAGAAAGACAGCCCTCTTGAAAAGACCACTCCATTCCCTCTTCTTCCTCGATTATCGGATTAATAAAAACTTTTTTAAAATCCTCTATACCTTCTGCCATAGGATCATCCTCTTCTCCTTCCTCTTTTTCTGCAAAAGGACTTCCATCAACGATAAACAAGCGAATGTTTTTACCAATTTGAGGTGCCGCCAAACCAACTCCCTTTGCTCTGTACATGGTTTCAAACATATCATCGATTAAGGAATCAAGATCAGGATAATTTTGATTTATTTCTTCACATTCTTTTTTAAGAACAGGATCACCATATGCAAGAATAGGTAGTATCATCTTTTTTTTTGCAAAAATAACGAATTCATGTTAACTGATCGAGTTCATGTAATCCTGAAGAATAATTGCCGCACTTATTTTATCAAGATTCCCTTTATTTTTTCTTTGCTTCTTCTTGGAAATCTGAACAAATGCTTTTTGAGCAATCTTTGAAGTCATGCGTTCATCGAATAGGACAATTTCTAAATGGGGATAAGTCACTATCAAAAATTTCTCAAATTGGCGGACATTTTCAGTGATATCTGTATCAGAACCGTCCATAGATCTCGGGAAACCAATAACAATTAGGCGAATTTTTTCCCTATCAATGATTTTATTCAGATAATCAGGAAGGTTCCTAGAGTCAATCGTTTCAAGCGGACTTGCTATAATACCTGCATCATCAGTCATAGCAAATCCCGTTCGCTTTAAACCAAAATCAATTCCAAGTGCTTTAACCATGAATCCAAATGTACGTTTTTTTCAAATGGTCGTTTTATACTTTTTACACTTTTTAACACCTAATAGTTTCCTTAGTGGAAATAATTAATACTTTTGCACCGTGAACTCAAAACAAATTGACATTCTACAAAGAGCAAGCCTCGTTTTTATGAAGCTTGGGATTAAGAGTGTTACCATGGATGATATTGCCACCCGGCTCGGTATTTCAAAAAAAACACTTTACAATCATTTCACCGATAAAAATCAACTTGTCGAGAACATCATTAAGTCAAAAATAGCTGAAGACCGGAATGTCTTTCAAAAAGCATCTTTAGAATCGATTAACGCCATTGAAGAATTGTTCATGCATTCAAAATATGTGATTGAAACTTTTAAAGCCGTAAATCCGACCGTTTTTCACGATTTGCAAAAAAATTACCCTTCTGCCTGGCAATTGACTGTAAATCATAAATGGGATTTTGTATACAACCAATTTTTAAAGAATATCGATCGAGGAGTTAAAGAAGGTATATACAGGGATGATATCCACAAGGAAATCTACTCAAGAATGTTTGTTTCACAAATTGAAACAATTGTCGAAGGAGATGTGTTTCCGTGGCCCGAATTCAAATATGAAACGGTTTTTCTTGAAAATTTCAGATTACATATAAGAGGTATAGCAAATGAAAAAGGACTAGAATACTTCCAGGATAAAATATTAAAAAACTAGAAATGAAACATTTATTTTACATTTTAACTATCATTGGCTCTGTGTTAACTACACACAATTCTTTTGGTCAAATGACACTTTTAGATGCCAAAGAATATGCGCTTGAGCATCATTATGACATTGTAAATGCTGACCTAGAATATGACAAAGCTATACACAAGAAAAAAGAATATTTGTCTGCCGGAATGCCCGAAGCATATATTAAAGGAGGGTTCAATCAATTTCCTAATCTACCTGTACAGGTTATTGATGCAAGCTTTTTCAACCCCCTAGCAGGAGAAGGAGAGGTCATTGCATTTCGCGCAGGAACCGAATTCAATTCATCTGCAAGCTTCAATGTAAATCAGCTTTTATTTGATGGTTCATACTTTATTGGTGTACAAGCATCGAAACTTTTAGTTGAATTACAATCCATTCAAAAAAGCAGATCCAGAGAGGAGGTCCTTTTTGCGGTCATCGAAGCTTATCACATTGCTTCAGTAGCCTCTGAAAATAAATTATTTGCCGATTCAGTTTTGGAATTGACTCTTGAGCTTGAACAAAAGCAAAAAGGATTTCTTGACCTTGGCCTAATGACTCAAGAAGAGTTCGATCAAATACATTATGCCGTTTTAAGAACTCTTAACAACAAAGAAAATGCTGATTTGCAGCATCAAAATGCTATGGCACTTCTAAAATACAGCATGAACTGTCCTTTAGACTCTTTATTTAAGCTGGGCACAGACCTTGAAGAATTAAGCAATAATGCTTTGCGACCAGCTATCGGTTCTATTAATGACAATTCGATTCTACAATTACTTGAAAATCAAATAAAGCTTTCTGCATGCGATGTTAAAAATAATAAAGCAGGCTTCCTTCCATCATTATCCGCTTATTTTCAGCAGGGCTATAATGCGTACAGAACGTCTTTTGACTTTTTTGAGGATAAACCATGGTATTCTCAAACCTCTTGGGGTATTCAAATGACCATTCCTGTATTTTCAAGTGGGAAAGGAAAGTCAACATTAAAACAAGCACAAATTAAATTTATGCAAGATGAAAACACCCTAAAAACAACACAAAATGGACTGAAGCTGCAAGAAATTCAATTTACAAACGAATTGAAAAGTGCTTTAAAACAAAAAGAATTACAGCAGCAAAACATTGTTCTCACTGAAAAGATTTACAAGAATGCCATTTTAAAAAGAAATGCCGGCAAACTAAGTAATACAGAAGTTACTCAAAAGCTAAACCAATTGATTATGACTCAAGCAGAATACACTGGGACACTAATCAATGTATTTCAAGCCAAAATTAAATTGGACAAATTGTATAATAAATTGAATCTTAAATAAACTTATGATGAAAAAAATATCATTTTTAAGCCTATTACTCATATTCCTATTCAGTTGCTCTGAGGAAGGAAAGCAAAAAGAAACGAATAAAAAAGAAAACCTTCTGCCCCTGGTTATAGCTAGTGAAGCTCAGCTTAAAAGCTTTTCTCACAAGATTAAGGTACAGGGAAATGTATCTACGGATAAAGATATTCTCTTGAACGCAGAAATGTCCGGATTAATAACTCAAATGCATGTCTCAGCAGGTAGCTCCGTTAAAAAAGGCCAGCTTATTCTTTCCATGGATGAGTCGATTATCAATTCCAATATTTCAGAGCTAGAATCTCAACTCGAATACGCGGAATACATGTTCAACAAGCAGAATGAATTATACAACCAAGGGCTTGGTACAGAATTGGAGAAAAAAACAGCAGAGAATCAAGTAAGCTCCTTAAACGCTAAATTAAAAACACTTAACGTTCAAAAGTCAAAAATGATTGTGACAGCTCCTTTTGCAGGAATTGTGGACCAGGTGTATGCCAAAACTGGACAAATCATTGCTCCTCAGATGCCGATTTTAAGACTGGTCAATAATCAAGAAGTAGAGGTCACAGCCTCCGTTTCTGAAAAACATTTTAAAAACATTAAAAAAGGAACGGATCTTCAGCTTACATTTCCAAATTATGACCTTGCTAGTATCGATGCAAAGGTTCAAAGTGTCGGGAATTTTATAGAGCCAACAAACAGAACATTTACAATTAGAACAGAGGTTAAAAACAATACTGCACTTATGCCTAACATGCTTGTAGAAGTTGAAATAACAGATCTCAAAATAGATTCCGGTCTGGTAATTCCCTCCAAGAGTATTTTAAAAAATCAGGAAAACAGAGATTACATATGGGTTCTTCATAAAAAAGAAAAGGACACGTATGAAGTAAGCCAGGTATTCATTGAAACTATCACAACATATGATGGAGAGGCTTTAATAGAGAAAAGTGAATCCATAAAAGCAGGAACCTTGATCATTAAGAGTGGAGCCAGAGGAATCACCAAAAAAGACGTAGTTAGGATTAAATAACATTGTGATATGAGTAATTCAAAAGGATTCGGACTAACAACTTTAGCAGTTAAAAATGCCAAAACTGTATTTTTAATTGCAGTAGTCATAATTATAGGCGGCATGGGCGCATATCAAACCATGCCTAAAGAGAATTTTCCAGAACTAAAAATCCCTGAGATATACATTGGTATCGCAAAACCAGGATCTTCTCCTAAGTACATGTCTGAGAAAATTTCTAAAGCTATAGAGAAAGAAATTGGTGGAATTAAGCTCGTTGATGAAATCAACTCTAATTCTGTACATGGTTATACAACCATTAGGGTGAAATTTGATTTTAAAATGCCCGTGGATGAGGCCTTAGGAAAGGTTAAAGATGCTGTCGATCAGGCCAGAACTAAGACTGATTTCCCAAAACTCCCTACTGAACCGAACATTTTTGAGCTAGATCCTTCTCAAATGCCCATTTTAAATATCAATTTAAGATCTGAAAACTCTGCTGTACTTAAGGGTGTTGCTGAAGATTTAGAGAAAAAAATAGAAGAATTAAGCGAGATTAGTGAGGTTGATATAAGAGGATTGCCAGAACAGGAAATGAGAATTGAGGTGGATCCTATAAAAGCTCAATCTGTTAATGTCACTATTGACGATATTGAAAATGCCGTTAAGGCCGAAAACCAAACCATACCCGGAGGAGAAATCTTGATGGATGATATTCGGAAAACCATCAGAATTGAAGGTGAATACAAAAATGCCGAAGAGCTAAAGAAAACGGTAATCAAGCAAGATGAATTTATGCCTGTTCATCTCGAAGATGTTGCTGATGTGTTTTTTGGAAACTCAGACACAACATCATATGCACGTGAATTCGGAACCTCTGTTGTAATGCTTGATATAAAAAAACAGGGAGGGGAAAACTTACTTGTTGCCTCAAGTAAGATAAATGATATAATTGAAGAAGCAAAGAAAGACGGGACGATACCTAAGAGCGTGGACATCAGCCTTACTAATGACCAATCAAATGTGACTAGAGACATGGTTTCTAATCTGGAAAACTCGATCATTTTTGGAATAATATTGGTTGTTGGTGTTTTACTTTTCTTTCTAGGCCTTAGAAATGCCTTATTTGTGGGTATTGCCATTCCGCTGTCTATGCTTATGTCCTTTCTCATCTTAAATGCAATGGGAATCACCCTGAATGTGATGGTATTGTTTTCACTTGTACTTGCTCTTGGGATGCTTGTCGACAATGGTATTGTAATTGTCGAAAACATCTACAGATACATGGACGAGGGGAATTCTGCCTACAAATCGGTAATTGAAGGAGTTGGAGAGGTAGCCTGGCCAATTATATCATCAACTGCAACAACTGTAGCAGCTTTCATTCCTTTAGCATTGTGGCCTGGAATAATTGGAGAGTTTATGAAATTTTTACCAATGACATTGATGATTGTACTTGCTTCATCTCTTTTTGTAGCATTGGTAATTAACCCCGTTTTGGCTGTAACTTATATGAAGGTACAACAGGTCAAACCCAAAAGAGCAAAAGTCTTTCTGTACTCCCTCTTATTTGCCGCTATAGGCATATTTTTTATTCTATTTGGATGGATAAGCTTAGGGAATTTATGTGTATTTGTAGGGATTTTACTTATTGTTAATCTATTTGTGTTTCTTCCGGGAACAGAAATATTTCAAAACAGATTTCTACCAAGATTAGAAAGAATTTACGAACGTTTTCTTCGATTCGCTATAATTGGGAAAAGACCTATTTTCTTTTTGTTGGGAACAGTGGGTTTATTATTTGGATCTATAATATTGTTTGCAATATTTCCACCTAAAGTAGAATTCTTTCCGAACAACGAACCTCAATATGTCAATATTTTCATTTCACACCCAATTGGCACGGATATATCAGTCACCAATAAAACAACACTTTCCATTGAAAAGGATTTAAATACAATTTTAGAGGAATACATGGATGCTGATGATACAACTGGCATACCAGAAGATCAAAGGGTAATAAAATCTATTATTTCTCAGGTAGGAGAAGGAACGAGTGACCCTGCTCAAGGTGTTTCAATGGGTAACACACCTCACAAGGCCCGAATCACAGTCAACTTCGCTGAATTTCAGTACCGAAAAGGAATTAAAACTTCAGACATATTGAAAAAAATTCAATCTGGATTAAAGGGAAGGTATACGGCTGATATAGAAATTACAGCAGCAAAAAATGAGCAAGGACCTCCTCAAGGAGCTCCTATTAATATTGAAGTAACCGGGAGAGGTGATTATAGCAAGCTCATTAGCGAATCGGAAAAAATCAGAACCTATCTAGACAGGAAAAACGTAAAAGGTGTTGAAAAATTAAAATTGAATGTAGATGCCAATAGGCCCGAAATACCTATCAAAGTTGATCGAGATCAAATTAGAAAACTCAACGCTTCAACCTACAAGGTAGGGATGGCTTTAAGAAAGTCTCTTCTTGGGCAGGATGTTTCTACATACACAACTAATGGTGAGACACATGATATTGTAGTTCGTTTTAACAGTAATAATCGCAACAATATCAACTCATTACTCGATCAACGTATGATTTTCAGGAACAATAAGGGAAAACTCATGAATATACCTATTAGATCCGTAATTGAAAAACCCGAAGAGAGCAATAGTTATTCAGCAGTAATCCGTAAAGATCAAATTCCTCAGGTATCAATTACTTCGAACGTAACAGAAGGCTTTAATGCAAATGAAGTTGTAAAAAAGCTAAAAGAAGAGATGAATGAATATGAAAAAGAAGGGAATTTATCGAAAGATGTAAATTACCGATTTGCAGGCCAGCAAGACGAGCAAGCCAAGGAAATGGCCTTTCTTAGTAAAGCCCTGCTAATTGCTCTATTCTTGGTGCTTTTAATCATCGTTTCTCAATTTAATTCTTATTCTGCGCCAACAGTAATATTGCTTTCAGTTGTATTGTCGTTAATAGGTGTATTTTTGGGATTGGTGATTTCTCGTCAAAACTTCGTAGTCATTATGACGATGATCGGAATCATTTCATTAGCAGGTGTAGTCGTTAATAATGCCATTGTACTCATTGATTACACGAATTCATTACGTAAAAGAAGACGTGAAGAATTGGGATTAAAAGATGATGAATTACTTTCTAATGAAGACCTACTTGATTGCACTATACAAGGTGGAAAAACCAGACTTCGCCCAGTTCTATTAACTGCTATTACAACTGTTTTGGGGCTAATCCCACTGGCAATTGGTTTTAACATTGACTTTTTTGGATTATTCTCTTCATATGACCCAAATATTTTTCTTGGGGGCGATAATAATATGTTTTTCGCTCCAATGGCTTGGACCATCATTTATGGATTAACTTTTGCTACATTTTTAACACTTGTAATCTTGCCATCAGTCTATTTATTGGCCTATAAATTTAAGGTGTGGATTTATCAAAAACTTCAGCTGACGATTAAGAGTAACTTTTAAGGGCTTATGGCGTATTTACAAATACAATTATGAAATATTTTTTGATTCTTTTTATTTTCAGTCTTTTCATTACCAGCTGTAATCATAATGAAAAAGTAGAGGAAAAGATCAGTAAAGATGGAGACTTCGTTTCAAAAAAAAGTGACTACCCTGGTGACTCGCTGTATTTTTCATTGATGAATTCAATTCACAACGACACTTCTTTATTTTTAGCATCTAGCTTAACTTACTCGAGTAAGTTTGGCAGCACACATAGTGGTAGGGTTTTGGTCGATGAAAACAACATCATTCATCAGCTTACTAGCATAGAAAATGATACAATAAATGAAACAACATGTGATTTCTACTATCTAAATTCAAAAAAGAGAGTCAGTACCGAACTGATATGCGATTACAAAAAAGATTCAAATTATTATCATCAAATCATATCTTTTTATGACACCTCAGGTGCATGTCTATATACAGGATTTAAATACTTCGAAGATTTGAATTTATCTTCAGAAAAAACCTATTTGAAAGCTGACTTTCCGAAAAGAATGGATGATCAAACTGCCATAAACATCATTCAGCAACAAGGTAGTTTTGAAACAAACTTTAGAGGTTTTATCATTTTTGATTCTTACGGCCTCGAATTTTTAAAAGTAGGAGCAAACGATGGTTTCTTATATTCAATGTTGGCGATTTCAGAAGAAACACCTCTACTAAAAAAAATCAGAAAGAATCCAGATAAGTTTATTGGTAAACCGCTGAGAGTAGATTTTACCAAAGTCAAACAACCAGATGGTTTCTCATATCAATTATTACTAAATCTGAGCTTAAACCTTTAATATGAAAAACTATTATTTAAACCTATTAAACTATTTGAAGTTTCAATCGTCTTATAAGGTAATGCCTAAAATGTGCACTATGAAAAACAAAACTCTTTTCTGTCTTTTTACAATGTTCTTTTGCCTGAATGGGTTCTCCCAATCCATGAAGGTTACTGGAACTGTATATGACACCACTGGGATTGCAACTCTTGACAAGGCCTCAATTATGGCCGTTAGACTAAAAGATTCCGTTCTTTTAGGCTTTACAAGATCAAATAAAAACGGAGCTTTTGAGCTTACAGGGTTTGCACCCGACACCTTTAATCTTGTGATTGAATTCCCAGGACTCGATCAAAAATCATATTTCATTTTTGGGAATGGTAATAACGCTGAAGTTGATATTCCTGTTGTAAAGATGAACCCCATCTCTCAGCAGCTTGAGGAGGTTTTGATTATCGCCAATAAAAATGCCATATACTTCATTGGGGATACATTGAGATACGTCGCGGATTCCTTTAATGTGGCTGAAAATGCCGTTGTTGAAGATTTACTAAAAAAATTACCTGGAATAAAGGTAGAGGATGACGGTTCAATCACCTCGCAAGGACAAGACATTGACCAAGTATTAGTTGATGGCGATGAGTTTTTTGGATCTGATCCTACCATAGCTACAAGGAACCTTGGTGCTAAAGGCATCGAAAGTGTGGACGTATATGAAAAAGATCGTGAAGGAGCTTCAATAGGTGATGATGATAAAATTCAGGTGATGGATCTCAAGCTCAAAGATGATGCGAAAAAAGGATATTTTGGTAAAATTACCGGAGCTTCTGATTTTGCATTATTTGAAGATAATGCATTTTATGAGGGAGAATTCCTTTACAACAACTTCAACAAAAAAAGGAAAATTTCTGTTTTTGCCCTCACATCAAACACTCCCAAATCGAATTTTGGATTTGGTGACGCAGCCAAATTTGGACTTGATAACGAAAGAAATGGAAGTTGGTGGGATCAAAGTAGCAGTGCAAATACAAGCGGTATCCCGAGAACACTGAAAACAGGAATGTATTATTCCGATAAGATTGGAAAAACAGGAAAGATTAATGTTGATTACTCCTATTACGAAAGTGATCTTAATGCTGTTTCAAGGAGCCAATCAAGCTATTTTCTGGCTGATACAAGCTACAGAACAGTAGATTCGGTGGATTTAAACCAAAGAACTAAGTCTCATCGTATTAATTTGAAATACAAGACCAAACTTGATTCACTTACCTCAATAGAAATTAAACCTAGCTTTAGATTTGATGCTGCCATAGATAGCTCAAGTACAAGGAATAGTTTTTTCGGTGAAGATAGCAATCAGTCATTACAAACTAATATTTTTAATTCTAATGATTCAAAAGGATTTTCAAGCGAGTCAGAGTTCAGAATTATTCGCAAATTTAAAAAACCCAAAAGAGAATTGAAAGGTGAATATTATTTGAAAACGTCCAATAATGAAACGGGAAGTTCCTTAGAAAACATTTCTAATTATTACCTCCCTATATCATCAGACTCAATAATTGAGCAAGATAAAACGAATGAAAACCAGTCGGTGAATCAATCTGGAATACTTACATATACGGAACCCATAAGTAAATACCTCAAACTGCAGGTGGAATATTTATATCAAAACAATAAGTCAACTCAAGAGATTTTCGCAAAAGACAGATTAAATAACAATGTATTAATTGAAGACCTTTCCAACAATTTTGACAATGTAAGAATTCAAAATCGAGGGACTGCCATATTGAGTTATCAGAATTTTAAGCATACCTTTCAAGCTGGATTGGGTTATCGAAACATCATGATAGATAATACCAACCTCATCACAGATAGCTTGATTTCTCAAAACATCAACAATTTTCTTCCCCAACTTAGATATCAATTCAAACCTTCACAATCAACCAGGTTAAACATTAAATATAATACACGCTCGGAACAGCCATCAATGAATGATTTGCAACCCGTTCAAGACAATACAAATCCTAATGCTATTCAAATTGGGAATCCAGACTTAGAGCCTAATTATGTTCACTCATTGAATATTAATTTTAATACATGGAAACCCCTGAGTGGAAGATACATTTGGAGTGGAATTAGAGCGACATATACAGACAATGCCTTTGCAAATTCAACATCCTATGATGAATATGGAAGGACCATTTCACAAACAAGAAATGTTGATGGTAATATCTTCGGAACTTTATTTGCTGGTGCTGGGTTTCCAATTCTAAGCAGAAAAATTGAATTTGAGCCCAACGTTAATGCGAACTATTCAAAATACACGAACTTTATTAATGATGTTGAAAATGTGACACAAAACACAACAATTTCAGGTGGAATCGACATCCAATTTAATTTTGATTCACTAGAGTTCAGTATTGGAAACAACTATTCTTATACGAATCCCATATCCTCGTTATCGGCATTTTCTAATCAACCTTTTAGCACGCAACGTTACACAGGGAGAATGGAATGGCGTATGAAAGCTGGATTTAAAATTAAGGCAGATGCTAATTATAGTATAAACAAAGGAAGATCTCAAGGGTTCGATCAAAATATTTTTGTGATTAATGCGGAACTAAGCAAATCATTTTTGAAAACAGAAAACTTAATTCTCGCTTTAAATGCAAATGACATCTTGAACCAAAACACAAATCTCATACGTCAAGTCAATGGGAATGTAATCACCGATAATTCGACAAGAATTATCTCTCGATATTTTTTAATGAGGCTTACTTATAAATTTAATAACAATAAAACCAAAGAAGATGACTTTAAAGGATGGCATTAAAAAAATAACTTTTTTAAGTTTTTTCATATTTATTTCCTCTACTGGTTTCAGTCAGTATGATACTTTTGGGAAAATTACTTTCGAACGAAGAACAAACCTACTCAAACGTTTTCAGGATAGTAGAATGAGCAAGATGATTAATGAAGATAATAAGATCAAAATTGACAAATTTGAACTTCTCTTCAACGATACCTCATCTGTATTTAGACCTATCCAAGACGTTTCTGAAGGAAGAATGGGATGGATGACAACTAAGAATTATTATTATCAATACTTGGGGGAAGAAAGTCAATTTATTATTCTGGGACTTTTTGGTCAGAATATTTACATCAAAGACTCTTTGCCCCAACGTGAGTGGAAAATCACTGAAAGCAAAAGAAACATAAGTGGTTATGATTGTCGGAAGGCCATTTATGAGAAGAATGATAGCACGAGGATATATGCCTGGTACACTCCAGAACTCACAACTCCCACTGGTCCAGAAGGTTACTCTGGACTTCCAGGTACAATACTTGGTTTGGCTACTGAAGATGGTGGGATTGTTTATTTCGCCAAACAAATTCAAATCGTGGCTCCAAATAATGAGGATTTAACACCGGATAAAGGTAAGAACAAAGTATTTACACTTGTTGAGTTGAAAGCTAAAATTGAAAAAGATTACG
>JBELDA010000016.1:0-39536 GCA_042094515.1 Crocinitomicaceae bacterium
ACATTTATATTCGTCGCTGATTCAATAAAAAATAATTTATCTGTTGTTGGGTTTGGATATACATAAGAGGCTGCTTCAGAAAGGCTTTCCACCAATAGAGTTCCAACAAAAGCAGAATCGATAGATATACAATTATTTGAATCTGTCAATTCTAATGAATACCAACCAGAAGACAAATAAACAATCACAGATTCATCTTGAGAGGTGCTCCAATTATAAGAATACGGCGGTAGACCTCCGTTCACATTTGAAATAATTATACCGTCCAAACTTGTTGCGCTTGAGGCTGGAATAATATCAAATTCAATATCGATTGGTTCAAGGGTATAAATTTCGACTTGGGTTTCTTGACTGCAGCTATTCGTGTCGGAAACCTGTAATAAATAATTTCCTTCAGAGAGACCAGATATTATTGGACCTTGATTTTCTACACCATTAAGAAAATATGAGTATTCCGGAGTTCCACCGGAAACCATGAAAACAATTTGCCCGTCTAATGCCCCTGCACAAAGCCACTCTGTAAATTCAATTTCTAGCATTAAGGGGTCTGGACTGGTAACGGCTATTTCCAAAGAGTCGTAACACCCACGTGTATCGCTAGCCTCAACAGTATAAATTCCAGCAGGCAAGTTTTCAATATAGTGAGTTGTATCCCCATTAAACCAAACTATACTCTGTGGCGCAAATATGCTGTCCATTTCAAGCAAAATAGAACCGTTGGAATCTCCATAACATAAAACACTCTGTGAAGAATAATCAATAATAACAGGAGGTGTTTCGGGAATATATACTGAATCTGTAACTATGCAACCATCTGTATGTGTAATAGTTACTGAGTTCCAACCAGAATGTAAAGAATCGTTAGGTTTTGTGGTATATCCGTTTTCCCATAAAAATGTACAGGCACTAAACATACATGGACACCCTGAAGATGACATGGTTGCATTTCCATCAACATCTCCAAAGCAGGAAGGTGATGATATTGCACCAAAAGTTATTAAATATGGATTAGAAAGAGTGATCTCTCGTTCCTCATAACAACCCATTCTGTTGGTTACCCTCACCCAGTAATTTCCTTCTGATAAATTATTTACACTGGGGTTTATTGATTCATTTGACCAATTATATGTGTATGGTCCCGAGTTTCCGAATGTATTAGGTGTTATTGCCCCATCAGCTTCATTATTACATGATGGATTCGTTATGCTAATGCTTGATAAAACACTATTCAATCCACAATCAACAGGGAAATAAGAATAAGCCCCATTAAAGGCGTTTCCCAAATAAGCTCCCCAAGCCGTTCCAGAATTTGGCCTTACTGAAGAAAGGTCTACACGATTAAGATATATACCATTTGTTGCTCCCGGGTTTAAGCTGTCTTTTTTATAGGCATATATCAATTCAATATATTGATCATTATCTATGTCTCTAAATAATGGTGTTGAGCCAAGGTTTACTCCTGCCTCTAGACTTGTCAGGGGTGTAATCGTATTATTAACAAAATCTATTTGCTCGATTCTATGCTGAAAATAACCGTTAATATTATAAGTAACAGAGGCAATCGCTTCATCTCTTCCGTCGTTGTTAAGGTCTATAGCATTTCCTGAAGAATAATTCAGCTGCCCTAAGCTATCGATAAACTTTATTTCACCTGTTTTTCCATCAAGCATCACTTGATAAAAATCAGAAAACGATGGTGCTATACCCTTAAATAAGGTGAGAAAAACATCTGGGGTTAAATCTCCAGTAAAATTGCCAAGGACTGGTTCTGCACTCGACTCTGTACCGGGATGTTGAAATGTCCATTCACTAGAAAAATCGGCGCCATTTATTTTTTCAGCTTTACCATCAAAAGAAATAAATATAAAATCATTACCGCCTGTTTCTTCGTTTTGATGAACCGAAGCTGGAGCTATATATCCTTTTTGTGTGTCTGATGCCAAGACTACCGCTCCATTTGTGTTGTTGTTAAGAATACTACTCAAGGGGCATGCGTAAAATGATCCCCCTAAATTTTCCCCTCCTGTTCCAAAAAGAACCCACTTACTCCCATTATTTTGGAGGTCTACAACAACAGGAGAACAATATGTTTCCGCGCTATCAGGTACGACAACATTGGATAAAACATTACCTGTTAGAGAGCTAAGCACCATAATGTGCCCTGGAGGACGCTCGATTTCCCATTCGGGTGCAGAATGATCTCCTCCATTAGTAACCAATAGATCCATCTGCATATCTCCATCAACATCTGGAATAAATTGTGGATTGTAAAAATTATACCAACCGCTATCCGCAGGGTCTGTTCCGTATGGATAAAAATCCCAAATTATCGAGCCATCTGACCCATCTATAGCATAAAATTGAGCCTCTCTCCCTGTAATAAATACATCCTTAATACCATCATTAGTAATGTCTTGAAATACTGCTGACCCAAACACCTCGTTTCGAGAAGGGGTCTTCCATAGTGTTTCACCATTACTCCCGTTAATGGCCATTATTCCGGAATTGCTGGAATACCCATCTTTTCCGCCACCAATTATTATATCTAATATTCCGTCAAAATTAATATCATGACTATGAGGAGAAGAATAAGTGGAAATTGAATCTGCAAAGAAGCTCCATGATGGCGTTTGAGCCCAAACCCCAGATTGACTGAGAAATAAAACAAAGAAAACGAATTGTGATATTCTCTTCAATTTTTCCTGATGTTTAATTATCTGATAAGATGTAAAAATCCTTGTCCTTGAATTTCAATACCAGGGTCTCCTATGACACTTTCTAAGCCAGCACCCTCATACTTATAGAAATATATCCCTTCATCTAATTCATCTCCCTTTTCAGTCATGCCATTCCAAGAGGGATTGTTATTATCAGGGTCCGAACTAGTATAATCATAAACTACATTTCCCCAGCGATTAAATATAATTAATCGAAGCTCTGCAAGGTTTTCTGTGGTAAGGAAAAACTCTTCATTTGCATTATCTAGGTCTCCATTTGGGGTAAAAACATTCGGTGCAGAAACAACGGGCTCGGGTGGCACAGGATAGGTACAAGAACCATCATCAATTGTTGCATCTGGATTAAAATTCAAAGCAATTTCGTCGGTACAACCACAAATTCCCATTTGAATTTCAACGGTGGCTATGTCTTCACAATTTAACCCTTGTGAAACGATTAGTTGTGCTGTAAATATAGCCTCATTTGAACCTGTGTAAGTATTTGAAAACACTTCGCTTAAGTCGGTACTAGACTCCGTGCCTCCATCTCCATATGAAAGTGAATATGCATCTCCATTTTCACTTGTAGAGTAATCAAAGGTCACGGTTAATGGTTCGCAACCTGAAGTTGGGGTAGCGGTTAAAACTGCAACAGGGGGGTTAAGTAAATCAACAAAAGCACTATCCTCAACGGTACATACAGCGTCTTCTACACTCACATAGTACCAGCCAGAAGCTAAATCAGTCCATACAGATGCCGCTGGCCCCGCTTGTCCAGACATACTTGTCCAAGAATAATATACTCCATGATCGGGAGTTGTCGTCTCTCCACTAACAAAAGCAGATACAAAACCATCCGGTTCGCATGTCGCGGGACCAACAATAATCGTATCAATTAATAGGGTTTGATTCAATGTGAGTGTTAAAGTATCTACATTACTAAAGTCGCAATTATCTGTAGCTGTTACATAAACGTCTATCGACCCATTTTCGGTAATAGATAAATCTATAGAGTCTCCGACCCCTATCTGATTGCCATCAATATCTGTCCAAACAAAATCATAAGGGGCGTATCCCCCCGATGCAGAGGCACCAACAGTTACTGTTTCGTTTGCACATACAAGAGTCGAGTCGGACTCATCAATGTTTATAATAGGGCCGTCACCTATATATATTATGCCTGAAGACACTATTGTATCGCCGCAAATATTTATCAATTCAACTGTTATAGTCACAGATTCAAAGCCTTCATCAATTCCATCTTGGATTGGTGAAAGATTAATAATTACAGAATCCTCACCAGGAAGAAATATTACGGTGTCTTGAAGGTCATTGTAATCTGTTCCTTCAATGGCGTCTCCTCCGATTTCATAATTAATAATTAAAGTGTCTCCTGTTTCTCCTTCTGGTCTTGTAAAAATAAAATTGGCATCGGTACACCCCTCCACTATAGTTGAGTCTCCAGAAACCGTCGCTACAGTAACATCAACGGCATCCGAAACAAAACTTCCTGCTTCAAGAAAAACAGCAGTATTCAAATATGTATCAGAACAATCGCCAATAGCAAATCTAAAGTGATATGTTTCCCCACATTCTACACTTAACTCAACAGGTATTGGCACGGTAAAGCCATTATGAGTGTGAGTCGCACCCCCAGCATTGCTTATATAAAATTGTGGATTAAGCCCTGCAGCAGGCTCACCAGGAACTCCTGCCGGAAAAATTGTACTGATGGTAATTGGTGTGTTCGTTCCAGGAATTACGGCAACATTTTGAGAACCACCAGGGAACGCCGCCGGAGCACTGAAAGGTCCCGTTATACCGGGTCCACTTACGAAGAATGCGAAAACATCGTTGAATGAGCTATTAATCCATGCGGTATATTCATCTGAGGAAAAAACAAAATTAAAGGATGCAGAATTCGACGATGGAACAAAATCAAACTCAAGGCTGATTGCATCGTTAACAGAATTAATAGCTCCCGCAGATGGATTTGAAACAACAGATTGTGCTACCATCAAAAGGTCAGCATCTCCTTGCCCATTGCCTGGTTGACCAGCATCTGCCGTTGCTGCATTACCCACAAGGCCGTTCACCGGACCTGCAGCCATTACAACTCCTGAGTTAAATCCAATGTTTGAATTTTGGCCATCAAAAATACCAATTTGATTTTGGGAATTGTTCGTCATAACAACATTAGATACTGTAATTCCTGGACCAACTAGTGCTTGGACGTAATCCAATGGTGTAAACCCTGAATTAACTGTCATTTGAGAATATGAAGTATTCACAAATGCGATTAAAGCGAATATAAAATAAGGTAACTTCAATTTTAAATTATTGTTAATTATAGGTTAGTATTAAAATAGACTATAATAAAATCAGTTAAGTTGCATGCAAAAATAAGCAATTATTCACTACTTAAAAAAAAGCATTATTTTGCACCCTCAAATTTCTTACAAAATGAATAATACACAAGCTTTTATAAATAAAAACAAAGACCGTTTTTTAGACGAACTCATGGACCTTCTTAAGGTTCCTTCCATTTCTGCCAATTCATCCTACAATAATGATGTAAAAAAATGTGCTGAAATGCTTTCTGAAAACCTTAAACAGATCGGTTTGTCTAAGGTTCGTGTATATACCACGGCTGGTCATCCAATTGTATATGGAGAGAAAATTTTAAACCCTTCGTGGCCAACCGTTTTAATTTACGGTCATTATGATGTTCAACCTGCAGACCCTCTCGACTTGTGGCATTCTGATCCATTTGATCCGGTTATTAAAGAAACCCCTCTCCATCCGGAAGGAGCTATTTTTGCCAGAGGGGCTTGTGATGACAAAGGTCAAATGTTTATGCATGTCAAAGCTGTTGAGGCTATGCTTGCTTCTGGAGAACTGACATGTAATGTGAAATTTATGGTAGAGGGGGAAGAAGAAGTCGGTAGCGAAAACCTTGGAGTATTTGTAAAGGAGCAGAAAGAGCTCTTAAAAGCGGATATAATTCTCGTTTCAGATACAGGCATGCTCGCGAATGATGTGCCCTCAATAACGACTGGCCTGCGTGGCCTTAGCTATGTTGAAGTTGAACTTACGGGTCCTAATCGAGATTTACATTCAGGTTTATATGGAGGGTGTGTTGCTAATCCTATTAACATATTATGTGACATGATTAGTAAGCTTCAAAATGAGGACTTAGCTGTTACCATTCCTGGTTTTTATGATCGAGTCGAGACATTGTCTCAAGAAGAAAGGGAGGAGATGGGCAAAGCTCCTTTTTCCAAAGATGATTATTGTCAATCCATTGATATCAAAGATGTTCATGGTGAAAGCGGCTACTCTACAATGGAAAGGGGTTCTATCAGACCTTCACTAGATGTGAATGGAATTTGGGGTGGATACACCGGAGAGGGTGCTAAAACGGTAATTGCATCAAAAGCATATGCGAAAATTTCTATGAGGCTTGTGCCAAATCAAGATCCAGACGAAATAACAAATCTATTTTCCGAGTATTTTTCGTCAATTGCTCCAGATGGGGTAACGGTAAAAATAACACCTCATCATGGTGGAGAGCCGGCAGTAACGCCAGTTGACTCCATTGGATACCGTGCTGCAAGTGAGGCCTATGAAAAAGCTTTTGGAAAGAAACCAATTCCAGTAAGAAGCGGAGGAAGCATTCCAATTGTGGCCATGTTCGAAAAAGAATTGGGATTAAAAACTGTTCTTATGGGGTTCGGTCTTGATAGCGATGCTATTCATTCTCCGAATGAGCATTATGGTGTTTTTAACTTTTTCAAAGGGATTGAAACAATTCCTTATTTTTTTGAATCATTTGCCAAGCTATCAAAATAACAATGAAAATATTTATTTTTAGTTTCGTAATAATCATACTAACGTCTTGTTCAACTTTTAAGTCTCCACAAATGGTTTCTTTTAACGGCGTTTCTGACTTTAAATTTAAACCTGGTAAAATAAATTTTACCGTTAATGCTGATGTCTCGAACTCTAACAAAAGTAAGCTCAAGTTTCATCCTTCGACTTTCGATGTATTCATCCAACAAAAAAAACTGGGTCAAATTTCCAATCCTGAAAAAGTGGTGCTGAAAAGGAATGGTGTAACAGAAGTTTCTGCGCCTTTAATCGCAAATACTGAAAGAGGTGCTTTAATTCAGCTAACAACGCTTTCATTCAAAGATTCAGTGGATATACAATTTATTGGTGAAGTTACCGTGGGATTAGGTATCTTTAAAAAGAAAATTCCAATTAACGAATCATTTAAAACCTCTACGCGTTTTTTAAAATTTAAAAACTAATGCTGTCAGTAGATACTGAAAAAAAGCTATTCCTTTTAGATGCCTATGCTTTAATCTATCGAGCGTATTTTGCTTTTTCAAAAAATCCAAGAATTAATTCTTTAGGGCAAAATACTTCTGCCGCTTTTGGCTTTACCAATGTACTGATTGATATTATTAAAAATGAAAAGCCTTCTCACATTGCAGTGGTTTTTGACCCCCCAGGAGGCTCAGTTCAGCGACAAGAAGATTTTCAAGAATACAAAGCTAATAGAGAAGAGATGCCCGAAGATATTCGCTCCATGATTCCTCGCATAAAAGAGCTTATTCGAGCCTTTAATATCGAGGTAATAGAGGTGGCAGGTTTTGAGGCTGATGATGTGGTTGGTGCCCTCAGTGTATTGGCTGAAAAAAATGGTTTTACAACCTACATGATGACTCCTGATAAAGATTATGCCCAGCTCGTCACACCATCAACATTTATCTACAAGCCTGGACGAGGCGGGGCTCCTCCACAAATATTAGGCGTGAAAGAGGTTTGTGAGAAATTTCAAGTTTCCAATCCTCTTCAGGTTATTGATATTTTAGGTTTATGGGGAGATGCTTCCGATAATATACCTGGTATTCCTGGAATAGGTGAAAAAACCTCCAAGCTTCTTATTTCAAAATATGGGTCAATGGAAGGAATTTTCGAAAATGTAGAAGATTTAAAAGGAAAACAAAAAGAAAACGTTATAAACTTTCGAGAGCAAGGTTTAATGTCTAAAAAGTTAGCTACTATAATTACGGACATTGATTTAGAGTTTGACGAAAACAAGCTTTTACTTAAAGAACTTAATCGAGAAAAAATCAAAGCCATATTCACTGAGCTAGAATTCCGAAATTTATCTAAACGTGTTCTGGGGGAAGAACTTGTAATTGCAAAAGAAACAGTACCCAAACAAGACATTAAAAAAGATGTGTCAAAGGCTGACATCTCAGGTCAGCTTGATTTGTTTGGCGTTCAAAGTATGATTGAACCCTCAGAACCAAAAGAAACCTCTAGCTTAAGAACCATTGTTACTGAAAATGTCAAGTATCACTTGGTAAATGATGATGAGCAAATTCAAAAGCTGATTTCTCTTTTGAATGAACAAAGCGAAGTTTGTTTTGATACAGAAACCACTTCTATTGAGGCAAGGCATGCAGAACTTGTTGGTGTCTCATTTAGTTTTAAACAAAAGGAAGCTTATTATGTGCCTGTACCTGAAAGCCATAGTATTAAAGAAAATCGCATCCAGCTATTTAAAGAATTCTTTTTGAACGAGCGCATTTTAAAAATTGGACACAATTTAAAATATGACCTGAAAGTTTTGAATCGTTATGGAATTGATGTTTCAAAAAGTTGTTTTGATACCATGATTGCACACTACCTTATTAATCCCGAGGCCAGACAAAGCATGGATTTTTTGGCTGAATTCTATCTCGATTACAAAACCATTTCAATTGTTGATCTCATTGGAAAAAAGGGTAAAAATCAAAAAAACATGAAAGACCTGGAACCAGAACATGTTTGTGATTATGCATGTGAAGATGCTGATATTACTTTGCAACTTAAAGGCCTTTTCGAAAAGGAAATTGAAAAGCCTCATCTAAAAAGTTTGTTTTATGACCTGGAAATGCCCCTTATGTATGTTTTAAAAAACATGGAAAATGAAGGGATTGCACTTGACGTTCCAGCTTTGAATAATTTTGGGGAATCGGTAGAAAAAGACCTTAAAAGATTAACTGAAGATATTACGAAAACAGCAGGAGCAGAGTTTAATATTGATTCACCTAGACAATTAGGTGAAGTTCTTTTTGATAAATTAAAAATTTCAAGCAAAGCAAAAAAAACCAAAACAGGACAATACGCAACCTCAGAAGACGTGTTGATGAAGCACCGAAAAGACCATCCAATCGTTGAAAGTATTTTAGAATATCGTCAGTTGAAAAAGCTGAAGAGCACATATATTGACCCTTTACCTGAATTGTGTGACCCAATAGATGGACGTATTCACACCCATTTTATGCAAACCGTTACCGCAACCGGTCGATTAAGCTCGAATAATCCCAATTTACAAAACATTCCTATTCGCTCCGCAAAAGGACGAGAAATCAGAAAAGCATTTGTATCCAGAGATGAAAACCATCAATTAATGGCCGTTGATTATTCACAAATAGAACTCAGGATTATTGCTGCACTAAGTAAGGACGAAGCTATGATAGAAGCTTTTTCAAAAGGTGTCGACATTCATACCGCTACTGCGGCAAAAGTGTTTAAAACTCCAGTAGATGAGGTGACTAGAGAGCAGCGATCCAAAGCAAAAGCTGTAAACTTTGGGATTATCTATGGTCAATCTGCATTTGGACTATCGCAAAACCTTGGAATACCAAGAAAGGAGGCAAAAGAAATTATTGACAGCTATTTTGAAGAGTATCCAACCATTAAAAAATATATGGAAAATGTGGTAGCTTACTCCAGAGATAAAGGCTATGTAGAAACCATTCTAAAAAGAAGAAGATATCTTCCTGATATAAATAGTTCCAATGCAATTGTTCGTGGTTACGCAGAAAGAAATGCCGTTAATGCGCCTATTCAGGGCTCTGCAGCAGACATTATAAAAATGGCCATGATTAAAGTTCAAAGCGAAATGGAGCAGGAACAGCTCAAGTCCAAAATGATCCTTCAAGTGCATGATGAACTTGTATTTGATGTATACAATCAAGAAAAAGAGCTATTAGAGGACCTTGTGAAAAGAAACATGGAAAATGCCGTTGATTTAATCGTGCCATTAGATGTTGAATATAAGGTAGCTGACAACTGGCTCGAAGCACATTGACAATAATTGTTAAAGCAAGCCACTTTATATTATAGCACTTCGCGAATAGTTATATCTTTGTGTCTCAATTTTTTAAAAAATGGACATTTGGATTAAGGCGGCTCAGTTGTTTTTGTCGCTCGCAATATTGGTTACACTACATGAATTAGGTCATTTTATTCCAGCAAAATTATTCAAAACAAGAATCGAAAAATTCTACTTGTTTTTCAACCCCTGGTTCTCTCTTTTCCGATACAAAAAAGTCAACGGTGAAAAGAAATATTCTTGGTTTTCTAAAAGCTCGCCTGAAGAGTGGAGCGATGATGAGGACACCACTGAGTGGGGCGTTGGATGGCTTCCTTTAGGTGGCTATGTGAAAATTGCAGGGATGATTGATGAATCTATGGACAAAGAGCAGATGGAAAAGCCTGCTGAACCATGGGAATTTAGATCAAAACCTGCATGGCAACGACTCATTATAATGATCGGAGGGGTTACGGTAAACCTAATATTAGGTTTGCTGATTTATATTATGGTGATTTTTGCTTGGGGACAAACCCATATCAATCCTGATAAGATGGAGCATGGCGCGAGTGTTCACCCTTACCTCGGCGAAAAGTACGGCTTATATTCTGGTGATCAAATCCTCAAAGTGGATGGAGAGAAGATTGAAAATCTAGATGAGCTAAATAAAATCATTATGCTCCGGGACCTTTCTACTATTACGGTTCGTCACGAAAACAATAAAATAGAAACCATTATTTTTCCTGAAGATATAGGTTCAGAACTGTTTCAGGCAGGTGCATTTCCCGTATTTGGAATGCGCATGAAAGCAGCTTCTGTCGCAGGTGTAAGCTCTGGTTCGGGTGCAGAAAAAGCTGGTGTAAAGCCTGAAGATATATTGATTTCGGTCAACAATAAAGAAGTCACATATTTTGATGAAATTCAAAAATCTCTATATGACAATAAGGGTAAGAAGGTAGAGGTTGGCGTGTTAAGAAAAAACAGCTCTGGGTCTTTAGATACGCTATCGCTAAATGCTAAAGTAGACAAGGAAGGAAAAATCGGATTTGAAGTCGCCATGGGTTCAGTTGAAGACTCTGTAGCCATTGAAACGAAATCTTATTCTTTTTTTGAAAGTGTATCCAGGGGAACTGAATATGGGATCAATACACTAACAGATTATATTGCTCAATTTAAATTTATATTTACTAAGAAAGGTGCTGGTTCAATTGGCGGTTTTGCGGCCATTGGAAATATGTTTCCGCCTACTTGGGACTGGCAAGCGTTCTGGTTAAACACGGCCCTGCTTTCTATCATATTGGCATTTATGAATATTCTTCCTATACCAGCTTTGGATGGGGGTCATGTCATATTTTTGATTTACGAAATGATTACTGGAAAAGAGGCACCGCAAAGGGTGTTAGAGATTGCTCAATATGTAGGTATATTTTTGCTTCTTGGATTAATGATCTATGCCAATGGAAACGATTTAATTCGTTGGCTCAATGGTGCTTTTTAAATCAAATGATTTTTTGTTTCTTTACAAAAATTTGCTCAATGAAAATGTTAAATAAAAACCCTTATTACTTATTATCTACCGTTGTTATTACGGCGTTTCTTTATTCTTGTGGTGCTCCTAGCCCTTGTGATTGTAAAGAAAATGATCTTCTCGGCATTAAGGCAGATAGTACCGTTTCTGCGGATTGTGACGCTGCTTTTGAAGAGCTTTCCCGTGAGGATCAGAATGAGTTTAAAAAAGAATACAAGGCCTGTAAATAAGGGTCTTCCTAGTCTTTGTTGTTTTTAATAAGCCCTCGACTTCTGCGATTTTGAGCTGTCTAAGAACTTCTTTATCTTTAAGCGTTTTCGATTAATATAACCTATATGAAGCAATACCAAAATTATATTCAGGGAAATTGGGTCAGTGGAGATGGCTCAGAAACCAAATTGTATAACGCCATTAATGGAGATGTTCTAGGCGAAGTTTCGAGCAAAGGGATTGACTATAAGTCTGTACTAGAATATGGACGTTCGGTTGGAGGCCCATCCTTAAGAAAAATGACCTTTCAAGAAAGGGGTCGAATGCTAAAGGCGTTGGCATTTTATCTTTTGGAACGAAAAGAAAGCTATTATCAAGTGAGCTCTTGGACAGGCGCTACTAAAGTAGATTCATGGATTGATATAGAAGGAGGTATAGGTAATTTATTTGCCAATGCATCCCTTAGAAAACAATTTCCAGATTTGCCATACTATGTGGATGGTGTTGCGGCTCCTTTATCCAAAGGAGGAAGCTTTATAGGACATCACATTATGGTTCCAAAAGAAGGTGTCGCAATTCACATCAATGCTTTCAATTTTCCGATTTGGGGTATGCTTGAAAAAATCGCTGTGAACCTTATGGCCGGCGTTCCTGCCATTGTTAAACCCTCAGAATTCACGTGCTACTTGACCGAAGTGATGGTAAGAGATATTATCGCTTCAAAAATTCTTCCAGAGGGATCTCTTCAATTGGTTTGTGGTCTTGGAAGAGGGATTATTGATCATGTTGATTGCCGAGATACAGTGACTTTTACGGGAAGCGCCAGTACCGGTAAAACCCTCAAATCTCTTCCATTAATTACCGAAGAAAGTGTTTCATTTAATTTAGAGGCGGACTCCTTAAATGCAAGCGTTTTAGGGAAACAAGCTGTTCCAGGAACTCCTGAATTCGATCTTTTTGTTAAAGAATGTGTTAAAGAAATAACCATTAAAACAGGCCAAAAATGTACTGCAGTTCGAAGGATAATCGTTCCTGAAAATTTAATTGATGATGTAGAAAAGGCTATTGCAGCAAAATTATCCAAAACAATTATTGGAGACCCTTCTAAAGAAGGAGTAAGAATGGGGGCTCTTGCCACAAGGACTCAAGTTGATCGCGTCAGAGAAAATGTTGAATTACTTGCTAAAAGTCAGGATATGGTGTTTGGAGACCTTGATGGATTTGAAGTTTTTGGTGCCGATAAAAATCTTGGTGCCTTTTTCTCTCCTGTGCTATTTAGAAACAATGATCCCTTCAATAAAACAGACTGTCATGACATTGAAGCTTTTGGACCCGTATCTACAATTATGCCTTATAAAGAGGTAGAAGATGCCATCTCCTTAGCTAAAATGGGTAAAGGATCGTTGGTTTCCTCCATTGTGACTCCTGACGATAAAGAAGCTCGTGAATATGTAGTTGGAGCGGCCAGTATGCATGGCCGTATTCTCGTTCTCAATAAAGATTGTGCAAAAGAAAGCACAGGACACGGCTCACCCATGCCATTACTAACGCATGGAGGTCCTGGACGTGCTGGAGGTGGAGAAGAAATGGGAGGAAAGCGAGGTGTACTTCATTACTTGCAGCGGACTGCTATTCAAGGTCATCCATCAACCATAACAGCAATTACAGAACAATTTCAAATCGGTGCAGCAATGCCTGAAGCCAATCCACATGTTTTTCGAAAACACTTTGAGGAGTTGGTTGTAGGTGAAACTGTCTTTACGCACAAGCACACTGTAACGGATGCTGATATCGTTAATTTCGCAAATGTTTCAGGGGACAACTTTTACGCACACATGGATGCAACATCCTTAGATGGAACCATTTTCGAGCAGCGCGTAGCACATGGTTATTTTATTCTTTCTAAGGCTGCTGGCTTATTTGTGGACCCAAAGAAAGGACCTGTTCTTTTAAATTATGGCCTCGATGATGCGCGGTTTATCAAACCTGTTTATCCTGGAGCTACAATTGGTGTTCGTTTTACCGTAAAGGAGAAAATGGACCAAGAAAAACGTAGTGATGACGACATCGCCAAAGGAATTGTTCGGTTTTTAGTTGATGTTTATGATGAAACTGGAGAAACTGTTGCACTTGCTACAATATTAACCATGGTTAAAAAGCTCGATCAAAGCTCATAAATTACGTTCGTTTTTCAGCTAAAAATACCATAAACAAGTAGACGAACATTTGAAATTGGATTCGATTCACTAACGGCTCGCGAACGGTCTTCACATTATCAATAGTCTAAAAAACAGCATATTACATAGTGAGTTAACATTTTGTTATATAAAGTTTTCCATTTTACTTGTCTAAGTGTCATTTATACACTAAGTTTGGATTGTACAATTAAATAAATACTATGATCTCGACTAAAAAAAGAAGCTTAAA
The DNA here is from genome assembly GCA_042094515.1 of Crocinitomicaceae bacterium. GTDB lineage: Bacteria > Bacteroidota > Bacteroidia > Flavobacteriales_D > Crocinitomicaceae > UBA952. The sequence continues at coordinate 14,039 of JBELDA010000016.1, forward strand.
TGAAATAAGACAAACCAAGGATTGTTTTTATGAGGTTCCTAACCTCGATAAAAAGAGTATTGCAGAAGAAGTGCTTGGTGCTTATTTTTCACATCCAAGTGCACCTAATCAGATTTCCAAAGAAAACATCAACGATTTCATTAAGTTTTTAAACATCAACCGTTACAAAATAACACAAGAATAGTGACATGAAAAGCAGCCTGGGAAGCAAGTTAAATTTCATAGTTCTTGCCGTTGTTGTATGTCTAATTCTTTTAGGCAACAAGGCATATGATTACTCTGAAAATAATCTCACAATTGACAGCGGTGATACTGCTTGGATGATTGTGGCTAGTGCTTTTGTATTGTTAATGACTCCTGGCTTGGCTTTTTTTTATGGGGGAATGGTAAATATTAAAAACATTATTTCCACCATGCTTCAGAGTTTTGTTGCACTAGGTGTTATAAGCGTTGTATGGGTATTTGTAGGATTCAGCCTTTCATTCGGGGATAGTTGTTATGGCATCATTGGAAGCCCGTTTACATATCTAAATTTTGATAATGTCACTCTTGCTCCGCATCCTGATTTTGGACCAACAATACCATTTCTTCTTTTCGCCCTTTTTCAGCTAAAATTTGCCATTATTACGCCTGCTTTAATATCTGGAAGCTTTGCCGAAAGAATTAGATTCCGAAGCTATATTTTATTTATGCTCCTTTTTACTGTTTTAATATATTCCCCTCTTGCACATATGACTTGGCACCCAGAAGGTCTATTCAGAAAGTGGGGAGTAATCGATTTTGCAGGTGGTACAGTTGTACATATGTCTGCTGGACTGGCTGCCCTTTCAGGAGCTCTTTTTCTAGGTCGTAGAAAAAAAATCATAGAAAAGCCCGCGAATATACCGTTTGTTATATTGGGTACTGGATTGCTTTGGTTTGGATGGTTTGGGTTTAATGCCGGATCTGCCCTTGGGGCAAATTTCGATGCCGTTGTTGCTTTTGCAAATACGAATCTTGCATCAGCAACAAGTATGATTACATGGATCTTCTATGATCGATTTACAAATCGAAAAATGACTGCTGTTGGGGCATGCATTGGAGCTATTGTTGGCCTTGTAGCAATAACACCCGCCGCAGGGGTAGTTACTCTTGGTCAAAGTGTTTTTATAGGTTTTATTGCTGCACTAATAAGCAACACGTCAATAAGCGTCTTTAGAAAGCTAAAGATAGACGATACGCTAGATGTCTTCCCAAGTCATGGAATAGGAGGGATCGTGGGAATGTTAATGACCGCTGTGTTTGCCGCTGAAGCAGGTCTGGTTTATGGCGAAACTAGAACTATTATGATGCATTTATTGGCCATTTTAATAGTCGCTTCATATACTTTAATTATTAGTTTTGGACTATTCAAATTAGTGAATTTTATTACGCCTATTCGAGTTAGAGAGGACCAAGAAGAAAGAGGCTTAGATGCTTCTCAGCATGGAGAGAACTTTATATAAAGACTTCTAATATAAAAAGTTATTGTAGGGGTATCGAACCTTAAAAATTTCTTTAACTTCTTGGTAAAGCACTTCTCTTAGCTCTTCCATGTTCTCCTTCTTCTGAGCAGAAATGAAAATGGCTTTTTTCGCCCCAAGCTTTGACATCCAAGACTTCTTCAATAAGTCTAATGATGATAATCCATCAGGATCTTCCAATTCATTTTCAGGAGCTTTATAAGCATCAATTTTATTAAAAACCACTAATGTTGGTTTTTCTGATTTGTCAATTTCAGTCAAGGTTTCATTTACAACTCTAAAATGGTCTTCAAAATTCGGATGAGAAATATCCAATACATGAATCAAAATATCTGCTTCTCTAACCTCATCAAGTGTTGACTTAAAAGATTCCATGAGCTGTTTAGGAAGCTTTCTGATGAACCCTACAGTATCAGTGAGGAGCATTGGCAAGTTGCCTAGAACCACTTTTCTTACTGTTGTGTCTAGTGTGGCAAACAGCTTATTTTCTGCAAAAACCTTGGATTTTGAAAGGACATTCATCAGCGTGCTTTTACCCACATTAGTATACCCTACCAATGCAACCCGAACGAGCTGACCCCTGTTCCCGCGTTGAGTATGCATCTGCTTATCAATATCCTTTAATCGCTCCTTCATTAAGGAGATTCTTTGTCCAATTATACGCCTGTCTGTTTCAATTTGTGATTCTCCAGGGCCGCGCATACCAATTCCTCCTTTTTGTCTTTCCAGGTGCGTCCACATTCTTGTTAATCGAGGCAGCATATATTGCAGTTGAGCAAGCTCAACCTGAGTCTTAGCATGAAAAGTCATTGCTCTACTAGCAAAAATATCCAATATCAGAATTGTCCGATCAAGAATTTTGCAATTCAAATCTTTTTCGATATTTCGTAGCTGTGAAGGAGAAAGCTCATCATCAAAAATAACCAGCTCAATATGGTTCGCGTTAATGTATTCTTTAATTTCAATTAGCTTTCCCGAACCCACATAGGTTTTGGGATTAGGCACAGAGAGCTTTTGTAAAAATTGCTTTTTCGTAACAGCACCTGCAGTTGTGGCTAAAAACTGAAGCTCGTCCAAGTGCTCAAGGGCTATCTCCTCTATAAGTCCTGAATGAGCAACCCCTACGATTACACACCCTTCATTTTGTTTTTCAATTTTTAGTTTTGCTTTGGCCATTTATTTACGTAATGCTTGAACATAATCTGCCAGCCAGATATAGCTTGAATCTCCCTTAATTGTGTTTTTATATGAGGGCATCACTCCTTTTCCTTTAGAAACAATGTCCATTATCTGAGCTTTTGAAAAGCTACTTTCTTTAAGGTTTTTGGCACCGCTTGCCCCCTTATCACCATTTGTACCATGACATCGCGCACAATGAATCTGATAAAGCTGTTCTCCCTTTTCCATAGGTGAGCCTGTCAGTGGTTCTTGATCAGTATCAGAACAACCCACACTCAAAAGAGCCAGCCCATAAAAAAGTTTTCTTAGAACCATGAGCCGTTTAATGCTTCTCTAAACGGCCAAGGAATAGAAGCTACAATAAGGATTAAGCCTATCGTATACCAAACTAGTATTTTCTTGTTTTTTTCCTCAGGAATCTCTTTCTTTTCAGCCATTTTACGACCTATTGTTACTATGACAATTGCCAAAAGCATTCCCAGGAGGTGCTCCATTCCGTAAAAGCGTGTAATCGGGTTTTTCATCCATCCTTCTTCAAAAGAAACATTTCCTGAAGTGTAGTATAAAATTAGCCCCAATAAAAGCTGAATATGAAGAGAAATCATGGCAAATAGGTTAATCATTTTGTCTTTTTTCTCATAGCTGTTTTTACCAACCAAGGCATTATAAATAGCGTATAATAGTAGTCCTAAAACCAACCATCTTAAACCTGAATGTGCGTGTACTAACATAATTTATTTTTTAGTCGTTTAATTTTAAAACAGCTAAAAATGCTTCCTGTGGAACCTCAACCTTCCCCACCTGTCGCATTCTTTTCTTTCCTGCTTTTTGTTTTTCTAATAATTTCCTTTTTCTAGTAATATCTCCACCATAACATTTAGCAGTTACATCTTTTCTTAATGCTTTTATGGTTTCTCGTGCAATTATTTTAGCCCCTATCGCTGCCTGAATTGGGATTTCAAATTGTTGACGAGGAATTAATTCCTTAAGCTTTAAACAAATTCTTTTTCCTAGATCAAAAGCATTAGACCTGTGAACAAGAGCAGAAAGTGCATCGACCTGTTCCGCATTTAACAATAAGTCCATTTTAATCAAATCTGATGCCCTATACCCAATTGGGTGATAATCGAAAGACGCATAACCCCTTGAAACAGATTTAAGACGGTCATAAAAGTCGAATACAATTTCAGCTAAAGGCATTTCAAAAGTAATTTCAACCCTATCTTGCGTCAAATAAATTTGATTTTTAAGCTCTCCTCTTTTTTCAATACAAAGGGTCATAATAGCCCCAACATATTCTGTCTTTGTAATGACCTGAGCTTTAATGTATGGCTCTTCAATCCTTTCCATTCCAGATGGATCTGGAAGCTCCGAAGGGTTATTAACTATAATCATTTCGTCAGGGTCCCTCTTGAGATACGACTTATAAGAAACGTTCGGAACGGTTGTAATCACGGTCATGTTGAATTCCCTGTCAAGTCTTTCTTGAATAATCTCCATATGCAGCATTCCTAAAAACCCACATCTGAATCCAAATCCTAAAGCCGCAGAAGACTCCGGTTCAAATACCAGGGACGAATCATTGAGTTGGAGCTTTTCCATTGAATACCGAAGCTCTTCATAGTCTTCAGTATCCACGGGATATATCCCTGCAAATACCATAGGTTTCACATCTTCAAATCCCCTAATGGCTTCTGAGCAAGGGTTCTCTGTCGCGGTGATTGTATCACCTACTTTTACTTCATTGGCCTGTTTAATTCCCGAAATAATATAGCCAACATCTCCTGTTCGTAATTCGTTTTGAGGAACCAATCCCATTTTGAGAATGCCTATTTCATCAGCATTATAGTCTCTTTTAGTATTATAAAAGCGTATTCTTTGTCCCTTTTTAATTATTCCATTTTTTACCCTGAAATAGGCAATAATTCCTCTGAACGGATTAAAGACAGAGTCAAATATCATCGCCTGAAGAGGCTCTTGATCATTCCCATTTGGTGCTGGAATATTTTTTATTACGGATGCTAAAATCTCCTCTACTCCCAATCCTGTTTTTCCAGATGCCCGTATGATTTCGCTTACATCACAACCAATAAGCTCAACAATTTGATCAGAAACCTCATCCGGCATCGCTCCTGGCAAATCCATTTTGTTTAGAATTGGTATAATTTGTAAATCGTGCTCTAAGGCAAGGTATAAATTGGAAATCGTTTGGGCCTCAATTCCTTGTGAAGCATCAACAATCAGTAAAGCTCCCTCACAGGCAGCTATGGATCGGGATACTTCGTAGGAAAAATCAACATGCCCAGGCGTGTCAATCAGGTTTAGAACGTAGTCCTGCCCCTCATGTTCATAGTTCATTTGAATCGCATGGCTCTTGATGGTTATTCCCCTCTCTCTTTCAAGCTCCATATCGTCAAGCGCTTGATTCTGCATTTCTCTATCAGAAATGGTTCCTGTCGCCTGTAAAAGTCGATCTGCTAAAGTGCTTTTGCCGTGGTCAATATGGGCAATAATACAAAAGTTTCGAATGTATTTCATGAGCTCTCAAAATTACACTTTAAATACCAATAAGACCATATCTTATAATGAATTTATTAAGGTTTACTTTCTTGACTTTATCCTTTGTTTTTATAAAACCTTGACAATTGAACTTCTTTGTGTAATTCTTTTCCGCTAATCATAAAATCGGCCATTTCTTCAGCCAATAGTGGTGCCATTAAATATCCTTTTGTTCCAAGCCCATTAAACATATAAATCCCTTTATGTATAGGGTGTTCACCCATGACGGGTCTTCTATCGTGCACTGTAGGCCTTATACCTGCAATTTGTGAAACAACATGATACGTTCCCGAAAATATTCCATCTATAACGTTTATTAGGTTTCTCTTTCCTCCATCTGTTATTTTTGCGTCATTTACATCCCACTCTATGGTTGCTCCAGCCTTAAATAAATTAGATCCGATAGGCAATATGAACCCTTTATGATTCCAAGTCTCTTCCTCAGTTAGTTGTTCCGAATTAATGGTTAATATCTGTCCTTTTGTCTGCTGTATTTCAACCTCGTTAAAAAAAGAACTCAACTGCTGATCGGACCCACATGAAAAGACTATCGTTTGATAAACTTCTCCTTTGTATGTGAGCTCATTCGCATTGATTTTTTTCTGATCAAACTCTTCATAGCTTAATATTCCTTGGTATTTAAGTATGTCGTGCATTTCCCTCATAAAAGAGCCCGCATTCACCCTGTAGGCATCCTTAACTAGTCCTGACCCAAGTGTGTGTTTTTCATTTGAAAATTTATATTTCTTCTCATCTAGTGGAGATAAATATTTTACATATGCCGCATCTTCTTGTTTTTGTATCCAATATTTTTTTTCCTGCTCGCTGGCAAAAAATCTTCGGATTTTTATTGAATTAAAAAACTTGCTGTTTGTTTCGATTTCGATTTCCTTATAAAAACTGATGGCTGATGGGAGAAAGTCATCTACACGCCATGATTTATTCACTCTTCTGAAAACGATTGGATTTATCATTCCTGCAGCGACAAAAGAAGATTTATTTTTATTGTTGTCTATTAGTCGGACATGGTGACCTTTTTTAGTCAACCTCCATGCCAATGAGCATCCTGCCAATCCCCCTCCAATAATTAGGTGTTTTTTCATTCAAGTCTCGCTACCCCAAGGGTAAAAATAGTGATTTTGATTGATTCATTTGCCTTCACGATTTCGGCACAAAGCTCTTGCAATGTTGCTCCTGTTGTTACCACATCATCAACTATTCCCACCTCTCTTAGTTCTTTAAAAGCACGTGAAGCAACAAATGAATTTTCAACATTAAGGCGCCTCTGATTACGGGATAATTTTGTTTGGCTCTTGGTGCTTTTCTTTTTTCTTAAAAGATTATTTTGGACGGGAATTTTGAGTTCTGAAGCAAGTCCTTGAGCAATACTCATGGCCTGATTGTATCCCCGAACAAATTTTTTTCTATGAAATATAGGTACAGGAACGAGACAATCAATCGTATGTTTCCCTTCTAATTCTATAAAGGTTTGCCCCAAACTTTTTCCTAAATTTCTTCCCGTTTTCTGCGACCCTTGGTACTTAAGACTATGAATTAAGGATTGCTCAACCCCCTCTTTGTAAAAAGAAAAAAGGGTGTATGCGCCCTGCACGTTTGGCATATATACACCCTGTAAAACTTGATTTTTAAGCTCCTTTTTGAAGGGTTTTGACCAATTTATTTGTGCTTCACACCCAAAACACACTAAACTTTTTTTGTTTTCAATTTCCCGATCACAATGAACACATTTTCGCGGAAAAATTAAATTAAAAACCAAATCTAACCTCAAATTTGTTTGTCTAAAAACCCCATGAAAACTTGGCCCCAAAACGATTACTGTTTATATGAACAATTATTTGTGAAAAACGAAAACTAAGTACGTGTAAAATATTCTCAATTGTGCATTAAATTTATACTATATAAAATTGAAAAAAAATCAATACCATTCATCAAAATGTTCGATAAAAGTTTTACATACAAGTATTAAAACTTTGTGGATATCTTTCCCTTGAATGTTAATAATCGCTGAAGGGTCTACAAATGAATGATTTGCGAATTGACATGTTAATAACATTAACAAATTGTTAATTTCTTTAATTTGAAAAGGTGAGATTTTTAACAATTTTTGTATGCCTCAACAAGAAGAAAAAGCAAACCGAAAACAACTACTTTGCTTTTGGAATTGAGGAAACAAAACGCCTAAGGATAACACAACAACTAGAAAGCACTATCAAAGTGCTGAGGGGGAGGTGTTTTTCATTGACAGAAACGAAACTAAAAACAAAATAATATGGCCGAAAAAAACGAACCTATATTGCAAGAAAACACAAATAGATTTGTGTTGTTTCCAATTCAACATGATGATATTTGGTCGTTTTATAAACGGGCGGAAGCCAGTTTTTGGACGGCAGAGGAAATTGATCTTCAGCCTGATCTAATTGATTGGGAAAGTAAACTAAATGATGATGAAAAACATTTCATCAAGCATGTGTTGGCTTTTTTCGCTGCATCTGATGGGATCGTAAATGAAAACCTAGCTGAAAACTTTTTAGCCGAAGTTCAATATACTGAGGCTAAGTTTTTCTATGGTTTTCAAATTGCTATGGAAAATGTCCATTCAGAAACCTATTCTCTTCTTATTGATACATACATTAAGGATTCGTCTGAAAAGAAGCATTTATTCAACGCCCTTGATACACTAGACTGTGTAAAGAAAAAAGCAGATTGGGCACTTAGGTGGATTGATAAAGGTTCATATGCCGAAAGATTAATTGCTTTTGCTGCCGTTGAGGGGATCTTTTTTTCAGGATCTTTTTGCTCTATTTTCTGGTTGAAAAAAAGAGGATTAATGCCTGGTCTTTCATTTTCTAACGAGCTCATATCAAGAGACGAAGGTTTACATTGTGATTTTGCCTGTTTATTATATACTCAGCACCTGGTGAATCAGTTGCCAAAGGAGCAGGTTGCCGAAATCATAAAAGATGCTGTAGAAATTGAGAAGGAATTTGTAACAGATGCGCTTCCAGTTAAATTGATTGGAATGAATAGTGACCTCATGACTGAATACATTGAGTTTGTCGCAGATCGTTTACTCGTTGAACTTGGAAATGATAAAATTTACAACGCTTCAAACCCTTTTGACTTTATGGAAATGATTTCAATACAAGGGAAGACCAACTTTTTCGAGAAACGTGTTGGTGAATATCAAAAAGCGGGGGTATTATCGGGGGATGACCAAACATTCAGTTTGGATGAGGATTTTTAAGAATTGTTAAAAAAAGAATTAGATGTACGTAGTTAAAAGAGATGGAAAAAAAGAGCCCGTAAAATTTGATAAAATTACGGCGAGAATAATAAAAATGTGTTATGGTCTTGACCCTTTGGTTTCTCCAGAGGCTGTTGCCATGAAAGTCATTGAAGGAATTTATGATGGGGTATCTACATCAGACCTTGACAATCTTGCGGCTGAAGTTGCAGCAGCAAAAACCATAGACCACCCGGATTATGCATTATTGGCATCGCGTATTGCGGTTTCAAATCTACACAAAGAAACCAAAAAGACGTTTTCTGATGTAATGCAAGATTTATACAATTACATTGACCCGAAAACAGGAGAAAATGCGGCCTTGCTGTCTAAGGATGTCCACGATATAATCATGGATAACAAAAACCTACTTGACTCAAGTATTATTTATGATAGAGATTTTCGATATGATTACTTTGGTTTCAAAACCTTGACGCGATCTTATTTGATGAAGCTTAATGGCAATATCGCAGAGCGGCCTCAGCAAATGCTTATGCGTGTTTCTGTGGGAATTCATAAAAATGACATTGAGTCAGCACTAAGAACCTATAACCTAATGTCAGAAGGTTGGTTTACTCATGCAACACCTACTTTATTTAATTCTGGAACACCAAAGCCTCAGATGTCTTCTTGCTTTTTGCTTACCACAAAAGAGGACAGTATTAATGGGATTTACGATACCTTAAAATCTTGTGCGCAAATTTCACAATCAGCAGGTGGGATTGGACTTTCTATTCACGATATACGGGCTACCGGTTCTTATATTAAGGGAACAAATGGTACGTCAAACGGAATCGTCCCGATGCTTCGAGTTTTTAATGATACCGCACGTTATGTAGATCAAGGTGGTGGTAAACGAAAAGGTTCATTTGCTATGTATCTCGAGCCATGGCATGCAGATGTTTTTGATTTTCTAGACCTGAAAAAGAATCATGGAAAAGAAGAACAGCGTGCACGTGATTTATTTTATGCTTTATGGATTCCTGATTTATTTATGAAGCGTGTAAAAGAAAATGGAGACTGGACTTTAATGTGTCCACATGAATGCCCGGGTCTTTCCGACACGCACAGTAAAGAGTTTGAAAAGCTTTACACCAAATACGAAAAAGCAGGTAAAGGAAGAAAAACAATTAAAGCGCAAGACCTTTGGTTTAAAATATTGGAGTCACAGATAGAAACTGGAACGCCTTATATGCTATATAAAGATGCGGCAAATGCAAAATCAAATCAGCAGAACCTAGGAGTAATTAAATCTTCAAACCTCTGTACGGAGATTATTGAATATACTGCACCGGACGAAGTTGCAGTTTGCAACTTGGCCTCGTTGGCTCTTCCAAAATATGTAAATGATGACGCTACATTCAACTTTGAGAAGCTCTTCGAAGTCACCTATCAAGCGACCATCAACCTCAACAGAATTATTGATGAGAATTTTTATCCTGTTGAAGAGGCAAGAAACTCAAATATGAGACACCGTCCAATCGGTTTAGGCGTTCAGGGACTTGCTGATGCATTTATTATGATGCGTTTACCTTTTGAATCTGAAGAAGCACAAGCGCTAAATAGAGAGGTCTTTGAAACCATTTATTTTGCCTCAATGACTGCGTCAAAAGATCTTGCCAAAGAGGATGGCGCTTATGAATCTTATCCAGGATCTCCCGTTTCTAAAGGAATCTTTCAGTATGATATGTGGAATGTCAAACCAACAAAAAGATGGGAATGGAATGTGCTCAAAAGTGAGGTGAAGAAATACGGTGTGCGTAACTCTTTATTATTGGCCCCTATGCCAACTGCATCGACAGCACAAATTCTAGGAAATAATGAGTGCTTTGAACCTTACACATCAAATATTTACACGCGCCGAGTATTGTCAGGTGAGTTTATTATTGTGAATAAACACTTGTTAAAAGACCTTGTAAAAGAAGGTCTCTGGGATAAGTCAATGAGACAAAAAATTATGGCTGCAAATGGTTCTGTTCAAAACATCGAAGAAGTACCGGAAACGTTGAAACAGCTTTATAAAACAGCATGGGAGATTTCTCAAAAATCAATCATTGAACAAGCTGCAGATCGCGGTGCATATATTTGTCAAAGTCAGTCGTTAAACATCTTCATGGAAAATGCCAATTTCGGTAAATTAACCTCAATGCATTTTTATGGTTGGGAAAAAGGTCTGAAAACTGGTATGTACTATCTACGAACAAAAGCTGCTACTGATGCGATTAAGTTTACTGTTGATAAAGACGTTATTGCAAAGAGCACAAGTAAATCTAAAGAAGAGATAGCATGCTCATTAGATGATCCAGACGATTGTGAAATGTGTTCTGGTTAAACATGTTTTTTTAATTAAATATCAAAAAGGGTTGCTTTTGCGGCCCTTTATAATTTATAAAGATTCTATTTCCCATTATGAAAAAGATTAAATCTGCTCTAATTTCCGTTTATTATAAAACGGGCTTAGAAAACATCGTTAAAGAGCTTCATAAAAACAATGTTGTAATATATTCAACCGGAGGAACTCAGGCTTTTATTGAGGGTCTTGGGGTTCCAGTAATTGCAGTTGAGGACCTGACAGAATATCCCTCTATTCTTGGAGGTAGGGTTAAAACACTTCATCCTAAAATATTTGGAGGGATCCTAAATAGAAGGTCTTTAAACTCCGATCAGGAAACAATCATAGAATATGGAATACCCTCACTTGACCTCGTCATAGTAGACCTTTATCCATTTGAAGAGGTTTGTTCAGCGGGAGGATCTCACGAGGAAATTATTGAAAAGATTGATATCGGCGGCATTTCATTGATTCGAGCAGCGGCAAAAAACTTTAATGATGTATTGGTTCTTTCTTCCATTAATCAATACGAAAGCTTTCTTAGTCTTTTAAAAGAGCAAGGAGCGGCAACCTCAGAAGATCAAAGGCAAAAATATGCAGGTGAAGCATTCCAAATTTCTTCACATTATGACACTTCTATTCATGCTTATTTTTCCCCTGAAGATATAGACTCACTGAAAATAAGTAATACCAACTCTAGAACTCTTAGATATGGAGAAAATCCACATCAAAAAGGCTACTTTTTTGGAGACTTTGAAGAAATGTTTGATCAACTTCACGGCAAAGAGCTTTCATACAATAATCTACTAGATGTAGATGCCGCTATTAATCTTATTCTGGAATTCCAAGATGCAAAACCAACCTTTGGGATTTTAAAACACAATAACGCTTGTGGATTTAGCTCTCGGGAAACTATTAAAGCTGCTTATCAAGCGGCTCTTGCTGGTGATCCTGTAAGTGCATTTGGCGGCGTTCTTGTTTCAAATACCGGTATTGACTCGGACACGGCCGGACTAATCAATGACCTGTTCTGTGAAGTGCTTATTGCTCCAGAGTTTGATGAATCTGCTCTAGATATATTAAAACAAAAAAAGAATAGAATTATCCTTCAATCGAAACCATTTCAGCGTGCAAAGAAAACTGTAAGAACAGCTCTAAATGGCTTTCTCGTTCAGGATAGAGATACGCAAACAGAAACAGCTAAAGACCTAAGCTGTGCAACTACTTTAAAACCCACAGATGAGGAAATTTCAGACCTTTTGTTTGCAAATAAAATCTCGAAACACACCAAATCCAACACCATTGTCTTGGCTAAAAACAATCAGCTATTAGCCAGTGGTACAGGTCAAACATCTCGTGTAGATGCATTAAGGCAGTCTATACATAAAGCAAAATCTTTCGATTTTGATTTGAATGGAGCGGTAATGGCTAGTGATGCCTTTTTTCCGTTCCCCGATTGTGTTGAAATTGCATGTAATGAGGGCATCAAAATAGTCATACAACCAGGAGGTTCAATTAAGGATAAATTGTCAATAGAGTATTGTGATAAGAATGAAATGAAAATGGTTTTTACAGGAATTCGTCATTTCAAACATTAACTTTATTATATTTGACCGTTGTACCTTTAAATAAAGGGGTAAACATTGTTTCAATATAATTTTTAAAATGGGGATTTTTAGTTTTTTAACGCAAGAAATAGCAATAGATTTAGGCACTGCTAATACCCTAATTATTTGGAATGATAAAGTCGTAGTTGACGAGCCCTCAATCGTTGCCAAAGATATTCAATCTGGCAAGATCGTTGCGATTGGAAAAAAGGCCCAGCAAATGCACGGAAAAACTCACCGGTTAATAGAAACCGTTCGCCCCCTAAAAGACGGTGTTATAGCTGATTTTCAAAGCGCTGAGCAAATGATTCGCGGAATGATTAAAATGATCAATTCAGGAAGAAGCTTATTCAACCCCACACTAAGAATGGTAATTTGTATTCCTTCTGGAATTACTGAAGTTGAAAAACGAGCCGTTCGAGATTCTGCAGAGCACGCAGGGGCTAAAGAAGTATATCTGATTCACGAGCCTATGGCAGCTGCTATTGGTATTGGAATTGATGTTGAAGAGCCCATGGGTAATATGATAATAGACATCGGTGGAGGAACCTCGGAAATTGCCGTAATCGCACTTGGTGGTATCGTTTGTGACAAATCCATTCGTATTGCAGGAGATGATTTCACAAATGATATTGAAGAGTATATGAGAAGGCAGCACAACATTCTTGTAGGAGAAAGAACTGCGGAGCAAATTAAAATAGAAGTGGGTGCAGCTCTTCCCGATTTAGAAACACCTCCTTCCGACTATGCCGTTCGGGGTAGGGATCTTATGACCGGAATACCTAAAGAGATAATGGTATCATATACTGAAGTTGCCCACGCCTTGGATAAAACCATTTCAAAAATTGAAGAAGCTATTCTTAGCGCATTAGAAATGACCCCTCCAGAATTGTCTGCAGATATATATAAAACAGGGATCTATTTAGCAGGAGGAGGATCAATGCTCAGAGGTTTAGATGATAGAATTTCATCGAAAACCAAGCTTCCAGTTCACATTGCCGAGGACCCTCTAAGAGCAGTGGCAAGGGGAACAAGTATTGCCCTAAAAAACATTGATAAGTACCAGTTCCTTATTAAGGATTAATTCCAGATAAATTTCTTTTTCTAAGCGCTTAAATCAAAGGTTGTTTGTTATCTTTGAAGATGCAGAACTTGATTGCTTTTATTCAAAAACTCAGGGTTTTCTTTGTTTTTTTATTTCTACAAATAATCACATTCACTGCATACGTTTCGTTTATGACGGTTCCAAAAAGCAGCTATTTTACAACGGCATCCTATTTCTCGGGGTCGTTATTCGAAATTAAGCACTCTATCACTAAGCACTTCAACCTTGAAGAGAACAATAGAAACCTACAGCTTGAAAATATAAGACTTCGTTCTAACACTCCTTCTTTTTTGTATGAGGTTAGCCGGGACTCTCTATCTTTTATAGATACGAGCTACCAACAACAATATCATTATATACCAGCAACGGTAATAAACTCTACCATTACCAAAAGAAATAATTTTTTCACCTTAAACGCTGGGAGTATTCAGGGACTTAAACGCGGTTTAGGAGTCTTTTCAAGCAATGGTGTTGTAGGCATTATCCATGCCTGTAGTGAACATTTTAGCATTGTTAAAAGTGTATTGACATCTGATATTAACATTGATGTTATGATTAAAGATAATGGTGCTTTTGGACTATTAAAATGGGATGGTAAAAACCCAAATAAAGGTGAGATTTCAGGCATAACCAATGATATTAAAATTTCTAATGATTCAAAAGTTGTAACACGGGGAGGAAGTGGTATTTTTCCAAAAGGGTTACTGGTGGGAAATGTAACCAAGGTACAATCAATTGAAGGCAAATCTGTTTGGCGCGTCGAAATTAGATTTTCAGAAAAATACGCGGCATTGGAAAATGTCTATATAATAAAGAATTTGTTTTTCAGCGAAATGTTAGCGCTTCAAAATGAAAGTGAGGGAAATTAGATATGGGGCGTTTTTATACATTTTTATTCAGATTCTTGCTCTTTGTTTTTCTTCAGGTGTTTATTTTCAATCAGCTTGAAATAAACCCATACATTCACATAATGGTTTCGCCTTTGTACATCATGTTGCTCCCCTTCGAAATGTCCGTTATTCGTTTGCTCCTCGTTTCTTTTTTGCTGGGTATATTTATCGACGCCTTTTCAAATACCTTTGGACTTCACGCGTCTTCATTGGTTTTTCTGGCATACATAAGGCCTGTCGTTTTTAGATGGTTTGCTCCTAGAGATGGTTATGACAACATTAAAACCCCATCAATTTTTGACATGGGAAACAGATGGTTTCTAATTGTATTTGGAATCCTTTTAATTTTTCATCATTTATGGTTTTTTATGATGGAAAGTTTTTCTTTTGGTGAATTATTGTTAATTCTTCAAAAAACATTCCCTAGCGCCCTGCTTTCATTTACTGTATGTATTATCTTACAAACACTATTCCTTAAAAAGTCAAATTAAATTGAATGTAGAAAACAGAAGATATGTAATTATTTCCTTCATATTATTTGTTGGTATCATCTATTTTTTTCGGCTCTTTTACATGCAGGTTTTGGATGATACCTGGAGTGACCGTGCGCATCAAATTAGTGAAAAAAGAAGTGAAGTTACCCCTCCAAGGGCCATTATCTATGATAGAAATGGTCTCAAAATAGTTGGAAATAAAACCTACTTCAATCTTATGGTTATTGAGGATAAAATGGGTGAAAATTTTGACACACTTAGCTTTGCAGAGCTTATCGGTTGGACAAATGGCATGGTAAGAGAACGATTTAGAGAAATTGTAAAGGGAGAGGGCGTTTATTTTAATAAGTATAGCGGTAAAAAAGAATCTAATTATCAAAAAAACAGACCCTACCCTTTTTTAAAGGAAATTACTAAAGAGGAAATGGTAAAAATTGCTCCTTTTTTAAGCTTGTATCCCGGATTTTACGAAGAAGAAACGAGTATGAGGTATTACCCTTATCCAAATGGCGCTAATATTTTAGGTTATTTGTCAGAGGTGAATCAAGAGGAGGTTTCAAAGGATAAGTTTTACAAGCCAAGCTATAATATTGGAAGATCAGGAATAGAAAAAATCTATGAAAAACAATTAAGGGGCATAAAGGGAGTACATTATATTGTTCGGTCGGCAATGAATAATGAGGTCAAAAAATATGAAAATGGAAGATACGACACATTGGCCAAACAAGCCGAGCCAATACGACTTGGTTTAGATATAAAACTGCAGGCATATGGTGAAGAGCTTATGAAAAATAAAAAAGGCTGTATCGTTGCAATTGAACCTAAAACAGGCGAAATACTTTCTATGGTTTCGGCACCCTCCTATGACCCCAATATTCTCGTGGGAAGAAAGAATGTAAGCAAGTACTATCCCGAGCTGATTAGCAACCCAGATAAGCCCCTCTATCCAAGACCTACACAAGCAGAGTATCCTCCGGGTTCAATATTTAAGTTAGTGCAATCGTTGATTGGGCTTCAAGAAGGTGTAATTACAAAAAACACTGGTTTCCCTTGTAATAAAGCCCTTGTTGGTTGTCATTCGCACCCTTCTCCATCAAGTATATCTAAAGCTGTTAAGTTTTCTTGTAACCCCTATTATTACTACATGGTCAAAAAAATTATAGAACAGAAAAAATATCCCAACAGATATGAAGATGCCGAATATGGTTTAAACCTATGGAATAAATATATGCAAAGCTTTGGATTAGGGAGGAAGCTCAATAGTGATGTTTTTGGTTTACGGGCCGGTTTGATTCCAAGTTCATCATACTATGACAATTGGTATGGACACCATCGATGGGCGTTTTCTACAATTCGTTCTATTTCGATAGGACAAGGTGAAGTAAAACTCACCCCACTTCACATGGCTAATATCGCCGCTATAATTGCCAATAAGGGGTGGTATTATGACCCTCATTTCGTTAAGTCTCCAAAAAAGGGATACCCGTTACAAATACAAAAAAACATAACGATGGTCGATTCCGAACATTTTCTTCCGGTAATCGATGGTATGTGGCGCGTAGTAAATGAAGCCGGAGGGACTGCTGGACTTGCTAAAATAAATGGTGTAAATGTTTGTGGAAAAACAGGGACTGTTGAAAACTACAAAGGTTCAGTAAAACAAAAAAACCATTCTGTTTTTATTGCTTTTGCCCCAATGGAAAACCCTAAAATAGCCATAGCAGTATTTGTTGAAAATGCTGGTTTCGGTGGCACCTGGGCGGCTCCAATTGCCAGTTTAATGATCGAAAAGTATTTAACAAAAACCATATCTAACCCAGCGAAAGAAAAACGCGTTCTTGAAGCGGTATTGAATAATAATTAAAATGAGAAAAAGCAATTCTCTTATTAACAATTTAGACTGGCCATTATTAATTGGCTTTTTAACCTTGATTTGCTTTGGTTTAATGACAATATATTCTGTTGCTTTCAATGAAGAGAATCCAAGCATTTTTAGTTTTTCAGAAAAATACGGGAAACAAATTATGTGGATTTGTTTATCTATGTTTCTCGGTATCATTGTTTTTTTAATTGATTCTGATGTGTATAAAAAATTCGCAGTACCTATATACCTCGTCTCAATTGGAATGTTGGTTCTTGTTTTATTTATGCCTCCCATAAATGGAGCACGTGCTTGGTTGGGTATCGGAAGTATGGGGATACAGCCTGCTGAATTTGCCAAGATTACAACAGCGTTGTTGCTCGCTAAATATGTGAGTAATATAAACCTGAAGCAATTGAATTCTAATAATGTGTTAATCGCATTAGTTGTAATAATAATCCCTATGGCTCTAATTCTTCTTCAACCAGATGCGGGAACCTTTGTTGTTTTTACGGCATTCTTTTTCGTTCTATATAGAGAAGGGCTCACTTTTGATCCGTTTATTCTCAAGTTTATAAATCTTATTCCTAAAGTAAAATACAAAAGCACCTGGATTGGTAGTCACTTCATTCCTATTCTATTTGTATTGGTGTTTCTATCAGTTCTTACGATTCTTCTTGGCCATAAAAACCTCGGTATAATACCTGGTTTACCACTTTATGGATCCTTCGGCATTATCGTTAGTTTACTTTTGATTTCTATAACAGGCATATTATTTATTCAAAAATTTGGCACAAAAAGGGAACGTGTTAAGGTGCGCCTTATTATTATTCTTTCTTTTATTATTGGTAGTGCAACCTCTTATTTTGTTGAGTATTCATTTGTGCATCTTGCTGATCATCAAAAAGATAGAATTGAGCTTTTTCTAGGCCTTAAAGAAGATCCAAATGGTAAGGACTACAATAGAAATCGCGCGATGGCTGCCGTTGGATCTGGTGGGTTTTCTGGAAAAGGATATAAAAACGCATCTGTTTCCAGTGTAAAAACAAACCATGTCCCTGAAAGCGAAACTGATTTTATTTTTTGTCCCTTCGCGGAAGAGTGGGGTTTTGTTGGGGGAGCAATCTTGCTGTTGATATATCTTTTTATAATCATTAGAATTCTCGTTATAGCTGAACGTCAGCGTTCTTCATTTAACAGAATATATGCCTATTCAGTCGGTATGTTTTTCTTCTATCATTTCGCTATAAATGTTGGTATGAATATCGGATTCGCACCAGTAATAGGTATTCCTCTACCCTTTTTTAGCTATGGGGGTTCTTCCATGATGTCCTTTTCTATTATGGTTTTTATACTATTAAAACTAGACAGTCAAAGAAGACACGTACTTAGGTAACAGATAAATTGTAATTTTAACTTATGAATAAGAATAAGCCTACAATCGATAAAAAACAAAAGACAATATTTCTTGTCGTATTTTGGATTTTGGGCCTAATGCCATTTATAGGGGTCTCTTTTATTTACCTGATTCAATCGGAAGACGATTTGCCTCCTGTTTCTATGCTTGATAATCCTCCTGAATTATTGGCCTCTGAGGTAATTGCAAAGAATGAAGCAGGGGCTGACACAGTAATTGGTCACTATTGGAAGGTAAATCGGTCTAGTATAAAATATCGAGAAATCTCCCCCTATGTAATCGATGCTCTTATCTCAACAGAGGATGAACGTTTTTATGAGCATTCAGGAATTGATTTTCGCGCATTAGTTCGTTCAGCTGCATCTTTTGGAAAATCAGGAGGGGCTTCTACAATTACGCAACAACTGGCAAAGCAATTATTTACCCTTCAGAAAAGAGCAAAAGAAGTCAGTGGAGGAGATGGAAAAACCGAAAAAGTTGGTGTTTCAGGAAGGATTAATGAAAAAGCTCAGGAGCATATCATTGCCGCTCGGCTAGAACAAAGGTTTACAAAAAAGGAAATCATAACGATGTATTTAAATCAATTCGATTTCCTGTATAACGCTGTAGGGATTGAAAGTGCTGCAAATGTTTATTTCAATAAAACAGCTTTGGAGCTTTCTAAGGTTGAAGCAGCGATGTTGGTAGGAATGTGTAAAAACCCTAGTCTTTATAATCCTTATGTATTCAAGAATAAAAATTATGCAAATAAAATCGCATTAAAAAAGAACATCTCCTCGTCAAGTGTTTCGATTAAAGAAATTAGGACGGCTAGAAAAAAAGACTCTGTTCGAGCAGTTAAAAGAAGAAATCAGGTCCTATTCCAATGGCTTCGTAATAGTGAAAAGGGTAATGAAGCAATAACAAATAAAATTAAAAGGAAGGAATACGAAAAGCTAAGTAAACAACCTATAATTGTTGATTACCATTCTGTTGACCACAAGGAGGGTATGGCTCCTTATTTTCGAATAGAATTAAAAAAAGAGGTGCAAGCTATTCTTAAAACAAAGAATTCAAATGGCTCATACAAATACGCTAAAAATGACGGGACTCCTTACGATATTTATCAAGATGGATTAAAGATTTACACCACAATCAATACCTCTTTGCAACAAAAAGCAGAAGAGGCAGTATATCAGCACCTAAGCGGTAAAGATCCGAGTGGTAAAAACACGAAGGTGAAATCTTGGCAAGAACGGTTTAATAAAACCGTTCGCTACAAAAAAGAAAAGTGGCCGTTTTTAAAAAGTACTCCACAAAAAACGATTGATAATCTCATTAGTCAAAGAAGACGAGGTAGTAGGCGCTATTACAACCATAAGCAATCGGGGCTTTCTAAATCACAAATTTTAAAAGTTTTTGATTCACCTGTAGCCATGAAGGTCTTTAGCTGGAATAATGATGTTGATACGGTTATGTCGCCGAATGACTCTATTAGGCATACTTTATCGTTTTTACAGACTGGGTTGATTTCTATGGAGCCTAAAACAGGATTTGTTAGGGCATGGGTTGGGGGTATCAATTTTAACTACTTCGAAGATGACCAGGTCAAAAAAGTGAAAAGACAGATTGGCTCGACGATAAAACCTTTTGTTTATGCAACAGCACTTGAGCTTGGCAGAGTTAAGCCATGTACTAAATTCACAAAGGATCAGTGTCAGGTAACAGAGGTAGATGATCTGGGTCAGGTTATTAAAAAGAAAAACAACCCTTTTATTCCAAACAAAAGAAATAAAGGGAATAGCAACTGGATGGCGAATGGCGGTTTGCTTTCGAATGGGCTGATCCAGTCAAATAACCCAACAACAGCTGCTGTTTTTGGTAGTATCGGCCCTGTAAATGGAAACAAAAAAACTGGAGGCCCTTATCAGTTGAATAAGCTCTTACAGAAAATGAACATTTACCTCCCATCAGATCAACTTGTTCCTTCAATGTGTTTGGGTACAATGGATATGTCCTTATATGAATTAGTGGCTGCACAATGCATTTTTGCAAACAATGGCGTATATACAAAACCTACCATTATTGAACGAATTGAAGATAGAAATGGACGGGTAATTTACAATGCAGAACAAGAAACCGAGCAGGTAATTAACGCAAGTGTTGCATATGAAATTTTAAAACTAATGCAAGGTGTTGTTCAGCGCGGTACTGGAGCAAGCTTAAGAGGAAGCTATAACCCCTGGGGTGGTATTACCTATCCAACAGCTGGAAAAACAGGTACCACACAAGGAAATGCCGTTGGTTTGTTTATGGGTTTAACACCCGACCTAGTTACTGGTATAAGCACGGGAGGAATGTTTAAGGAAATTGCTTTTGAGTATACAAGTGATGGACAAGGAGCGAGAATGGCGCTTCCTATTTATGGATACTACATGCAAAAAGTTTATGCAGATAAAGGAATAGATATAAGCACTGAGGAGTTTATTAAACCTTCAGATTATATTCCTGAAAAATTTCAGTGTGATGATGACCCTCTTCCTACTGATGATACAAACATAGAATTTGGTGAATTTTAAAATATGAATAAAGTAGTTAATAATGTAGAGCAAGCTGTTGATGGAATAAAAGACAACATGACACTTATGCTTGGTGGTTTTGGTCTATGTGGTATTCCAGAAAACTCCATTTCACAATTGGTTAAAAGTGGTGTCTCTGGACTTACTTGTATAAGTAATAATGCTGGAGTAGATGATTTTGGTTTAGGGCTTCTTCTTCAAAACAAACAGATAAAAAAAATGATTAGCTCTTATGTTGGAGAAAATGATGAATTTGAGAGACAGATGCTTTCTGGAGAGCTTGAAGTTGACCTTATTCCTCAAGGAAGTCTAGCTGAAAGATGCCGAGCAGGAGGAGCCGGTATCCCAGCATTCTTCACCCCTGCAGGTTTCGGTACTGAGGTTGCAGAGGGTAAAGAAGTGCGAGAATTTAATGGCAAGCCCCATATACTGGAAAGTGCTTTACATGCAGACTTTGCAATTGTAAAAGCATGGAAGGGTGATACCGAAGGAAACCTTGTCTATAAGGCAACAGCGAGAAACTTCAATCCAATGATGGCTATGGCAGGGAAAATCACTATTGCCGAAGTTGAGCAGTTGGTTCCTGCCGGAGAGCTTGACCCTAATGAAATCCATACTGCAGGTATTTTTGTGCAGCGCATTTTTCAAGGTGAAAAATTTGAAAAAAGAATTGAACAACGAACGACAAGAAGTAAATAAAATGGGATTAGATAAAAACGGAATCGCACAGCGCATAGCGCAAGAGCTTAGAGATGGTTGGTATGTAAACCTTGGTATTGGCATACCTACTCTGGTGGCAAATTATATTCCAGAGGGTATAGAGGTTGAGTTCCAATCAGAAAATGGTGTGCTGGGAATGGGGCCATTTCCTATTGAAGGAGAAGAGGATGCTGATCTAATCAATGCTGGAAAGCAAACCATAACGACGATGAAAGGAGCCTCTTTTTTTGACTCTGCAACTTCTTTTGCAATGATTCGGGGTCAACATGTTCAGCTCACAGTGCTTGGTGCAATGGAGGTCTCAGAAAATGGTGATATTGCCAACTGGAAAATTCCAGGAAAAATGGTGAAAGGAATGGGGGGGGCAATGGATTTGGTTGCCTCAGCTGATAATATTATTGTTGCCATGATGCATAGTAATCGAGCCGGTGTTTCCAAGCTGCTCAAAAGTTGTTCTCTTCCCTTGACTGGTGTCGCATGTGTTAAAAAAGTAGTTACTGATTTAGCTGTAATGGAAATCAAAAATGGAGCATTTCATTTAATTGAAAGAGCGCCAGGTGTTAGCGTAGATGAAATTCAATCTAAAACAGAAGGTAACCTGATTATTAATGGAGACGTTCCAGAAATGAAGCTTTGATTACATGATGAAATTAGAGAATAAATATACAACAGCTCTATACGCTGCCATCGACGCTTCGAAAATCATTATGGGTATTTATGAAAATGACTTTGATACCATCATAAAGGACGATGGATCACCCTTGACCAAAGCTGATTTGGCCTCTACAAAAGAAATTCATAAACATCTCGAACCTTTAAATATTCCTATCACTGGAGAAGAAACAGAAAAAACACCCTTTTCACAAAGAAAAAACTGGGAAGAGTGCTGGTGTATTGACCCTCTAGACGGCACAAAAGAATTCATAAATAGAAATGGAGAGTTTGCCGTTAATATTGCTTTGTTAAGAAATGGCAAACCTATTTTTGGCTTGATTGCATCTCCGGTCCAACGAATAATGTTCTTTGGCGGAAAAGAGGTTGGAGTCTTTAAAATGTCGTTCGAAGATGTTGCTACACCTGAACGTTGGGAAGAGGTTTCTGATCCCGTAAAAATTAATGACCCAATGGTTATGACCTGTTCAAGAAGTCATCATTCTGGGCCTGTATTGCAGTTTATAAATGAACTCAAAAAAATATCCCCTACTATTGAATTCGCTAAAAAAGGTTCTTCTTTGAAATTTTTTGACCTTGCTCGAGGTACAGCTGATGCTTATCCTCGATTTGCCCCAACGATGGAATGGGATATCGCTGCCGGGCAAGCTATCCTTGAAGCTCTCGGTGGATCAGTTGTACATGCGGAAACCGGACTACCCCTTTATTACAACAAAGAAAACTTAACCAACCCTTATTTTATTGCCAAAACAAAACCGCTATTAGCCCTTTCTTCATGAAAAAAACTGGATTCTTGCTTGTTTTGATGTCTGCATTTTCCATGCATTCTCAGGTCGAAACAATTGCAGGACATTCTTTTTTTAGAGATCAAACGCAGCACCCAGCTTTCACGGAAGAGGGCCCCGCAATTTGCGATGTTGGATTTCAACAACACAACTTAAAGAAATCCTTCGGAAAAAAGCTTCGGTCTCACTTTATGGACAATTACCTATTTGAAGCACATGATGAAAATGTAAATCTTTACATAACCCCCGTAGTGAATTTTCAACTTGGAACGAACCTACTCAACAAAGATGAGCCCTCTTTATTCCAAAACACCCGTGGCTTTTATGTGAATGGAACTCTTTTAAAAAACTTCTCGTTTTGTAGTGCGTTGGTTGAAAACCAAGCCCGGTTTAGCGTATACGAAACAAATTATATTTCTAATCACGGAGAATTCTATTCGAGTCTTCAGCAAAACGGTGTAGTACCCGGCGGAGGGCGAACAAAACCGTTTAAAGATGGGGGATTTGACTACGCATATGCCATTGGATCATTTCTTTATCAGCCATTAGAAAATTTAGAAATTAGAGCTGGTAATGCTCAGCGTTTTATTGGATCAGGATACCGCTCTCTTTTACTTTCAGATCATAGCTATCAGAGCCCGAATCTCGAAATAAAATACTCTTTTAATGAGAAATGGAGCTATGGAGTAAGAAGAACAAGGCTCTTTAATTTGATTCGTAAACCCATATACTCTACTGTTGAAGGGTATTATCAACCAAAAGCGAACGCTCTTCATTATTTAGAGTATCAAATCAATAAAAAAGTTTCACTTGGTGTTTACGAACAGTCTATTTGGTCCATGGGAGATACTCTTACCAAAAACCCAAATGCTTTGTTTTATGCTCCTATTCCCCTTCTCGGGTTGACCCAACCTACAAATTATAATGTTTATGGGATTAATGCCAGCGAGGTTCTTGGACAAAATATCCGAATGTATCAGCAGCTTGTGATCTCTGGGTTTGAATTGCAAAAAATGGGGTTTCAGTTGGGGATACGTGTCTATGATTTAATCCCAAATTCGATGATTCAATTCGAATACAATAAAGTTGGAAATGAATTATATTCTTCCGAAAATCCAAGAATGAGTTTTACGCATTATAATTTGCCTTTAGCCCATCCTAAAGGTCAAGGTTTTCATGAGTTTCTTCTTCGTGCAAATTTATCTTGGAAAAGGTTTTATGGCGAAAGCAAAACCATCGTTTATTGGCTAAAAAACTTCAATGAAAGGGATTTATTGCCCTTACCCGTTTCAAGTACCACTTTTAATGATTATTTGATACACCAGCAGATAGAGCTCGGTTATAGAATTAACCCAAAAATCAACTTTTGTTTGTTCGTTCGTGGCGTATATCGAAAATTTAATGTGGAAGAAAATCAAATGCTTTTGCATTTTGGATTAAGTACAAACCTTTTTAGTAGTTATAATGATTATTAAAATAAAATACCTTTTAACGCTAAGTGCTCTACTTGTCTTTGACGTCTGGAGCCAATCTGATGTGGGGTATTTAAATGGGGTTTATATTTATGGGCCTACTTCAGGAAAATGTACCGCCCATAGTTCCTCAAATGACTCCTCTCGTATAGACAAGATCGCACACTCCTCTACAAATGAGGTAAAGCCATATTCTGATCCCGCTTATAAACGACATTATGACATTAGACCTTCTATTCGACTGAACAATGTTAAGCTTGGTTTTGCGCTATCCAAGCTTCCAAATAAAACAATTAACCTCATCCCTTTAGTAGATTTGGGTGTTCAATACAACACAAGCTTAAATCAATTGAATCATCGAAATGGTTTGGGCTTCTTGCTTGAATCACGACCCATTAAAAAGGGCTATGTTCGAATTGGTGGCCTCGTGAATCTGTCTAATACGGAAAGCCTCAATCCGGGAAACATAAATCTTACTGATATTCAAGCATCGCAAAAGCTTTGGGTTATGCCTATGACTCGATTGGCCTATACACCTAATGATGTGTTCTGTTTTCAGGTAGGATATGACAGGAATTTTATAGGTTCTGGGAGGCGATCCCTCTTTTTAAGTGACTATGGAAAGCCTATGCCATTTGGACAGATACGCGCTAAGTTTTGGCATATGGAATACAGTGTCAACTATCAGTTTTTATCAGAAAACTTCAATGGACAGAGACAATCGAAATACATTACAAATCATCACTTAAGCTGGAACATCCTTCCCTGGTTGAATTTTGGGGTTTTTGAAGCTGTTGTATTCCAACCAAAAGACACCTTACTCAATCGTGGTTATGATGCAGAATACCTTAATCCTTTTGTGTTTTTCCGACCACAGGAATATTCAATGGGTTCCTCAGATAATGTCATAATAGGTGCGTCACTCAACGCAACAATTAAAAAAATGACGATTTACTCGCAAGTCATTATTGATGAATTTCTCCTTTCAGAAATACGGGAAAGAAGAGGCTGGTGGGCAAATAAATTCGGTGTTCAGCTCGG
>JBELDA010000017.1:0-39470 GCA_042094515.1 Crocinitomicaceae bacterium
AGATACTACGGTATGTGATACAGAGATTCCATTTGACTGGAATGGTTTAACGTTTGCGGCAGCAGGTTCACAGACAGCGACCTTAACAAGTGTGGTGACAGGCTGTGATAGTTTAGCCACGTTGAATGTTACAGTAAATCCAACTCCAGATATTTTCTTTGCCTTATTGGCTCCAGAAATTTGCTCAGGAGATGCTGTAGATATAACCTTAAATAGTACTTTCGCGAACACTATATTCTCATGGACTGTATCTGAGAATCAAGTTAATGGGGCTACACCGGGTAATGGTAATCAAATTAATGAAGTTATTAATACCACGAATAGTGTTCCTGGTTCTGTCTCATATATAGTTACACCTGTGTTAAATAGTCCTCCAACAACCTGTATTGGAACCCCTGTGACTATAACGATAATTGTTAATCCAATACCTACTATTGATGTAACACCTTCTACTCAGACTATTTACGTTGGACAAGACGCAACTATTACGGCAACAGGTGATGCTCCAGGGGGAACATATTTTTGGCCACAACCGAATGAAGTGACTTCTTCTGTAACAGTAAGCCCACCAGTTACGACTACATATGATGTGCAGTATACTCTTGAAGGTTGTACAATTGATACAAGTGCAATTGTAATTGTTGAAGCGCAACCTACATTGAGTGTTAACTCTGAAGTGATCTGTAGTGGGGATAGTGTAGAACTAATTGCAACACCTTCTGTGCTTGGAGGAACGTATTCATGGAGTACAGTTCCAGTTCAAACTTCACAATCAATATGGGTTTCGCCTACGTCCAATGCAGTATATACTGTTACTTATACGATTAACGGATTTACAACGCCAGCTTCTATTTCAACGGTTACAGTAAATCCTACTCCTTTAGTGGGAGTAAATGATGAAACAATTTGTAATGGTGAGACGGCTAACCTGACTGCAACTCCTTCTATTACGGGTGGAACATACTTGTGGAACCCAGGAGGAGAAGTAACACAAACTATAGCAGTTAATCCAAATACTACAACAATATATGATGTGTTATATACCTTGAACGGTTGTGAAGCGAATGGATCGGGAGAGGTAACGGTTAACGCCGTGCCAAATATTGTGATTGGAGATGAGACCATTTGTGACGGAGAGTCAGTTACATTAACTGCGACACCAGACATTATCGGAGGTACATATTTATGGTCAAATAATATTCCTAATTCTAGTATCACAGTTTCTCCTTCGGTAACTTCGACATATTCTGTTTTATATTCCATTAATGGATGTCCAAATACAGCCAGTGCGAACGTTAATGTTAATGTTATTCCTACTTTGACCATGCTGAATGATACGATATGTGAAGGAGAAATAGGAACAATTAATACCGTTCCAAATCCTGTTGGAGGGACATTCCTTTGGGATGATAATTCGATTCTTGATTCTTTTTCAGATTCACCAATTGTTACTACTGATTATGAGGTTGTATATACTTTGAATTCATGTTCAAGTATACCGCAATTTGGTACTATAGTAGTGAATCCAATTCCAGTAGTTTATCTTTCTGATACGGTTATTTGTGAGGGAGGAACGGCTGTATTGTCTTCGAATGTTTCATTGAATGGAGGAGATTATTTATGGAATGATGGGTCTACATTATCTTCTTTAACGGTTTCTCCTTTAGCCTCAACAAATTATGATGTTCAATATAATTTGGATGGTTGCGTTTCATCGGCTTCTTCATCGGTTTCTGTTCAAGCTCCGTCACCTCTAGATATTATAATTAGTGATACTGCCGGTTGTGCACCATTAACTGTTACATTTTCAAATCCATTAGCTACTGCCGGATCTGATTGTATGTGGAGTATTAATAATGGTGATGATGTCATAGGCTGTAATTCAACCTACACTTTTGAAAATGGTGGGTGTTATGATGTGAGTTTGACAGTAGATGATGGCGTTTGTGTATCAAATACTTCAGAAAGTAATTTAATTTGTTTAGATGATCCACCAGTGGCATCTTTTATAGTTGTACCACCTATCTTAACAGAAACAAGTCAGTGGGTTCAAATGAATAATAATTCAGTTGGAGCAGTTGATTACTTCTGGGATTTTGGTGATGGAGATACATCAACTATGGTGAATCCGCAGCATATGTATATGGATATTGAAGGAGGTTATATTATTAATTTAATAGCATACTCTGTTCAGGGATGTGCTGATACAACTCAGCTATCTCTTGATTATCAAGAAGAACCTATTATTTATATCCCAAATACATTTACTCCTGATGGTGACGAGCATAATCATGTATTTTTACCGGTATTTACATCGGGTTACGATCCGTATAATTATGAGATGATGATTTTTGATCGCTGGGGAGAAGTGATTTTTGAATCTCATGATGCTGAAATTGGATGGGATGGCACCTATGGTGGAGCCAAAGGTGTTCAAGATGGTGTTTATACTTACAAGATTGTATATAAAGTCAAGAAGACTGATGAAAGAAGGCTAATCGTTGGTCATGTATCTTTGATACGCTAGAATAGTATCTCAAATCTCAACAATTCATCATTATTTGAGCATTTTAATTTTGCGCGATGTTCAATTAGTATGTTCTGAATAATATTCAGCTTTAGTTTTTCAGAGCCTTCAATGTCATCTAGAAACCTATTATTTAAAATATCTTTATTGAACATTTCTGTGATTATAGAACTTGGTTTACAACTGATTGTAATAGACGTATTGCTGTCATTCTTTATGGATTTTATAATGAATTCAGGATGTTTTTTGAATTTGCAATTGTCAATAATAAGGTGAATAATGTTAGACCATAATTGAATGGTTCGAAATTCATTTCCAAAGATATAATGAGTTGTATTAAGATCGAATTCAAATTTAGCTTCGGGGTGACTTAATGAAATATGGACCTGTAACCCTTCAAAATTATTTAGTAACAAAATTTTTCTTTTTTCTGGATTCTCATCATATTCTGCTAAACTTTTTAGGTCATCGACAACATTTGTTGCACGGCCAACAGATTTCAATATGACATCATTGAAATTGATGATTGTATCTATATCATTCAGAATATCCAAAATAAACTCAGTGTTTTTGAATTCAACAAGTTTATCTATGTCGGTAGTTTCTATAATCTTTGATTTCTTAATTGATTTAATAAGGTTTTTATTTTCTGTTTTTAGTCCCAATTTTTTGAAATCACTAGAATTCAATGATTGATTTTTAGGAGCCTCTTTTTCCGATTTCACTCTCCGTGTAAACACATCAGTTTTGTTGATAATGAAATCCATTTCATCCTTATTAATCAGTTCAATAAAATTGCTATTTAGGATTTTATTAAAAAGAAATAAAATAGCTTCATTCCCTCCTTTAATCGTAGCCAGAGGGGTATTTAATTCATGAGTTATTATTGCGGACATTTCGCCAATTATGGCTTTTTTTTCTTGTTCTAAAATTTTGTGATTTAATTGCGTGTTTTCTCTTGATTTAAGTTTAATCTGTTTTTCAAGAGTATTATTAATTTTTATAATTTTTTCTTGAAGTATCTGATTTGCTTCTTGTTCTTTAAGTTTGCCAATTCTTGATTGTACAAGACTGGCTAACATTTTGAAAATTGAAAGATGCCTTTCGTTAAAAAAGCCCTTTTGACTGTGCTCAGAGTCTATAACTCCAATGACTTGATTTTCGTAAAACAGGGGCACTGCAAGTTCAGAGAAACGAACATCGTCATCAACAATGTATCGCATATCTTTTGTGGTGTCAGAGATTAATTCATAATTCCCACTTGCTGCGACTGAACCAACAATTCCATCACCAATCCTTATGGTAATAGGGTTTTTAATAATTTCTTCAGCCGGACTTTTGGGTCCAAATGCTGCTTTTTGTATGAGTATATTTTCATTAGAATCTATAAGATAAACAACACAATCTTCAAGTTTTAATTTTGAAATACAACTTTTAACCAATTTCCATAAAACTTCATCTAGCGAGTTTGTATTCGCAAGCTCTTGAGTAAAGAAGCTAATGTTTTTTTCAGTTTCAAGAGCTTCTTCAAGTTCTTTAGTTCTTTCTTCAATCGTTAATTCCAGCTCTGAAGTCTTGTTTTGAAGGTGGTTTATTTCATTACGAAATTGAATATTTTTTATTTCTTTATTATTTCTTTTTTCTTGATTTAGTTTATCTATTTTGAAATGTTTTTTGAGGCATTTCATTGCGTTGATATAGTCACCAATTTGCTCATAAGCGAAAGAGGTTGATTTGTATAACTCCATTAATGAGATATTTTCATCAAAATTTTCTGAGTCAGAACTATACGTTAATGCAATTTTTAATTGTTCAATACTTTGTTTCCAATCACTTTTGTTATTAAAAATTTCGCTTTTAAGATGTAGGTTAGAAAATATGAGGTTGTTTATCTTTAAATCTACAGAATACTTTAAGCTTATTTCAGCATTCTTAAGGGCTAGGTTATGGTTTTTTAAATTTAAGTGGGCATCTGCTATATTATTGCTAATGACAGCATCGAGCGTTTTATATTTAAAATTTAATTGATTACACTTTTCAAATAATTCAAGTGCTTTTTTGTAATTACCCAATTTGAGGTATGTATCACCCGTATTATTTAACGATCGTGCATAGCCAACAGTGTCTTCAATTTTTTCTCTAATTTTTAGACTCTTCAAATTAACTTCAAGTCGTTTTTCATGCTCATCGAAGTAGTAGTATATAAATCCCAGTGTATTGTATGAGGCAGCCTCATTTCTATAATCTTCGGTTTCTTTAAAAATTGGAAGAGCAAGGTGTACATACTCGAATGCTTGTGCATGGAGTCCAATGAATTGTCCAGAATAGGCGAGCAATAGATATGACTTGGCCATGCCAGATATATCGTTGTTTTGCTTACATGTACTGAGCATCTTCTCGGCTATGTCATAGGAACTTGCTGGGTCAGACCCAGCATTATCCATGCTTTTTTCAAACAATTGATTTATTTCTTCATGTGTTTTCATTAAATCAGAAGAAAATTAAGATATTTTATTTGAATCGCCTAATAGAATGAAGGTCATGGGTATGAATTGACAGGTTATCATTCCAAATGCCTTGTTTAGATAATGTGTCTGTTCTAACATGTCCAGAAGCATGAATTATTTTAGAATTAGCTCCAATAATTCCAACATGGGTAATTCTATTTTCTTTGTTTTGAAAAAATGCCAAATCACCATTTTTCTGGTCGTTGAAATTAACTTTTTTTCCGCATAAAGCTTGTTGTGATGCATCTCTTGGTAATTCAATTCCCATTAACCTAAATACCGTCTGAGTTAGACCTGAACAGTCAATTCCAAATGTAGATTTACCACCCCATAGATATGGTGTGTTTAGATACTCATTGGCAATATCCCAAGGATTATTTTGAGGTTCGTTAGAAGTAACGTTGAGTGCATAATTGAAATCTCCAATTTCAAAAGTTTTCATTTTTCCAATAAAGCTCCCTCTTGAGATTATCTGAGAACCAAAAGAGGAGGTAACAGTTGTGAATAAATTGGCTAAATATGTATACTCTACATTCCATTCATTAAATTGGAGTTCAGATAATGGTAATAGTTGTTTAGGGTCAACAAACCCCCTATAATTGTCTTTTACAGTATTAATTTCTACCCAGTTCGCGTCTAAATTAATTACTCTTATAGGTTCTCCAAACAATAATTGTGAAACAATTTCCGCTTCATCTGTAGCGGCGGCTCTAAGTGGAGAAATACTTACAAAACAAAAAGCGAAACGATCTTGTCGGTCTATCACAATTTTCTATTATTTAGTTTTTATAAAGTTAAAAATTGAATCACTTATATTGACTATTTTCGTAACAAGGTATGAACAAATTGATTTTAGTAACAAATGATGATAGTATACATGCAAAAGGGATTAAAGAACTTGTTGCTGTGGCTAAATTGTTTGGAAAAGTAGTAGTCGTCGCACCAGACAAGCCTCAATCGGGTATGGGGCATGCTATTACAATTAGTAACCCCCTACGAATTCATAAATATGATGGATTTGATGAAATTGAAGCCTATGAATGCAGCGGGACTCCAGTGGATTGTGTTAAGATTGCAATATTTGAAATTTTAAAGAGAAAGCCAGATTTATTGCTTTCAGGTATAAATCATGGAGAAAATTCTTCTACAAATGTTTTATATTCTGGAACTATGTCAGCTGCAATAGAAGGGGCTATGGAATCCATTCCTTCAATCGGATTTTCTTTAGCTGATTTTGATGCGGAAGCGGACTTTGAGGCAACTAAGAATATCGCAAATCAAATCATCGAACAGGTTCTTGAAAATGGATTACCAAAAAACACCTGTCTGAATGTAAACGTTCCTAAATTACCTATAGGTGAAATTAAAGGGATTAAAGTTTGCGCACAAGCTCATGCGTATTGGGATGATAAATTTGATTCAAGATTAGATCAGTTCGGACGCCCATATTATTGGTTAACAGGGGATTTTTCTGATTTCGATAAAAGAGAGGATACCGATTTATTTGCCTTAAAAAACCGCTATGCAAGTGTTGTTCCAACCCATTTTGATTTGACCAATTATGATTCTATTCAAACTCTTAAATATTTGGAAAAATGAGTTCTAATTTTAATCCTCAATTTTTTATAGGACTATTAATCGGTGTATTGAGTCCATTGATTTTCCTTCCAATGATGCTTTATTTTATGAGTATTTATGATGGTTATCAGTTTTCTGTTTTGTGGAACCAGTTCATAGCTAATACGATGAATAGTAGTAAGTATTTATCCTTGGCTCTTATCAGTAATTTATTTTGGTTTTATTTTTTTTTAAATAAAGAAAAATATTACCATACCAGAGGAATAATTATGGGTATGCTTCTTTACGCGCCATATATGATCTATATATATTTTGTGAAGTAATGAAAAAATTGTTCATCATAGCGGGAGAACCTTCAGGTGATTTACACGCCTCTAATTTGGTTAAAGAGCTTAAGAAAAAGGATGATTCTATCGATGTTAAAGGCTGGGGAGGAGAGCTCATGTCTAAACAAGGTGTTGATCTTAAAAATCATTTGAAAAATCTTTCATTTATGGGTTTTTTGGAGGTTTTTATGAATCTCAGGAAAATCCGAAATAATTTTAAGCTATGTAAAAGTCAATTATTGGAATATAAACCTGATGTTATCATAATGGTTGATTATCCAGGGTTTAACTTGCGAATGGCTAAATGGGCTAAAAATAGAGGCTTTAAAGTAGTTTATTATATATCACCGCAAATATGGGCATGGAAAGAATCAAGAGTCAATTCGATTAAAGCAAATGTTGATCGGATGTATTGTATTTTACCCTTTGAAAAAGAATTCTATGAAAAACATGATTATCAGGTATATTATATGGGACACCCATTAATGGATGAGATATCATCTTTTGAAAGTCAAAACAATGCGTTATTGTTTAAAAAGGATAAACCACTCATTTCTATTTTACCAGGGAGTAGGGAGCAGGAAATTGAAAGAAAGCTCGAAATAATGTTAAATGCTGTATCTAAATATAAAAAATTTGATATTTGTGTGGCTTGTGCTCCTAACTTGGATATAGGCTTTTTCGAAAGTTACAAGAAGCGATATAGGGATGTTGAATTCGTTTCAGGGCAAACATATAAATTACTGAGTGAAAGTGATTATGCTATTGTTACGTCAGGAACTGCAACACTTGAAACGGCATTGTTTAAAGTACCTCAGGTCGTTTGCTATAAAAGCTCAACTATTTCTTATCGCATAGCAAAAATGATAGTAGATATTAAATATATTTCATTGGTTAATTTGATAATGAACAAAGAAATTGTTAAAGAATTGATACAAAAAGAGGCTAATACTGTCAATATTCAGAATGAATTAGAATTACTTATAAAGGATTCGAATTATCGTGAAAAGATGTTATCGGGATATGATGAATTGATTGAAAAAATAGGGAAGGAGGGATGTAGTGAGAAAATTGCACGTGATTTGTTAGATCAATATTAATTTGTTTATGATTAGGTTGGTTTTTTATGTTTTGTTTATGTTTCCTTTGATTCTATGGGGTCAGAAAATTCAGATTCGTGTTTTTTCAGGAATTGAGCTGGATAGAATTTCCGTTGTGTCAATGAATGGACACTGTCAAATTCATACCTCTAAAGGATTTTTAACTGAATTAAATGAGGGGAGTAGGCTTACACTTAATATCAATTCATCTAATAAGATTCATGTAAGTCAAGATGGTAGATTTTTAGGTGTTTCAGATACCTTGTTTGTATACCAGCTAGATAGATTTGATTATTTGAGATTCATGTCCCCTGATAATCATTTTAAAAGCAGAAAGTATCAAGGAGACTTTAAGATCATTGAAAATGGTGGCTCTATTCAGATTTTAAATGATATTTTGTTAGATGACTACCTCGAGGGTGTATTGGCATCGGAGGCAGGAATTAATCTGGAGATTGAATATTATAAGGTTCAAGCTATAATCAGCCGCACTTATGCGTTGAATAATTTCAAAAAACATTATAGTGAAGGTTTTAATTTATGTGACGATGTGCATTGTCAGGCATATTTTGGCAGGTATGAAGGGGAATCAAATGGAATATTAAATGGTGTTAGTCGAACACAAGGAATGGTTCTACTTGATTCTAACAACAATAAATTTCCTGTTTTTTTCTCTGCAAATTGTGGAGGGCAATCCTCTGAGACCGACCAGATTTGGAACACCTCAATTCCCGCTTATGTTTCTAGAGAAGACACTTTTTGTATTCGTACAAGACAAGCTCATTGGGAGAAATATATACCTAAAAAAGAGGTGCTTTCTTTTCTTAAAACAAAATACTTTATTGATGTGAGTAACCCTGATGTAGAGAGTCAAATCATTAATTTTAAACAAGAATTTAGAAAAACCTTTTTCATACATCCAAGTTTTGGAATTCCTCTACGTGATATGAGAACATACTTTGGATTAAAATCAACATATTTCGATACTGAGCAAATAGGAGATAAAATTTTATTCAAAGGAAAAGGGTTCGGACATGGAGTTGGTTTATGTCAAGAAGGGGCAATGAATATGATTAAAAAAGGATATGGACATTTTGAAGTCTTGAAATACTATTTTAATGGTGCTAAAATATCAAATTATCGAAAACAAATTATTTATAAGTAATGACAAAAATTTCTTCATCATCTTTCTTAAAAAACTTTTTTTCCCTCGCATAAGCTTCTAAATCATCAAGGTTTTCTATTTTGTTTAGAATATTTTTGGTTTCAGACAATTGCTTTTTCATTTTATTATTTCTCGTCTTCAGTTCACTCAATTTGTTTTTTTGATTTGTTATGTAAAACACATCATTGTCATCTATGAAAACGATGTACGTTAGAAAGAAAATTGATGTAATCACAAATTTATTCTTAAGTATGGGTAGAATGTGCTTCACATTCAAATATAGAAATACTAAAGGTTAGTATGCTTATGCAATTAAAAGATTATTAAATAATCAATGTTGATTATTCCTCTGTGCAGTTGTTGTATTTGGTTTTGAAGAACGCATTGAAGGTTCGGTCATACTCAAATGCTTTTTTCAGGCTATTAAGAATCTGGCAAGCTTGTGAGTTGGATGCCGAAATTTCAGTAAGCTTGAGAGCACTGAGCATTGCGCCATATTTTAATGCTGAAAGATCAGTCTCTGTCATATTATCAAAATCATCACCATTGAGTTCAGACAGCTTTGCTATTTCTGTTTTCCATATCAAATTTGCTGTTTTTGTATCTTTAGCATCATATCTAAGAGCAGCTTCAAGGAGCTTAATTACAATAGGGTATTTACTTATCGTAGCATATACTTCACAGCCCTCTATAGAAAGATCGTTCCGTTCTTGCTTGATTTCTTTATCTGTTCCGGCGTATGGGATGTAATAACCCTCATCTTCATCTAAATTTCCAATAATTTCATTGTTGAACCATTCCTTTTGAAACTTATTCAACCAAATATTATGTATACTTACACTATAAATGCCGTTCAGATCAAGCTCCATAGCGGCTGCGATACAGTCGATTGTTGCGCTTAAAGGATCATCAACAATAGGATCTACGAGTTCTTCTTTATATATACCATAATATGCTTTTGCCAAAAATATATTTGGAGTTGGGTCTTCTAGATACTCAGGCTTTACTAAATAAACGGACGCTTTTTTAGCAAGTTTTTGAAATTCATCATCTGCATATAGTTGCGTTAGTTCATCGAGGTTCTTTGTTACGGTAAGAATGCTTTCTGCTTCTATGCTTATCTCATTTTCTTCAGCTTCTTCTTCTCCAGGAACTGAATATTGATAAACTACAGTGAGTGTGAATGAATAGATCCCAACTTTTTTGAATTTTATTTTGACAATATCACTTTCTAAACTTCCCTTAACGATTTCCCAATTCTTTTTAGGGATACCATTAAATTCCCAAAGAACATCAGTTTTTTTACATCCATCAGGTTTGAATTTAGCTTCAAAAGAAATCACATTGTCATTTCCTGCCTCATTATCGAGGAAAATCAATTGATTTGATTGGGTATAAGATAATTCCGGATTTGGTTCTTGAGCATTAATTTTTGAT
Source organism: Crocinitomicaceae bacterium (assembly GCA_042094515.1). GTDB lineage: Bacteria > Bacteroidota > Bacteroidia > Flavobacteriales_D > Crocinitomicaceae > UBA952. The sequence goes on from JBELDA010000017.1 coordinate 10,641, forward strand.
AAAAAACATAATTGCAAGGTTATGGCAAAAAGCAGTATGTGAGATTTCATTTTTTTAATTTAAAATTATAGCGGTCAATTATTGTGCCGAATTTACAAGTTTATTTGTGACTTTGTATTAAGAGGTTTAAAATTTCTTGTGCTGCCAAGGATATTTTTGTTCCTGGGCCGTATATTCCGAAGACCCCTTGGTCTGATAAAAATGAATAATCTTTTTGAGGAATAACTCCGCCAACAACAACCATTATGTCTGCTCTATTCATTTCTTTAAGCTCTTTAATGACCTCCGGAACGAGTGTTTTGTGCCCAGCAGCAAGAGAGGAAATACCTAGCACATGAACGTCGTTTTCTATGGCTTGCTTAGCAGCTTCCTTAGGTGTTTGAAATAATGGACCAATATCTACATCAAAACCAATATCTGCAAAGGAGCTGGCAATAATTTTAGCGCCTCTGTCATGACCATCCTGTCCCATTTTTGCTATCATAATTCTTGGTCTCCTCCCTTCTAGTATAGCGAAGTCATCAATCAGTTTTTTTGATTTTATAAAGTCTTTATCCATTTTGGCTTCATTTGAGTATACTCCACTAATTGATTTAATTTTAGCAGTATAACGATTAAATACTTTTTCAAGTGCGAATGAAATTTCACCCAGGGTACATCTTGCTTCAGCACATCGAATACTTATTTCCAATAGATTTCCTTTTCCTTCTTTAGCGCATTCTTCGAGTTCGAAAAGAAGCTGATCAACTAGCTCTTGATTACGTTCATCTTTAATCTTTTTAAGCTTTGCCACCTGAGATTCACGAACCTTTTTATTATCTACATCTAAAGTATCGATATCAATTTCATCCTCACTTTTGAATAAATTTAAGCCAATAATATTATCTTTTCCAGAATCTATTCTAGCTTGTTTTTTAGCCGCAGCTTCCTCTATTCGTAGCTTCGGAATACCAGTTTCGATGGCTTTAGACATGCCTCCTAGGTCTTCAACTTCCGTTATAAGGTTTGTTGCTTTGTCAATTAGCTCTTGGGTTAAGCTTTCAATATAATAGCTATTATGATACGGGTCAATAAAGGATGTAAGTCCGATTTCTTTCTGAAGATAAATCTGCGTATTTCGTGCGATTCTAGCTGAAAAATCAGTTGGCAATGCTATGGCCTCATCAAGTGCATTTGTATGTAAAGATTGGGTTCCACCAAAAACTGCCGCTAATGCCTCAATACAAGTTCTAGCAACATTATTAAACGGATCTTGCTCAGTCAAAGACCATCCAGAAGTTTGACAATGTGTCCTTAAGGATAATGATTTTTTGTTATTCGGGGAAAACTGCTGAATTAATGACGCCCATATAATCCTTCCTGCTCTCAGTTTTGCGATTTCCATATGATAATTCATCCCGATTGCCCAGAAAAAACTCAATCGAGGTGCAAAGTCATCAATTTTAAGTCCTGCATTCAATCCAGTTTTTACATATTCTAGACCATCGGCAAGGGTATAGGCTAGCTCTATAGATGCTGTAGCTCCTGCTTCATGCATATGATAACCCGAAATCGAGATGGAGTTATATTTTGGCATGTGCCGAGAAGTATATTCAAATATATCTGAAATGATTTTCATTGAAGGTTTGGGCGGGTAGATATATGTGTTACGCACCATAAATTCCTTTAATATGTCATTCTGAATTGTTCCACTTAATTTCTTTAGGTCTACGCCTTGTTCTTTTGCAGTCGCAATGTAGAAAGCCATAATGGGAAGGACTGCTCCGTTCATTGTCATGGAAACAGACATCTTATCCAATGGAATTTCATTGAATAGTGTTCTCATATCTTCTATACTATCTATGGCCACACCAGCTTTTCCAACATCACCTTGAACCCTTTCATGATCTGAATCATATCCTCTATGCGTAGCTAAGTCAAAGGCTACTGATAATCCTTTTTGTCCTTCTTTTAGATTTCTTTTGTAAAAAGCATTTGATTCTTCTGCTGTTGAAAAACCGGCATATTGACGTATTGTCCAGGGTCGACTCCTATACATTGATGCATACGGACCACCTAAGTAGGGAGGAGATCCTGGTAAAAAATCAACATGCTTTAAACCTTCACGGTCATTTTTATTATAATCTGTTTTAATAGGGATGTTTTCAGCTGTTAAGAATGAGTCACTAATGTGATTCTGATTCTTGTCCTTAAAATCATGAGCCTCCAGTTTTGTATACCTTTTTTTGTTATTCATTTGCTTCAAGGGTTTCATAAATTAGATAGCTCATTTCTAAATAATTCGGTATATATTCCCATTTTTGAATTTGCTCATCTTTATTGTGAAATAGATTAATGCCAATTAGCTGTTTTTTCCCACTTTTGAAATCTTGCTCTTTCTGATTTCTTATCAATTTTATATTATCAGACATTTCAGCTTTATTTTCTTGTGCTAGATTGTCGTGAAGCTCTAAAAATAAATTCCATGAATTGTCTATAATCTGTTCTGTCAATAATTCACTGACATAAGATCCTTTTAGGGGATCATGAACCTTTGATAAAAAGGATTCTTCTTTAAGAATATGAGAAATGTTTAAAGCCATCCTAATGTCAAACCACGTGCTTCCGGCTTCAGTCAATTCACTAGCGGAATGAATTAATAATCCGGACACTCCTCCACTTACTGCGGCGAGGGCCTCTGTGGTTTGACGCAAAAGATTAGTGTGTGGGTCTTTAAGTGATTTGTTTGTCCATCCTGTTGATCCCATGATATATACTTGACTTTGCATATAATCGTTTTTAGAAAGCAAATGCTGCCACAGCCATTTAAGTGCACGTATTTTTCCACTTTCAATGAGAAAATCACTTCCGATCCCCATTTTAAATTTTACACGATTAGGATTTTTACAATATTGAAGTAACCGCTCTGCGCAGTATATCATTGATGCGAGCTGCTGATTTGTAGAGGCACCAATCTGTTCAAGAGCAAACCCATTTACACAATAAGAGACTGAAGAATCTTTAAATTCTTGAAAATAATTCAGCTCAAAAGGATCTATACATATTGTAAAATATTGTTCATTTTCTTTAGGTAAAAAGGTTTTGAAAGAGTTCAGCTGCTCTTCATTATGAAATGCCACAGTAACATGAACTATTTCAATAACGATATCCTTAAATATGATGTCCCAATCTGGTTTGTTAATTCTGATATCTAGAAATATATGATTAGAGCCATGCTCTAAACATTTAATAATCAGCTCATTGTTCTCAAAAGAATCACCAATATTGAATGATGAAATAATATCCCAATCACATTTGGCACTCAAGGATGAGAATGTCTTTTGATTTTCATGTTTAGATGAAATATCAATATTCAGATTCTCAATTTCGTTTTTATAGAGTAAGGCATCATTATCATTTGCCTCTTTTAACACTTGATTTTTCCATGCATCAATATTAGGAATCTCAAATTTTGTCAGATCAATCTTCATTTCAATTTAGAATAGATCAAAGATAAATAAATGATTCTATCATATGGGTATAATCGGTGTGAACGAAAAAAAATAAGTTTTGAAATACATAAATAAATTTTTTAACGTGTTATTTTTTATTATTTTAATCCATTGTTAAAAGTCAAATTTAATAGAGTTAAAAAATTGATAAATTACCGTTTTACTTTTTGTTTTGTTTTTATCCTATCAGGATACGCCTCGTTTAGTCAAGGCATCTATTTCTCAGGAAGTCGTTCTAATTCTTTAGCAAATGCAAGTGTGTGCATAACAGATGTGTATTCTTTTCATAATAACCCAGCAAATCTAAGCTACATTGAAGATGTAACAATTGGAATTTCATATGAAAATCGTTTCTTACTGAAAGAGCTACAAAACCAAAGCTTTGCATTAGCCATTCCATTGAAGTATGGAGTATTGTCTTTTGGAGGCAACACTTTTGGTTATCAATCCTTTAGAACTTTTAAGAGTGGAGTCGGTTATTCTATGTTCCTCACTAAAGAGCTTTCGATGGGTGTTCAAATGAATCATCAAATGGTAAGACTACCCGAGGCTTATGGTATGAGTCAGACCTTAACAGGTGAATTTGGATTTAATTATGCCTTGAATTCTGATTGGAATATTGGTTTAGCTATTTTTAATTTAGGACGTAATAAGCTCACGGTGGATCCTGATGATAGATATTCAACAACTATGAGATTAGGTACAAAATACCAAGTTTCAGAACGAACTATGCTTCTTGCAGAATTCGAAAAAGATATCGAGCATCCACTACGTTCCAAAATAGGTATAGAATATTTGCCAACAAAGAAACTGGCATTTCGAGGTGGGTTTGCTACACAGCCGATTGAACTTAGCTTCGGTTTAGGTTGGATTATTTCTGAAAAATATGCTTTAGATTTTGGCACCCAGTATCATCAGATTTTGGGTTGGTCTCCAAACATTTCATTTAAATATGCTTTTATTAAATGAGGCTATTACAAACCATTTTTTTTGTTCTTGGAGCTACATCTTTTTTCGCACAAGAAAGAAATGAGATTATTCAACAGCGAATTGAATTCATTTCAGAACAGCTAGAAACAGAGAGTATTGATTTAACGAATCTAATTGAACAGCTGAATTTTTATTTTGATGAGCCTATTAATATCAACACAACTGATGGTCTTGATCTAGAAGATTTAGGTTTACTCACAGATGTTCAAATTAACGATTTGATATTACATCGAAAAGTACATGGAAAATTCATTTCTATATATGAACTACAAAGTCTTAAGTATTGGGATCTCGAAACCATTTATTTAATGCTTCCTTTTATATCTGTTGATGAGCGTCTTGATAATTTGCATATTAATTTCAAAGATGCTATCAAGCACGGAAAATTTGATTTGTTTCTTCGTTATCAGCCAGGAATGGAGCAAAAGTCGGGATATCAGGAAGTGCCAGATTCTGTTTTACAGAATTCCAATCAATATTATTACGGTAATGCGGATAAATATTATACGAGATTCCGTTATTCATATAGAACGAATATTAGTTTGGGGCTTACTGCCGAAAAGGATCCGGGAGAACAGTTTTTTAAGGGTGCTCAGAAACAAGGATTTGATTTTTATTCCTTTCATGCTTTTTACAGAGGTGGTAAATACTTAAAATCTTTTGCCTTGGGTGATTATCAAATTCAACTAGGGCAGGGCTTAAACCTTTGGTCTAGTTATGCCTTCGGTAAGTCATCAGACATTTTAACCATGAAAAGAAATCCTATTGCGTTAAAGCCTTACACATCTGTCGATGAATCAAGGTTTTTTAGGGGGGCGGCAATTAATGTTGGGTATAAAAAACTTGATTTGTTGCTTTTTTCTTCATACAAAACCATTGACGCGACTGGAGTTCAAGATTCAACCACTGATAATCTTGAATTCGTTTCAACTATTGATTTGTCAGGTTTGCATCGCACGAATTCTGAAATCTCGAAGATGAATAGCTTAAAGGAATTTATCTCGGGAGCTTCATTGAATTATCGAAACGATTATATTAAAATCGGTATTCAAGGGATATATCAAACCTACGATAAACCTTTAAACTTGAACCTGAGGCCATACAATCAGTTTTACTTTAATGGACAATCGCTCTTTTCGTTTAGCTCTGATTATAATCTAGTCTACAAAAATCTAAATCTATTTGGAGAAGTTTCGTATTCATTAAACGAATCCAATTCTGGAGTTGCAATGCTCCATGGAGCTTTATTATCCGTTGATACGAGATTGAGTTTAGGTCTTTTATTTCGTGATTATGACAAGAGCTATCAGACTTTTTATAATGCAGGATTTTCGGAAGGCAGTAGAACTCAAAATGAAAACGGACTTTATGCTGGTCTTAAGTTTAAAATAAATAGAAGTTGGTCTATTAATGCTTACACTGATGTGTTTGAATTTCCATGGATGAAGTTTGGGGTAGATGCCCCTTCAAAAGGCCATGAATTTTTAATACAACCTATTTATAAGCCCAGTCGTGATTTTCAAATTTACATGAGGTTTCGACAACAGCGGAGGCAGAAAAATGGAAATTTTGAGGATGATGTCATTACGCCAATTGAGGATGTTACCCAGAGAAATTATCGATTGAATATATCAAAGAAAATAGACAAGTTTATCAGTCTTAAGAGTAGAATAGAGATTGTTCAAATTAAAAGGGCGAGTAGAGAGAATGAAAAAGGAATATTATTTACCCAAGACATTTCTTTTAAGCCTAAATCTTTCCCAGTAGATTTAACACTTAGGTATGCGCTATTTGATACAGATAGCTATGACACCCGTATTTATACTTATGAAAACAATGCGCTGTATGTTTTTTCTATACCAGCATACTATTATCAAGGAAGTCGTGCATACATATTAGCACGGTATTCTTTTTTGAGGTCAATGGACCTTTGGGTTCGTTATGGCTTTTTCTTGTACAATAACCGGAACGAAATAGGAAGTGGGCCACAACTTATCGAAGGAAACAGGCGCTCAGATCTAACCGTTCAGCTGCGTATTTCATTTTAATTTTTTTTAGGGTGTTACTTTTTAAATCTTTTTGCGTTAGTAAAAATATAAGATGCTCCTGCAAGTGCATTTTATCAATTGTATAACTAGTAAAACCAAAAATTATGTCATCTCCTTCACTGTATCACCAGAGTGATACCCGTATTCAATCTGAACTCAGAATTATTGAAAAGTCAAAAAAAAATCCAAATCATTTTGCACCATTGTACAAACAGTATCACGAAAATATTTTTAGGTATATCGTGAAAAGAGTTGATGATGTGGAATCCGCTTATGACATTACTTCTAATGTATTTGTAAAAGCACTTACTAACATTCATAAATATGAATTTCGAGGAGTACCATTTTCATCTTGGTTATTTAGAATCGCAAAAAGCGAACTATACCAATCTTTTAGAGATAAGAAGGCAAGGAGAACGGTTAGCATTGACAAAGTAATTGTAGCAGATATCTTTGAAGAATTTGAGGAGTCATGCAACGAAGAGCGAAAAGAAAAATTAATGATCGCTCTACGCTCAATCAATGAAAAGGACCTTGCACTTATCGAATTAAGATATTTTGAAAGAAGATCCTATCGAGAAATTGGTGAAATAATAAGTGTAACCGAAAACAATGCAAAAGTTAAAACCTTTAGAGCTCTGCAAAGGCTTAAAAAAGTATATAACAAATGAAACTTAAACCTAAATTATATTAAATATAACGCGTATGAGAAAAATTCTATACAATAGAGATGAGCCAGACGCTCATGAAATTAGAAAAAGACAGGATTTTGACCTTGTCATCAAAAAATATCAAGAAAATAGAGATTATTGGAAAAACCCATGGTTTTATGGAAGTATCGGTCTCGCATCAATAGCTTCAACATTGTTTTTATTGAGCATTTAAGCTAATTACAATTGCCTGTATTACAAATTATTAAGCTTGTATAAGAGGTTTTTTTAATTTTGCAAGACCATTAGTGATGAGAATTATTTTAAATCCTATGAATCATTTTGTTTGTGGTCTGATTTAAAAAGCGTAAATTCGTAAAGAATAATATAACAATTGCGATGAAAAAAATCATTTCTCTATTTTTTTTCTTTTCCTTTTTCTTTGCAGTCCATGCACAGCATGCTAATTTTAATTCTCAGCGAAATTGGTCTTTGCATAAGAAAGAGCTTCAGATTGGAATTGGGGCGACTCAGTTTAATGGAGATCTTGGAGGAGCAGAGGGAATAGGTCGTGATTACAGTCTTAAAGATATAGACTGGCCTTCAACAGGAGTAGCCGCTTGGGTTGGATATCGACAGCGATTCCACCCTTACTTTGCGACAACATCGAGTTTGTGTGTTTTCAATTTAAAAGGTGATGATCAGTACTCTGAAGATCCTGCACGATTTAATAGAAATTTACATTTTAAAAGTTTTGCAATAGAAATTCAACAGCGTCTTGAGTTTATTTTTGCGGCCAATGAGAAGTTCGGCTCGACATTTAATTTACCAGGGCATTACAGTAAAAAGAATCGTTCACAACAATATTATGTTTTTGGAGGTCTTGGTTTGTGTTATTTCAACCCTAGAGCTCAAAATGAACAGGGTGAATGGGTAAATCTTCGACCCTTGAGGACTGAGAATCAAGAAAAACCTTATTCGCCGATTACTTTAACGATGCCTTTTGGTTTTGGATTTAGAATGGGCGTCTCGAAAATGTGGAGAGTGGGTATTGAGTTATCATATGTTAAAACGTTCACGGATTACATGGATGACGTGAGTACCGTTTATGCCGATCCAAATGATATTCTTTTTTCTAACGACCCTGATGCAGCATATCTATCTAATCCAGTAGAGAATAACTCATCTTATGCTCCAGGTCAAAAGCGTGGAGATCCAGATCAGAAAGATGCCTATTACCACATGAATGTCATTATAACTCGTAACCTTACTTACAAGGATTATGGAAGACAACGTACCAAGCTTAAGCTTAAAGCACTTGGTAAGTATAAGGTGTAATTCACATAGATAAAATTTGAAAGCGAGTATTTACTCGCTTTTCTTTTTTAACTTTGATTATGTATCCGATTCTAAGGAAAATCCTTTTCTTTTTCGATCCTGAGCGTGTTCATTACTTTACCATGAATACCCTATCTATGTTATTGAAATTGGGGTTTATGCGTCGAAGGTTCATTCATAACTTTTTAATTGAGGACAAGAAGCTCATGACCAGGGCTTTTGGTCTTGATTTCAAGAATCCCGTGGGTGTAGCAGCCGGATTCGATAAAAATGCAAAATATATTAATGAATTATCTCATTGTGGTTTTGGTTTTGTTGAGGTTGGTACATTGACACCTAAAGGCCAAGATGGAAATCCTAAAAAGAGATTGTTTCGTTTAAAAAGGGATGAAGCTATTATTAATCGAATGGGTTTTAATAATGATGGGGTAGAAGTAGCTAAGAAACATTTAAAGAAAGCGAGAAAAAACGGAATACTAGTTGGTGGTAATATCGGGAAGAACAAACTTACACCTAACGAAAAGGCGAATGAGGATTATCTGATTTGTTTTGAGCAGCTTTTTGATTATGTAGATTATTTTGTAGTTAATGTTTCCTCACCCAATACGCCTAATCTTCGTGCACTTCAAGAACGTGAGCCATTAGAGAAATTGCTTTCTACTTTGGTCATTGTAAATAATAAGAAAGCAAATCCTAAACCTATTTTGTTAAAAATAGCCCCGGATTTAAGTAATGAGGAACTAGACGATATTGTGGAGATTGTATTGAGTACAAAAATACACGGCTTAATAGCGACCAACACTACGGTTTCAAGATTGAACTTGGTGACGCCTCCTGACGGGGTAGATAAAATTGGAGCAGGTGGACTTTCAGGAAAACCTCTGTTGTCCAGATCGACAGAAGTTATCCAATATATTCATCAAAAATCAAATGGTGCAATACCTATTATCGGAGTAGGAGGCATACATTCGGCCGAAGATGCTATTGAGAAAATAAAAGCTGGTGCTGTTCTTATTCAGCTTTATACAGGTTTTATATACGAGGGACCTGCATTAATTAAAAGGATTAATACTGAAATTATTAAATTCAGAAAAACTTCTAATGAGTAAATTGAAAATTATAGAATGTCCGCGTGATGCAATGCAGGGGATTAATCATTTTATTCCTACTTCTACTAAGATTGATTACCTAAATTCATTGCTTAAATGTGGATTTGATGTATTAGATATGGGCAGTTTTGTATCGCCTAAAGCTATCCCGCAAATGAGGGATACAGCTGATGTTCTTGATGGAATTAATATTGGCAATAGCACTACAGAGCTTTTAAGTATTATTGCGAATAAAAGAGGTGCAGAAGCTGCTGTTTGCTATGAGCAAATTACTTATTTGGGATTTCCTTTTTCTATTTCTGAAACCTTTCAGCAAAGAAATACTAACAAATCGATTGACGATTCATTTTATTTGTTGGATGAAATTTTTAACCTTGCTTCATCAAATAATAAAAGGGTTGTTCTTTATTTATCTATGGGGTTTGGAAATCCCTACGGAGATGAATGGTCTGATGAAATAGTCTATCGTTGGACAAAGAGATTGAATGATCGCTTCGGTGCTTCCATTATAGCACTTTCAGATACTATAGGTTGTGCGAATTCAAAGTTATTGCCTGATTTATATAAAAATTTAATTGAGTCATTTCCTTCCGTTGAGTTTGGAGCTCACCTACATGTCAAGCCTATGGATGCTCAGCATTTAATTTCTTCGGCATTTGAGGGTGGATGTAAGCGTTTTGATACCGCAATGAAAGGATTTGGAGGATGTCCAATGGCTAAAGATGATTTGACTGGAAATTTACCTACTGAAGAGCTATTAAAATGGATGAGTAATAACAACGTAAAAAACAATCTAAATCAAGAAGCTGTATCAATTGCTATGAATTCCGTTGATCAAGTGTTTGGAGCTATTAATTAAATTACCTATAATCATTATGAAAAGATCTTTTCGTTTGTTTTTATTGATATTCACTACCACTTGCTATCTGATTTCATGCTCAGATGAGGATAAAAATCTTTCAAAAGAGGTTGAGCCAATTCAAAAGAATAATAGTAACATAAAATCACCAACGAAAAGGGATTCTCTTTTAATGGAATTAAACATATGTGGTAATGCTGATTCTGTTGGTTTTAAACAAGAATGTGTTTTGGACACTCTATTTATGACAATTAAGGAGGAGACATCTTTATCTGATGCATTTGCCTTAATGATAAAATATACTCAGTATGAAAGACCTATTTTATTGACGCATGTGTATCACAGGAATTCTGATGCTGAGCTTGTTAAATTGAATGAGTATAAAGCGATTCTAGTAGCTTCTGAGCAAAGGGGCAATAATAAGTATAAGGATATTCTATTACGCTTTATTGAAATTGATGAGGAGAGAAAGTTTTTTTATAACTGTTGGTTTAGCTATTCAGAAAATAAATCTAAATATGTGTACAAAGAATGTTTTTCAATAAATCAAGAGTCAACAAATGGATATCAAATTGATGTATATTCTTCAAAGGAGGCAAGTGATAGGGATAAAATTCAGACAAATAGGGAAGTAGAGGAGATTTTAAATGAATTTGGGTATATCAATTAAATTTCTTTATTGACTCCGATTCCAAATAAGGCAAAATCATACTTGGCAGGATCATTCACATCGAATTTTCGAAGCTTAGTTATCAATTCTTCATTTGTCTTCCAATCGTTTTGCTTACGATTAATGAGATTTAGCTTTCTTGCGATATTACCGGTATGAACATCCAAAGGTACGTATAGCTCTTTTGTGCTGATAGAATTCCAAATGCCAAAATCCACACTATTTTTAGAGCTTCTTACCATCCAGCGCAAAAACATAATGATTCTTTTACAAGCAGAATTTTTACTCGGATTTGATAGGTGTTTTTCACTTCTCGGCAAGTGATCCGTTGCCAAAAATTGATTTCTAAAATTCATGATTCTATTAAAAACATTAACGTCTTGTCCCTCTCTAATGTTAAATGCTTGCTCTAAGCCACCATTTCCATAAATTGATTTGAGGCTTCTACAAAAGAAATCAAAATCTTCGCTGTTAAAAGTTCTATGAACAAAATGAACTTTATTATCAGAGCTATATTCCATAATGAATTCAAAAGGAGAATCTCCCCAGATATCATTTAGTTTTTGTCCACTTTTAATTATGCTGAGCCGATTTCCCCAGGCTATTGTAGCTGTAAAAAATGCACAAATTTCAATATCTTCTTTTCGTTGATACTCATGTGGTATTTTAATAGGGTCATTTGTGATGAAGTCTATATTTTCATACTGGACAGACTTGAAATCCAGAAATTCTTTAAGCTCCTTTTTCTTCAATTACGAAATAAATTTACCATCAACCATAGTCAATGAGCGATCGGCCATTTCTGAAAGCTCTTTATTGTGAGTAACCAATACAAAGGTTTGATTAAATTCTTCTCTCAACTGAAAAAACAGCTCGTGTAAATCACGTGATGATTGGGTATCTAGATTTCCAGAGGGTTCGTCTCCAAAGATGACCTTAGGTTTATTCATTAATGCACGGCAAACCGCTGTTCTTTGTTGTTCTCCTCCAGATAATTCAGATGGTTTATGTCTAATCCGGTCTTGAAGCCCTACCTTTTCAAGAAGCTCCAATGCTTGTTGTTCAGCTTCTTTTTTACTCAATCCTTTTATTAAAGCAGGGAGCATTACATTTTCAGCTGCAGTAAATTCAGGAAGAAGCTGGTGGAATTGAAATATAAATCCCAATGTTGAATTCCTAAATTGAGATAGCTTCTTTTCGTTTAGTGAAAATGGATTAGTTCCATCTATGTTGAGTGAGCCATCAGAAGGTTGATCTAAAGTTCCAAGTATTTGCAGTAAAGTTGTCTTTCCAGCTCCAGAAGCCCCTACAATAGATACAATTTCGTTTTGCTTTATTTCGAGATCAACTCCTTTGAGGATTGATAAGTCACCGTATGATTTCTGAATGTTTTCGGCTCGAAGGATCATTTTTTCAGTTTAAGTTGATGTCCCATTTTATCTCTTTTGGTTTTGAGGTAGCCTTCATTATGCTCATTACTCTCAATTTCTAATGAGACATTTTCAACAATTTCTAATCCATAACCAATCAATCCTGTTCTTTTTTTAGGGTTGTTTGACATGAGCTTCATCTTGCTAACACCTAATTCTCTAAGGATTTGAGCACCAATTCCGTAATCTCTTTCGTCAGGTTTAAATCCAAGCTTAACGTTGGCATCAAAGGTGTCATAACCATCTTCTTGTAGCTTGTATGCTTTAAGCTTGTTAATTAGACCAATTCCACGTCCTTCTTGATTCATATATACAACAACACCTTTTCCTTCTTTTTCGATCATTTCCATTGCTGCTTGAAGCTGTGGACCACAATCACATCTACATGACCCAAATATATCACCTGTAATACAAGAGGAGTGAACTCTTACCAAAACAGGTTCATCTTTTTCCCATTTTCCCTTTACAAGTGCAAGATGGTCTTGTTGGTTGTGCACATTTTTAAAAGCATGCAAATGAAAATTACCTATCTCAGTTGGCATTTTGACGTCAATTGTTTTTGATATTAATGTTTCGTTTTGAATTCTGTATTTTATCAAATCCTCAATCGAAATAATTTTTAGATCAAACTTTTTAGCAATTTTGACAAGCTGCGGAAGACGAGCCATTGTGCCATCTTCATTTAGTATTTCAACGATTATTCCTGCCTCTTCATGATCTGCAAGTCGAGATAAGTCTATCGCAGCCTCAGTGTGACCAGCCCTTCTTAAAACACCTCCATTTTTTGCTCGCAAGGGAAATATATGTCCAGGCTTACCCAATTCTTCAGGCCTCGTTTTAGGATCAATCATGGCGAGTATAGTTTTTGCTCTATCGCTTGCTGAAATTCCGGTAGTACAACCGTGACCAATTAAATCTACGCTTATTGTGAAAGGAGTTTCATAAGCCGCTGAATTGTTTTTTACCATGAGCTCTAACCCCAAAGCATCGCACCTTTTTTGACTAAGTGGTGCACAAATTAATCCTCGTCCGTGAGTAGCCATAAAGTTGATTAGCTCCGGCGTAGCATTACGAGCAGAGGTTAAGAAATCACCTTCATTTTCTCGGCCTTCATCGTCAACAACAATAATTACCTTACCGTTTTTTATATCCTCAACAGCTTCTTCAATTGTATTTAACTCGAATTGCATATTTCTTTTCTATCTTTAAATTTAACTGATTTTAATCAATTCTATTGTACAGGGATTTGATTCAATGTTTCCAAGTAAAATTTCCAAAATTTTTGAACAGAGGAAATTTGTACTTTTTCATCTGGTGAGTGAGCGGCTCTTATATTGGGCCCAAATGAAATCATATCAACGTCTGGAAGATGCTTTCCTAATATTCCACATTCTAATCCAGCATGGCATGCCTTGACCTGAGGATTTTCATTAAACATGTCTTTATAAAGCTGTTCCATAATTTCCAAAATTCTAGAATCTGGATTGGGTTGCCACCCTGGATATTCTCCAGATTGAATGACCTCACATCCCATATTCTCAAAACAGCTTTTAATTGTCATCGCGACTTCGTCCCTGGTACTATCCACACTACTTCTTTGAAGTGATTGGGTAATAAATAAACCGCCTTTGATTTCAACTCTTGCAAGGCTTGATGAAGTTTCAACCAAACCTTTAATATCAGGACTCATTCGATAAACGCCATTGTGCACAGCACATAAGGTGTTGATGATTTTTATGCCTTCAGCACTTGAAACTGCATCGCCAACCGATTGTATTTCATTGCATTCAACACGCAGATGCTCTTCAATAGATTTATATTCAGTTTTAAATGTGTCTACCATTGAATTTACAATAGTTTCAAACATAGATTGATCCCTTTTAGAAATCGCAATTACACAACAAGATTCTCTTGGAATTGCATTTCTCAATCCTCCACCATCAAAAGAGATCAGCTGTAAATTAATTTTTTGTGATATCGTCCATAACAATCTTGACATCCATTTATTGGCATTACCTCTTCCCGAATCAATGTCCATTCCCGAATGACCACCCAAAAGACCTTTAATACTTATTTCAAAACACTTACTTGAAGACACTACAGGCTCTGATTCGTATTTATATGACGTGTTTGTATCAATTCCACCCGCACATCCTATAGAGAGCTCATCATCATCTTCAGTATCAAGATTTAGCAGAATCTCTCCATCAAATAATGAACCGTCCATTTCTTTTGCTCCTGTCATTCCAGTTTCTTCATCAATTGTGAAAAAAGCTTCTAAGGCTGGATGCTGTATTTCATTCGAAGACAGTGTAGCCATTATCGTTGCCACACCTATACCGTTGTCGGCACCAAGTGTTGTTCCTTCCGCATCAATCCAATCATCTTGAACACGCATTTTGATACCTTCATTATCAAAATCAAACACGGTATCACCATTTTTTTGGTGAACCATATCTAAATGAGACTGAAGAATAACTTTTTTACGGTTTTCCATGCCTGGACTTGCTGGTTTTTTAATAATAACGTTTCCAATTTCGTCTTTTATGGTTTCCAAGTTTAATTCTTTTCCAAAATTCAACATGAATTCTATGACGCGCTCTTCTTTTTTTGAAGGTCTTGGAACTGCATTTAAATCTGCAAAGTGGTTCCAAAGTGCATTGGGTTCTTGATTTCTAACTGACATTATTAAGGAAATTTAGGGTATTGTTTAAAATTAGGATCTCTTTTCTCTAGGAATGCATTTCTTCCTTCAGCTGCTTCGTCGGTCATGTAAGCCAGTCTAGTTGCTTCTCCTGCAAATACTTGTTGACCTACCAATCCATCATCAATAAGATTAAAAGCAAATTTAGACATCTTTATAGCAGTTGGACTTTTTTTGAGTATTTCTTGTCCCCAATCAAATGCGGTTTGCTCTAATTCATCATGGGGCACAACTTTATTTATCATGCCCATTTCAAATGCTTCTAGTGCTGAATAACTAGCACCGAGGAAAAAGATTTCTCTAGCCCGTTTTTGACCCACTTGTCGAGCAAGGTAAGCCGAACCAAAGCCTCCATCAAAACTGGCAACATCTACATCGGTTTGCTTAAATATAGCATGCTCTTTAGAGGCCAAAGTTAAATCACAAACGACATGCAGACTATGTCCACCTCCCACAGCCCAACCTGGAACTACGGCAATCACTACTTTGTTCATAAAACGAATTTGTCTTTGAACATCTAATATGTTGAATTTGCTTACTCCATCGGTTCCCTTGTAACCTCTGGGGGCTCTAACACGCTGGTCTCCTCCTGAACAAAATGCCCATCCACCATCTTTTGGAGATGGACCTTCTCCCGAAATTAAAACAACTCCTATTTCTTGACTTTCATGACAAATAATTAGTGCGTCCAACATTTCATCTACTGTTTTCGGACGAAAAGCATTTCTGACTTCAGGTCTGTTGATTGCAATACGCGCAACACCTTTGCAATAGTTAAACGTGATGTCTTCGTAGGATTTAATTGAGGTCCAATTTCTTTCTGACATAAACTAATCTTTGTGCAAAAGTAACAACATCAGATGAAAGGAAAGGTTTAAAATAGGTTAAGTTTAATAGGGAGTTAACGAATTTGTTCTAATGAAACTGTATTTCGTCAATAAAAGTCCATGGTGTGTGTCCGGCTCCGGGATGACCATCAGCTATTATCAATTGATTATCGATGATAAATCTTAGTTGATTCACCCTCTTTTTAATTTTTATTTTGACAACCTCAGAGTCTATAGATTGAGCAGTGTAGCTTTTGAGTCGTTTGTTAGATGAATTTAGGATTTTCACCGATTTAGGAAGATAAATCCAAGAACCATTAGATTCTAAAAAGCTAATATGGATAGAATTTATTTTTTTTCTTTTGGGCAGCTCAATTTCAAAGATAATTTCACTGCTGTCAAAACCAATCCACTCATGGCCCTTCCATGGCCGACTTCCTCGTTGACCATCCAATAAGACAAGGGGTGAATAATTGTATTGAGGATTAGGCTGAGTTGTATACTTTATATGAGCACCTAAAGCCAAGTGATTTGTAATGCTTACAGTAGATTTGATTCCTGTTTTGACACTTGTAAAGCTAAATTCACTTTCAATTAGCTTGCTTTTAGTTCGTTCAATTAACAATGGTTGATTCGCGCGAAGTATAACGTTTAGATCTGTTTTGCAGTCTGAGGAATGAATTGTGGTTCGAAAATTTTCATCTGCATCTTTCGATTGTAATTCCATACTTATGCCTTTTTCTTCTGCATTGAATTGTATCACTGGTTTCAGGCTTGTTTTTGAATAATTTACATTAAATGCGTCTAACATTGGAAAATGCTTTTTATTTAAAATGTTGAAAAAGTCAGGAAATGAAATTTTGTCCGTACACCATAATGCTTGACTCAGCGCAATGGCACGTGGATAAGTCATGTATTCAAGCTGTGATAAGCTTGAAATATATTCAGTCCATAAATTTGCCTGTCCTCCAAGAACAAAGCTGGCTTGTGCAACATCTAATTCTGATGGAATAGGATTGAATTCATAAACTTTTTCCAATGGAGTGAAACCACCTATGGCAAGAGGTTCTTCTTTGCTTTTACCCTGATAATGATCAAAATAACAATGCGTGCCAGGAGTCATAACAACATAATTTCCTTTTTTGCATGCTTCTATTCCACCTTTTACGCCCCTCCAAGACATTACTGTAGATTTAGGAGATAATCCACCTTCCAATATTTCATCCCAACCAATGAGCTGTTTGTTTTTGGAATTTAGATAGGCCTCAATTTTTTTTATGAAGTAGCTTTGGAGCTCATGTTCGTTGGATAAATTATTAGATTTAATTACGTTTTGACATGATTTGCATTTTTTCCATCTCGTTTTTGGGGCCTCGTCACCACCAACATGTATGTACTTGCCAGGGAAGAGCTCTATGACCTCGTCGAGTACATTTTGAATAAATTCAAATGTTTCATTCTTTGAACAATATATGTCATCAAAAACTCCCCAGATACCAGGAACTCCCTGTTTTATTCCTGTACATGAATATTCTGGATAAGCGGCTAGGGCTGCTCTGCTATGCCCTGGCATTTCAATTTCAGGAACAATCGTAATATGCCTCTCATCGGCGTAAGCTACGATATCTTTAATTTCTTCTTGTTTGTAATAGCCACCATATCTATGGTTATCATATGTGCGAGGTGAAGAATTGTAATGATTTTGAATGGTGCTGTCTCTGTAAGCTCCTATTTGAGTTAATTTAGGGTATTGTTTGATCTCTATTCTCCAACCCTGGTCATCTGTAAGGTGCCAATGAAAGGTATTGAATTTATACATAGCCATTAAGTCTATATATCTTTTAACTTCTTCTACTGAAAAAAAATGACGTGATACATCTAAATGCAATCCTCTCCATTCAAATTTGGGATAGTCTTGCAAGAAAGCTTTTGATATATATTTAATATCACCTTCAGTTTGAATTAATTGAACCAAAGATTGAAAAGCATAATAAAGCGCTTTATCTGTGCCATATGAAATAATGAGCTGATCATTGACAGCTATTGAATAAAAGTCCTTTGGTACATTCTTAAGCTTTTGAAATCGAATGAATGGACGCCCTAAAGTATCTTTTGTTGAAATGTAGTGATGCGTTTTTAGTAAAAAATCCAATTGTTTTCTAGCAGACGAAGAAAGGTGTCCAATATTCCCTTCAGGTAGCTGTTGGATACGTATTTGATTTGGCACGTATAGAGTTCCATTCGTTTTCTGATAAACCACGGGGCTTGGAAGGACAGGGCAAATAGAAGGTTGAGCATTTACAAGCCCTATGCCGAATAAAAAAAGGAGTAGAGAAAGCGTCTTCATCATGAGGGATTAAAGGTAATTATTTTCATCAATTGAAATCTCGTTGAATTTGACAATCAAGTCAATCTATTATAATTAACTTTGCCAAAAATAAAAGAATGAAAATTTCGAACAATATTCTAGAAACAATTGGTAATACGCCATTGGTTAAACTCAATAAGGTAACCAAAGATGTTGAAGCAACAGTATTGGCAAAAGTAGAGTATTTCAATCCTGGAAGTTCTGTAAAGGACAGGATGGCTTTAAAAATGGTTGAAGATGCAGAAGCTGATGGTAGGTTGCAGCCTGGAGGAACTATTGTAGAAGGCACATCTGGAAATACGGGGATGGGATTGGCATTGGCCGCAATAGTAAAAGGATATAAATTGATTTGTGTTTCAACGGACAAACAATCAAAAGAAAAGTTTGATATTCTTCGAGCGGTAGGAGCAGAGGTAATCGTTTGTCCCACAGATGTGGCTCCTGAGGATTCTCGTTCTTATTATTCCACTTCGAAAAGAATTGCTGAAGAAACACCTAATTCTTGGTACGTTAATCAATATGACAATCCTTCTAATACGATAGCACATTATGAGCAGACTGGACCTGAGATATGGGAGCAGACAGAGGGTAAAATCACTCATTTTGTAGTAGGTGTAGGAACTGGAGGGACTATTTCTGGAGTTGGAAAATTTTTAAAAGAAAAGAATCCAAATATTAAAATTTGGGGAATAGATACTTATGGTTCTGTTTTTAAAAAATACCATGAAACAGGGATTTTCGATGAGAATGAAATTTATTCATACATCACGGAGGGTATAGGTGAAGACATTTTGCCTGAAAATGTGGATTTCGACGTAATTGATGGCTTCGAAAAGGTTACAGATAAAGATGCAGCAGTATACACGAGAAGAATGGCACGGGAAGAAGGCATTTTTGCAGGTAATTCCTGTGGTGCGGCAGTTAAAGGACTCATTCAACTAAAAGAGCATTTTAAAAAGGATGATGTAGTTGTTGTTCTCTTACATGACTCAGGCAGTCGATATGTTGGTAAAATGTACAATGATGATTGGATGCGAGAACGTGGTTTTCTAGAGAAGAAAGTGGTAACGGCAGGCGATCTTGTAAATGGACATGAAAATAAACCTTTAGTCTCTGTTTTTGCTGAAGAGTTAGTCTCTCATGCTATCGGAAAAATGAGAAAATTCGGAATCTCTCAGATTCCAGTTTTGAAGGATAACAAATTTGTTGGATCTGTTGATGATAGTGCTATTTATCAGGCTTTGGTAGATAAGCCAGAGCTTAGTGATTCGCCAATTTCTTCAATTATGGGTCCGGTATTTCCAATAGTTAAAAATGGAGTTTCTGTTGACGAATTATGTAAATTGATCAATAAGTCGACTCCAGCAGTATTAGTAGAGAGGGCTGACGGTTCACATCATATTGTAACGCGATATGACATTATTTCTGCAATGTCATAATGGCAAAGAGGACTTTTGTCGATCAATTAGGACGAGAAGTTTTTATTTCGGATAAACCATTACGAATCATCTCATTGGTTCCTTCTATTACTGACTTTCTTTATCATTTGAAGCTTAATAAAGAAGTTGTCGGTATCACAAAGTTTTGCATCCATCCGAATTCCTGGTATACTACTAAAACAAGGGTAGGTGGCACAAAAAAACTCAATTTAGATGTAATTACAGCTTTGCAGCCTGATTTAATTATTGGAAACAAGGAAGAGAATACCGAAGAAGATATCAGCTTCTTATCAAATCAGTTTCCGGTATGGATGAGTGACGTTAATTCATTTAATGATGCTATTGAAATGATTGAAAAATTGGGAGCCGTTTTGTATCGAATAAATGAATGTCAAGTATTGCTGAATTCCATTCGCAATTCTTTTAAAGGAATGAATAATATTGGTCAGCATAAAAGTGTATTGTATTTTATTTGGCATGAGCCCAATTATGTTGCTGGAAATTCTACTTACATCGGATCAATAATCAATACGCTGGGATTTGTAAATCTTTGTAAAATAAATAGATATCCCGATTTTGATGATTTATCCGTAGATTCTCCTGATTACGTATTTTTAAGCTCGGAACCTTTTCCTTTTACGAGTCGTCATATCGATTATTTTAAAAGTAAATTTCCTGATTCGAAAATTGTTTTGGTTAATGGCGAAATGTTTTCTTGGTATGGATCATACATGTTAAAAGTACCATTCTATGTTAATGATGAATTAAAGAAACTGCTTTGAAAAACCCTATCATATTTTATGATGCCTCTTGTCCCTTTTGTTCTAAAGTGGTCCGTTTTATTTTGAAGCATGAAAAAAGTAATGATTTGAGATTTAGCTCTCTCCAAGGTGATTTTGCAAAATCTTTTTTGTCATCCAAAGGAGTACATGAAATTGATATGAGTACTTTTTATTTATATAAAAATGGAGAATTGTATCAAAAATCCACCGCGGCACTGCGTTTATTGTCTTTTTTAAAATGGTATTTGTTCTTCTTAAATGTTCTATGGATTTTACCTCGATTGTTTAGAGACTTTTTCTATAACATTATTGCAAAAAACAGATATAAACTGTTTAAAGATCGTTGTGATTTTGGACATTTAAATACGGATCGGGATTTGGATCAGGGAAGTATCAAGACTTAAGATGAAGAAGCCTTTGTTTTATACTAGTAAGTTTGTTTATGACGAGCTGCTTTTCGTCAACGGAAGCTTCACTTTTTGATTTCATTGCTTTTTTTGCACCATCTAAGGTATACCCGTTTACTTTAACTAAAACGTAAATACGATTAATGACCTCAATTTCTTTAACTGAATATAGACGGTTTCCTTTTTTATTTCTTTTTGAAACTTTAAGTTGAAATTCTTTTTCCCAAAACCTCAATAATGAAGGGTTCACCTCTAGCATTTTAGACAGTTCTCCAATGCTATAATACATTTTCGTAAGACTTTGACTATCAATTACAGACACCTTTCTATTTAATTTATTTTCTAAAATAGTTATTATTTCCATTTAAAAGTAGATTTTTTTTTGAGTTTTTCATTAAGATGATTTTCATTTATGTTGGAGCATTTGAATTTTTGTATTTTAGCTAACCTAATTACTACACATCTGATTTGAAATTTAATTTTATAACATATTTATTTTTCTTCTTATATAGCTCAACATATGTATACAGCCAATCGATTTCTGGAGTTGTAAATAATTACGCTGAAATTACTTCGGTTGGTGCTGATGAAGTTGAAGTTGCGGATGTCTCAGGATTTCAAGTTGGTGATAAGGTATTAATTATTCAAATGAAAGGCGCGACGATTACTACCGGAAACATTGCTGGTTTTGGAACCGTCACCGCTTTAAATAATGCTGGAAATTTTGATTTTGCGGTTATAGCATCAATAAATGCCAGCACAATAGTTTTCGAAACAGAATTATGTAAATCTTATGATGCTTCTGCATCTGTTCAACTTGTCAGAATTCCCGTTTACACAGATGTCACTATTTCTGATGTTTTAACTGCAGAGCCTTGGGACGGAACAATTGGAGGAATCGTTGCTATTGAAGCAACAGGTAGTATTACGTTTAACTCTAGTATTGATGTTTCGGGAATGGGCTTTAGGGGAGGTGAAGTATTCACAGGTTCTTTTGGGTGCGGTGATCCAAACTGGGCAACAACAAATTCTGGTAAAAAAGGTGAGGGGATAGCAAATGCACCAATAGGACAGGAAGGAAATAGGGCTCCTTTAGCTAATGGAGGTGGAGGTTCAAATACTGGTAATCCTGGTGCAGGGGGTGGAGCAAATGGCGGAGCCGGCGGTAGGGGAGGTAATGAGTGGTTTGGTTCCTGTGCTTTAAATGTATCATATGGAATTGGTGGATATGAATTGGATTATACAGCTCACAAAGCTTTCTTAGGTGGCGGCGGCGGCGGCGGATATAGGGATAATGGACTAAATGCTACCGAAGGTGCAAATGGTGGAGGAATAGTTTTTCTTATTTCGCCATTAATTCAGGGTAATAACTCTTTTGTTAATGTTTCAGGTGGAAATGTAATGGGCACTTCAGATTCTGAGGGAGCTGGAGGAGGAGGAGCTGGAGGATGCGTTTATTTAATGAGTAATTCAATCAATTCTCAACTTGATATATACCTAAATGGAGGAAGTGGTGGAGATATCTTTAGTACACTTTGGCAATCTGCATGTCATGGTCCGGGAGGCGGAGGCGGTGGGGGTGCTCTAGTTCTCGAATCTTCAAATATTCCTGCGAATGTAAGTGCTTCTATTTCAGGAGGAAATAGTGGAATGGTGTTACATACAGGTCCTGCATGTGCTGGTACATCTCATAGTGCGTCTGTTGGATTTGAAGGACAAATAATATATGATTACACCTTGCCAGTATTTCCAGATTTGGGGGTAGATACTGTTGTTTGTGTTGGTGATACAATTCAATTGCTTTTGAATACCTCATTTGATAGTTACTTGTGGAATACGGGTTCGACAGAGCCTTCTTTAATGGTAGATGTTGCAGGTGATTATTGGGTCGAAGTTGAAACAAGCTGTGGAGTTGTTCGAGATTCCATATTGGTCAGTCAAAATAATATAAATCTAGGGTCAGATCAAGAAATTTGTCCAGGAGTTCAAGCTTTTCTTGAAGTTCCATTAGAATTTCCTGTTCAGTCATGGAACACCGGAGAAATCTCTCAAAGTATACTTGCGGATACTTCTGGGACATATATTGTAGTTGTTACGGATGAATTTGGATGTATCTTAACGGATTCTGTTGTCATTAGCGTTCTTCCTGAAATTAGTTCCTCAATATCAGATAGTATTTGTTTAGGTTATGGGTATGATTTTAATGGAGTTATGCTATATAACAGTGGTCTTTACATTGATACTGTTATTTCTATTGTTGGGGGTTGTGATTCTATTATAAACCTTACTCTGACAGCACTTGAATTACCAAGTCTTGTTGTTCAGGACACTTCAGTTTGCCTAGGTTCAGAGGTGCTTTTAATTCCTCAAGGCGCTTCTTTTTATGAATGGATACCAGCTACTGGAAATTTAAATTCAGATGGTTCACTAATGGTATTAGGTTCAGAAACAATTTGGTATGTTGTAGTTGGTACGGATCAAAATAATTGTAGCTCAACTGATTCTCTTTTACTGACAGTTTTTTCACTTCCAGATAGTCCAGCGTTAATGGGCGACGCAAGCTATTGCATCAATGAAATTCCCTTGAGTATTGAAGCTTCTGGTAGCTCTGGAAATTATATTTGGTATATGAATGATTCATTCAATGAGGCCATTTCTTATTCTAGCTCTTACATCCCTGATAATATTTTGGGTAATACTACTTATTATGTTTCGGCAGTTGAAAATGGTTGTGAAAGCGAAAGTGAGTTTGTAAATATAATTTTTGAGATATGCGACATTATGATTCCTTCAGCTTTCACTCCTAATAATGATGAGGTTAATGATAGTTGGGATCTTAAAAACATTGACCTTATATATCCAAACAATGTTGTAAAGGTTTTCAATCGGTGGGGCAATCAAGTTTACATTTCAACACAAGGGGACTATAATTCAAGACCTTGGAATGGATTTTATGGCAATCAAGTTCTTCCTGTAGCCTCCTATTATTTTATTATTGAGTTCAATGATAATATTACTAAAAGTGAATTAGGAGCTGTTTCTATCATAAAGTAGAGGTAAGACCTATATTAGCGCACTCCCGTTTTGGACTGATCAGTTTTCCATATCAGGTCTCTTTACATCAATGT
Organism: Crocinitomicaceae bacterium; assembly: GCA_042094515.1. Taxonomy (GTDB): domain Bacteria; phylum Bacteroidota; class Bacteroidia; order Flavobacteriales_D; family Crocinitomicaceae; genus UBA952. The sequence continues at coordinate 34,881 of JBELDA010000017.1, forward strand.
TTTGAAACATTACGGGTCATCTGAGGTTTAAGAATGACAAAGTTCAAGAAAATAGTTATAATTTTGCCATCCCAATGCGTGTTAAGATATTGTATTCAACAGTTGTAGTATTCTTCCTTTTGATAGGGGACTCTACATTTGCACAGCAGGAAAATGCTGAAACCAATACTCCTTCTGATAGTTTACAGGATATTCAACAAATTGTTTCGGAGAAATCAAATGCGATTATTGAATATGCAAAAAAATTCATGGGGGTACCATATGTTTGGGGGGGGATGAGTCCTTCAGGGTTTGACTGCTCAGGTTTTATCAATTATGTTTTTAAAGGTTTTGGTTTCAGTTTAACCCGAACAAGCTATGGTTTAGCTGAATTGGGAAAAACAGTTCGGTTATCTGAATTAAGACCTGGAGACCTCATGTTTTTTAAAGGTAGAAATGTTAATACGAGCAGAGTTGGTCATGTGGCTCTTGTTGTTGATACAACGGATGGGGTTATTCAATTCATTCATGCAGCAAGAACGGGGATTCGTATAGATACTTTCAACAACAGCAGCTATTATGTTCCTAGATATATTAAATCGAAAAGAATGGATTATATCGGTTATTAATTAAATGCCATGGGAACTTATTCAATAAATAAAAGCCAGTGGCTGTTTGTCTTTTTAGCAGGATTATTTATCACCAATGCTGTAACTGCGGAACTTATAAGTAACAAGTTAATTGAGATTCCATTAAGCTTTAACTTTTTTGGAGGGGAGCTTGGGCCATTTGTTACGATAGTGGGTATTTTACCTTGGCCAGTTGTCTTTTTGTTAACTGATTTATTAAATGAATTTTATGGATACAAGGCAGTAAAAAGACTGAGCTGGATTACGGCTATTCTTATCGCTTATTGCTTTATTATTGTTGGTTTGTCTATGGAAATACCTGCTGTAGAGATAGAAGGTTCTAATTTATCTGATGATACAGCTTATAATAAAGTATTTGGGCAAGCTCAAATGGTTATAGTAGGTAGTATTTGTGCTTTTCTTGTTTCCCAGTTACTTGATGCATTATTGTTTAAATGGATAAAATCTAAAACAGGTTCTAGATACATTTGGCTTAGAAGTACTGGAAGTACAGTCGTTTCGCAGCTTATTGATTCGTATATTGTCTTGTATATTGGCTTTGTATTGCCTGGTTCCCTTTCTTTTTCAGATTTCATGACAATTGCACCAACCAATTATATTCTAAAATTGATTATTGCCATATTACTCACTCCACTTATCTATTTGGGGCACTATTTAATAAGGAAATTCGTATTGAATCAGAAATCAGAAGTTCGATAGGTTTTATGCCATAAAAGATAAAATATGGCAAGTACACTCATTGCTGCTCCAAAAAGAAAAACTTGTTGAATTGATTCTGGTGTGTTATCATAGGTAAAATAGGTCGATAAAGAGCCAATCATAATGCCTATTTCAAGTGCTATAAATATCGTTCCGGCTCCAACGCCACGCCTTTTAATATGTGATAGGTCAGCTGTCCAAGCAAATAGGGTAGGGCTTGAAACTCCAGTTGCTAAGCCAAATACAATCGCTGAAATGACAAATGAATTGTATGAATCCACTCTTGAAAGCAAGAGCATTGAAATAAATAGAATACAAACTCCAATTAGCATTGTTTCTCTTCTTCCAATTCGATCTGATAGAGAAGAGGTAAAAAGTCGAACAAATATGGTTGAGATGACATAGAAACCAAAGAAAAACCCTTTATTTTCTATGCCTATAAATCCTGACATATCAGGAGTGAGAACAAATATGATTCCTGAACATGAAGCAGTAAGTGCCATTACAACGGCAGCAGGAACGACAGAGGGTTCAACAACATCAACCCACTTCACCTTGAGCTGACTGCCATCAAATTTTTCAGGATTCTCAAGGGTTTCTTCAACCTTTAAAAGAAATAAACCAGAAACAACAGACGTAAATCCTGCTATAAAAAACAAGGCATCCATTCCAAAGGCATTTCCTATCCACGATCCTGAAAATTGTCCTACCCCAAACCCAAGTGAAATAAATGTACCCCATATCCCCATAGCTTGTCCTCTTTTTTCTGCTGGAATTAGGTCGGTCAATAAAGCGGTTGTGCCTGTAGGAGTAAATCCGGCACTAAATCCGTGAAAGAATCTTAAAATCAAAAAGAACAATACAGAAAAAGAGAACGGGTACAACCAGGATATTAGCATAGAAAAGAATATCCCCAAATAGATTACTTTTTTTCTTCCTATGGTATCTGTTAACTTACCTGAAAATGGCCTGCTAATAGCTGCTGAAACAGTAAAAAGAGTGATGATTAATCCTTTTTTATCTGCACCTCCAAGTTCTGTAATAAAAGAGTTTAATTCAGGTAAGATGAGGTTGAAGCTTGTCATGAAAAAAAACATGGATAAGGACAAAAGCCAAAAATTTTTTCCATATTTATACGTCATGCGCCAAAATTACGTTTTAATTAGAATGTGAACATCTATTTTGTTTCATTGTTTATTATTTATGATTTATTTAACCCTTACATCTTTTGTATTACTACTCTTTTCTTGTTCCTCTCAGGTGGAGAAAGAAAAAAACACCTTTAATGGTCGTGCATTACCTGAAAATACTTGTTATGTGGTGAACGGCGGCACCGAAAAACCATTCACTGGAGAGTATTGGAATCACAAAGAGGAAGGTAAATATATTTGTGTAGCATGTGATGCTCCTCTATTCTCAAGTGAGCATAAATACCAATCTGGTTCGGGATGGCCAAGCTATTACGATGCTCTAAACGGTGATAATGTAAGAAAACTGAAAGATTTAAGTTTGGGTTTAGAAAGAATAGAAATAAGATGTAAGAATTGTGATGCACATTTGGGCCATTTATTTAATGACGGTCCAGCACCAACGGGTATTCGTTATTGTGTTAATTCGGCCTCATTAAAATTTATTCCTCAAAAGAAATGAGCGGAATTTCAGAAGCTACTTTTGGTGCAGGATGTTTTTGGTGCATTGAGTCCTGCTTTAAAGACTTGTTAGGGGTTATTGATGTTAAGCCGGGTTATTCAGGAGGTAATCTTTCTAATCCAAGTTATAATGATGTTTGTTCAGGAAACACTGGTCATGCCGAAGTTGCAAGAGTTACCTTCGATTCAAATGAGCTCTCTTACAACAAACTTCTTGAGGTGTTTTGGTTTGTCCATGACCCTACCCAATTGAATCGTCAGGGCAATGATATCGGAACACATTACAGGAGTGTAATATTCTATCATAATGAATCACAGAAAAATGAAGCTGAACATTATAAATCAGAGCTAAAGAAAAAGGGAATATGGTCAAATGAAATCGTTACAGAAATAAGTCCCGTGATTAACTTTTACGAAGCTGAAGAATACCATCATGACTACCTGAAACGGAATCCGAAAAATCCATACTGTGAAATGGTGGTTCGACCTAAATATGAAAAATTTAGAGAAGTTTTTTCTACTTCATTAAAATAACCTACGCTTCTGGTGCGAGACGAAGAACGATTCCATCAATGCTGTCTTCAAGATGTATTTGACACCCAAGTCGACTATTGTCTTTGACAAAGAAGGCTTGATCTAGCATATCAAGCTCAGAGTCACTTTGCTCCGTAAGGTTGGTTTCTGATTCTAAATAACACTGACACGTTGCGCACATAGCCATTCCTCCGCATTCGCCGATTACAGGAAGCTCATACGACTTACATAATTCCATTACATTCATATTCATGTCTGTAGGACCAATCAGTTCATGTGTTTTTCCTTCTCTATCAATTATAGTTACTTTGATATCGCTCATAATTCTCAGTTATAGATGTTGACTAAATTATTACCGTTAAATGAAGTGGCATATTGAACCAAGCCATATTGAGATCCACTTATAGGGCTACCGTCATATAATGAGAAGGTTGCATTGTTGCAGGTGTCTTTCAGTATTAAAAAGTTGTCAGGGTCGGGGAATAAAGGGGATGGACACGTTGCGTTTACATCAGCCGGTGAATGTCTATCAAAGGCAATGAATTCATCTATAGATCTTCGGTAAACAATTATTCCTCTTGAGCCACCATTTACATAGGCCCATCCACCAACTCCAGCCAAAGAAAAATAACTAGGAAGGTTTAGATCAATTGTCATATTAAATGGTACGTAGGGAACGGGGTGTGTTTGCTGATTACCACAGGATCCACTTACCAGAAATAATGAGATTACCAATAAGATTTGTACTTTCATTTTTCAAAGATACCCAATATTGAGGAGATTTATAGCCATATTCATTTGTATTTTGCTGATAATTATTATTGTGCAATGCATGCCTGGCCCTCCAGTTACAGCTAGGAACAGCAAGGTTTTATCTCGTAAGGTTATTCGTCAAGAGCGCAAAGTCGAAAGAGCAAAAAAGAAGTTTTTAGAAAAAAAATTCAAACGTCATCGTAAATTTCAAAGCTCAGAAAATAAGCGTTTAATGCGAAAGTCTATGCGAAGGATGAAGAAGGAGAGAAGGAAGAATTACAGGTCATCCGAAATGAGAAAAGATGAGCCATTTGTATTGGAAGAAT
>JBELDA010000018.1:0-22616 GCA_042094515.1 Crocinitomicaceae bacterium
ACATTGTTTGCACAGGCAAATAAATACTTGCCGTCAGAGGTCAGAACAATCGTTCGGGCTCCTGTTCCTACGTACACATTTTCGAATTCACTGAAGGTTACTTTTTTCTCGTCTGTTTCCAGTCGTGCTTTGACAAGATCCTGCCATTTACATCGCTGCACCTGACCGGGTCTATTACAGCTGATATAGAGGTATTCATCCTTCACCACAAGGTGTCGCACATTAGACATCATACCGAAGACCGTACCCAGATAATCGTAGGTGTTTGCATCAAAAATGGCAATACCTCCACCACCCATTCTTCCAACCATAAGAAATTGACCGTCAGGAGTATAAGTTGTTCCTCTTAAACAAAAACCACAGCTTGCATCACGGTTCACATGAGAGGAGCTGAAATTGGTTGACATCTTGTAATCCACCACCGAATGTTTGATGTATTTAAAGTCAAATGGATCCTCAGAATCAATGTCGATAATGGCCACTGTATTGTCTCCCCAATGCGTAACTGAAATACGCTTGTTATCTGGAGCACAGGCAATCATTTTGGGCAAGGGTCCTGTGGGCATTACTCTTACAATTACGTCTTTTTCAGTATCAATAATTGCTACTGCAGATGGGGATTGTGCTATTGGATCAAAACTTCGTCTGTAATACGTTACCCATAAATACTTTCCTCCATGTGAAAAGCAGCTTTCTACAGGTTTTCCAGAGAAATGATTCTTCTGACTCCTCTTTTGTTTGTAGGGATAGTCGTAAATGGTGGTTTCCCCGTCTTTAAACAAGCTGTCGTTACTCGCATCAAAGTGATGACCAATGGTTCCGATTCGTTTTTTTGTGGAAGCATTGTAAATCGACGTTGTATAACCTTCAAGAGATTGAACATAGAACTTGGTTCCGTCCTTAGAATACTTTACCGATTTAGGTGAATTAATGGTTGTATCATAATTATCGTGTTTCACAGAGGACTTCCAATTGTAGGCCTGATAGCGTTCAGAAAGCTTAAAGCTGACCTCCTTTGAGGTATCACTTTGGCGCCCCATCTTGATTCGTGTAATCTGTGCTTGCAAAAGACCAATTTGCACAAAGGCAATGGCCAATAGAATGATTTTATTCATGGTTAGTTTTTCAATGTTCGTATAAAATATCCATTCCCTGGATGGGCTTTTCTGAGCTGTACAAGGGCTCTAGAAGGATGATAACTTAATACATATTTCATGCCCAAATCCTCTTGCTTCCCCTTAATCCATATGTTCTGGAATCCCAAATTATAAAAATTCCCTTGATAATTACGTTCCGTCAAATAAACGGGTACCTCACTCACCTCCGGAGCATCAAAAACACTACCAAAAAGAGCAGCATCAATTTCATTCATATACTGAATATCGGCTGCAAGTTCGCGTTCATCGGAAATACAATAACCATTATAAAGAACACCTTGTTTTTTAATAGAATCAGCATAGCACCATGCAGGAATACCATTTTGAGAAGCAGTAGCCCAGGCAGATTTAGATTGTGCATGAAGTATCGCATCACCGTTCGAAAACTTTTTAGAGGTAACAAATTCATCAGCAAAAACCATTTCGCCGGAATATAAAGGCATAGGAATCTCAACCCTCTCTTGCCCTTTTTTATCATTCTTGGTTTCACTTGTAGCTTCTTCACCACAAGAAGTCATAAATATGATAAGCAAAAGGAAATAAAGAAGTCTCATAACACAAATGTACTCATTTGGATAGTGGTAAAAAACATTAGAGATCCATTCCCATAGAATCAATTTGAAATATGAATAAGAGTCAACTGGTGATTATTTCAATACAACTTGAACAAAGATGAACCTTAAAACGAGTTTAAAACGCACTAAATTTGAAAAAAAAGTAAATTATGAAAAATACAATGAGAATTTTTACATTCCTATTTGCAGTAGGATTTTTATTTAGCTGCGGAGACGCATCTGAAGAAGCAACAAAATCATCAGCCGCTGCAGGAAGCGAATGGGATAATTTGGCCAAAGAGGCTGGATTAAGCAAAGCAGATGTGACAAAAGCAATTGAAATTGGCACCAAAATGCAGGCTTGTTGGGTTGCTGAATCAGCTCCTGGAGCATATGATTCGCACATGACAGATGACTGTGATCCATTCATGGAGGAATACAAGGAGTATTGTCTTCAAACTTTTGGATCGGACGATTATAATGATGAAGGTGATGCAGGGAAGAAAATTCAAGGCTTCAGAGAAATTATGTTTGCCACACGAGAAAAATAACATCAATTTTTAATTGGTTTTTAACAAACTTGAAGTTGATATCAAGAAAAAAAACAAGGCGAAGCTGAAAAGCCTAAGAGTAAGAATAACAGATAAAATAAAAGACTAATGAAAAAATTATTATTTACATTATCTCTTTCTGCATTACTATTTTCTTGCGGAGGGACTGACGACTACTGCGGATGCGCAAAAGAGGCAGCTGATATGGCTAAAGAAGCAGGAACAGATGCCGATAAAATTAACGCAGCAGCAGAAAAGGCAGCAGAATGCACAAAAATGCTTGAAGGAAAGTCAGATGAAGAGTTGGCTGAAATGGGTAAAGATTGCGCAGACATGATGGGCGAATAAAACCAAACATAAACAACAATTAAAGAGAGGCGAATGTCTCTCTTTTTTTTGTTATTCTAACATGAATTCAGAGGTTTTATGAAAAGTCAATTCAGGATAATCCTGCTCTGCCATTTGAAGCAAGAAAGGTGTTTCTGCAAGAAAGACTAAATTATCATCCTTATCTCTGGCAAGTAAATTATACTTGGCTTTCATGAATGATTCGAGCTGCTGATCATTATCTGTTGTAATCCAGCAAGCCTTAAAGTAGTTTTTAGCTACAAATCGACATTTTGCACCATACTCATTTGTAAGACGATAGTTGATCACTTCAAATTGAAGCTGACCTACGGTTCCTACAATTTTTCGATTACCTGGTTGCTGAATGAAAAGCTGTGCCACACCTTCATCGATGAGCTGACGAATTCCTTTATCAAGTTGTTTGGACTTCATAGGGTCAAGATTTTCAAGCTCCTGAAATATTTCAGGAGAAAAGCTTGGTATTCCTTTAAACATCATCTTCTCCCCCTCAGTTAGAGTATCTCCAATTTTAAAATTACCAGTATCGTATAAACCAATAACATCTCCAGGATAGGCATATTCAATGACACTTTTATCCTGTGCCATAAATGAGGTTGGATTGGGAAACTTCATCTTTTTCTCCAAACGAATATGTCGGTAGAATTTGTTTCTCTCAAAACGACCCGAAACTACGCGTAAAAAAGCTATTCTATCCCTGTGCTTAGGGTCAAGATTTGCATGTATTTTAAATACAAACCCACTAAAACTTTCCTCTTCGGGTTCGATAGATCTTAAATCTGTGGTGCGTCCTCTTGGTGCAGGAGATACCTCACAAAAAGTATCAAGCAGCTCTTTTACACCAAAGTTATTTACAGCTGATCCGAAAAACACAGGGGCTATATCACCCGCCAAATATTCGTCTCGATTAAATTCATCATACACACCTTCGATCATTTCGAGCTCTTCTCGAAGCTCTTCGGCCGGCTCTTCCCCAATAATTTCGTCAAGCTCCTTATCTTGAATATCCGTTACAGCATGAATCTCTTCTTCAATTTTGGTTTTATTCGCCGAAAACAAATTAAGACTTTTACCATAAATATTATACACTCCTTGGAAATAATCACCCATTCCAATAGGCCATGTCAATGGTCGGACTTTAATTTCTAATGATTTTTCGAGCTCATCCAGAAGATCAAAAGACTCCTTACCATCACGATCCATTTTGTTGATAAAAATAATTACTGGTGTCTTCCTCATTCGGCAGACCTCCATTAATTTCTCTGTCTGTGCCTCAACACCATTAGCACAATCAATGACCAAAATTACGCTATCTACTGCAGTCAGTGTCCGAAAAGTATCTTCAGCAAAATCTTTGTGACCTGGTGTATCTAAAATATTAATTTGCTTGTTTTTGTAACCAAAAGCCATTACCGAAGTGGCAACTGAGATTCCTCTTTGTTTCTCAATTTCCATGAAATCGGAAGTGGCCGTTTTTTTAATCTTGTTATTCTTAACAGCACCGGCAGTTTGTATCGCACCACCAAAAAGCAATAACTTTTCCGTTAGGGTTGTTTTCCCAGCATCAGGATGAGATATAATCCCAAAAGTTCTTCGTTTTTCTATGGCTTCTTGGTACTTCATGACACAAAAAAAGGCTTTTTTCCAAAAGCCTTCTTCAATTATTTAATTTTTAGTGAATTTCTTCAGACTCAAAGTGAAATTTACCTTCAATGTCAGCATTCTCATCAGAATCTGAACCATGAACTGCATTTCTTCCTTTGCTTTCTGCATAAGCCTTTCTAATAGTTCCATCAGCTGCTTCTGAAGGGTCTGTAGCGCCAATAAGTGCTCTAAAATCTGCTACTGCATTCTCTTTCTCCAAAATTGCTGCAACAATAGGACCAGAAGTCATATATGAAACAAGCTCTCCATAGAATGGTCTCTCAGCATGAACTGCATAAAAATCTTCCGCCTGCTTTTGAGAGAGCCTTGTATACTTCATGGCTTTGATCTCAAACCCAGCTTCCGTTATCATGTCTATAATTTTCCCAATGTATCCATTCTCAACAGCATCAGGCTTTATCATTGTAAATGTTCTATTCGTTGTCATCTATCTAATTTTGGGGGCAAAGATAGAAAATAGATGCCATTGAATAAAGCCAAAGGAAAATTAAATTAAAAATGCCGTGATACTTATTATATTTTAGCTTTATTTGAGAAATTAAACTTTATGCAAAAGATTAACAGACACCTTACTGAGTTGGCTATTTTTATCTTCTTCATTCTTATAAGCACCTTGTACGCTTTCATATTACAATGGAACCCTTTCCCACCTTCAAATATTATTCTCTGGGCCACTTATTGCTATATCATCTTCCGGCTAAGAAAACATATTAAAAGACCTTCAAAATTTTCAGAGATATCAATTGTTTACTTTTATCTGCTTGTAGGCATTTACATCATTTACCTCATAAAATCTACTTATTATGTAGCCTATTTTAATGAATTTTATTTTTCAGGAACAACAAGTATAGTGCCTTTTGGATTTGAAAGGGACCTCTCACGCTCACTCATTTATCCTGATGTATTTTTGCAAAAACTACAATTCTTTCTATCATGGGATCAGCTATCAATTTCTTTTGGAGAAAACAACACTCTTTCATTTGGTGGTATTTGGTCTAATGTCTTTCGAATCATTGAAATCCTTGGAATACTCTTTGCATCATTGATTTTCAACCGTTTATTTAATTTCTGGAATCGAAATTCACAATAATTGTTTAAAACTAATAATTTGTTATTGAAAAGTTAACAGTTAAATAACTGCAAAATCGTGATATAAATAAGAAATTTGCGTTCTAAACTTATTTCTATGAAAACGCTTATTCCATTTATTCTTATGAATCTTATTTTGCTTTGGGGACCCAATGCTTATTCTCAGGTATTTATAAGTCAATATATTGAGACCAACTCGGGCACATCCCCAAAAGGACTTGAGATATACAATGCTTCAGCTTCTGATATTGATTTTGCACTTAGTAATCTTGAAATAACCAAAGGAACAAACGGTGCTCCTTGCGCAACAAGAGTTACTATTGACAATGGCATTTTGGAGGCCGGTAAGGTATGGATTATAGGATCCGCAAACCTGGTCGATTATGCATTAAATTTTGGGAGTAATATGAGTGGCGCATCAGAGTACGGTATGACATTCAATGGTGATGATGCTCTCCAGCTTGTCATAGGTGGAGTTTTAATGGATGTTTTTGGCACCTGTGGTTTTGACCCTGGCAGCAGTTGGTCAGGTAACGGAGTGAGTACAGCAAATCAAAACATTCAAACGAAAAATACTATTTGCTCTGGAACCACAATCGATTGGTCTGACCCTAGTACAAGATTTGAAACTGTTTCTTCTGACCCTGTAAATAATATGACTGGTTTTGGAAACTCACCTACTGGGTGTTCTTCTGGTCCTACTGTACCAAATGCCCCGACAATAGCAAGTATTGTCAATGGTGAGAACCAGGTGAGTGTTTATTTTTATCCAGGTTCTGATGGAGGATCTCCAATTACAGATTTTAAATATTCTACCAATGGAGGGTCCTCATTTACAGCTATGAGCAGTACCACAAGTCCTTTTATCATTTCAGGACTATCCAATGGAATTGATTATGATATACAAATTTTGGCCGTAAATGCTATCGGAGATGGAGCTCCCTCGACGAGTAGTACTGGTAGTCCATATGAAAATGTCATCACTCTAAGCGCTTTAGGTGTAGCACAAAATGAGGATTTCAATACACTTGCAAGCACTGGAAGTAGCGATATATTGACTTTAGGCTGGTTCATTAGTGAAATAGGCTCTGGCGCAGACGACACATATACAGCGAATACAGGATCTAGCAACTCTGGAAACACATATAGCTATGGAACGGGCAGTGATAGAGCCCTTGGTGGATTATATTCTGGTTCTGTAAATCCAATTTGGGGGGCCAAAATTAAAAATGACATGGGAGTTGTCTTAAACAACCTTTCGATAAGCTATACAGGAGAAACTTGGCGAGTAGGAAATGCTTCAAGATCAGACCAAATTAATTTTGAATACAGCCTTGATGCCACATCTTTAAATGATGGAACTTGGACAAATTTTGACGACCTAGATTACATCAATCCAGGTCAAGCAACAGGAAATGGTTCCCTCCAACATTCCGAAGCCATAAGTAACACTATTACTGGCTTGTCAATTGCAAACGGTGGTTATATCTGGATTCGATGGACAGATCAAAATTCTAGCGGAGCTGATGATGGAATGGCAATTGATGATTTTAGTATTTCTGCATCGTGTCCTGTTGGAAATACAATAACTTCTCATGAGAATATCGTGCGAGGAAATGATATTACTTGGACTTATGATGGAGTAGATTTTGACAGTTATGAATTTCAGTGGAATGGCACCGGTGGTTCTTGGACATCTCTTACTTCAAATAATCCGGGTTCATGGGGAAGCTGTTGTCCGACAATTGCTATTGGGACTTTATACATTAGAGCAAAAACGTCATGTTCATCAACCAATGATTATTCAAATGTTGTAACAACATATTGGGGAGACTGTTATGCTGCAGATATTTCAGCGACTATGGACGGCTCTTCAATTTCTGAAGGTGGCCCCATGACAATCAATGAAACCGTAGCTTGGACTTGGCCTCATGATGGTTCAGGGGTTAACAACGGAGCAACTAATGAAGGTGGTGGGACTGGACATGCCTTAGGGTATTATTGGGATTCAGATCCTGCTAATCCTGATGACTATGCTTATGCTTGGAATACAAACCCTCAAGAATGGAATGATTTTGCTGGAGGATTTTTCACAACAACGGATAGAAAACTATACGTCAAAGCAAGATCAACAGGTGACAACTCCTGCACCAATTATTCAAACTCTTACTACATCACATTGAAAAAACCAGAGATGACGGTTTCAACTTCTTCTCTTAATCTTACAGGCTGTTCTGGGTCAAGTGGAAATTCAGGTAGTTTTGACATATCAGGAAATTATATTAAAAATAGCGATGGAATTACAATAGATGCTCCAACGAATTTTGAAATCTCACAAGACAACAGCAGCTTTTCAAGTAGCATAAACCTATTGCCTTCGAGTGGATCAGTTTCATTAACAACAATATATGTAAGAATGTCAAACAGTGCTTCTGGATCCCCCACTGGAGATATCACATGTTCGGCCACAGCAGCCAACTCTCCAACCATATCATTGTCAGGCACCTTGACCGCAGCCCCAGTAATTACGTCATCCACAAGTGTTACAGACAACGTGACTTGTGGAGAAACCACCATTTCAGTATCTACAGATGCAGCTGATGGTTCAGGTGAATGGTCCAATACAGGATCTGGTGTTTTTGAAAATCCATCCTTCGCCAGCTCGGGGTTTACAAGCAATACTTTTGATCAGAACCAAACCCTTACTTGGACTCAGACTACTGGTGCTTGTTCCGGTAGTACATGCCTTATTACAGCTAAATTCAATCAACCTCAAGAGTCGATTACTGGTCTAGATACAGATACTTGGATATGGGGAGGCTTGACTAATGCAGAGTTTGGAACACCTGCAAATTGGTACAAATGGGATGGTTCAAAATGGCTAAAAGAAAGCGTTTCAACTCCTAGTACCTTAAGTAGTATTCATATACTTTCCAACAACGATGGAGGAATCTGTATTAGTGGATCGAACAGTACAACGTTAGTCACTGGAGCAGGTAGTCTAACAGTAGGTGCTGGAGCATCCATTTCATTATCTGGAACTGTTTCTATTTCAGGAAATCTATTAAATAATGGAACTATTAATTATGGCACGAGTTCTATAAGTATTGATGGATCATCAGACCAAACCATAGCAGGAACATCATTTACTTTTTATGATTTAACCGTTAGTAAATCTTCAGGTGACCTTATTGTTGAAACACCTGTAACTGTTTTGGGAACACTTTACATGACAGCTGGTAATATATTAAACACACAACCCATATTCATAGGAGCAAACAGCGCTAATACTGGGAGCCTAAACTATTCCTCAGGAATCATTACAGGGCAATTGTCACGATATTTCAATAACGCATCAGACACAAAGTTTTTTCCGGTAGGGACCTCATCAATACTACGAGATGTAAGTATCACTTTCCCTAATACTCCTGGCATAGATCAATACTTGACAATATCCTATGTGAGTGGGGCTCCTATTCTTTACGGTGGAGAATCTTATCAGGGGTTACCTTTGATTACTGAAGATGGTCAACTCATTACAAATTATGACAATCAGGGACACTGGGTAATCAACCCGACCGGCAATGATTATAATTCCGATATAAATTTAAAAGAATACAGTGTTTCATTACATATGAATAATATTCCTGATGCTACAGATTATACTAAAGCTCGAATCATTAAAAGTGCTGGTTCAAATACAGCAAGTGAACATCATGTGGCTTGGACTCCATTGACAAATCAAACTGTTAGCGGAAGTAATTCAGATTTTACACTTACGGCAAATTCGACAGGCTTCAGTGTTTTCGGAGGTGGTTCTGACACTGGAGACGCATTACCCGTAGAGCTAATCACATTTAATGGTAGCTGTCAGAACGGCTTAGTAGAAATAAGTTGGGAGACTGCCTCTGAATATAACAGTTCTTACTTTGATGTAGAAAGTTCTAGAGACGGAATTACCTGGGATGTGGTTAAAACAATTGAAGCTGCCGGCTTTAGCAATGAGTATTTAAAATATTCCTTTGAGGATATTAATGTATCTGGTGAAAATAACTATTACAGGCTGACCCAAGTGGATATTGACGGAGAATCAATAACATATGACATTATCAATGTAATTTGTTCTCAGAAAGCCGAAACATATTTTTCAGCATATCCGAATCCTAGCTCTGGCATATTTAGTATTACTCTAAACAACCCGAAAGACACAGGAGTTGCGGAGCTTAAACTGTCTGATTTTAAAGGAAGTATTGTTGTTCACAAAGAGGTAGAGATAAATGCTGGAGTGAATGTTTTCTTAATGAAACAAAGCCTAAAACCAGGAATTTATATAATTGAAATTCAATGCAATAATGATAAGCTCTCACAAAAGCTTATCATTAAGTAATTTACCTTTTAGCGACTCTTAAAGAATATAACAATAATAATAAATTGTTAATCAACAACTTAACTGTTTTGTCTGAATAATCAAGTCATTATTAATGACTCTTGAAAAATATGTTCATTTATAGTTTATAAATACTCATTTATAAGTACTGAATACTTATTTTCCATAAGTGTTTTCCTGTAATGTCTTATTTTAATGTGTGACAATAAGAATTTACATACAACCTTTAGCTAATTTGGTAATTAAATAAATTCGGTGAAAAGAGTCTTTAAATGTAGTAATTTGGAAGAAGTCACCTCCTTCGATGTATCTCATAATAATATGGGGAAGGGAGATCTTTTTCTTAATATTTTCGTATTTATTCTTTATTTCGCTTCTTTTTTTCCTTATTTGAGTCAGCAAACTACCATCTACTCTGAAAACTTTTCAAATCAAGAGAACAAAGGCGTTAATGGCGTAAATAATGGCTCCCCTATTTTCGATGTCACAGGTATTAATTGGAGTATTGACGTTTCAGCAGCATCGCTCACCGCATCAACTGATTGGTTTAAAGTCAAAAACGGTGTCATGGAAGCAAGAGACCTGGATGGACTTGTTTATTGGATTTCACCAAGTATAGATATTTCTTCATACATAGATGTTTCAATACAATTAGATGCTTCTGAACAAGGAAACTTAGAGGCCTCAGATGTATATACCAGTGAATTTAGTTTAGATGGAGGAGCTTGGACTCAATTTGAAACCAATGGAAGTTTTAGTGATGATTTCACTTCAATTACTGCTCAGCAAACACTATTAAATGGAACGACAGTACAAATTCGTGTTGGAATGCACAACAATGCTGGAAACGAATATATGCGTCTTGACAACGTAACTGTATCAGGCATTGCTCTTACCGCCCCTGCCTCTCCTACAATCTCCTCTGTTGACGAAGGAAATAACCAACTCTTAATCCAATTTACTCCAGGTAGCAATGGGGGTTCAGTAATAACTGACTTTGAATACTCTACAGACAATGGAACAACATGGATTAGCGCTGGATCAACAACTTCACCTATACTCATTACGGGTTTGATTAACGGTACTCCATATAATGTCCAGATCCGCGGAATCAATGCTATTGGTAATGGGGACCCATCAAATTCAGTAATAGCCACACCACAAGCTGTTCTTGATGTTCCGACACTATCCACTTTACCAAGTATTACCTCCATTGAAAACAATTCAGCAATTCTAGGTGGAACAATTGTGTCTGATGGAGGCACTTCAATTACTGAAAGAGGAACCGTTTGGGCAACAAGTGCATCACCTATTACCAATTCATTAGCTGAAGGAGGAACAAGTACTGGTGACTTTAGTCATACTAGAAGTAATTTTACAAAAAACACACTTTATTACTACAGGGCTTACGCAACAAACTCACAAGGCACGAGCTATTCAGATGACGGAATTTTCACAACACTTCAGGATGCTCCGAATATTGGAAATGGATCAGGAGCAACAAGCTCATCAATAACGGCAAATTGGACAACTCCATCCTCAGGAGGTGGAGAAACATTTACATATGAAATCGAACTTTCAGAAAACACTGATTTTTCAACAATCATTTCAAATCAAACTGGTTTAAGCTCCGTAACAACAGCTTTTGAATTCACAGGTTTAAATGAAGTTACTACATATTATTTCCGTATTAGAAGTATTAATGCTGGAGGAAACTCAAGTTGGTCTGCTACAAGTAATGCGTATTCAACCACAGGAAATCTTATAGAATTAATGGCTATTGGCACTAGTGAAACTGAAAACTTTAACTCTTTAGCAATTTCGGGAACCTCTTCCTCTCTTCCTATTGGATGGTTCTTGAATGAGACTGATAATAACGCTGATAACATATATCGCACTGGAACCGGGAGCTCCAATACCGGAGACAGCTATAGCTTCGGTGTAGATGCAGATAGAGCATTAGGAGGACTTTGCACGAATAGTCTTGTACCATCATTTGGAGCAAAGTTTAAAAATCAGACTGGAGGCTCTTTAACAAATTTAGCGGTTGAATTTACAGGAGAAACATGGAGAATCGGGTCAAGTAATCGGTCAGACCAATTGGATTTTCAATATAGCTTAGATGCCACAAGTATTTCTGACGCTGGAGCAACGTGGGCTGATTTTGATGGATTGGATTACATAAATCCAGGTCAAGCTACAGGAAGCGGAAGTCTGCAACATTCATCACTAATATCGGACACTATTGCATATATCAATATACCTTCTGGTGGAATTATTTACTTCAGATGGATCGACGTAAACGTATCTGGAAATGATGACGGCATGTCAATTGATGATTTTAGTATTACCCCTATATGCCCTAGTGTGATTTCCAACTCAAATATTTCTGACAATACCACATGTGGAATCACTTCACTTAATGTAGAAGTTGATGCTAAAAATGGTTTTACATACGGAAGCTGGTCTAACGATGGCATTGGTGTTTACAATGAATCAAGTAATGCCTCTGCTACATTTACAACCAATTCGTTTAACGTAAATCAGACACTCACATACACAAATGTATATGGCGCATGTAATGGAATAACCTCGATAATTATTGCGAAATTTAATCAACCCAATACCTCTTCAATCTCATCACAACTTAATGTAAATTCATCATGGTTGTGGGGAGGTTTAACCAGTACGGATTCAAATAATCCTCAAAATTGGTATAAATGGGATGGGTCTAAATGGCTTAAGCAGGATTCAGAAACTCCTCAGCCTGGTGAAGATGTATTTATTCTAGCCAATTCAGAAGCAGGTTTATGTGTAAGTACCGAAAATTCTATTTTCTCGAATCAAACAATAAATAATTTATCCATTGGCCAAGAGGCGGGGATTACATTAGATGGAGATGTAAACATAATAGGGGACTTAACGAATGCTGGTACTATTAACGCTGGCAACAGCACGGTGCAATTCAATGGGTCGTCTAGCCAAAACATTACGGGGTCCCCGATTTCATTCCACAACCTTACGGTCAATAATGCTACTTCTATTCAAATAAATCAGGAAGTAACTGTATTGAATAACTTAACCATGAGTTTAGGGAATATTTTAAACAGTTCGTTAATTACAATAGGATCTAGCAGTTTAAACCCAGGGTCTCTAACACACTCATTGGGTACTGTTTCAGGTTCACTCAGAAGATATTTCCCAAATACCACTGGTTCGTCATTTTTCCCCGTAGGCAACAGTACTGTTTTAAGGGATATTTCTATAAACTTCATCAGTGCTCCTGGTACTGATCAATATTTGACAGCAACATATGTAACCGGTGTTCCAACCAATCCAAATGGACAAAGCTACATGGATGGCCTACCACTTGCAACAAGTGACGGACAAGTCATTCAAAATTATGAAGATGAAGGTTATTGGGAAATAAATCCAACAAACGACAATTACACCTCATCAATTAATTCGGCAGCGTATAATTTAACTCTACATATGAACAACCTAAGTGTTGCAAATGATTACACCAAAGTGAGAATTATTAAAAGTGCTGGATCAAATATTGCAAATCAAAATCACATTAATTGGTCGGCATTAACGCATGTAAGTTCCAACGGAAATAATTCAGACTTTACCGTGACCGCTTCAGGTTTAGGATTTAGCCACTTTGGTGCTGGTGGAGATGACGACAACAATCCGCTACCTGTGGAACTTTCGTCTTTTAGCGGCAACTGCATTGATAATGGAGTAGAAATAATTTGGGAAACAGAGTCAGAATACAATAGCTCACATTTTATTCTTGAATATTCAAGAGATGGTGAAGAATGGTCCATCATCAATATGCAAAGTGCCGCAATTAATAGCACAGTACAAAATATATACAGCTATAAAGATGAGCAGGCCATTTCTGGTAATAATTATTACCGATTGACCCAAATCGATATAGATGGCAGCTCTGAAACTTATGACATTATTAATGTGAATTGTGAAGGTTCAACATCAAGCTACTTTACGGTATACCCAAACCCTAGTGATGGAAATATACATATTATCCTAAATGATAAAAGAATTATAGGCGAAGCTTCTATACAAATAATAGACACCAAAGGCAACGTTATTTTAACGAAGCCCATTGAAGTTAAGAATGGCATAAATATGTATATCTTGGATCAAGAAATATCAACGGGAATCTACTATATTAATATTCTTAATGGTGCAACCTCAACCAGAATTGTTAAACACAGTATTCTGTAATAGAATATTTACTTCTTAACTTTGAATTCAATAATAATACCTAAGGTAGGTTGGATAATTCCAGATGCATTATCTATCAGTTTTGTGGAATATCTATTAGGATCATTTGGGTCCTCTATTGGCGAACCATTAACGTCTGTTTCTACTAATAAAATGGGCGCAAGCTTCGTTTTATATCCATAGGCATTTTGAATATCTAGATAAAAATTCAATGAGAATTTTTTCAAAAACATTTTTTTATCCACTCTAATATTCAACTGATGAAAATTTGACTCACGCTGCGTATTAAGTAAACCATAATCCAGCAAGCCTAAACCATTAATATCCCAGTTTTGCTTAAGACTTGATGTAGGAATATCATAGGGCGTATATGGCGATCCTCCGGAAAACAACCACCGAAAACCGATCTCCCAACCATTTTTGAATCGCTTGCCCCCAGTTAAAGAAACGATGTGTTTACTGTCCCAAGCTGTAGGAACATATTCATTATTTACGTTCTTAAACTCGGAATTCACTAATGTATAAGCCAAAATCGCATAAAACCCTTTGATTAATTTTTGTTGGTATAAAAATTCAAATCCATACGCTCTGCCGTTCGATGTAGAGCTTACCTCTTCATTTCCTACTACACCGAAATCAGAACCGATATTTGCAAGGCTAATCGAATCTTTAATAGAAAATGGATAACGATTATATTCCTTAAAAAAACCTTCCACGGTGAATCTAGATTTCCAATCGGTCAAATACTCTACTCCCATTACCATATGATCCGCTCTAATGTATTTAATATTATTATTTAGGTTCACAAGCTCATTATTCCCATCACGATAGCCAAGTATTGTGTAAGAAGGAAGCTGATGATATCTGGAAAGATTAGCGTTAATTGCCCAGAATTCATTTAATCTGTAGCTAAGAGAAAAACTTGGAGACAGCTGTTCAATAGGGTTAGAAAGACTTGAAGAATAATTACTAAAGTCTGAACGCAAACCGAATGAGGTAATCAATTTTTCATTAAAATAGTCCTTACTTACTTGTCCAAAAAAAGCAAACTTACTCAGATATAGATTGGATTCGTAATTGATTTCTATTGGCTGTCCTTGCACGGTAATGTTATTGTAAGTCGAATTATAATAGCGAGCATATTCATATCCCAAGCCGGCATTTATTCTCCACCCATTTTTGTTATACGTATGTTCAAATCTAAACTTGTTTTCAGCTTCAAATGATGAATAATCCAATAAGAGATTCGCTGGAATTTCTATGAGGTCTTTATATCGAGTAGAAGTATTATTCAGCATATTCCTACTGACAACAATATTTTGATATGAATGCTCTGAATAATGCAACCAATTAATACCAATAGTATAGTTCCATTGGTTTTGAATTGGGATATTGCCCAGGATGAAATTATTGGATTCAATTACGTCCGGATCAGTAATATTATCATTTACACTTGCATTTAAATTAAAGTCATCAATGGCACCTAATCCAATAAATGATATTTTGTTTTTTTGATTTGGCCTATAGCTCACTTTATATTGGAAATCATTGTATGTTGGAAGAATTGGAAGCTGAAGCGCTGCAAAAAGAAATTGCAAATAAGACCTACGTGCTGAAAAAATGAAATTGGCTTTTTCACCAAGTGGTCCATCAAAAGTTAGAGCTGCATCACTTGACCCCAAAGCAAAATTTGTAATTAGTCCCTCCTTATTCCCCTCTTTTTGTTTAAATGAAAGTACTGAGCTTAAACCATTGGCCCTATTAGAAGGAAAAGCACCCGAATAAAAATCTACCTCTCTAACAAAATTGACATTTAATAGACCGACTGGACCTCCACTACTCCCTTGAGTAGCAAAATGATTTATATTTGGAACTTCAATACCATCCAAGTAAAACTTATTTTCTCCAGGAGATCCTCCTCGAATAATGATGTCATTTCTAAAGGTTGCCCTTGAAGCGACCCCCGGCAAAGCGGCAATAACTTTACTGACATCTCTGTTTGCTCCTGGCAACCTTTCAATTTCTGTAGCATTAAGTGTCTTTAGGGATACAGGAGATTCTTTCTTTCTTATGAACGGGGATGCTTTAACAACGACCTCTTCTTGTTCTATCACCAATTCTTCCATGGCAAATTCCAGCTGCTCCACTCTCGACCTTGTAATAGTGATTTCGTTTAAAAATGAAGCCTTATACCCAGATATTACAGCTTTAAAAGAATAAACTCCTGGATCTAACCCATCAATTCGAAATGAACCATTCTCATCGGTGATTGCGCCCTTTTGCATATTAACAACTTGTACTTTAGCGAACTCTAATGACGTATTATTTAAAGCATCATAAACCCGCCCCTCAACACGACAGCTTTGGCTAAAAGAAAAGCTAGATAGAAACAAGAAAGAAAAAAGAAAAAAGTATTTCTTCATAATTTTTTTTGATTAAACAAGAACGATAGTAAATAGTTTACACCAATCGAAATTATTTACAACTTAAAAACAAAATTAGAGGTTAAACTTGTTTTAAAAAATTCGCTATCAACTCTTTACCATACTGTGATAAAACCGATTCAGGATGAAATTGAAAACCATATAATTTCCTTGATTCATCTGATAGCGACATAATAAAATTATTTTTCACCAACCTTGCATCTATATTTTTTTTATTGATATTCACAAGTGTCCAGCTATGATATAAACCCACAAAAAATCGTTCAGGCAAATCATTAAATAATGCCCCCCCATTAGAAATGAGTTCTTCTGAAACACCATGCTTGACATCACTCATGTTTTCAAGCTTCCCCCCAAGATATACTCCAATAGCCTGCATCCCAAGACAAATTCCCAACAATTGAATTTTACCATCACAAAACTCAATAATTTCAAACATATTAACCTTTTCTTCTGGCATCCCAGGACCTGGCGAAAGAATGACATGCGAATAATCGTTTAACACAATGAGATCGTTTATTTCATCATGACGAACGACATCGACAGAACCGTGTAAAGATTCTACATAATGTTTTAAATTAAATGTAAAAGAATCGTAAAAATCAATTAACAATATTTTCATTTCGCCTTTTTGTCGTTTCTTTGCAAAGTACAAACGTAAGTAAATTCATTTGACTAAATATGAGTAAGAAAGCAATTCAGATCGCAGACGCACCTGCACCTGTTGGCTCATACAGCCAAGGCATCCTTCAAAACAATATGCTTTTTGTAAGTGGACAAATCCCGCTTAACCCTATTACAGGCAATCTTGAAATGGCAACCATTGAAGAGGCAACAAATAGAGTAATGCTGAATATCAAAGCACTATTAGAAGCAGCAGGCATGCAAATGAATCAAATCGTAAAATGCAGTATTTTTCTTAAAGACCTAAATAACTTCTCGGTCGTTAATGACATCTATTCAAGTTATTTTGATGAGGTATACCCTGCGAGAGAAACAGTTCAGGTTTCAAAATTACCATTAGATGTATCTATTGAAATTTCTTGTATAGCAATTAGAAATGGTAAATAAAGAATCAAATATAGATTTATCTGTAATTATAGTTAATTACAATGTAGAATATTTCCTTGAACAATGTTTAAACTCTGTCTATTTGGCCTCAGACAAATTAAATATTGAGGTTTTTGTTGTAGACAATAATAGTGTTGACGGATCTGTGAAGATGGTGAGAAATAAATTTCCAAATGTTACATTAATTGAAAACAAGACTAACTATGGTTTTTCGAAAGCAAACAATCAGGCCATAGACAAATCTAATGGAAGACACCTATTATTACTGAATCCTGATACTGTAGTAGAAGAATCAACATTTAAAAAAACAGTTGATTTTATGGATCAAAATCCAGATGCCGGTGGATTAGGAGTTAGAATGGTTGATGGAAAAGGAAATTTTCTTCCAGAATCAAAGAGAGGATTACCAACACCAAAAGTAGCGTTCTTTAAAATTTTCGGGCTTTCTCAGTTGTTTCCAAAATCAAAATTTTTCGGAATTTATCATCTTGGTTATCTCAATGAATATGAGATCAATAAAGTAGATGTATTAAGTGGAGCTTTTCTTCTATTCAAACGTGAGGTCGCAGATAAAATAGGATTATTGGATGAAGCTTTTTTCATGTATGGAGAGGATATAGATTTTTCATACCGAATAACAAAGGCTGGATACAATAATTATTACTATCCTGATACCTCTATCATTCATTACAAAGGAGAAAGCACAAAAAAAAGCTCTGTTAACTATGTATTTATTTTCTATAAAGCCATGGTCATCTTTGCCCAAAAACATTTTTCAAAAAACAATGCGAAAATCTTTTCATTTGCGATTCACCTTGCCATCTATTTTAGAGCATTTTTAGCCATTTTAAATCGGTTTGTAAAATTTTCTTTTCCCATTATCCTTGATCTTTCAATTATATTATTTGGTCTTGTTGCATTAACAAATCATTGGAAAAAAATGGATATACATTTTCCTGAATTTGTATACAACATTTCTATTCCCATCTACACGATTATCTGGGGCCTTTCATCTTTATTCTTTGGCGTATACGACAAAGAAAGTAAAGCCACCTCTATTTTTAAATCAAGTATTCTTGGCACCGTTATAATTTTGATTTTCTATGCCCTACTCCCTAAAGAATTTCAATTTTCAAGAGCTTTTATTTTAATTGGAGCTAGCTGGGTTATTACTTCTCATATACTAAAAAGGTGTATCTATAATCTATTCAAATACGACACCTTGAGGTACAACTATTCAAAAATCAAAAACTTTATAATTATTGGAGATGTCGAAGAATCCAACCGAGTACATGAATTATTGGAAAACACCTACCAAAATAAGGGTGAAACCGTAATCCTATCTGAGCTATCAAATATAAATAATCAGATATCATCTATATTGCATGGAAAATCGCCCAAAAACGGAAAATACAACGAAATTATTTTTTGTGCAAAGAGCATTCATCCTAGCCAAATTATTTCATGCATGACCTCAATCGGAAAAGGTAATATAGACTTTAAAATAGCTCAACCCGACACCAGTTTCATCATTGGAAGCAATTCTATTGACTCAAAAGGTGATTTTTATTCAATGAAGCTAAATTCCATAAATCGTCCTGGAAATCTTAGATCAAAAAGATTATTTGATATATTATTATCTCTTACATTATTATCGTCAAGCCCAATAAGTATGTGGCTTTATAAATCTAAAATACGTTTTATTAAAAATTTATTTTCTGTATTGTTTGGACAAAAATCTTTTGTAGGATACCATTTTACAAATAGTGAAGATCCTGAAATTCAATTGTTACCGAACCTTAAGAAAGGTGTGCTCACTCCTTTATCCGGTATGGAAAATATAAATAAAGAAATGATTGATCAGATGAATATTGTTTATGCTAAAGAATACTCAATACTTAATGACATGACAATATTGTTGAAAAAGTGGAGATTTTTAGACCTTTAATTTTATTCTATTACTAATGTTTTCTATCTTTACATCATTAAAAATTCTCGATAAAATCGAATGGCAGAAATTGAAATAAGACTCCCTAAAATGGGAGAAAGTGTAACAGAGGCGACCATTACGAATTGGTTAAAAAATCCAGGAGATAATGTTTCTTTAGATGAACCCTTGGTGGAAGTTGCTACGGATAAGGTAGACAATGAGCTTCCTTCTGAAGCAGAAGGGGTCCTAATTAAGCAGCTGTTTGAAAAAGATCAAGTCGCACAAGTTGGAGATGTGATTGCTATAATATCCACTGATGGTGATGTTGAAATCGTACAGAATGACAAAGATACTGAAGCTCCTTCCTCAACAAATAAAGAAAAACTGTCAAAAGAAACCATTTCAGAACCTACAATAGAAATAGGAATTCCTTCTAATGGAAATGGAAGTATTAAGATTTCTAAAAACGGATCGAATGGTAAATATTTCTCTCCTCTCGTAAGAAGTATTGCTGAAAAAGAAGGAATTAGTCAAGAAGTTTTAGACTCTATGACCGGAAGTGGACTGGATGGTAGGGTTACCAAAAAAGACATCCTGGCATATGTAAATGGTGATGTAAAAACCAAAACCAGTTCGAAACTTACCCCTATTGTTGAAAAAAGCAATACGGTGCAGATAAAGGAAGCGCCTCTTGTCGTTCCCAATGGTGAAGATGAAATCATCGAAATGGATCGAATGCGTAGATTGATCGCCGATCACATGGTTATGTCTAAGCAGGTCTCTCCACATGTCACTTCATACGTGGAGGCTGATGTAACCAATATTGTTGAATGGCGGAATAATATAAAGGGTTCTTATAAAAAACGAGAAGGTGAAAACATCACCTATACTCCTATCCTAATTGAGGCAATTGTCAAAGCAATTAAAGACTTTCCAATGGTAAATGTTTCTGTTTCGGGAAATCAAATTATCAAAAGAAAAAATATTAATATCGGTATGGCTACTGCTCTTCCTAGTGGAAACTTAATCGTTCCAGTCATAAAGAACGCTGATAGATTGAGCTTATCTGGCTTAACGAAAAGTGTGAATGAGCTTGCTAATAATGCCAGAGATAACAAATTAAAACCTGAAGATATTCAGGGAGGCACCTATACGGTAACAAATGTAGGATCTTTTGGAAATGTAATGGGTACTCCTATCATAAATCAACCTCAGGTGGCCATCTTGGCGCTGGGGGCGATAAGAAAAGTTCCTGCAGTCATTGAAACTCCACAAGGAGATTTTATCGGAATTCGACACAAAATGTACCTCTCTCACTCCTATGATCATCGTGTTGTAGATGGAGCACTAGGAGGTAGATTTGTACGAAAAGTAGCCGACTATTTAGAAGAATTCAATATTAATCGCGATATTTAACAGTTTAGAGTTGAAATTATGGAAAGTTTAAGAATCAAAATGGTCTTATTGACCCTCCTTTTTATTCCTTTTGCAGGAAAGTCTCAATACACAGAAGTAGAAGTTAAAAATATTATATCTCAAGGATCTGAGCAAGATCTAGTGATAGAATGCTCTCGATTACTGCAGGAAAACTTCTTTCATTTTGCTGACCTGATAACGGATAAGCTACTTGAAATTAATCCTGAAAGTGCAAATTATAAGTACCGAAAAGGATTTATTGAGCTAGAAATGCGGCACAATTACCTTCAAGCAATTGACTTGTTTTCATCTTCTACAGGAAATATTGATAAGAATTATGACATGTATTCAATTAAAGAAGGAGCGGTACCTGCAGATATTTTCTATCATTTAGGAAGAGCTTATCATTTGAATGAAGACTTTGAGAATGCCATTAAGAATTATGACTTATTTATAGAAACGAGTGATAAGAGATCTGAATTAATACCGGAAGCGGAAAATAGAAAAATTCAATGTGGCGTTGCAAAACAACTTATGGCAAATCCGAAAAATGTAAATGTTGAGAACCTAGGAGACTCTATCAATACGGAGTATGCTGATTTCTCATCAAATATTTCATTAGATGGACGTGCGCTTTACTTTACATCGAGAAGACCATGGGAAAATGGAGAGTCTAATGGCTTTAAAGACCCTATGCTCAACCATTATCCTGAAGACATTTATCAGGCACAACTCGATTCAGACAACGCTTGGCACAACCCTATTCGTATGTCAATGTGCAAACCTAATAATAATGAAGCCACTGTAAGTGTAAGTATTGATGAAAGAAGAGTTTATACCTATAATGATAAAAGTGGTTTAGGTGATATATACTATAGTGATTATTTAAATGGACAGTTTTCACCTATAGTAGCCGTTAAAACTGACAAAGTAAATACCCAAGAAAGGTGGGAAACCCATTACACTGTTTCTGCTGATGGAAATAGCATATTTTTCGTTTCTGATCGTGAAGGCGGTTATGGAAAGCGAGATATATACTATATGGAAAAAGTAAATGGCGAATGGAGTGAAGCTAAAAATATGGGTGGAAATGTAAATTCAATTTGGGATGAAGATGCGCCATTTATGGGACTAGATAACAATGTTCTTTATTTCTCTAGTACGGATTCTACCAGTATGGGAGAATTCGATATTTTCATGTCCGTAAGAGACGAAAACAACATATGGTCTAACCCCGTTAACATGGGTTACCCTATTAATTCAGTGGGAGACGACTTATTCTACACACATACTGCTGATGGACAAAAAGCATACCTTACCTCTTTTAGAAAAGGCGGAAAGGGTGAAAAAGATATTTACCGAATAGATGTAAATAGTAACGTGAAGAATATTGCATTCTTAAATGGAGAAATCATTCATGCTCAAGGAAAAGAGATCCCAGAAGATTCTTATATTCTCATTTCATGTTTGAATTGTGATGACAAGGAGAAACAAACCTTAACCCCAAGAATTCGTGATGGTGTATTCCTTTCTAAGCTTGAAAAATGTAAAGACTACGAATTGGCTTATTATTATAATGAAACAACTCAGAACCCCTACACTGACACCTTTTCTACCAATTGTGATTTGGCATATGAAGAAATAAATAAAAGAGTATTACTTGATGATGAAAAACAAGTTATTATACCCTTCTTTAATTATACGCTTGAAGGAGTCATTGCCGATAGAAAGACTG
>JBELDA010000018.1:22716-38727 GCA_042094515.1 Crocinitomicaceae bacterium
ATTATACCCTTCTTTAATTATACGCTTGAAGGAGTCATTGCCGATAGAAAGACTGGCGAAATGATACCTGGAGCAATGGTTTACATTTATGGCTTGGATTCTAAAGACAGCCTAGAATCATTGAAATCAGATGAAAATGGATTATTTGCATCCTCTCTAGTAGATATGAAGCCCTTTGGATATACTCTAAATTTCGGTATTGATGTTTCGGCAGACGGATACTTAAATGGTTCCTTTAAAATAGAAGCTTCTCTAGGTGTTGACTCCGTAATCAGATTAACCTATTTATTAGATAAAAAAGAAATCGGTACAGACCTTGGTCCTTTTATGATTTACTACAACTTTGATAAATATGACATCCGTGAAGATGCGAAAGTTGAGCTTGACAAAATTGTTAAGGTTATGAATGAAAACCCTGATGTGAAAATTGAATTGGGTTCACATACAGATTGCCGTGGTTCGTCTTCATACAACCTAAGATTATCTAAAAAGAGAGCTAAATCTGCCGCAAGCTATATTAGCTCTAGGATTAGTAATCCTTCTCGTATTTCATCTAAAGGATATGGAGAATCGAAGCTGATTAACGATTGTAACTGTAGGTCGAAATGTTCAAAGGAATCACACCAGGAAAACAGAAGGACGGAATTTATTATTGTGCCTTAGACAACACAGCATGGTTTAATTTCATGAATATTCAACTAGATAAACCTTTATGTGTATTTGACCTGGAAACTACAGGTTTGGATATATCAAAAGATCGTATTGTTCAAATTGCCATCTTAAAAATTCATCCGGATGGTAAGAAAGAAGAACTGAACTTGATCATCAATCCCGAAATGAATATTTCAGATAGTAATTCGGCTATTCATGGAGTCACCAACGACATGGTGAAAGATGCTCCTACATTTAAGCAAGCCGCCCCTGATGTTGTCAAATTTATTGCTGATTCAGATTTAGCTGGATACAACTCAAACAAGTTTGATATTCCTGTATTGGCAGAAGAATTTTTACGTGTGGAAATTGATTTTGATTTATCATCTAAGAAAAGTGTTGATATTCAAAATATCTTTCATAAGATGGAGCAACGCACACTTGTCGCGGCTTATAAATTCTACTGCTCAAAAGAGCTCAAAAATGCTCATAATGCCATGGCTGACACCATCGCCACTTGGGAAGTATTCGAAAAACAATTAGAGCAGTATGACAACCTCAAGCCTGATGTTGAGTTTCTTGCAGATTTCTCAAGGAATTCGATTCATAAAACAATTGATTTTGCAGGAAGGCTAGCGATAAATGAAAATAATGAAGCCATATATAATTTTGGTAAACACAAGGGAAAAACCATCAAAGAGATTTCAATCTCAGAACCTGGTTATTATGGATGGATGCTAGAGGCGGATTTCCCTAGATATACAAAAAAAGTACTGTTCCAGGAAATGGAAAAAATCAAAGAAGAAAAAAAAGAAGAAAATCAAAAAGATTTTAATTCTAAGCTGTCTCAGCTACAAAACAAATTTAAAAAATGAAAATCATTTGCATAGGACGAAATTATGTTGAACATGCGAATGAAATGAGTGCCCCCTTGCCAAAAGAGCCCATATTTTTTTTAAAACCAGACACTGCGATACTAAGAACTTCAAATTTTTATTATCCTAAATTCACAAACAATTTACACTATGAATGTGAGCTTGTTATCAAAATAAAAAAGGTAGGTAAAAATATTCAAGAAAAATATGCTCATACGTACTACTCCGAATTCACCTTAGGTATTGATTTTACAGCTAGAGATTTGCAATCAGAATGTAAGAGCTCTGGCCTCCCTTGGGAAATAGCCAAAGGGTTTGACGGTAGCGCACCGCTCTCAAGTCACTGGCTCAAAGTAGATGATTATCTAGATGATATAAAATTCAATTTAAAGAAAAACGATAAAACGGTCCAGCAAGGAAAAACAAGTCAGATGATTTTCTCATTTGACCAAATCATATGCTACCTGTCCAAATTTATAACCTTAAAGAAAGGAGATCTCATCTTTACTGGCACTCCAGCCGGAGTTGGGGCGGTAGCGATAGGTGATACACTCGAGGCTTACGTAGGAGACGAAAAACTCTTAAAAATTAAGATCAAATAAATTAATTTTTAGAAATCTTTGCCTTTGTTCCAGAATTTAAAAAATGAAGAATATACATCCCTGAATCAAGGAAAGACAAATCCAAGTCAAGCTCTTGTGGAGTGAGCTCGTATTGGGCTATTATTTTCCCCGAATAATCACTAAGTATTATTTCCTCTACCGAATTAAACCCTATCTTTTTTAAATGCACAATACCGGTAAAAGGATTCGGGTAAACTTGGATGCGAGGTTCATAAAAATACTCTTCTATTCCTAAATTACTTCCTGGCTCATTTTCCAAATGAAAAATACCCCCCAAATCTTGACCTACAAATAAATCCAGCTCAGTGTCATTATCTATATCCAGCACATAAGCAGAGCTATACGCACCTAGCTGAAGGTTTAAAAATGAGCTATCTATGGACGTAAAGGAATCACCATCGGCAATATTTCCATCAATTCCTTTTATAAATTTGAGACTGCCATCAACGCAACCAATCACTGCATAGGTTGTGTCATTATGATTAAAGAAATTCGGTACGGAATATCCGTCTGGTGTTAAATCTGAAAAATCAACACCACCCAGCAATGAAGTTACGAGAGTAAAATCAGGGCTTGAAACATTTCCAGTATTTTGATAATAAATAAGCTCTCCCGTTTTTACACCCAATATCAAATCCAATAAACCATCATTATTTAAATCATAAAGCTGAGGTGCAGCGTATAAACCATGATGAATCAAATCCCCACTATTATCTGTATAATTTAGAACAGGTGCTGAAAACATAGGAGAAGAGCCAGTTGAAATATTTTCAAAATAGGCCAAAGAACCATCTTCGAGCCCAAGAAACATGTCTATTTTTGAATCCCCGTTTAAATCCCCGAACGCTGGAACCATTCGAAGACCTATATTTAGTGAAGATAAATTCTGAAAATCTGAATCTATTAATGTGAATTCGGGAGTATTTACCGTTCCTGTATTCTTATAATATGCAATCCGACTTTCTTTAGATAAAATGGGTTTATACGCAAAAAAATTAGCGACAAACATATCTGTCAAACCATCTCCATCAATATCAACAAACTTTGGTATAGAACCTGTACCGTGGTCAATCATGTCCCCTTGCAAAAATGCTTTGGTTTCAAAAACAAAATTGCAATTCATGTTACTCCCTGTATTCTTATATTTAACTATACTCGTCTCATTTTCAGAAATATTTTTTGCATTTGGAGCAACAATTAAATCTTTTACTTGATCAAAATCCACATCAAGAAAAAAAGCAGCAGGAAAAAGCTGAGTACTCACTGGAATACTATTGGATGGAAAAGAAGGGTCTACCGAAATCATTGGAGAATTAGCGTTTACCTCAGAACCGCTATTTATTAATAAATTAAGATTCGTAAATGCAACATCTCCTACTATCAAATCCTTAACGCCAGAGTTGTCAATATCAAGAGCCAGTAAACTTGATCCAGCGTGAGCCTTTTCCTCTTGAATGCTGCTAGGATAACCTGGCTTTACAATGCCTGGATTTGGAACATTTCCATCCTCACAAGGTGTTGTTTGATCGTCTAAAAACAAGGAGTTGGTTGAAACGTCTTCCCTAACCTTACCCCAACATTCATTCCTGAGCTCAAATACAAGAGAATCAGCATGGTTATAAAGCTCCATACTCTTGTTTTGATGATACTGTATATATTGCCCTCCAATATGAAAAGTAAGCACATCTATATCACCATCATTGTCAACATCTACAATTGCTGGAATATCAGTAGAACTTATGTAAAGATTAAGCTCAGTACCCCAATAATCAGAATACACAAGCTCCTTTGCTAATTCCCAACTTATTCCATTGCTCACATCGCCCGTGTTTTTATAGACCTTCAGCCCTCCAATACCGTAAGTAAACAGATCCTTCTTATTGTCTCCATTGTAGTCAATTGCAAACAGCCTGTAGCGCATGCCTTCAGGGAATAACGCATCACCATAGGGATTAAACCGGTATGCTGAAGCTCCAGCTTCTTGTATGTGTTCAAATAGTTTAAGCTGATTATTACTTCGGTCGAAAACGAGTAAATCCATATCTCCATCAAAATCATAATCGATATCTGAAAGCTGGACATAATTTAATCCTCCTGCCCAAGGCATTTTAAGTGCATTTGATCCATTAATAATTGAAATAGAATCAACATAGTTAAACTCAAATTGACAATAACTTGTTAAGCCGGTTACAATAAAAATAAACATGGTAAATGCCCGAGTAAATTTCATTTCATAAATATACAGCTCTTTTATGTTTTTTTAATCCTATACTGCTAATCAAAATGCCTAATTTGATTATTTTTACAACGCTTTAAGACGAATAAAACCATCCCATGAAAAAAAGCCAAATTATTTTATTTACTGTCACGCTGGTCCTAACCGGAATAATTTATGCCATTGTACTGAGTAATAAAAAAACCGAAATTAAAGAAGTAAAGGGAGAAGAAACCATTAAGTATATTCCTATAAAGGTCATCAAAAATGAAAACCGTTCGCTCAAAACAAATTCCTACGGACAGGTTACTCCATATACAGAACTTGACGTAGCTTTCGAAATTCAGGGCAAGCTAAAAAAAGGTTCGCTCCTATTGAAACCAGGAAGCCAATTTAGATTTAATGATCTTTTATATAAAGTAGATTCTGAAGAAATGTTTTTCACATTAAGTGCAAGAAAAGCCCAACTCTCGAATTTATTAATTAATGTTTTAGCGGATATAGAGCTTGATTTTCCTGAAGAGTTTAACAAATGGAATACTTTTATTGAAAGTATAGATCCCGTATCCTATCTACCTGAGTTTCCAAAATGCAATAGCGAAAAAGAAAAAATGTTTTTTACCGCAAAAGGAGTTTCCGCAGAATATCTAAATATTAAAAGTCTTGAATCTAGAATGTCAAAATATCTATTCTTAGCACCATTTAATGGTTATGTAGTGGATGTTTATGCTGAACCAGGTTCAATTATTAATCCCGGAGCAAGAATAGCAAGAATAGCAAACATGGAAAATATGGAGGTTAAATTACCTGTAGCGATTGAATTATATGACAAATTCAAAGAAAAAGGTGCCGTTCAATTTTTAAATTCTGATAATGTGCCAATTGGAACGGGGAAAATAATTAGAACGTCAAATAGCATAAATCAGAGTACTCAATCAATTGATATCTACTATTCAATACAGCCATTAAAAGATGTTTCTATATTGTCAAATCAATATGTCACGGCAGAAATAGATAACCTTATTTCAGAATCCATGTGCGTCATCCCCTCTTCTGCTGTCAAGAAAAACACCGTGTATATTTTAAAAAATGACAAGCTTATCAAAAAAAGCGTTTCGATTATAGGGTCAAAACAAGATTCACTTTTTGTAGATGGCTTAAATGATCAAGACACATTGTTATTAGAATACAACGAGCCAAATAATAAAATCAAGAAATACATTGGTATAGAAAGACAATGATGAGAAAACTAATTACCTTTTTTGTTAATCGTCCTGTTTGGGGTAATGCCTTTATTTTTGTCGTAATTATTTTTGGGATTTTTGCTTTATCGACAACAAAAAAATCTTTTTTTCCTGAGCTTGACCCGAATACCATAGTGGTATCTGTTTTTTACCCTGGAGCTTCTCCTAATGAAATGGAAGAAGGTGTTACCATAAAAATTGAACAAGCCGTTAAAGGTATAGCTGCAATTGACGAAATCAATTCTACATCATCTGAGAACATGGCATCCGTGAAAATCAAGGCTTATCAGGATGCTGACATGGATCAGCTATTAAGTGATGTAGAAAATGCCATAAACTCCATTAATTCATTTCCTGAAGGCGCTGAAAAGCCAATTATAAAACGCTTAACCTCTGGCGGTATGGGTAGTGTGGTTGCCTTTATTGGGATTTCTGCTAAGAACAAAGATATTTCTGACATCCAACTCGTCGATCTTGCAGCCAAGGTCGAACAAGACCTTCTCAACACAAAAAACATTACAGAAATCGTTCAGATGGGCTTTCCCACCAAGGAAATTACTATCAATATTCGTGAAAATGATTTGCTTCGATACAACACCTCATTTCAAGAGATTTCAATGGCCATAAGCAGTAAAAATATTAATCTAACCACAGGCTTTATTAGAGGGAATATACAAGAGATGAGTATTCGATCAAATGACCGTGTGCTGAGTGCCGACGAAATTTCTCAAATCATTTTAAAAACTTCAAGAGCCGGTGAAGTTGTAACTATTGGAGATATCGCAGATGTAAAACTTGGATATTCAGAAGATTCACAAGAGTCAAAATTTAATGGATTTCCGGCCGTTTCATTTCAAATTGAAAAGACTGTAGAGCAGGATATAGAGGATATTTCAAAAACACTTCATGATTATCAAAAGAAATTCAATAAGGAGAACTCTGACTTCCAATTTGACATCTATTTTGAATTTAATGAGCTACTTGAAGGAAGGATTGATTTATTGACCAAGAACGGCCTTACTGGACTTATTTTGGTTCTTGTTTTTTTAGGACTCTTTTTAAATGTAAAGCTCTCGAGTTGGGTGGCTTTTGGGATCCCTTTCTCGTTTTTAGGCATGTTCATACTAGGTTCATTTTATGGTATTACAATAAACATGATTTCCTTATTCGGAATGATTCTCGTGGTTGGGATTCTAGTGGATGACGGAATTGTTATTGCAGAAAATATATATGCTCATTTTGAAAAGGGAAAAACAGCAAAACAGGCCGCTATTGACGGCACCATGGAGGTTCTTCCATCAGTTTGCTCATCAGTAATCACCACAATTGTAGCTTTTTCTGTATTGTTCTTTGTAGAAGGCTTAGAAATGATGAGAGAAATGGCATTTGTAACCATTGGCTGTTTAATATTTTCAATATTGGAAGGTTTTATCACTTTACCCTCACACCTGTCAAAAAAGACAGTTCTAGATGCAAACCCCAAAATACCCCTTTCCTATATATCAGGTATTGGTCTTATTCTTATTGGAATAGGATTTGTGACCACTGGATTTTATTTGTTTCCTGAAGACAATCCTTCTATGGATATCTTATTTCCAATCCTATTGATTCTATTTGGTTTAATAATAACATTTAATGGATTCTCTAAATCACCTATTGAGAAAAAAGTAAGAGCTATTGCGGACAACTTTATTAAGTGGTTTCGGGACAATATGTTTCATGAAACAGTTCGTCTATTGATAGGCAAAAAAAGAAAATGGTATCGACTGAGCTTTTTCGCTCCTATGGCTTTTACGTTCATTGTTATTGGTATGCTGGTCAATGGCACCCTCTCCTCTACATTCTTTCCCAATATTCAACCCGATTTCTTCACTATAGAAGTGGCTTACAATCCAGGAAGCAATGAAAAGCAAACAAAGGATTTCATAGAACAAGCTACCATTATTTTGATAGAAGAGAATGAGAGAATTAAAAAAGAAACAGGAGATGAAATAATGACCTATTACACAAGTAATATTGGTTTCACTCAAAATATTGGTCAAGCTGGTAATCATACGGGGAGCATTAACGTATTTGTAGATGCTGAAAACACAAAGCTTCCATTAGATACTTTAATGAATAGGATCAATAAAAGAATCAACAAATTGGATATTTGTAAAATCGCCCAGGACGTATATGTTGGTGGATTCAATCGATTCGGTAAAGAAATAGAAATTGGACTTACCTCAACTAATGAAAATGAGTTGTTAAGCGCACGAGATGAATTAAAAAATGAGCTCAATCGAATGTCGGGAGTCATAAACGTTAAGGACAATATGCCTCCAGGCAGAAACGAGATTCAGCTTAAAATGAAAGATCAAGCTGAAATATATGGGATTTTAAAATCAGACGTATTAAGTCAGATCAGACAAGGTTTTTTCGGACAAGAAGCACAAAGAGTTATTATTGGCACAGATGAGGTGAAAATATGGGTCAGATATCCGCTCGAGGATCGAAACAGTATGTACGATCTTCATAACATGAAAATAAAAAATGCACAGGGTACTCAGATTCCTTTAAAGAAGCTCTGTACTTTTTCTATGGGTAGAGCGCCCGAGAGCCTCAAACGTTTAAATGGCCAACGTATCATTAAAGTTGATGCAGAAACAATAGATCCAGACAAAGTAGCAGACATTAACAAGAACATCTTTGATTCTATTATTCCCAAAGTATCCTCTATTTATCCAAATGTTTCCGCCTTAAAGCTTGGTCAATTTGAAAGAAGTCAAAAAACAGGAGATTCTATGCAATATGTAACCATGGTTCTTGTCTTTCTAATGTTCGTGATTTTAATGCTTCATTTCAATAGCTTATCTCAAGCATTTTTAATTATGCTCGTAATTCCATCTGGAATAGCTGGTTCTATAATTGGACATGGTCTTGTTGGAATTCCGGTTTCGATCCTTTCAGTATTTGGAATGATCGCTCTAATTGGGGTTCTAGTTAACGATGCCATAGTATTTTTGGATCGTTATAACAACTTATTGATTGAAGGAGAATCTATTAAAAATGCGGCAACCAAAGCGGCTGTGTCCCGATTTAGACCCATACTACTAACTTCCATTACTACTGTAGCCGGATTACTTCCAATGATATCTGAAACGAGTATGCAAGCTCAATTCCTAATACCAATGGCTACATCTATAGCATTTGGAGTATTGTTTGGAACAGTATTTATTTTATTCTTTTATCCTTCTGCTATATTATTTTGGAATGAAGGGGCGAGAATCAAAAAAAGAATATTCTCTGGAGAAAAAATTACAGATCTTGAAGCTGAACCTGTCTTTAGAGTTAAAAGAAACATAGATTCAAATGAGAAATAGTATCCTATTTATTTTCATGTTAAACGGACTATTTTGTTTTACACAACTCCCTTTTTCAGATTCCTTGTCTGCAAAAGAGGCGGTGCTTGTAGCGTTGGAGAATAACTTTGACATTCAGGTGTCAAATGCTCAAATTGATATTTCCAATAAGAATAATTCCTGGAGTGAAGCAGGATTGTTTCCAACCGTTTCTCTAAACGTAGGATACAACAATACTATACAAGATAACTCCAATAACCCATTTACCTTTACCCCTGGAGTAATCTTGTCTAGAAATCTAGCCCCAAATCTATCTCTAAATCTAAATCTATTTAGTGGGTTCGCTGTAAAAATCTCAAAGCAGCGTCTAGAAAAGCTAGAAGAACAAAGCAAAGGAAATGCAATGCTTGTCATTGAATCAACTATTCTTGATGTATTAAAGGCTTATTATAGTGCTAGAGTTCAATACGAACGGTTAAGTATTTTAAATGAACTTAAAACTGATGCCCTTAGCCGTTATCAATATTATATTGCAAAAAATAAATATGCAAATTCCTCATCTTTAGAAGAGCTACAATTTAAAAATCAATATTTCGCAGACAGTACGAATGCTCTAGTTCAAGAATATTCATTTAAAAATGCAATTAGAAATTTATTTCTATTAATGAATAATAGTGAAATCGAAGAAAATATTGAGATACCACTACTTTCTGACCGTTTAGAATTCGACTTCCCGATAATTGATTTCAATGAGACGATGAACAGTCTCAAATCAAATAATCAGCAGCTCAAAAATCAGCTGTTAGGAATAGAACTTCAGCAAATTAACACTTCATTTCAAAAATCATTTTTGTATCCTACCCTCAGCTTACAAGGTGGTTTTACTCCCTCGAAAAGTTGGTTTGAAGATCTTAATGGAACATTCGACCCTGTCCAAACTGAAGTCTTGAACTATAATGGAACCTTAAATTTGAGGTATACAATTTTCAATAATTGGAAAAACAAAAGAGCTGTAGATGTTTCAAAAATTCAAGAATCAATTGCCCAAATGAATTATAATAAGATGGAAAAAACAGTCAGCAGCTCAATGGCATCCCTTATCGATTCTTATAAAGGAAGTGCGAAGCTGGTAGAATTGTCCTCAGCAAATATTGAATATGCCACACAAACCTTTGATCTTGCTAAAAAAAGATATGAGCTGGGAACATTGAATTCTATAGACCTAATTGTCTTCGAAAGCACCTATCAGAATCAAATGCTACAGCATTATGAATTTCTCTTCAATAAAATCAGTACTTTCCTAGATATATATAAGCTATCCGGTAAATTAACGCTTGACTATATCAATGATTAGTGTTTTTAAAGCTTATAATTTTTGTATCGTCTCCACCTGATAAAAAAGAAGTATCATCCATTTTTACAAGTGTGTTTACAGAGAAATTGTGTCCGTGACTTTTATGATCAATTTTCTGTATGACGGATTCAAAAAATCCTTTCCAAATTTTTACTGATCTATCTCTACTTGCTGAAATCGATATGTCATTAGAAAAGATCAACAGTGAATAAATAGTATAATTGTGCGCGGGAATAGAGCTGACTTGCTCTCCTTCAAGATTCCAAATTGAAATATGGGCATCATTCCCACCAGAAGCTATTAGTTTTCGTTTTTCACAAAAAAGAATCGAAGAAACCCCATCTTTATTCGCTTTGAATGATTTTATCTCATTGTAATATTCCGTTTCGAATATGCTTATTTCACCATTCTGCTTTCCTAAGAATAACAACTTTTCTGAAGAAGAATAATGAATAGACCTAATTTTACCACAGTTCAAGTGAATCATCATTTGAAGCTCCCAAGAATTACTCTCCCAAATGGACAAATACCCTTCCTGATCTCCAACATATATATGGTTTCGATCTTTGTTTTCCTCAATTGAAAATATGGCATGCCGATGCTGTGTAATACAACGGATTTCCTTTTTAGAGACCGTATCAAATATGTTTAGAGCTCCATCTGAGCCACCAATTACTAAAGCTTTGGTTTTATCAATAAATTTAATTGCGTAAGAAGGTTTATCAAGCTTAATGGCAAACTTATCCTGGATACCAGTTTTATTCCACCTGGCAACGTATTTATCGCCAGAAGAGGAATAAATATGAGATGCGCTAGCTGTTAACGAATAGACTGCGGCCGAATGACCGTCTATGGTAAAATCATGGGAAAAATAAGTCTCTTGATTACGACTCTTCTTCAGCATCCTCGCCATTTATTTGCTTGAGGCGTTCTTCAACCTTTTTAGGAAGATATTCGAAGAATGTATCTCCGCGTAAACCAAGACGTAAACATTCCAGTGGAATCATATCCATTGGAGCAATATTACCTAGATTTACTTCTGCTCCAAAAAGCTTAATAAACCATACCTGCTGATTTTTTTGAGGTGCCTCCCAAAGAATATCCTGAGGAGCTATTTTGGAAATAATGCGATTTATTAATAAGGTATGAGCCGTTCCATTTGGTCTAAACACACCTACATTCCCAGATTCTCTTCCTTCTGCAATTACCTTCCAACTACCTGCTTCCAATTCGGAATGCATCATTCTAATCCATTTTGCCGGTGATATTAATATTCCTGAATCTTTGGAACCTACTTCAGACATTACAGTCCTATCTTTAGACATTTTCTTTATTAATTCACATTTAATATCATGTGGTATAATAATGGATCCATCAGAAATTTCTGCTAAGTCCAAATCATATTGATTTAAAACCTTGACGTATTCATCAAATTTGCCTCTTGCATAAAAAGCCTCAAACAAGGTGCCTCCAAAATAAGGCCGAATTCCAGCTTTTTTATACAATTTAATTTTTTCCTCAAGATTCTGAGTGACATAAGAGGTTCCAAATCCAAATTTCACGATGTCTGTTAAATGCCCAGAAGCTTCAATAAAATCTTCTGTCTCTCTAAGGCTTAAGCCTTTGTCCATCATCATAGTAACACCTTGATTACGAGGCTTTTCAGACCGCTTAGGAATGTAGGATAATTTAAAGTTCATGGGTATAATTAATCTTGTGATATATTCAAAAAGTCTTGGTCATCCAGTAGATTTGGATTGATTTCAAAAATCGATTTTGCCTTCTCTCCATTTTCTTTAAGGCATTTTGAGAATAAATGTAATGCCTCGTCCTTTTGACCCAAAAGCCAAAACAAATTGATTTCTAAAATAGAAGATATTTTATTTGATTCATGCTGATCCATAAAATCCTTTAATACCGAAAATGCATGTTGTGGAGAAGTTTCAGTTAAAAGCTCTATGTAGTCAGAAAGGCATTCTTCGTCGTTTGGATTGATTTCTAAAGATTTCTTATAAAATTCAACTGCCTGATCGAAATCTTCAATTTTTTCAAATGCTCCGGCTAAGACATGCATAATTCCAGCATTGTTGGGGTCAAATTCCAGCGCTTTTTCAATGAGAATAATAGCCTCATTCGTATTGCCTTCAAGATCTTCAATTATTCCTAAGCCTAACCATGCTTCTGAAAACATGGGCGCGAGCTCTAGACTTCTTTTATAATGATGCTTAGACAGCTCCAATTCGTTTACCTGCTCATAACATTCACCAATGTAACAATATGCTGTAGCATCATCTCCATCGATTCTCATACATTCATTAAAATGCTCAATGGCTTTGTAAAACTTTTCTTTAGACAAATACGCGTTTGCAATGTTAAAATGAGCTGGACCAAAATTTGAATTAATCAAAATGGAATAATCATAGGCCCACAAGGCCTTTTCATAGTTTTCAATTTTACTATAGGCATTACCTAAGTTATACCAAGCCGTAAAAGAATAAGGGTTTTCATCTATAAATTGGGTATAACATTCTATCGCCAAGTTATAGTCTCCCAATTGATCATAACAAAATGCTATCTCATATAAGGCCCCTTCATTCTCAGAGTTTACCATTAAAGCAGTTTTCAAAATAATAATAGCTTCTTTAAAATTACCCAGGTTCTGATACTCCATTGCAATATCAAGATAAATATCATCAAGATCTTCATCTCCTGCTGCCTCAATAGCAAGATTATAATTTTTAATGGCATTTTTTGAATCACGAAGCTGACTAAATAATGAAGCTTTTGTCAGAAAATATTCAAAAGAGAGCATTCCGAAATTTTCAATACTATCTGTAATTTCGAGTGCTTCATTTAATTTACCTAACCCACCTAAGGCCTGTGCTTTTCGTAAATGAAAAAGATGATTATATGAGAAGTGTGTTAACGCCAAGTCTGCAGCAACTTTGGCCTTAGAAAAATTTCCATTAATAAGATAATGATCTACAATCGCTTCGATTCTATCACTATCCATAAAACCAATCTGAATACCTTTTAGATATGATTCAAATTGTTCGAGGTCTTCCTTTAAGAATTTCTCTCCGCTATCATCATCTTCATCGTCAAACATATCGTGTTTTTCTTAAAGTTAATTTTATTTTAATTCGATTAGTAACATCCCTAAATAATATTATTAACATTCAAATTGTTTATTACCTCTTTTATTTGAGTGAGAAATGTTTTTCTGCCTCTTCAGAGACATAATTACCAATTGCGAGAGATGCAGTTGCCGCAGGAGATGGCGCATTCAAAACATGTATTGAATTGCCCTGGTACTCTATCCGGAAATCATCTCGAGTGTCACCGTCCTGTGAAAGAAGTAAGGCTCTTACTCCTGCACGCCCTGGCCTTATATCATCTGACTCCAATGAGGGAATCATTCTTTGAAGTGTTTTTAAAAACAAGCGCTTTGAAAATGCTCGTCGGTATTCATTTATACCAAAAGACATATTGTTGAAAAATAATTTCCAAGTTCCACCGTAGCTCAATGCATCAGCAGTATCCTTTAGAGAAAAATCTGTTTTATTGTAACCCTCTCTCTTAAAAGTAAAAACAGCATTTGGACCACACTCAATTTCTCCATTCGTCATTCTTGTGAAATGCACACCTAAAAACGGAAAGTCAGGATTTGGCACAGGGTAAATTAAATTCTTAACCTTATCCTTAGCTTTATCAGTCAATTCATAATAATCTCCTCTAAATCCAACTACTTTTTCTTTTAGCTTCACACCATCTTTCTTGGCTAATCGATCCGCCTGAAGTCCTGCACAAAAAACCAAATACTTAGCTTTAAAAGGTCCTTTTGAAGAATGCAACGTAGAAACAGAATCTTCTTTTGTAATGCTACTTATTTCGTGCCCCATGAAAACCTTACTATCAGAATTAATAGCTAGAGCCAGGTCTACCATTTTCTTTGTAGCAGCTACAAAATCAATTATACCAGTACATGGAACCCAAATACCACCAATTGATTTAACGTGGGGTTCAATGTCCAGAACTTCTTTTGCATTGATTTTTTCAATTCCCTCTATCTTGTTTTCAGTTCCAATATCAAAAATCCTATCCATATGAGGGAGTTCCTTTTGTTCAGTAGCTACGACTACTTTGCCACAAACGTCATGGTCAATTCCGTGATTTTTAGCAAAATCCACTAACTCATGTCGCCCTTCAATGCAATTTCTTGCTTTAAGCGAACCAGGTTTATAATATAAACCCGAATGAATAACACCTGAATTATGTCCAGTTTGATGAGCTGCCAATGCATCCTCTTTCTCGAACAAAGCAAGTTTTAATGAGGGGTTTCGTTTTTGTATTTTATAAAAAGTAGCTGCACCAACAATTCCTCCTCCTATAATAGCAATATCAAACTGCATGATGTTTTTTTTTCGCAAAATTAATGAATATCTCTATTTTACTTCCTATTTATGAAGAATTACTTCTGAATCTTTTTGAATAATTTTTTTGAACGTGTAAATTTGCACCCACGGATTATGATTCAATTTAAAAAAGTCGCATTTCACACCTTTGGCTGTAAGCTCAACTTTTCAGAAACCTCGACAATTTCGAGACTGTTCGAGAATGCGGGTATGGCCAAGGTTTCCTTAGACGACTATCCAGATATTTTTGTAGTGAATACCTGCTCCGTCACTGAAAATGCTGATAAACGATGTAAACAGCTTGTTCGCAAAGTAAAACGGATGAATCCAGAATGCTTCGTTGTAATAATTGGTTGTTTTGCTCAGCTAAAACCAAATGAAATTGCTGAAATAGTGGGAGTAGATATGGTATTGGGCGCAAATGAAAAATTTAATATCATTGAACATATCGAGAAATTAAATGACTTGGACCCTGAAAAAACTCATGTATCCTACGACAGTATTAAAAAAACAAAAGACTTTATTCCTTCTTTTTCAATTGGAGACCGAACAAGATCATTTTTGAAAATTCAGGATGGTTGTGATTATTTCTGTACTTTTTGTACTATTCCACTAGCCAGAGGGAAAAGCAGAAACTCATCTATTAATGAGACAATACAAGAAGCATCAAAGATTGCAAAAACATCTGTGAAAGAAGTCGTATTAACCGGTGTCAATATAGGTGACTTTGGACAAGGTAAAGATGAGAACTTTTATGAGCTCATTCAGGAATTAGATAAAATAAGTGGAATCGATAGATTCAGGATTTCGTCTATAGAGCCTAACTTATTGTCCGATGAAATCATTAAATTTTGTTTGACCAAAGCCAAGAAGATTGCTCCGCACTTTCATATACCCCTTCAATCTGGAAATGATCAAATGCTAAAAGCCATGAGACGAAAATATGATACAGCACTTTATAAGGACAGGATCAATTATATTAAAAAATTGAGACCAGATGCTTGTATCGGGGTAGATGTTATTGTGGGATTTCCTGGAGAAACAGATGCTCATTTTAACGATACGCTTAATTTTTTAAAGAGCTTAGATGTTTCTTATCTTCATGTTTTCACTTATTCGGAGAGAGCCAATACGACTGCCAATAAAATGGGTGATGTAGTTCCAATGTCTAAAAGAAAAGAAAGAAGTAAAATATTACATTTACTCTCGGATCGAAAGAAAAGAGCGTTCTATGATTCAAATAAAAATTCAGAAAGGAGAGTTCTTTTCGAAAACGAAGAAAATAATGGTATG
>JBELDA010000019.1:0-38487 GCA_042094515.1 Crocinitomicaceae bacterium
ACCCCCTGATTATGAGTCAGGTGCTCTAACCAGCTGAGCTATAGGACCCGTTGGACAGTTCCAACATTGTGGGTGCAAAAATAATAAAATATTCATTTTTTCGGATGCATTTCAAGAAGTCTTTTGTTTTGTAACTTTAGAGTATGAAAAAACTCATCAAGCTAAGTATTTATATCTGTACAATTCTCCCTTTTCAGGCATTCAACCAAAATCTTTCTCCCATTACTTGGGAGGACACCATGTCTGTGGCAGAAGGAAGTATCTACGGAAACACTCGTCCAAGAATCATACTGAACAGTAATGACGAACCCGTTGTGGTATTTGGTAGAAATATTGATGGAACCGTCCACACTGCAA
The DNA here is from genome assembly GCA_042094515.1 of Crocinitomicaceae bacterium. GTDB lineage: Bacteria > Bacteroidota > Bacteroidia > Flavobacteriales_D > Crocinitomicaceae > UBA952. The sequence continues at coordinate 358 of JBELDA010000019.1, forward strand.
AATTTAATGGAACTGATTTTGATACTCCAGTGCAAATTACTCCGAATAACTTTCAATGCTATTTGGCCAATTGGACTGGACCCGAAATTGATGCCTCGGGAGACACCATTATGATTGTATTTAAAGAAAACCCATTGCAAGAAGGCCATGTATATAGCGTTCGATCCACTAATGGCGGCATAAATTTCACAGACCCTATACGAGCTGACTCTCACCCTGTAGGTGTCGCTTGGCTACCTAACATTGCCTTCGATAACAATGGAAATCCAAGTATAATTTATATGGTACACGATCAGGTATGGTTAAATCCAAGATACGTCGTCAGTCATTCTGATGATGGTGGTCTTACCTTTAATCCCGAACAAGAGGTCACCTCCATTGTTCCGGATGAAGCTTGTGATTGCTGCCCAGCGACTATTGCAAAAAAAGACAATCTACAAGCCCTCCTCTTTAGAAATAATGAAGGCAGCATAAGAGATATGTATGCCGTAAAATCTCAAGATGGTGGCCAAAGCTTTTTGGACTATGAGAATATCGATTACCTCAATTGGATGATCAATCAATGTCCATCTACCGGCCCTGATGCTTTTATAGATGAAAACAAGCTCTTCGCCGTATCGGCAAGTCAGGCATCTGGTCGTTATCGGTGCTATATCTCAAAAACAGATATGGTTAATACGCAAACGCCAGAGGGGGGCTTTATGCTTCCCGCCCCTCAGAGTTCTGTAGGTAACGCCAATTATCCTAGAATACATGGAAATTATGATTCCTTATTCGTCGTTTGGCAAGCTGCAGAAACCAGTAATTATGAGGTCTATTGTGCTTATGGTAGCGGAGATGATTTTAGCGCTTTTGAACAAACGAAAAGCCAAATCAATCTCATAACAAGTGGGACTCAATCCAATCCTGATTTATACTACAGAAATGGATATATTCATGTCGTTTTTCAGGACGGCGTATCTGGAAATATTTTGTACAGAAAAGGCAGAATTAGTATGGCTGGACTTTCTGAAAACACGTCAAACCAGTTATTGATTTATCCAAATCCTACTCAAAATAACATCAATATTGAAGGCCTTAATGAACCTACCGAGTATAAGGTTATTTCTATTGAAGGAAAAGAAATGAAATCCGGTATAATCACGAAAAGCAAATCAAACATATCGATTGAAGAGCTTTCCTCAGGTAGTTATATATTAACTTTAGGTAAAAAAACTTATTATATTGAAAAAGAATAGTTTAAAAGTAATATTACTCATTGCTTCGGGTCTTGTTTCCTCTTGTAGAACAACTCCTCACAGCCATGTTGAATCTTCAAAATCACTCGCCTTTTCGGCAGATGAAATTGTGTTTGAATATCACGATGCATCAGTCCCACCAGACGACCATAGAAGTTATAAAGTCAGAATTCAAAGTGACATGCTTTTTTATGTAGTTGACTCCTATGGAGAAATCATTAAAGAAGATTCAATAAGTATTGAAAAAAGCAAGTGGAATAATATTCAGTCCGCGTTTTTGAAATGTGACATTAGAAATGTAGAAAAACGTAAAAATTCAGAAGGCTGTACTGGAGGAAGTGGGAACAGTATATTTTTATACTCGAATCAAGAAAAGTTATTTTCAGGTTACCAATACAGATGTAGTACTTTTTTTGATGGTGATCTAGACGGAGATTTGAACTGTTTTTTGAAAACAATTAGATCGGGAATTGATCCTTCATTTTTCAGCACAGATTAGCGATTGACACCCCTAACCCTAAGAAGAAACATCCAAAGCACACCAAAAAGCATTGAAGCGAAAAGTAAATGTATCGTACGAACAAGACCAGGCATGTCAACATGAGCCAATAACACTCCAGAAATCAATTCCAAAGACAGCAAGATAAAAGCATATCGAATAGGCATATAACGTTTTCCTTTCTCGTTTAACCAAAAAATAACAATCAATAGAATTAATACCAGCCATGAAAAGCTTCTGTGTATGTAAAAGGACATACCAAGCTCATCAGTCCAGCTTTCCTGAGATATACCAGCTTTGATGAGATGATCGATTGACTCACGTACCTGTGTGCCCAAAAACATTTGATAAAATGTGATGGCGAAAATAAACCACATCATCCATTTCATCCAATGGGCCAGCTCAAACTTCTTGAACAAGTCGATTTTATCAGTGAGCACTACGAGTACATATATTTGAATAGCAATAATTATTAAGGCCAATAGCATGTGTACCGTTATCGTCCAAGGGACCAGATTGGTAGCCACAACGATGGAACCAAACCAAGCCTGAAAGGCCATTAAAATCAAATTGAACCCACAGACCCAAATCAGCTTTGATTTACGATAGGCGAAGAGCAACCAGAAAAAGGCCGCAAGCATAAAATTACCCGCCAAAAATCCGAACAAGCGATTTATATATTCAATCCACGTTTTTTGAGCATTAAAGGGTTCTTCTTCATAGACAGAAGGATCATTTTTAAGTTTTTTGGCAGAACTTTCTAAGCCCATTGATTCCAGTAAGCCAGAAAACTTCTCAACCTTCTTTGAGCGTTTTTCTAAATAAGAATCTCGATAGTCTTCAGGCAAATCATTAGCCGTTGTAGGGGGCACCCATTCTCCAAAGCATTTTGGCCAGTCCGGACAGCCCATTCCACTTCCAGTTATCCGCACAAAGCTTCCAGCAATCACAACTAAGTAAATTAAGATAAGGGTGATCCAATTAAAATAAAGAAAGCGACTCGAATATTTCATCAATGCAAAATTACCGAAACATATCATTTTTAACCACTCGAAGAGCTAAATGTTTATGTTCAATAAGCAAAGATGATTGAATTACGAAAGATAGAATTATCTTTGTGCTTTAGTAAAGCATCATGAATTACACTCCATTAACAGCCATCTCACCTATAGATGGTAGATATCACTCCAAAACCAAAGCATTGCAAGCCTATTTTTCGGAATACGGTTTAATTAGATATAGGGTACTTGTAGAAGTTGAATACTTTATCGCTCTCAGCGAAATTCCACTTCCCTCTTTGGATGGGCTTTCAAATCAAAAGAAAGAAGAATTAAGAAAAATATATATTGACTTTTCAGAAGAGGATGCCAATTGGATCAAAGAAACCGAAAAGACAACAAATCACGATGTAAAAGCCGTTGAATACTTTTTAAAAGATAGAATGAAGAGCTTAGGACTCGAAAGCCAGCTTGAATTCATTCATTTCGGACTTACCTCGCAAGACATTAATAATACGGCTATTCCCTTATCTCTCAAAGATGGTATCAGCGAAGTTTATACTCCGATGCTTACTGAGCTGATTCAAAAGATAAAAGAGCTTGAGGTCAAGTGGAAAGATATCCCGATGCTGGCAAGAACTCACGGACAAGCGGCCTCTCCTACTCGATTAGGTAAGGAACTAAAGGTATTCCGGGAACGTCTTGAAATACAAAACGAAACTTTAAATCAGGTGCCTTTCTCTGCAAAATTTGGAGGAGCAACAGGAAACTTTAACGCGCATTTCGTGGCCTACCCTGAAGTTGATTGGGTACATTTTTCAAATCAATTCGTAAATGAAACACTTGGAGTTCATAGAAGTCAAACTACAACACAAATTGAACACTACGATCATATCGCAGGACTTTTTGATGCATTAAAACGCATTAACACCATTCTGATTGATATGGATAGAGATATATGGACGTATGTCTCCATGGATTACTTTAAACAGAAACTAAAGGCAGGAGAAATTGGCTCTTCAGCTATGCCTCACAAAGTTAATCCAATTGACTTTGAAAATTCTGAAGGAAACTTAGGAATTGCAAATGCTTTATTTGAGCACCTGTCCAGCAAGCTTCCAATCTCAAGACTTCAAAGAGATTTAACAGATTCAACTGTTTTAAGAGCCATTGGTGTTCCCTTAGCTCATACTTTAATTGCATTTCAGTCAACTTTGAAAGGTTTAAATAAATTGGTTTTAAATGAAAAAGCCATTTCTAAGGAATTAGAAAACAACTGGGCTGTTGTTGCAGAAGCGATTCAAACCGTATTGAGAAGAGAAGGTTTCGAAAAACCATATGAAGCGCTTAAAGGGCTTACAAGGACTCATGATAGGGTAACTCAGGAGTCGGTTCATGAATTTATTGAAGGCCTGGATATATCACAAAAATTAAAGGAAGAATTGAAAAACATCAACCCTTCTAACTATCTTGGCATACAAATGGTAGATTAATCCATAAAAAATGCTTCGATCTCTTCTGATATTTATGTTATTTCTTGGGTATTCCACTTTTGGATATACTCAAGATTTTGATTTAACATGGGGAGAATTGGAAAGGTCTCCGGGATCATTATTGGAAATTTTACCAAAGAAAAATGCTGATTTTTATTCTCTACGCTGGTCTGGAGGGAGAACCTTAGGAACGTATCGCGTCGTCAATCACGAAAATCTACAGCTCAGGAATCAATCTAGAATTAAACAGGTCGCCCAAACTGGAATTGCCAATTTTGAAACAGCAGAGCTCTTTCACGACCAGCTTTACGTTTTTCTTTCAGATAAGGCAAATGGTGAAATGCTCCTCTACGCTCAGCCCTATGATGAAGAAATGAATATTTATGATGAGTCAATATTGATTGCTTCATACAAAAATGAAAGAATCGGAGCCAAACCCAATTTCAGTATTCAAAGCTCTGAAAACAGAGAATACTTTGCCGTTTTTTGGGAAATTCCAGGCCGTAAAGCAAGACAGGATGATTATGGATACGTTATTATGGATGCCCAAATGAATATCCTTCAGAACGGTGAATACAACGTGCCTTTTGATGGAAATATGAGCACTATCAATCAGCACCACATTTCAAATAATGGTGATTATTTTATTAGCGTAACAGAGCATAATAAACCCAATGACCGGATTTTTTCGCGTTCTTTTGAAAACTTCAAAGCCATACATGTATATAAAATTCGAAACAATGAGCTTAGTGAATTCTCATTGGACCTTGAATTCAAACGCGTGGATGATATGGAAATGTCCTCTAAAAACAATGTATTCACCTTATCGGGCATATACGGAACCGGACGAAACGGAAAGGTTGAAGGGGTATTTGTATTGAGATATGATACAAATAAAGATTCCGTAATGTTTAAAGGTTTTGTTTCTTTTGACCAAAACATGATTGATGAGAATTGGATTAATCGAAACAATGGAAATTCAAGGTTTAATAATCGAAATCGAAATCGAAACAGGGAAACATACCGATACAAAATAAGAGACATTTTCAGCTTAGATGATGGTACTATATGTGGATCCTTGGAACAATATTATATTTATGAAAGAACAAACTATGATAGCAGGACGGGATTATCCACTTCCATTTATTACTATTATTATGATGATATAATAGCCTTTAAAATTGGAAAGGAAGGTAGCTTTGATTGGCAACAGAGAATACCCAAATCTCAAATTTCGACAAATGATGGTGGCCCCTTCTCATCATACAGCTCTTTTACAGACGGCGATAATATGTATTTCATATTTAATGACAACCTAAAGAATTATAATGAAGAAGGTACGTTTTCACGAGAAAACAATTCATGCTATTCATTCAATCTATCCAGAAGAAAAAATGCTGCAGCAATATGTACCGTAAGCATGAAAAATGGGACCGTAGCACGCAAAACACTATTCACTCGAAAAGAGCTCAAGTCTATAGTCGTTCCTAAAATGTTCAAACTGGATTTGTTAAATAAAGAATTACTTCTTTACGCATTAATGAGTGGTAAAGAAAAATTTGGAATATTGAATTTTAGCCAAAAATAATATGAAGCTGTTCTTTTCTATTGCCCTACTCTATTTGTTCGTAAGCTCCTGCTCATCAAATGAATTAGAAATAAGCTCAAACACAATCATTCCAATCAAAAATCATTCATTTTCAAATGTAGATTCTATACATACAACCCATCTTCATCTTGACCTAAATGTGGACTTTAATACAAAAAAATTAAGCGGTGTTGCAAGGCACAAGATGCTAAATTCAGGAACAAAAAAGGCCATATTTGACATCAAAGGTCTTAAAATCAAAAAGGTGACTACTGGCGAATTAAGCAATGAAATCAATCGAAATTTTCAAATTGGCGAAGAAGCAGAAAATGAAATTCTTGGACAACCATTAATTGTGGATATTGATAGAGGCACCTCTATCGTAAATATTTATTATGAAACTACAAAAGAATCAGAAGCCCTTGACTGGTTAGATTCAGCTTTAACAAGCTCTAAAAATAAGCCGTTCTTATATACTCAAGGGCAGGCTATTCTTACGCGCACGTGGATTCCTGTTCAGGACGTTCCTGCAAATAGAATCACATATAGTGCAGACCTTCAGGTTCCCTCTGATTTGATGGCCGTTATGAGTGCCTCAAATCCGACATTGAAAAATGACGCAGGCATGTATCATTTCGATATGAAACAAGCCATTCCCTGTTACCTCATCGCTCTTGCTGTTGGGGATTTAGTATATGGAGATTTAGGAAACCATACGGGTGTCTATTGCGAACCAGAGCTTCTTGATGCCAGTATGTTTGAATTTGAAGACCTACCTAAAATGATGCAAGCCGCTGAAAAGCTTTATGGAAAATATGCTTGGGAGCAATATGACCTTCTTATTCTCCCTTATTCATTCCCGTTTGGCGGTATGGAAAACCCAAGATTAACTTTTGCCAACCCAACCCTTATTGCTGGAGATCGAAGCTTGGTATCCGTAATTGCTCACGAGCTTGCGCATTCGTGGTCAGGAAATCTAGTCACAAACGAAACATGGAATGATTTCTGGCTCAATGAAGGTTTTACGGTTTATTTCGAAAACAGAATTATGGAGGAAATTGTGGGAAAAAGCGGTGCCGACAATCTTGCTCTCATCGAGTTTTTCGAGCTTCAAGAAGAGCTCGAAAGAATTGAAAAAAGCTCTCATCCTGAGGACGCTCACCTTTTTCTAGACCTAGATGGAAGAGATCCTGACGACGGCATGACTGACGTGGCATATGTGAAAGGTGCTTTTTTCTTGAAAACCCTAGAAAATAGAGTTGGCAGAGATAAAATGGATGTTTTTTTACAAAGCTATTTTAATCATTTCAAATTTACCTCTGTAAATACCGAAAAATTTGTGGCGTATCTAGAGAAAGAGTTATTGAAGAAATACGAAATTGATTTCAATTACAAAGAGTGGATTTATGAACCGGGGATTCCCGAAAGCTGTATAGCTATTCAATCTTCGGGCTTTGATCAAGTTAAAACGATGGCCATAGATTTTTCAATGGACAAGATGAATGAGAAATGGAAGAGAGTCCCATTTGATAATAGAGATAATTATTCGGTTCAAGAATGGCTTACGTTTATTAGACATCTTTCTGCAGACATCTCATCAGAAAAAATGCAACTTCTCGATGAGGGGCTTGCTTTTTCTAAATGGACAAATGCTGAAATTCAATTTGAATGGTTCATGAAGTCAATTTCATCAAACTATACACCTGCCTACCCCTATTTAAAGTCATTTTTAGAAAAAATTGGGAGAAGAAAATTCATATTACCATTATATATTGCTCTATACGAAAATGAGTCCACGAGAGAAAATGCAATTTCTTGGTTCAAAGAATTCAAACAAAACTATCATGCAGTGTCTAGCAATTCAATTGAAAAAGCACTAAAACTTTAAATCTAATTGGCCACCTCGCTCATATAGCGGATACGCATGAGTCTTAGCTCTTCTTCTGAATACAAACCATCAAATTCGTTGTATGCTTCAATGATATCATCTGTTGTCGCTTCATTGAAATAATCATAAACCTCATCCTGGCTTTCCTGATCAAGAACATCATTTATATAATAATTGATGTTCACTCTAGTACCTGAAGAAACAACGGTTTCAATTTCAAGTAATAAATCTTCAAACGATTTGCCTTGAGATTTGGCAATGTCTTCTAAGGACAGCTTTCGATCAATATTTTGAATAAGCTGTACTTTGAGTTGAGATTTGTTTACCAAAGTCTTGACCATGATATCTTGTGGGCGTTCAATATTATTACGCTCTACATAATCTGCAATCAAAGCTATAAAAGGTTCACCGTAACGCTCTGCTTTACCATTTCCTACTCCTTGAATATTAGTCAACTCTTCATTTGAGATAGGATACTGAAAGCACATGTCTTTAAGAGAAGGTTCTTGAAAAATCACAAATGGAGGAATGTTTCTTTCTTTTGATAAAGATTTTCTTAGATCAAGTAACATTTGATATAACTCCTCATCAAAAGCAGCCTCTTTAGAATTCGACTGAATAATAGAATCTTCGTCATCCGTATTGGAAAAATCATGCTCCTTTAAGAGAATAAAGGACTGAGGTTTCTCTATGAAATCCCTTCCTTCGTCAGTTATGCTTAAAACTCCAAAAGTTTCTATATCCTTGCTCAGCAATCCAAAAACCGTAGCCTGCCTTAATACCGCATTCCAAAAATGCTCATCTTTCTCCTTTCCAATACCAAATTCAGGAAGTAAATCATGTTTGTATGACTTCATATCTGCCGTATTTGTACCAGATAGAAAAGAACATATATGCTTCGCTTTCTGTGTCTCATCCAAAGCTGTAACCGACTTCAAAAGCATCTGAACATATTCTTTACCTTCAATTTTTTCTCTTGGATTCTTACAATTGTCACACTTCTCATTGCATTTCTTTTCATCAAATGTCTCTCCAAAGTAATGAAGAATGAATTTCCTTCTGCAAACGGAGGTTTCTGAATACGAAACAATTTCATTGAGAAGCTGCCTTCCAATATCTTGTTCGGTAATGGGTTTCCCTTGTAAAAACTTTTCCAGTTTTTCTATATCCTTATAGCTGTAAAATGCCAAACATTCTCCTACACCTCCATCGCGTCCTGCCCTACCCGTTTCCTGATAATAGCTCTCTAATGACTTTGAAATATCGTGATGTATTACAAATCGCACGTCGGGCTTGTCAATACCCATGCCAAATGCAATAGTAGCCACAATAACATCGGCCTCTTCCATTAAAAACATGTCTTGATGTCTTGCTCTTACCGATGTTTCTAACCCTGCATGATATGGCAATGCATTTATGCCGTTGATTTGAAGTAGCTTTGCCACCTCTTCAACTTTTTTACGGCTCAGGCAATAAATAATTCCACTTTCGCCCATGCGAAGCTTAATGTATTTAATAATCTGTTTCTCAACCTCGCGCTTTGGACGAATTTCATAAAATAAATTGTCTCTATTAAAGGAAGACTTGAAGACGATAGCATCAAGCATATTCAAATTCTTTTGAATATCATATTGCACCTTTGGCGTCGCGGTGGCAGTAAGCGCAATTATGGGCACCTCCGAGATTTCCTCGAATATTTGTCTTAGGCGACGGTATTCTGGCCTAAAATCATGACCCCATTCTGAAATACAATGAGCTTCATCTATCGCAAAAAATGAGATGTTTACAGATGTAAGAAATTCAATATTTTCTTTTTTAGTCAAAGATTCTGGAGCCACATAAAGCATTTTGGTTTTTCCTTCACGAATATCTGATTTCACTTTCTGAATTTCTGTTTTACTCAATGAAGAGTTCATGAAATGAGCTACACTCTCATTATTAGACAGGTTTCGAATCGCATCCACCTGATTTTTCATAAGTGCAATTAACGGAGATACAATAATTGAGGTGCCCTTTAAAAGAAATGACGGAAGCTGGTAACACAACGATTTACCTCCACCGGTAGGCATAATCACAAAAGTATTATTACCGTTTAATAAATTATTAATGATTTCTTCCTGGCTTCCCTTGAATTTATCAAACCCAAAATACTGCCTTAGCGAACTCTTCAAATCAATTGAATCTAAAGTTAACTTGTCACTCAAGATCTTATCCATTTATGAAATAGTAAGTCATATATTAAATATACGAATTATTATTATTATTAAAATGTCAAATGATTATCTCTTTACATTGGAGGATTAAGAGCTATTACTTCTTTAACTTCTGGTATGTGCTGTTTGAGTAATGTTTCAATACCTCCTTTTAAAGTTGCTGTTGAAGATGGGCACCCCGCACATGAACCTTTCATTAAAACAGTAACCTGCCCCTCCTTATAGCCCACATAATCTATTGCTCCACCATCATTTTCGACCGCAGGCCTTACAAATTCATCTAGGAGTGAGGCTATTTTCTGATCAAATTCACTTGATTCAAAATTTAGGTTATCCAAATCAACATTAGCAATTGAAGGCTCTACATCTTCTTGACTCTTTAATAAAATCTCCTTTGCTTCAGCAATCCAGTCTCGAATAAACTCTCGAAGCTGCATCGTAATAAAATCCCAAGAAACATTATCTGTCTTAGTAACTGTAACAAAATTAGATGCGATAAAAACACCATCTACAAAAGGCAATTGGAAAAGCTCTTCCGCTAGCGGAGAGTAACCAATAGTGTCTTTTTTAGAAGTAAAATTAGCAGATTCACCTGACGGTAAGATATACTTATTGGCCACAAACTTCATCGTCGATGGATTTGGAGTAATTTCCGAATATACGGTAACAGGAATTTTCATTTGACAAAATTAAGAGTAAAACAATGACAAGGCCAAAATTGTGCTAAAAATTCTATTTTTTTGGCTGATGGTTTGAATCTAAAAGATCCAGCACTGTTTTTACTGGTGTAAAAGTCTCTATAGGTATTTCAACAAAAAGAGTATTCCAATCATACATAGCTCCGTTCCAAAGGCCTGGAAGCTCAATAAACGAAATATCTTTTCCCTGGTACATCTTATTCACAACAAAATAATTATCATCATTTCTGAAGCTTTTCAGATCGTGCTTATTTCCCTCAAAATCATAAAGGTCCAACACGAGCATTACCGGATTGAAATGAGTACTCTGTGACAATAGCTTTTGCTGTGACTCATCATTAGAAACCTGAACTGCTTCAATAATTTGCTTACTCACATCACCGTTTGGTGTCTTAACAAAAAATGGTCCTCCACCTGCTTTACCTTCGTTATGAACCATTCCACTTATTCTTAGTGGGCGATTGATTAGTTTTTTGATCTGACCCGCATCACCATCCATGTTTAGCTGTTCAGACGTGTAAAGCTGATAATGCTGATTAAATTCCAATAAACCTTCCATTGATGGATTATCATAGAGCTTTTGTAGCTGATTTTTAACATTTAAAAGTAAGCCACATAGTGTTTTCCATATCTCGATTGATTTTTCAGATGAACTTAAATGCTGCACATTGTCTATGTTTTTAATCAATACGATTTGATTATTTAGGTCTATTAAATTCTCCAATAACGCTCCATGACCAGCAGGACGTCTAAGCAAGTTTCCATTTTGCAATTCAATTGTATTTAATGACGCATCAAATGCATAGGAATCCGTGCTGGGATTTTGAATAGAGAAATCCACATTGTAATCGTTTTTAAATTTTTCCCCAAGCTCATCAAGAGAGAATAAAAAATTCGATTTAAAAGATTCCTGGATAGTAAAATGAAATTGTGTTTTATGAGCATTGAGTAATAATCCTTGAAGTATGTGCTCCTGAAAAGCGTTTAGGGGGCCCTCTTCAGTCAAATGAAATGGAATCAATCCCTTTGGGGAACTTGAAAAATCTTTTCCTGATGCACCTATAATGAGTTCAATTAATTTTCGTGAGCTCATCTCCCCATCCTTCCATTTAGAATGCATTAACCGTAGCTCTTCGTCATAGAATGCAAAACATTCTAGGTTATTTAAAAACTGAAGTACGCTTTGATCTTTTTCAAAAACCTCATCTGGAGCTGCAGAAAGCAAAAAATTAAACATTCGAGAACCAGAACCAGACGCAGGAACGAAAAATAAGAGCTTTTTTTCTTCTTGCTCAAAAAGTGATATTAATTCTGATTTCTCTATATCACCAATCGCAATTATGCCGTCATTCAATACACATGGTGCAATTATTTCTATTTTTGGACTTCCTGATTGAATCTTGTTTTTCTGAGAATTAATATGTTGGATAAGATCAGTGTCTTGCATAAAACATTTAAAATATGAATATCGCCTTCGAATATATCAAATATCGCTTGAACGCGAGGTATTTACATGGTGTTCATTCTCCTTTTATTTATAATTTCATGAAAGAAGGCATGAATCAGGGAATAGACCCGAAACATCAAAAAGACATAGATCAATGTGTTTCCATGGCGAAATCGAATGCAGTGGAAATTAAGGTTCAAGATTACGGAGCAAAATCGAAAAAATTAAACAAAAAAAGATCTGTAAAGCAAATATTTAAAACCAGCTCTTCTTATGGTAAAAATGCTATGCTCTTATACCGAATTAGTCATTATTTCAAACCCAAATCAATACTAGAGCTAGGTACGTCTATAGGAATTGGATCTCTTCATCTTCATCTTGGGCATCCCTCTGCACAAATTACATCTATAGAAGGTTGTCCTGAAACATTCAAACTCGCACAAAAAAGTCTTCACGGCAAACCTATCGAGCTCATAAACAGAACATTTTATGACTACATTAAAGATCTGAAAACAGAATCTTTTGACCTGGTTTTTATTGACGGGCATCACGATGGTGAAGCGTTGAAATATTATTTAGATCTATTAGATAAATATATTCACAATGATACGATTTTAGTCTTAGACGATATAAGATGGAGTAATTCCATGCTTAGTGCATGGAATGCTCTTAAAGGCAATAAAAAATACCGTATAAGTATGGACTTTTTCAGAATGGGCATTCTCATTAAACGTCCTCAACAAGAAAAAGAAGATTTTATATTAAAACTTAAAAGGTAACAAACAAATCATCCAGCAGTTCCAGGTTGGTTCCTACAGGCTCAATTATGAACAAGTTCTCATTGTTATCTGGCCTATCCATTCCCGAAACAGCCATAGCGGTTGCAGCTGGTGAAGGCACACCTGCCTCATCCATAAATGCCTCTTCTTCAATATGATCATCCATTTCCGCAAGTAACAACTCATTTGATATTATCTCAGTAGCCATTGAAGCTTCTTCCAAGACAGGAATTTCAGCAATCGAGGCTTCAAGCTCAGTAGGATCCTCTGCCGTATTGTCATTCGTAAGCTCCTTTAATTCTGTATTATCTTCATTTGCTTTCGAATCCTGATTTTCGGTATTCTGAGAATAAAGCACAGCTTGATTCTTGTCGATTGAAAGTCTATTAATAGAATAATAAATGGTGCCAACAAAGACCAATAGAAATGCTATTTGAACACCTGGCTTTGCATAGATTGGTGTTATTGGTGGAAATAAAAATTTTAATATTCTAAACCCTCCCTCTGCGCCATGAACCTCTTTAAATTCTTGATCTAGCTGAGTCTTTAGTGCGTCAGAATTCAATCGAAAAGACTCATCAGCAAGTGTCTCCATACCCGCATACAAATGCTTTATATTTTCGAATTCCTCCTCATTCGAGCATAATTCTGAAATAAACTCTTTCTCCTCATGATTGAGATCATGAAAATTTGATTTCTTAAAAATGTTTATAAATCTATCTTCCATAATTATTGGTTGTATATTGGATTAAATTCTTTTAATTCATTTGCCAGTGTTTTTGTAGCATAAAACAGTCTTGACTTCACTGTTCCCTCATTTATCTGGAGTGTCTCCGCAATCTCTTTCATAGATAAGCCCTCAAAATGCCTAAGAGCAAAAACGCTTTTATGCTTTTCATCCATGGCATTAAGTGCTTCGTAGAATGAATCACTAAATCCACTCTCATGTACCTTTTTTAGGGTATCAGAATCCGCATGAATCGATTTTGTAGGCTCAAAATCATTTGACACATGTTTTCGAACAGACATTCTTTTGTATTCATTCTTACACATATTACAGGCCACTGAAAAAACCCAGGTTCTGAATGACCTGTTGACATCAAAATAATCAGGCTTTCTAATAATCTTTGCAAAAAGATCGTGTACCATATCCTCACACTTTTCTTTATCTCTTGCAAGCATTTTCATAAAATATCCAAACAACACGTCCGAATATCTATGGTAGATTTCATCAAAAGCCTTTTGGTTTCCCTTAGACAGCATTTTCATCAGCTCTTCATCAGAAAGCTGCTTTAATTGCTTTTGAAAAATTCTCATTCTAGTGCTTCTTGTCTATTTTCCCTTTCTTACTTTTTTGCCCGTCATTACTTTTCATATAATGATTGTTCTGATTGGAATCATGATAATCTTTTAGAATTTTTTCTGTTGGTCGGTAGTTCCTTGAATAATTTCTGCTTTCGATAGAATTATATTGGGTGAGGTTTTTTTTATTAAATCGTGTATTCCACAATACATCTAAATCTGAAGCACACAATGGTTTTTGAGCACCAGTTCTAAGTACGAGCCCATAAGGTATAAGCTCATTCGCAAGTGGCCTTAAGTATTCTACTGGAAAAGTCATCGATATTGAAACCCCTTTATTTCTATTTAGATGACATAGCTCTACCAAAAACTGAACATCTACATTTTTCCTATTGGGAACAGTAATTCCTTTGGCACGAATTAATTTTCTATATGATTCACTCTTCATTAACTCTAATGAAACAATGCAGATTGAAGCAAATTTATTGCCTTTTATATATTGGTTATAAAGAGCTCCATAGGAATCATTGGTCCCATGGGTTAAAAGAAGATCATTACCTTCTGCTGATATAAGCACATCCTCTGTATAAGCAATCGTTTCCTTACTAAGGATACCGTTCTTTACAAGTTTTTCAAGATTATTTCCTGCCGTTTTCGTATCTCCCTGAACCAGAGCATTAGCTACTATTAGTTTTTGAACTTCTTGATTATTCCCATCAATAGACTGAGCTCGATATAGAGATTCTTGCCTTGTATCATCATAACTTCCCGAAACATAATTGTACAAGTGATACTCAAATGACTCATCATCAATCTCTTTAAGTTTTTCAACTTCATTGTCCATAATTTGTTGGCTCTGAATGGATGGAGACCGACTATTACTCTGGTATCTCACTTTCTTTGACTCCGATTCCAATACCTGCTTGGATTGAATTTTAATTGAACTTGATAAGCTCTTCTTTTCCCTACTCCTGTTGGGCACTCTATCCTTATAATCTGATCTCGTTTCCTTTTTTTTCTGAACAGAAATACTATCCAATTCAACCTCTTGAAAGTTTCCTTCAATTTCTACTTCCTGCAACACTTCTTGGTTTGAAATTGTAGCATTTGAATTTGTGTTTTCTGGAGGTTGTCCAAATCCATTTATGGCAAAAGAGAGCACAACAAAAAATAAAATAAACTTCATAATTTTAATGTTATCTAAAATCTGATACACCCCAATTCCTCATTGGTTCATTATTTTAAAGAATTAATTGGTTTAAATTCATCAAAAAATGAGTTTAAAACAAATATTCCAACTGAAATATCGTTATTTGCCTATGCGAAAACAACTTTCTCTTCTGGTTCTCATTTTCCTGTCGGGTGTTTTAATTTTTAGCAGTGGTTGTAAAAAAAATAGCCTGACCACAAATGGACACCTTGAGTTTTCACTTGACACCTTGGTTTTTGACACGGTATTTACGACTGTAGGGTCAACCACAGAGCAATTCAAAATATACAATAGGAATACGAGACCGATAATTTTAGATGAAGTTGAGCTCATGGGTGGTTCTAATTCTCCATTCAGAATCAATTTGGATGGTATCTCTGCAACCGTGCATGAAAATATTCAACTAGAGGGTAATGATAGTCTGTTTATGTTTGTTGAGGTCACACTGGATGTGAATAGTCAAAATACACCACTAATTATTGAGGATTCCGTTCGTTTTAGAACCAATGGGTTGGACCAATATGTAAAGCTTGCAGTATGGGGTCAGGATGCTTACTTTTACTATAATGACACAGTTCAAGGAACTTGGAGCTCGGAAAAGCCTCATGTAATCTATGGATATGCTTTAGTAGATTCATCAGAGTCTTTAACTATAGAGGCCGGTACAAATGTGCATCTTCACAAGAATGGCATTCTATATATCAATAAAGGAAGCCTGAATGTAAATGGGTTTTTGGACAATGAAGTTGTTTTCCAAGGAGACAGACTTGAATCGCTTTATGATGATGTTCCAGGCCAATATTATGGAATTTATTTCAATCAAGCCAAGGCTTCTACTATAGACTATGCTATTATTAAAAATGGAACTTCTGGTCTACATATCTTCTCGAGTGGAGTTGGCCCATTGAGCTATGCTGTTACCATAAGAAATACTCGAATATTTAACAACGCCAGATATGGAATATTCTTATTTGAAGGGGCGTCAGTAAAAGGTGAAAACCTTCTGATTAGTAGAAACGGATTCCATTCGCTTCTAGTGCTGAATGATTCAAAATTTAATTTCAACCATTGTGACTTTTTAGGTTTTGGTGCTGCCCAATCACCCGCTATTGGTATTCGAAATTACCTCAATGACCCAAATCAAACAGGAAGTATTTCAGAAGGAGTCATCTACAATAGTGTCATCTGTGGAAACTTAGAAACCGAAATTGTATTGGACACCATAATAGATTTTCCTGGACAACTCAACTTAGATATTCAAAATTGTTTTATTCAGGCTGAAGAAGAATATCAGGATTCTTTTTATCAAAATATCATTTGGAGAATTGGTCTCGATAATACTACAGATCCCCAATTTAATTCCATTTCGGAAATGGATTATGGATTTTCAGCAACCTCCATATTAAATGGCAATGGTTTTGCTACTGCAGTTACGGCTGATATTTTAGGTAATTTCCGAAACAATCCTCCGGATATAGGTGCCATTGAAGAAAATTAAGTAAAAAAAAAGGCGTCCATGGACGCCTTTTGAATAATATTTAAATTGAAAACTAAACGCTGGCGTTCATGTTATCCAATACGCCCATCACACTTCTAACCGCCTCAACAGATTCGCTTAAAAGCTCTTTTTCAGCATCGTTTAATTGAAGCTCAATAATTTTCTCAATTCCGTTTTTTCCTAATACAACAGGAACTCCTAAATAAATATCATTTAAATTATATTCACCTTGAAGCCATGCACAAACTGGGAAAATTCTTTTTTGATCTCTAACAATAGCTTCAACCATTTGAGCCGCAGAAGCTCCTGGAGCATACCACGCAGATGTTCCCAATAGCTTCACTATCTCGCCACCACCAAATTTCGTTCGTTCTATGATTTCATTAAGCTTGTCTTCTTCAATAAGTTCTGTTACAGGAATTCCTCCTACGGTAGTATATCTTGGAAGAGGCACCATTGTATCTCCATGGCCACCCATGAGTACCGCTTGAATATCTTTAGGCGAAACATTCAATTCAGAAGCTAAAAATGCTCTATATCTAGCTGTATCCAATACGCCAGCCATTCCAAACACCTTACTAGAATCAAAATTCGCACTCAAATATGCACAATATGTCATTACATCAAGTGGGTTTGAAACCACAATGATTTTTGCGTTAGGAGAATATTTTACAATATTCTCAGTCACAGATTTGACGATCCCGGCATTTGTAGCAATTAAATCATCTCTAGACATTCCAGGTTTTCTTGGAAGTCCTGATGTAATTACTACAACTTCAGAGTCCTTTGTCATTTCATAATTACTTGTAGACCCAACAGTTCTTGAGTCGTATAAGTTTACAGGTGAAGTTTGCCAAATGTCTAAAGCTTTACCTTCAGCAAATCCTTCTTTGATATCGAGTAAAACGATTTCATTGGCGATTTCTCTTTGCGCTAAAACATCTGCACAAGTTGCGCCAACATTTCCTGCACCTACTACAGTTACTTTCATCTATTTATAATTAATTATACTTATAACTACGAAATTAACACATTTAATACAATTTCGTTTTATTTAGTCCATTAATAATTTACTTTTGGAGGCAACTCGGATAAGAACACTGCGTTATAAATCTAAATAACATTGAAAAACATTGAAAAATTAAAAGAAATTGTGAATGGTTGTCTTAACGACGACAGACGTTCCCAAGAAATTTTGTTTAAAATGTTTTATGGTAAAATGCTTGCAGTGTGCTCCAGATATATTTCAGATCAGGACACGGCCCAAGAGGTTTTGCAAGAGGGTTTTATCAAGGTCTTTGACAAATTGGAAGTTTTTGATTTCAAAGGATCCTTTGAGGGTTGGATAAGAAGAATTATAGTAAATACCGCTATTGATTCCATTCGAAAAGCCAAAAGGGCTCCTATTTTGAAAGATAAAGACACTGACTTTAAAATGGACTCTTCGGATCATATAGAAGAAAGTGAAGCCCTTGAGCTTACTGAGCTGAAAGCCAGTATCGCAATAAAGGCTATTGAAAAACTATCACCAGGTTACCGAACAGTTTTTAATTTGTTTGTGATTGAAGAATATTCACACAAAGAAATTGCTGAAATACTCGGAATCAGTGAGGGAACTTCCAAATCAAATTTGTCGAAGGCTAAATTTAATTTAAAAAGAATTTTAACTGAGGAATTCAGTAATTTAGAAGAATAATGAAAAAAATTGAAGATTTATTTAAATCTGCTTTAAAGGACCAAGAGCTTCCGTATAACGAAAGCGCATGGAATGACATGAGCAAAAAATTAGATGCCCGTAGCGGCGGTGCCTCTGGGAATTTAAAATGGATTCTTGGTGCTGCTGGCGCAGTAGTAATCACAGTAGGTACGCTAATCTATATCAATAGCAATGACGGTTCAAATATCCAGGAAAATAAAGAAAAAAGTATTGCAAGCTTAGAAACCGAATCAATTGAAAACACGAATTCGAATGAAATTGAATCTGATGAGATAATTTCTAAAAATCAGTCCCAAGAAGACGATGCCACAGAGGTGCCAACTAATAAAGCTAAGCATAGAGTCAAGAAGCAATCGAATGCTACAAAGCAGCCCGAATTGATTCAAATCATAGAATGCTGTGATGAAAAAGTTGTGCAACTTATTCCACCCGTATATCGAGAAACTACTGTTAAAGAAGAAACACTGATTGAAAATCCAGGTGTGAAAGAAATTTTAACTTTCAATGCTTTGACTGACAAATGTTTGAATGATGAGTTTGTCTACTTAAATAAAAACAAACAAAGTGTTTGGTTAAGCACACCTGCGAATACCCTTATTGAAATTCCAGCATCCTCGAAATTTAAGGAAAGCTTGAACGATAAAGGATTGTACCAAGTTGGAGAGCTCAATGCCTCGAATGAATTTGTTTCCAGAAGTTCATTCACTGTTTTCGAAGCCAAATCAAATCAGCTTATAGTGGAAGATCATTTGAATTATGAAAATGGTTTGCCTCAACTTGATGCCAAGGCCTATAATGAAGGTGAAAACAAGTGGTATTTGAATAACGATGCAGTTTCTTTCAATAAGGAAAGCAACAGCTTTAATTTATTCAAAAAAGGAAACTATAGAATAGGTATTAGTACAAAAGATCCAAATGGATGTGTATCACAATCAAACGTCAGCTTTTACGTTGAAGAAGACTACAACTTACTGGCGGTCAATGCCTTCACGCCGACTAGTTGGGATTCAAGAAATACACATTTTATTCCGTTTGCTTTGACCCAAAGAAATACCCCTTTCAAAATGATTGTAATCGACCCAGCTGATGGAGCGATATTATTTGAAACCGCAAGTTCAGAATTGCCTTGGGATGGAACTGACCGAAATACTGGTAAGATGGTTGAACAAAATAAATCTTTCGTTTGGAAAGTTATTTTAGAACGTCCTGAAAGCAACGAAAAACCAGAATACATAGGAACAGTTGTTCGTCTTTAGTTAAGAAATCTAAAAACCTTATCAGAGGTCAAGTATTATCATTATTTTTGTTTAGTAAATAGCGATATATTGAAATTTCTAAATTCTAGATTAAGACCAAAGCGTTTTGCTTATTTTCCCCGATACTACGATGAAAGAAAGGAGAAGTTAGACTTAAAACGAAAATTGTACGCCGATGAAAATCTTAGCGAGGATGATCGTGTTTTAATCATGCGAGAAAAACTAAGAGAAAAGCGCAGTAGCCATCAGGTCAATCAAAATCATCTTTATAATAGAAACACACGTTCTTTATTTTTGATTTTTATAGTGCTTGTACTGGGTTATTTTATTTTAAATGGACTAGATGATATCGATCACGTCATATTCAAATTGATGGATTGATATGAATGTAATCAACTTACTTTCTGAACATATTTCAAATCAAATTGCTGCAGGAGAGGTCATCCAACGTCCAGCTTCTGTTGTAAAAGAGCTCCTTGAGAATGCTATCGATGCGGGCGCTACTGAAATCAAAGTCTTTATAAAAGACGGTGGAAGAACCAATATTGTCATTCAAGACAATGGAAAAGGAATGACCCCTGACGATGCTCTTTTATCATTTAAAAGACATTCGACGAGTAAATTAAAAAGTGTAGACGACCTGTTTAAAATGCAAACAAAAGGTTTTAGAGGAGAAGCTCTCGCTTCTATTGCTGCAATTGCTCAGGTAACAATGAAAACCAAACATAGAGACTCTAACGAAAATGGTTTTCAAATCGAATATGCTGGGGGCAAACTCACTGAAAAGGAAGAATGTGTTTGTGATACTGGTACGACCATTGAAGTAAAAAACATTTTCTTCAATGTCCCGGCGAGGAGAAGCTTCCTGAAGTCAGATACGGCTGAGTTTAATCACATAAGACATGAGTTCGAAAGGATTGCTATGGCGCACAACGAAGTGAAGCTATCTCTTACTCAAAATGAAGTAGAAATTTATAATTTACCAGAGAGTAATTTACGTAAGCGGATAACGGATGTTTTGGGTAAAAACAGCAATGAAAAGCTTGTTCCCATTTCTGAAGAAACCGATATCATATCAATTACAGGTTTTGTTGGAAAACCTGAGAACGCTAAGAAATCTAGAGGAGAGCAGTACTTCTTTGTAAACAAACGTTTTTTCAAACATGCCTATTTTCATCATGCGATTGCTAAGGCGTTTACTCAGCTAATCCCTGAAAAAACACATCCAAGCTATTTTGTGTTTTTTGATATCAATCCTGCTAAAATTGATATAAATGTCCACCCGACGAAGACAGAAATCAATTTTGAAGAAAGTAAATTCATTTATTCTATTTTGCTTTCAAGTATTAAACAGGCCCTAGGAAAATATAACATTTCTCCTACTATTGATTTTGACGTCGATCATAGCTTTGATGTTCCTCCTTCGAAAAGGAATACTGAACCAAAAGAACCTGAAATAAAAGTCAATCCTTCTTACAATCCATTTTCATCATTTGAGAAAAAAAACATCTCACATGACAATAAAAGCAATGCTTTAAACAAACAAGGTTTTGGTCATGAACATTCTCCAAAGGATTGGCAGAACTTTTATGAAATACAGGAAGAATCTGAAAAAAAGCAGAACGAATTGATTGATGAAGGTTCCACATATAGTAAGCAGGAATTTTTAATACGGGAAAGATACATCATTACCAATTCAAAATCAGGGATTTTGGTTATTGACTCAAAAAGGGCACGACAAAGAATGATTTATGATGAGATGATGAAGCAATTTGTTTCTGCTCCTCTAGATTCACAAAAATTATTATTCCCTCTTGAAATTGAATTGAATAAAGATGAGCATTCCTCTTGGAAAGCAGCTCAGAGCCTATTAAAGCAACTTGGATTTCATTTTATAGCAGAAGACAGCAAGATTGTTTTCGATAATCTACCTGCCTGCCTAGACGACAACGATTCAAAATCGTGTATCGATAGTATTACTAAAGTATTAATGCAAGATGAAGCAGAAAAAGGTGAATTAGCACATGAAATTGTAATTAATGTCATTCAAACGTCAGGACCAACGATTCAATTTAAAACCAATGAAGAAATAAAAGACTTTATTGAGACCTTATTTTCGCATAGCGATCATTCTTTTTGTCCAAACGGCAAACCGATTATGCAAACCATTACATTAGAAGAACTCACCTCAAATTTTTAAGATGCTCAACAACTTACCACAAGTCACTAAAAATATTTTGATTCTGAACATTATGTTCTTTGTCGCTAGTTTTTTTCTTGGCAATCAAGGCATAAATTTGATTCAAGATTTTGGAGCACATTATGTTAACTCCCCTTTTTTCGAACCCTTTCAGGTAGTTACCCATTTTTTCATGCATGCTGACTTTTTCCATATTCTATTTAATATGTGGCTTTTCGTTATTCTTGGAGCACATTTAGAAAAAATATGGGGACCAAAACGATTTTTCATATTCTACTTGGTATCTGCATTTGCCGCATTTGCTCTATTCAATATTATTGGAGTATATGAAATTGAAATACTTAAGGATCAATTAATTAAAGACGGTAATTCATTGAGTGCAATAAATGAAGCCATTTTAAATGACAATTCATTTAAATATTTTGGAGACAAAAACACTGTTCAAAGCTACGTACGTATGGTAGAAACTCCTATGGTTGGAGCTTCAGGTGCTATATTTGGGGTTATGGCCGCATTTACGATTCTATTTCCAAATACAACGTTCTATCTTTATTTCGCTATTCCTGTTAAAGCTAAATATCTTGTTGGAGCCTATTTGGCTTATACTATTTATAAGGTTCTCAATCCTAACGAAATGGATAACGTGGCTCATTTGGCTCATTTAGGAGGAGCCATAGCAGGAGCCATTATGGTATTGTATTGGAGAAGAAAAGACCGCTCAAATTTTTGGTGATATGTATCAAAGAAGAAATCTTTCTGAAGAGCTGAAACATCAGCTACGCAACGGCACAATGACAAATCGTTTGGTGATTGCAAATGTTATCGTCTTTTTGCTTATTCATACTATTCTGGCCCTTGGAAGAATGTCAGATAAAGATTTATATCCTGTTATTGATGCCATTTTTGCTTTGAGTACTTCATGGAAAGAATTTTTGACCATGCCTTGGGGTATATTCACAAGTATATTTACCCATTTTGATCTTTATCATATCTTCTTTAATATGATCTTTCTCTATTTCGCTGGCAACATGTTTGAAAGATTTTTCAATGGAAAAAAATTACTTATCGTGTACATCTTTGGTGGCTTGCTGGGCGGGGTGTCAGAAATACTTAACAGTACTCTATTTAGCTCTATATATGAAGCGCATCATGTCATAGGCGCATCAGGATCAGTGATGGCTATTTTTACCGCATTGGCTTTTTACAGCCCTAACACCAAAGTTCACCTTTTTGGAATTCTTCCAGTTCGTCTTTTCTTATTGGCTCTTTTCTTTTTAGCAACAGATCTTATTGGAATTGGTAAAGAAGGAGATACAGTCGCACATTTCGCTCATCTAGGAGGAGCTTTCTTTGGTTTCTTGGCTGTGCAAAAACTCAACACCTCAAAAAACATTATCGTTCAAGTCGAACGACTCGAAAAGCGAATAAAAAATATATTTAAGAAAAAACCTAAAATGTATTATACCCGATCGGACCAGCATAAAACTGACGAGCAATACAATTTAGACAAAAAGAAAAAACAAAAGAAAACGGACCATATTTTGGATAAAATTTCAAAATCAGGATATGATTCATTGACCAAAGAGGAAAAAGACTTCCTCTTTAACCAAAGTGAAAATGGATAGCACCGAAAAAATTAGATCTTACAGTATGGGTGCTGTGATAGGAATCAACATCCTCTTTTCTCTTCATCTTCTCTTAAGTTATACCGCACCGTATATTAATCCTGAACAGCTTTCAATTATTCCGTTTTTTGGATTGACCTACCCAATCGCTTTAATAATGAACCTTGTGTTTATAATGATCTGGAGCGTACTTAAATCCAAATGGTTTTTTCTTTCTGTTTCAATCGTTTTAATTGGAATCCCATTTCATTTGAGAGTATTCTCAATCAACCTTTCAGACAACCCAATTCCCGAAAATGCGAATACGCTAAAAGTGATGAGCTATAATGTTCGCTTATTCGGTTATTACGAGGAAAATAATGCCAAAGCCAAACAAAGTAAAATTGATATTATAGATTATATCCAAAAGGAGGCTCCAGATGTATTGTGCCTTCAGGAGTATTTTAATAAAGATGGCGATCCAAATTTTAACACCTTGAATTCGATTTACAATATCATGTCAATAGATTCTCATCATGAAAAAAGTAAATACTTTCCGCGTAAAAGGGCTCATTTCGGTATTGCCTTATTTTCAAAATACCCCATTATAAATAAAGGTTTCGTGCACCATAACGGTGGAAAAAAAGAAAATTCTAACTATTGTATTTTTGCGGATATTGTAAAAAACAAAGATACTTTGAGGGTCTATAATGTCCATTTTCAATCGATAAAGCTTGAAACAGATGAATATACAAGACAAACCAACATTGATGAAGATGGAACATTAAGAAGTACAAAGTATAAATCTGCAATATCTAAATTAAACAAAGCCTTTAAAATAAGATCTGCACAAAGTAGAGCCGTGAGCCAGCACATACAAAACGCGCCATATAAATCGATCATATGTGGAGATTTTAATGATACGCCGCTTTCGTACACTTATCAAGTATTTAACAACCAACTTATTGATGCATTCAGAAATACCTCCAGTGGATTCGGCAGCACCTATAGTGGTTATCTACCCGCTGGCAGAATAGACTATATTTTTCATACAAAAGGTTTGAACTCATCACAATTCAGAATACAAAAAGAAAAATTAAGTGACCATTTTGCTATTTCTTGTATTATCTTTTGAATATGTTTTTTGAAATCAACCCATATCATATAGATACTCGTTTAATAAAGGAAACGGTTGAAGCTCTTAGGAATGGAAAAATTGTAATTATTCCTAGTGATTCAGTCTATGCTGTTGCCTGTGATTTACATCATAAGAAAGCCCTCAAGGCACTTTCTAAATTTAAAGGAGAAAAGCTTCATCAAATGAATTTATCGATTATCTGCAAGGACATCTCGGAAATTTCAGAATACACCAAACAAATCAGTCGATCTAATTTTAAATTACTAAAGTACCACCTTCCAGGACCTTTTACATTCATTCTAAAAGCAGGTCAGATTGTTCCAAAAATGTTTGACTCCAATAAAAAAGAGATTGGGGTACGGATTACCGAAAACCCAATTGTTCAAGCCATCGTCCATGAATTGGGAAACCCTATTGCTAGCTCTTCACTACATAATGAAGATGAACCTATTTTAGACTATTTCGTTGACCCTTATGCCATTTTCGAGAAATTCGAGAATCAAGTATCCATTATAATCGACGGTGGACAAGGTCAAATTGAACCTTCTACAGTTATTAATTGCATTGAAAATGAACCTGTGCTGATTAGACAGGGTGCTGGAAAACTAAAGCTATGATTTATATTCTCGACTGTGGCAGCTCAAAAACAAAGTTCATTCATCAAATGGTTGATGAATACATGGAGTGTAAGACTATTCCCTTTTTTGACTTCAAAGAAGCTAATCTGACTGATGCTATCGGGGTGATAATATCGGGAGCTCCTATACTGGTCACAGAAGAAGATATGACATCATATTTGAAGGCTAGTAAATGGATAAAAAACTTATCAATTCCATTGTTAGGGATTTGCTTTGGTCACCAGCTAATTGGATTACAATTTGGATCTTTGGCAAAAAAAATGAAAGAGGACCGGGAATTTCAAGAAATTGAGGTATTCGAAGAATCAATTCTTTTCGCTAGGCTTCCAAGAATTATAGAAATGCAAGAGGATCATTGCGAATTTATTTCGGTTCCTCAACACTTTAAGCTATTGGCCTCATCAGATCATTGTTTTCATGAAGCCATGGAACACGTAGAAAAACCAATTTATGGCGTTCAGTTTCACCCTGAGGTCTCAGGGAATCACGGTAATATTATTATTGAAAACTTTCTTAAAACGTGTATTTAGTCTTCTGCAAGTCTTTTTAGGGCCTCAGAATCCAATACTTGTATCCTTCTTGCATTTACGGTAATGATTGAATTCTTTTTAAATTCATTTATTAAACGAATTAATGATTCGGTTGCTGTGCCTACCATATTTGCCAAATCTTCTCTAGCTACATTAATCTCTTTTTCATTGTATGCCTCATGCAAAAATATCAAAGCCAAGGCTGTTCGTTGACGAACTGTTTTTTGGGTCATATCAGTTACAAAATCAGCCCATTCCTGAAGTTCTGTTGACAGCTCCTGTATTAATCTATTTTGTAGCTGAGGATTTGAGTCTTTGTATTGATTGAAGTCTTGCTTTGAGATAAAACATATTTCTGTATGATCTTCAAGAGCTGCCGCATTTACATTGTATGAATTTTCACTCAAGATTGCTCTAAATCCAATAACCTCTCCGGCTTTACATATTTGTATGATTTGTTCCTTACCGTCCTTACCATGCTTAAATATTTTTACTAACCCTGTATGAATATGAAAAATTCCTTTGGGATATTTTCCTTCAGAAAAAATAAGTTGATTGCGTTTTAATTGAATACTATTGATATGATTGTTAGAATCATAACCAACGTCATTCTTCTCATCAATAAAGAAAGTGTCCAATTCTTTTAAACAGAACTGACATGAATGAAGCGATGTTAAACCAATCAACTTATGTGAATTAAAGGTGTAAAAGAAAAGGCGACTACTAAGCCGCCTTTCTATTTAAAGCTTCAACAACTTCTTAGTCAGCTTTTGACTGCCTGAAGTCATTTGTATAATGTAGGTGCCTCTTGGAAGCTCATCCACATTTAGCTGAATGTTTTGACCTCCAGAAACTTTATTTTTAAATTCTTCATTCATTACACGTCTACCTGAAAGGTTATAGATGCCAATGCTCACATCTCCATTTTTAGACAAATCAAAAATCACATTACATTCTGAAGTTGTCGGATTTGGATAGACCATCATGTTGTCTAATTTCTCACTTGCGTCAATAGTTGATTCTTGAACTCCCAAATAGTTGTCAGATGCCCAAATTCCTCGTCCAAAAGTAGCAATGTAAATTTCTCCTGGTCTTCCATTTCCTTCCTCAAAAGTTCTCCATGACTGACGCACTTCATAAACAGGTGTTCCTTCAAATCCTGCTGACGCATTGGTCCAATTTGCACCTCCATCTTCGGAAACAAATACACCACTTGAAGTACCCACAACGATAATATCTGGGTTGTCTCTGTCAATAATACCATCATAGCACGCAGCCTGAGGGGTTGATACAGATGCTAGGTTAGTAAAAGTTGGAGAGGCAGATGTAGCATTTGCTGTTCTCTTATTTGAACCAGAAAAACCTGTGAACATGATTAAGTCATCCGCATTATTTGGATTTAGGGCTATCCCCTCTGCTCCACCTGTAGATATTTTTGTAGCAACAGT
Organism: Crocinitomicaceae bacterium; assembly: GCA_042094515.1. Lineage (GTDB taxonomy): Bacteria > Bacteroidota > Bacteroidia > Flavobacteriales_D > Crocinitomicaceae > UBA952. The sequence continues at coordinate 27,740 of JBELDA010000019.1, forward strand.
GTAAGTCGGTGTGGTTGGTATACCTGCAACAATGTCATAGGAAACCTTTTCGTTAAATAAAGTATCACTAGTATATGAACTACCTAAGCCGTCTATTCTCCAAACACCATTCGTTTCACCACTAAAATAAAAATGTTCTAAATCTCTTGAAAACGCAAAATCCTTAGAGCTAAAACTATTTCCACCGACACCTTTGGCTATACATACCCAATTAGGGTCTTGAGAAAATCGCAATGCATTACGCGTCCCCCAAATCTCTCCTCCATTAATATTTATAAAAACAACAAACCAAGATTGATATGGATCCTGTACCATGACGGTATCCCATGTAACATTAAACGTTACAGTATCTGTACCAATACCCAAGGTCTCACCAGTTACTGAATTAATCACGTAGTTTGTTGAATCAACTGTTAAACTAGGGTCAAAATATAAAGTGTCATTAAAATAATAATCCTCTTCAGCAGTAAACACAATGGTATCTCCTGAAGATAAACTGGGAACCATAACTTGGTCACCTACTGAGTAATTTTGAGTAGGGCTAAATTGAACTGAATCTTCTGAATTTAAATCATAGTATTCTGACATCGCAAATTCAGTGTGAAATGGATGAATTCCTGTAGCCGTCCCACCTGCCGGCTCATAATTCCCAGGCAGCTGAGGAGAGAAGTTCGAAAAGTTCGCTCCACCATCTCCTGTTCTTCTAATTGAGGTATTATAAACAGAAGTAAAAAATACATTGGGATTAAAATGTGAAATTTCACATTCAAATCCATCACCACCACCAACTTCAATAAATTCCTGATAGGTATTTAAGCTGTGGTCGTTATACAAGGTTCCATTATCCTGAGTTCCCCCCATAACAGCTCCCCCTTTATCATATGCTAATGCATAAAATTGAGTAACATTATACCCTCTATTTGCTGGATACCAGTTTTGAGCGAAATCTTCAGTTACACCAACACCTCCGTCATTACCTACATATAATCTATTGTTGGCATCCCATTTCATCTCATGATTATCAGCATGAACATATATTGGAGTGGTAGGATTCACAAACCATTGACTTACCTTCTCAAAACCTCCTGATGGTGGATTGTCAACTGTTTGATTCCATTTCCAAATATCGATTCCCCCAATAAAAATAGATTCAGGATCAGTCGGATTTACACTTACAATTGTGTTGTAATACCCTTGATTACGATAAATGTCAAATTCATTTGGAGGTCCAGATTCTCCAACGAACTTTGTCCAAGATTGACCATTATCATGAGAAACGTGCATGCTTTGAAGATTCAAGTCTGTTCTTACAGCATATAAAGAATAGTTATCTGAACTGTTTTTATCATGGGATATAGCCAACTCTAATCGTGTTTGACCACAACCGTATGGCACATGATCAGGTACAAACTGAGATGAGTTAGGATTACAATTTGAGGATTTATCTACAAATGAAGCTCCTCCGTCAGTAGATACTGATACTTTATAGGCACTTGTAGAAACCACAATAACTTGACCATCACCTGAGATTCTTATTTCTCGACAAGAACTTTCACCTGTATTTATACTTGTCGGTGAACTTTCACCTGACTCCCATGTTTTCAAACCTGTACTTGTCGTAAACCAAACTTTGTTGCCTACATCAGAACTTACTACCTCATTCACGTCAGCTGTTCCAGGTACTTTTTCCCAATTATTACCAAAATCGGATGAATACCATAGTCCATTTCCTCCAAAACCTTCATGTTGAGAACCCGTCGCGACAAATAATGTACCGTTACTGGTTTGAGTCATACTTGAGATGTTTGGACTTGCTCCTTGATTAATGTATGAACTAACTCTTCCCCAACTATCTGCTCCGTCATATGACACGAATAATCCTCCTGAAACTCCACCAGCCCACAAGCGATCATTCCAAGTTCGATCCACACAAATAGCTCGTGTACGCCCACCAATATTATCTGGTCCTTTAGAGTAAAATGCAATCGATTTGGTTCGAGGCAATCTTCTTAAATCCTGCTCAATTAGAGCAAGTTTTTCATCCGTGATACGCTCTCCAGTTTCTTGATCAATATACCTGGCTTCTAACCATTTTCGAGCATCGTCTGCAGATGGCTCAATTAAGACGGAAAGATCTTTTTGTTCGTACTTGGCATTAGTTAAATCTTCTTTTGGTAAGGTAACAAACAAGCCTACAACCGAGGCAACCATCACAGAACCAATAATATAACGTATTTTCATAATGATTGAATAAATAAGTTTAGTATTAAACAGGTGCCAAATTAATGAATAATTTGGACTTTATTAACATAAATTTACGAAAGATTGTTCAGTTAAAAAAAGAAAAAAATATGTCGAATTGTACGGAGGCCTGTACCCGAATCAAAACAGGTGTTTTTCAGCCCGATAAGAAGACCTTACTAATGGGCCACTCTCTACATACCTAAATCCCATTTCAAGCCCAAGTTCTTTATATTCTATAAACTTTTCAGGAGTAATAAAATCTGCTACGGGTAGGTGCTTTGGAGTTGGCTGTAAATATTGACCTAAAGTTAGTATATCCACATTCACATTACGCAAATCCTCCATTGTTTCAATGATTTCTTCTTCACTTTCTCCCAGACCAAGCATCACTCCAGATTTCGTCTTCATCCCTCCTTTTTTTAGACGGAAAAGCAGTTCTAAACTCCTGTCATATTTAGCCTGTATTCGAACAGCTTTGGTAAGCCGTCTTACCGTCTCTAAATTGTGAGAAACAATCTCAGGAGCTACATCAATTATGCGCTGTAAATTTTCCCATTTACCAGCAAAATCAGGGATCAATGTTTCAAGTGTAGTGGTAGGAGACTCCTTTCGTATATTTTCAACCGTTTCTACCCATATAATAGAACCACCATCCTTTAAGTCGTCGCGATCAACGGAGGTGAGCACCGCATGCTTTACCTTCATCAACTTAACGCTTTCAGCGACACGTTGAGGCTCTTTTAAATCAACAGCATTTGGTCTTCCCGTTTTAACTGCACAAAACCCACAAGACCTGGTACAAATATTCCCTAAAATCATAAATGTCGCAGTACCTTCACCCCAGCATTCTCCCATATTTGGACAGCTACCACTTTCACAAATAGTGTGTAGCTTATGCTGATCAACAAGCTTTCTTACTTCACGGTAGCTTTCACCAGTAGGCAATTTAACCCTAAGCCATTTGGGTTTGCTGATTTTTCTTTGAATTTCTTTTTGCTCTGCCATGATTCTTATTGCAATTCAACAAATTTATCGATCTTCTGTTTCAAAACCTCTCTTTCTTCTTTAATATTTTCGTGATTTTGTCTTTTTATTCTTCCGACTTGAATAACCCTCTTCCAAAAACGCATAGACTTGTAAAAGCTAAAACCAAATAATGGTATCAATAAAAAGTACACTATCGATAAAGGCCAACCAATGATGCAGGGCAAAAAAGCAAAAATTACCAAATTGATTGGACCAGCAATGAAAATCATCATAATCAATTTAGTAGATCCCCAAAAAACAGCTCTACCGAATTTGTTCTCTACAAATTTTTTAATTGAAAAATAAAACAAACCACAATGTACAACACCCAAAACTGAAACCGGAAGTAACAACAATTGAATCAAAAAATGAAAGGGTTTAAATGGACGATGCATCGAATCATAAAATAAGTCATCTGAACATCCTATGTCTTCTAGTTTTTGAAAATAAGAATCTATTCCCTCCTTAATTTCAGGAGTAATGCTCAAGTTAGAGGTATTGAGTTTCTTTGCAAGACTAGAGGAATACTTCCATCGCTCTTCAAGATCAGGTTGACTAATAAAGCTATCAGCCATTCCTTTACGCTCAAGCATCATTATCTTCTCATGGTATTCGGTACTATCTATATCCTCAACATGTGTAAGCTGTTCCTTCAGCAATTGCTCAGTTAATTGGGTAAGTTTACTAATTACTCTAGAGGGGTTTTCCTCATACTCAGCCTTGTACGTGTTGAGCAGAATAGACTCAGAGTTTTTAAGAATCAGATCACTCCCAAAAATAGCTGGATTACTATAATTACATCCAACTGCCGCTACATAAATGTTTTCGCTCCAATTACAAGCCTCCAATGTTGCAAAGCCAATACGAATTGCCCCCTTTTTTATGGGTTTTAATCTACGTACGAAAGTGTCGTCAGTAAAGCCTTCACCAAAAATCAGTAAATTCCGATTTCTAAGTAATGTTTCTGTACATTTTATAAATACCTCCGTATTTTTTTCTTTAGTATTGACACCATCCCTTTTCCTATAAATTGGAAGCATGTGCGCTAACCAAAAGATTGGTTTTGTGAAAGTGGTAAAAACATCTGACCTCGTCATGAAAAAAACAATTGATCGATTAAATGCGGCTATAACCAATGGATCCATGAATGAAGCCGCATGATTACTAACAAAAATAGTTTTACCGTATTTGGGTGGTTTATTAATCACCTTTACCTTTCTAAAATACAACCTCAAGGTGTAATTTAATATGTAATACATGATAAAATAAAGAAACCTCATTTCAATTCTTATAGATGTGAACGGCAAAAGTAATAAAACTCGATTTAAAGAATTAACAATATGAATGCTAATAACTTTTAAATATTCTTAGCTATTATTGATTTGCAAATTCTAATTTTAAATAAAAAAGTAATGAAGACCATTGGTTTGTTTTGCGGGGGATATTCATCAGAATATGAAATTTCAATGAAAAGTGCACAGCTGATTTATGACCACTTTCCTGAAGAATATCAATTATTAAAGATTATAGTGACTGAAAATGAATGGTATTGTGATTATTCAGATACCAAAACATTTTTTGATCTGAACACTTGTGAAATCCATTTAGAGACGGGTAAAATAAAGATAGATGCTGGACTTATTTGTATACATGGAGACCCCGGTGAGAATGGAAAAATACAGGCCTATCTTGACCTAAAAAGCATTCCTTATATCAATAGTGATTTTCATTCTTCGTCGCTGTCATTTGATAAATATACCTGCAATCAATTTCTAAAATCACAAGGGATTAATACGGCCCAATCGTTACTACTAAGAAATACACAAGCCTACGATACTAAACACATATGTAATGAGCTGGAATTACCACTTTTCGTAAAACCAACAGGTTCTGGTTCGAGCTATGGTATTTCCAAAGTTTACAAAGAGGAAGAGCTTGATAAAGCCATAAAATTTGCATTTTCAGAAGGAGATGAAATTATATTAGAATCATTTCTTGAAGGTAGAGAGCTAACCTGTGCCGTATTCAGAACAAATAAAACAATAAAGGCCTTGCCGATAACGGAAATCATATCTGAAAATGATTTTTTTGATTATGATGCAAAATATAACGGCAAATCAAAGGAAGAGACTCCTGCACAGGTTGATGATATGATTGCAAATAAAATACAAACCATGTCGGGTAACATTTATGATTTACTTGGATTAAAATCTATTGCTCGTATTGATTATATTCTCGTGGGTTCTAACCCATATGTTATTGAGGTCAACACTATTCCAGGTTTCTCAGAAGCTAGTATAGTTCCTCAAATGTTAAAAATCGATGGTATCGCACTTAAAGATTTCTGGAAAATGGTAATTGTTCAAGAGCTTAATAACTTGCCATAGCGTTAAATATAAGCTCCATTTTTTTAACAATTTGAGATTTGGAACAGTTAAAGTTGTTGGCAATAACAGCAAAAGCCAAATTCTTTCCATTCTCGGTTTGAACATAACCTGAATAAGCCTTTACATTACTTAATGTCCCACTTTTTGCAAAAATCTTATTAGCGCCTTTCTGTTTTCTACATACATATTTCAACGTTCCCTTATTTCCCGCAACAGATAATGAGCCCTTAAAATCATTATATATCCCCGTAGCATAAATACCTTTTAACAATTGACAAAAATGAGCCGCAGAAACCGCATTTTTACGCGACAATCCGCTCCCATCCTTTAGGCTCAAACCTGACAAGTCAACATCCTTCTTAATCAGCTTATATACAGCAGAAATACCCAATTTCGTAGAGCCTGATCCATAAAACTTATAACCAACCAAGTTCAGGAGACCTTCTGCGAATAAATTCACACTGTATAAATTCGTTTTGTTGACAATATCAATAATTCTTTGGCCCTTGTAGCCAAAAACAAAATCCAAGGAATCGTATGAAGGATGCTCTGTTATAAGAAAACGGTTTGCTGTGGCATTACCTGTAAAGACAAAGTCTGTATCCTTTAAAAAAGCTTTAAAATCCAAAGCAAGCTGCATTTCAGGATCAGGCATACTGCCCTTTACACAAAAACTATCCTTATATGCAGGTAAACTTCCTCTTCCAAACCTTACATTTGAAAAAGGCGAACCATAAATATATGAATAGTCTTTCCTGATATTTGCCGATTCAATATCATGCTGGAAAAAGAGATCCGGGATTTCAGGAAGCGTACCTATAAACTCAACTTTTTCACCTGGACTTCCAGTATTAAAATAATACTTTAAGGTGTTATCAAAAAAATTTATTCCAGAAGCTCCTACACCGTAATAGTTGCCCATATCAGACCAATCCCATCCATCGGGAACTCCCGCATAACCAAATTCTGATCCATCAGTAATTAAACGTCCATTAATCCCGTTGATTCCATTAGATTTAAGGCTATCAAGCCAGTTACTCATGAAATCAAATTCAGACCCCTCTCTATTGAAAAATTTACTTCCTAGGCTTACATCTCCTCCACCTCTGATCCATAAATCTCCCTGTAATATTCCGGCGGAGTCTACAAAACCGTTAGTGTAGAATTTGGTTTCGGCCCTGTAGTTATTTCCCAATAGCTTCAGTGCAGATGAAGTACTAAATAATTTTGCAGTAGAGGCGCACATTAAAGAGGTGTTCTCATTTGCGTTAGCCAATATACTATCCGAATCTAGGTCAATGATTTGTATCGTAATTGATGCATTTTTATTTACAGGGTCGGAGGTAAAATAATCAACATATTGCTGTAGATTAATTTGTCCTATTAAAGGATTGCATAAAGTTGAAAGAATGATAAAGAAAAATAATCTATATTTTCGCATTGGAAATTTTTATAAATAAAATGGAAATAGCTTAAACTCTAACAAATGAGTTTATCAAATTTTCAACAATTTAACTGTAATTACTCTTTAAGTTTCACAATATTTCATGAGTGACCGAAAAAAAATAAAGGTTTTAAGAATCATAAATAGATTTAACATAGGTGGCCCCACTTATAATGCGACTTTTTTAACCAAGTTTCTCTCAAATGATTTTGAAACACTTCTCATAGGTGGATTGCCTGAAGAAAATGAAGCAAACTCATTACATATATTGGAAAAATACGGGGTAGATCCTGTATTACTCCCTGAAATGAAGCGGGAACCAAATTTTAAATCTGACAGAATTGCACTTAAGAAAATAAAGGCTATTATCAAAGAATTTAAACCCGATATCGTTCATACACATGCTTCAAAAGCAGGTGCTTTGGGAAGAAAAGCTGCCATTAGCTGTAAAGTACCAGTGATTGTACACACCTTTCACGGTCATGTTTTTCATTCCTATTTTGGAAAAATAAAAACTGCGCTATTTAAAAACATTGAACGTTATTTGGCCAGGAAATCTACAGGGATTATCGCAATTTCAAATCTTCAGAAAAAAGAGCTTTGTGAAATACACAAAATTGCACCAAAGGATAAAACACGTGTAATTCCATTGGGTTTTGATCTTGAAATCTTTCAGAAGAACTATACTAACAATAGATTTAATACTAGGAATAAATATGAAATAGATGAACAAACCGTAGCAATAGCAATTGTTGGAAGACTAACCGCGATAAAAGATCATCACTTTTTCCTTGATGTTATTGATAAACTATACGAAGACTGCAAAAAAAAGATTAAAATTTTTATCGTCGGAGATGGAGATATGAAACAGGAAATAGAGCAACGGTTAATCCCAATGCATAATATAGGAATTGATATTTCGTTAACCTCATGGATTTATGATATTGCCGAGTTCAATGCAGGAATGGACATCATGTGCCTCACATCCAAAAATGAAGGCACACCAGTAAGTTTAATTGAGGCTCAAGCTTCTAATTTACCCGTTGTTAGTACGGAAGTAGGTGGAGTTGCAGATATTGTTGAGCAAAATGAAACCGGATTCATAATTCCTCGTACTAATAAGGGCGAATTTGTCTTAAAGCTTAAACTTTTAATAGAAAATGACGAACTTCGCCAAAAAATGAAATTGAAAGGATGGCAAAACGTATATCAGAAATACAGCTACCAAAGACTCGCAAAGGATATAGAATCTTATTATCAGGAACTTCTAAATCACTAAAGGTGTACAGAAACTCAATAGTTTTATTTATTCTCGTTGTATTTTCTGCATTTCTTATGAATTCTTGCAGAAATATTAATAGTAATATTTTATTCAAAATCCCGAAAGGAGATGATTTTCAATATGACTCAATTCCACTTGAACCAGAAGAAGATTACAAACTAGGTAGTGGTGATCGTTTTAATTTTATTTTTGGCACCAATGAAGGAGAAAAAATAATTTTCAATCAATCTGGAGTTCTTAATGGGAATGAAAGTGCTCAAAACCAAAATAATTTGAACCTCCAGCAAAACCGAAGTACATTAAATTATTTAGTTAGACAGGATGGCACAGCAAATTTACCTTTATTAGGAATTGTACCTGCTGCAGGATATACGATTACACAGCTAGAGGATACCTTAAAAACTTTACTTTCTAAAAATTATGTCAACCCATACGTAATGATACGCTTAATAAATCAACGGGTAATTGTTTTTCCAGGCAAAGGAGATGCTCAAGTTGTGTATTTGCAGAATACAAACACAAGCTTACTTGAAACTATTGCGCTTGCTGGAGGGATTAGAGATGAAGGGAGAGCAAATTCAATTAAATTGATGCGGAGGACAAATAACGGAAGAGAAATTTATAAAATTGATCTATCCACTATAAAAGGACTCAAAGAAGCCGAAATGATTGTCCAAAGCAATGACTATATTTACGTTGATTTCAAACCTCGATTTGCATCTTCATTCTTAATGGAAATAACTCCATGGCTGAGTGTATTAACTACCGCTCTTTTAACCTACACCATACTAACCCCATAAGCATTGGCAGAAAAAGACAATAAAATAGCTTTAAATACAGAATTTAACCCTCAGATTCTCTCAACGATTATACGTCGTCATTGGTTTTTGCCTATTATTTATGTTAGTCTTTTTTCAGCTCTTGCTTTTTTCTACTTGAGATACACGAAACCGATGTATCGAAGTAATGCCATCATTCAAATTATAGAAGAAGATCGAGTGAGCGATGTATTGGGCCAGGGCTCTGTCGTTATGGATGATAAAGTTTTATCCAAAGAAGTTGAGCTGCTTAAATCTGAAGTGATCTTCTCGGAAGCAATATCCAAGTTAAATTTAGAAACTAACATCTATGCAGAAGGCGAAATTTTGACACAAGATCTCTATAGATCTGCACCTTTCGAAATAATCATTTATAAGCTTAAAGACTCAACACTTCGTGACAAGCGAATTGATCTACATTTACTTAAAAATCAGCAAATTGAGCTTAAAATTGGAGAACAGGTTATCGGAAAAGGAAATCTAGACTCCCATATAAACAACTCTAGATTTGACATTTTTTTTAGAATCATCAATAAAAATGAAATTCAAAATTTATTTGAAGCATCTGAAATCTATTTCAAAATAAATGAACCTAAAAGTTTACTTAAAGATCTAAAATCGTATTTGAACATTTCAATAGTTGATCAAGATGCCAAAACAATCGAAATCTCATTTGAATATTTTAATGCACGATTGTGCTTTGATATCGTAGATGGTGTGATCAACGAATATCTTAAATGGGAAAGAGATAAAAAACAAACAAAAGCCAATAGAACAATAGAATTTATTGATTCCCAGCTTGACTCCTTATCCGTAGTACTTAAAATGTCAAAAGATAGCCTGAATAATTACCAAAGAACTGCTCGTATTTTGAATCCTGAATCCATGGGTGAGCAATTGACAAATAATATCACAGATCTCACCAATAAAATAATTTTGCTTGACGAAGAATTGTATACCGTGGACATTATTCATAATAAAATTCAAGACAACCCAAATAGACTAGAAATTTACAGGTTGATACCTGAAATGGTAGGGAAAAAGAGTTTTGAGGGAACGATTTTAAATCAGATTGAAAATTTAAATCACCTATTAGAAAAAAAGGACGACTTATTACGAGATGTCACAAATGACAACATACAAGTTGTAATCCTTAATGAACGAATTAAAAGTAAAATATCAACTATCAATAAGAGCCTAGAGGTAATTGAAGAAAGGTTAAAAAGTGATCGAAAAGTAATTCAAAATAAAGTGAGCGAAATTGAAGCCAAATATTATGGGTTACCGGAAAAGAAAATGGAATATGAGCGCCTAAAATACATGGAAGAGCTCAATAATCAATATTTTTCTTTGTTTACTCAAAAGAAAATTGAATACGAATTAGCAAATGCAGGTTATTCAACTTCTAACAGAATACTTACCCCCCCAGTATATTCAAACATTCCTATTAGCCCTAACCCTACAATAGTATACACGGTTTGCATTTTATTAGGCTTGCTCATAGGATTGGGTATTATGGTTTTTAGATATTTAACCTATAATGATAT
>JBELDA010000020.1:0-37151 GCA_042094515.1 Crocinitomicaceae bacterium
GAGACTCTTGATGAACGGGCGAGCGTTAAAGGAGCATTTATGTTTGTTATGGCATTTGGACGAACCTTTAGAGCAGGAGCTCTAAATATTCCGGTGAACATCTTTTATTCCTCACGAGGAGCAGGTGGAATCGCTGGAATTAATGTAGGTTTCAATGTTACAAAGAGCAAATCAACAATCGGCACAGGCCTTTAGTCACTATATCTGTATGTAGATGAAAAAGCTAATATTTATATTCTTCTTTCCTTTTTTTGTAATCGGGCAAGGGGCGTACATTGAGTTTAATGCGGGTCTTGCGTATATTCCGGAGGTCGGTCTTGATATTAGTATTTTTCCAGGCGCATCTTTTTTGGTGGGGAAGTGATTTGAGAAATCTGATGGAGACCTCCTTTTGGATATGGAGATTGGACTGGCTTTCCCAACCATTGCTACCGCTAAAATAGGTGGTGGATTCTATTTAAACAAGGAAAAAAAGTCAGCGATTATAGCTGGTATTCGGCCTTGGCCACTGCACCTGTACACTCAGATAAACTTACCTAAAGGACCAAAAGGTCAATTTATTCTATCATTCGAAGTTGGTTCGGCCATCATACGGAGACGTGATGAAAGTGTCTATGAATACCCATCACCTGATGATGATATGTGGTACAGACCTTACAGAGATTTATCTGCCGAATCTCAATTCAATGTAAATTTCGGGTACCGATGGAATATGTAATGAAATAAGAGTCTTATTTTTTTGATAAGATCAAGTCAATTTCTTTTGCTAGTTCATAGTCTTTTTCTGTGATGGAATTTGTTGTGTGCGTGTAGACCTCTATTGTTAAATATTTATATCCATGAATTTTTACATCGGGATGGTGATTAAGTTTCTCCGCAATTAGCGCAATTTTATTCAACAATGCCAATGCTTCTGCAAAGTCTTGGCATTTTACATCTCTAACGAGCTTTCCATTTGCTTCTTTCCAATTCATGTCATTAAATTAAAATTTATTCATCTTATGAGGCCGTGTTTTAAAAAATAATTAATTTTGCCTTGTCTCGAAGGGGTGCCGTAAGGCTGAGATTACACCCATTGAACCTGTAGGATAATGCCTGCGAAGGGAAGATGACCGAGCTAATATAAATCAATAAGAATTAGCCCCTTGTTCTTGTTAAATTTTATCTGAAATGAAAACAAGAGTTTTAATGAGTATTTTCTTTTGTATTATAATATCTGTATCGTATTCCCAAATGGTGCTCACAGGAGTTGTGACATCTCTAGACGGAATCCCGATTTCCTTTGCAAAACTTGCCGTAAACAATAATCAAAAGACTGTATATTCTAATATGAGTGGTGAGTTCAGTATAAAAGGATTATATCCAAAGAATGACCATTTATTTGTGAAAGCAACGGGATTTGAATCTCAAGAAATAGATTTGTCCAATGTCAATTTTTCGAAATCACTGAAAATTGAATTGTTCCAAAAGGTTCAGAATCTTGAGGTAGTTCAAGTTGAGGCAACAAGATCAGAATCTGTTCAGACATCGAAGCTTCTTTCGGTAGGATTGGATCCAATTAAAAGGAGGGATTTTGGTCAGGATATGCCCGTATTGCTTGATGTTTTGCCATCAGTTGTGACGACATCAGATGCTGGGGCAGGGGTCGGATATACCGGTATAAGAATAAGAGGTGCTGACGCCTCAAGAATTAATGTTACTATTAACGGAATCCCTGTAAACGATCCTGAATCTCATGATGTATATTGGGTAAACATGCCAGATTTAGCAGGGTCTGTTGAATCTATTTATGTACAAAACGGATTGGGTAGCTCAACAAATGGTGCTGGTGCTTTTGGAGCGAATATCAATATTAAGACCGCCGATATATCTCAAAAAGCTTACGGTTCAATAGACAATTCAGTTGGTTCTTTTAATACCTGGAAAAGTTCAGTAAGAGCCGGAACAGGATTAATTGACAATAAATTCACAATGGAAATGCGCTTATCTAGAATTATTTCTGATGGGTATGTCGATCGTGCAAGCTCTAATTTGAAATCTTTTTATTTATCAGGCTCATATGCGGGTAACAATTCATTATTGAAAGCAATAATATTTAGTGGAAAGGAGCGAACGTATCAATCATGGTATGGAACACCTGAAAGTAGAATAAATGGCGATATCGATGCCATGAATTCTTATGCAGATCGAAATTACTTAAGCGATGAGGAAAGAGAGAACCTACTAAATTCAGGAAGAACATATAATTATTATACATACGAAAATGAGGTTGATAATTATCAGCAGGACAATTACCAGCTTCATTATACAAAGAGATTTTCTCAATTTCCACTGGTTATTAATATGGCAGGTCACTACACCAAAGGGAGGGGTTATTACGAGCAGTTTCGAAAAGAAGATGATTTATCCGATTACAACTTAAATAATGTTGTTTTGGGTGGTGATACGGTTATAACATCTGACATTATAAGGAGAAGATGGCTGGATAATGATTTTGTCGGAGGGGTCTATTCATTAAATTATAATTACAGAGATTTTGGATTTGTTTTGGGTGGCTCAGCAAATACATATATGGGTCGCCATTTTGGTGAATTGGTATGGGCTAGATTTGCTTCTCAAAGTAATATTTATGATCAGTATTACGACAATAATGCCCGTAAATCTGAGGTCAACACTTATTTCAAAGTCAAGTATAATAAGGGGAATTTTATAATTAATGGAGATATGCAATATAGACATGTAGCGTATAATTTTGTTGGTATTGATGAGGTTTCAGGCGAAATAATTGACCTGGAACAAGATGTGTTATATGATTTTTTTAATCCGAAAATGACCCTCGGATACTATATTGACGATACTCAATTATTGTCTGCATCATTAGGAATAGGTCATAGGGAACCCGTGAGAAAAGATTTCCGCGAAAGCTCTGTTGAGAACCGTCCAAGTGCTGAAGTCCTAAGAGATCTTGAGCTGGGTTATATGATTAAAAATAGAAAATTCGATTTCAAAGCGACAGTATATTATATGAGCTACCAGGATCAATTGATTTTAACGGGAGAAATTAATGATGTGGGTGGATATACGAGAACAAATGTTGATGAGAGCTATCGTTTTGGCTTGGAATTACAGGGCTCATATAAGCCTCAAAGGAACATCAAATTTAGTGCAGCACTTACTTTAAGCGAGAATAAAATCCCATTGTTTACAGAATTCATTGATAATTATGATGACCCAAATTTTGTTCAGACTCAAATCTCATATGAAAATACGGACCTTGCTTTTTCTCCCAACATAGTTGGAAATGTTGGAATCCTTTATTTACTCGGCAAGCACTTCACAATTGATTGGATGACGAAATACGTAGGAGATCAATTTTTAGACAATACTTCTAATCAAAATCGAAAAATTGATGCCTTTACCTATTCAAATATTGCAATTTACTATTCGCTTGAAAATAAAGTGTGTAAAGAAATTTCACTCGGAATTCAGTGTAACAATATTTTTAATACGAGCTATGAAAGTAATGGATATACCTGGGGTTATATTTCAGGAGGTGAGCGAATCTCAGAAAACTTTTATTATCCGCAGGCCGGTCGAAACATTATGGTTAGGCTTCTCGTAAACATTTAGTAATTTACAAAAACAACAATTATGAAAGCCTTATTTATGACTAATATTCCTATTCTTTTTTTCTTTTTATTCGCATCTACAGCTTATGGTCAAAGCGATGATACAAAGCCCAGGTACGAAGCCCATTGGGCAGGTTTTGATGTGGGAGTTAGTATACTCACGAATGAAGATATGGGAATGGAATTTTCTGACAATGTCTATTGGGAAAATGATATTGCTCAGTCATTTAGTTTTCACTTCAATATGTTGGAGTATAAAATTCCAATTTTCAAGCAATACCTGGGGTTAACTACAGGATTTGGTTGGCACCTAGATAATTATGGCTTTAAAGATAATTATGTATTGTCCTACAATGACTCCGTTGTGTCTGCATCACAAGATTTGAATCAAGATTATGATCGAAACTATTTAACAGTTCATTCTTTTTCTGTCCCTTTATTATTGGACTTTGCAACTAAAAAAGGCACCAATAAAAGTTTCTATTTCTGTGCTGGGGTTGTAGGCAGTGTGAGAATAGGTTCTCGAACAACTCTAAGGGGTAAATATGAGAATGGTGATAAATTTAACAACACAAGACGTGCGAAATTCAATCTAAATCCGATTGCTTTGGATGCGACTGTTCGTATGGGGTACCAATCATTTGGACTTTTTGCCACTTATGGTTTGACAAGTCTATATAAAAATGATAAAACAGTTAGCGTTTATCCTTTACGATTTGGTGCCACCTTAAATATCCCATCTATAGGTAAAGACAAAAGCGACGAAGGACGAACTTTTGAAGAATTTGAAGAAGCAATAGATTCTTTATAATATTTCTAATCAGAGTAAATTAAATACTATACCTGCGAGGATTCCTCCCGTAAGGGGGCCCAAAATGGGAATCCAGGCATAGCCCCAATTTGCATTATTATGTTTGCGACGAAGAATGGCATAAACGAGTCTAGGCCCAAAATCTCTTGCAGGGTTTATTGCGTAGCCGGTGGTTCCGCCTAGTGACATACCGATTGCCCAAATTAAAATACCAACAGGAAGTGCATCCAAAGCACCGATACCATATTGAATTTGATCTACACCTTCAATTTGAAGAGTGGGTTTTGCAATGTAAAATATGGCAAAAACAAGAAAAAATGTTCCATAAACCTCGCTCAAAAAGTTTCTTGGTGTATTTTTAATCATTGGTGCTGTGCAGAAACAACCTCTTATTGTGTTTTCATCCCGTGTAGCCTTAAAGTGGTCATAATACAATTGATAGTTCAGCCAGCTTCCAAACATCGCTCCTAAGGTTTGTGCCAACACATACATTGGAACAAGAGCCCAATCAAACTTGTGTGCCATGGCTAAACCAACACTAACGGCAGGGTTTAAATGCGCGCCACTTACTTCTCCAGTAATAAAAACCCCAACGAATACTGCAAAACCCCATGCAATTGTTATTAAAATCCATTTAGGATCTTTTTCCCCAGCCGTATTTTTTAACGATACATTCGACACGACACCTGCACCCAAAACAATTAAAATGCATGTTCCAATAAATTCTGCTATAAAAGGGCTCATAAGTGATAATTTTTCGCGAGGTCTAAAAATAATTGAATTTGTTCTTGTTCCCAATTTTCTTTTGCATTTAATTCAGAAGACATAATTTTAGCAACCATAGGAGCAATTTTTATACATTCTTTAGCATCAATGAGTAGACACCTCGTTCTTCTGGACAATACATCTTCAATTGTCTTTGCCATTTCAAATTGTACGGCATAGATTATTTGTGATTCGGTAAGGGGAAGGCTGGATGTTAAAGGCTCATTCGAACCCATAGATCGAACAAGGTTTTTTTCAGATCCATAAAAATGTAGAGGGTCATTCCATGACACGCCATTTTTGTATCCAAAAATCTTTAAATCTTTCGTTTTACTTGGTTTTAAATTAATTCTATTTGTTGAATCAATGAGATCAAGTACGTCTTGACCCATTTTCCGGTAGGTTGTCCACTTCCCGCCTAATAAGTGAAAAACGCCTTTCTTACTTTGGTAAATGGTGTGCTTTCTTGAAAGTGACTTTGAGCTTGTGTTTTCTTTTGAAATTAAGGGCCTAAGTCCAGTAAAGACACTTTTTACATCACTCCGCTTGGGCTTTCTCGTCATATATTTTTCAGCATTCGCTAGGATAAAGTCAATCTCTTCATCTGTGGCCGTGGGTTCGATTGAAATATCCTTTACTTCAGTATCGGTAGTTCCTACAATGACTACATCATGCCAGGGCACGGCAAACAAAACTCTACCATCGCTAGTGTTGGGTACCATAATGGCATTTTCTGATTTTAAAAAGCTATGGTCCAATACCAGATGAACGCCCTGACTAGGCTTTATTCTTATTTTTGATTCAGGGTCATCAGTCCTCATTATTTTTTCTGCAAATACACCAGTGGCATTGACAATCACTTTTGCTTTCAGCTCATAAGTGATATTTGTAATTTGATCAGTGGCTTTAATTCCTGAGACAATGTCATTTTCATAGCTAAATGAGTCCCATTTCAAATAATTCATAACCGTACCCCCATTTTTTTCGATGGTATGACCAAGGCTTATCGCCATTCGTGCATCGTCAAATTGTCCATCATGATATATTATTCCTCCGTTTAATTCATCCTGATTTACATTTGGAATTTTCTCAATGGTTTCGTTTTTACTCAAGAATTGAGAGGGGCCCAATCCCAAATTGCCCGCCATTAAGTCATAAACCTTTAGTCCAACCCCATAAAATGGCGTGTCCCACCACGCGTAAGTTGGAATGATAAAGCTCATATTCCGAACCAAATGTGGCGCATTTTTGAGCATTATGCCTCGTTCTCTTAAGGCTTCGATTACCAATGATAATTCTCCATTTTTAAGGTATCTCACTCCACCATGAACCAGTTTTGTACTTCTTGAAGATGTCCCCTTTCCAAAATCGTATTCTTCAATGAGTAAGACCTTTAAATTTCTGCTGCAAGCATCTAAAGCGACACCGAGTCCACTTGCACCACCACCGATGACAATGAGGTCCCATTCTTCTTCAGTCGTGATTTTATTGAGATTTAAATCACGATTCATGTGTAATTATTTTCGAAATGCGTTCTTGCCAGAGTGAAAGTGTATTTTGGATTTGAGAATTTTTATTTGGAATAAACTCACGTTCTTTCTTCCATAAGGTTTTGATTTCTTCCTTATTTTTCCAAAATCCGCTAGCTAAGCCTGCTAAAAAAGCTACACCTAACGCTGTCGTTTCGGTTGTTCGTGGTCTAATCACAATTGTTTCTAACAGATCAGCTTGTATTTGCATCAATAAGTTATTCTCACTTGCACCACCGTCAACTTTTAAATTTTTATATTTAATCCCAGCATCTTTTTCCATTTCAATAATGATTTCTCGAGACCTCAAGGCAATGGCTTCAAGAGCAGCCCTAGCAATATGCCCTTTTTGAGTACCTCGTGTGATTCCCATAATTGCTCCGGTGGCATTAGGGTCCCAGTACGGAGCACCGAGTCCTGTTAGCCCAGAAATAAAGCTAACACCACCATTACTGTCTACACTTTTTGCGAGATTTTCAATTTCTTGCGAAGATGAAATCAATCCTATTCCGTCCCTTAGCCATTGAATTAATGCACCTCCAATGAACACGCTTCCTTCTAATGCATATGAAACCTCACCATCCAGCTCCCAAGCAATCGTAGTCAGCATCTTATTATTTGATTGAACGGGGCTGTTACCGGTATTCATGACGCAAAAACAACCTGTTCCGTAGGTGTTTTTGACTTCGCCTGGATTAAAGCAGAGCTGACCGAAAAGAGCAGCCTGCTGATCGCCAGCGATTCCCGAAATCAGGACCTCTTCATCCCAGCCATCTAATTTTATTTTAGCAATTTTTTCAGAGGAAGAATTCACTGTTGGTAGCATTGCTTTAGGTACCTTGAGAATAGAGAGAAGCTCATCATCCCAATCAAGAGAATGTATATTATAAAGCATTGTTCTACTTGCATTACTTGGGTCAGTGACATGATATTTCCCATTGGTAAGATTCCAAATGAGCCAGGTGTCAATCGTTCCAAAAATAAGGGATCCGGATTCGGCAAGTTTCCTGTTTTCTGAATTTTGATTCAGAATCCATTGAATTTTGGTTCCAGAAAAATAGGCGTCCAATACCAGTCCTGTTTTGTTTTGAATAATTGATGCATGACCCTCTTTTGAAAGATCTTGACATATTTGAGCTGTGCGTCTGTCTTGCCAGACAATTGCATTGTGAACGGGTTTACCGTTATTTTTATTCCAAACAACAGTTGTTTCCCTTTGATTGGTAATGCCAATTGAATCTATTTCACTGGCCTTAATTTTATTTTTAGACAAGACATCTTGAATGGCTTTTTTTTGTGAATTCCATATTTCAATAGGGTCGTGTTCTACCCATCCTTCCTTTGGAAAATGTTGCTCAAATTCGTACTGTGCTACCCCGACTTCTTGTCCATTTTTATCAAATATGATTGCCCTTGAGCTTGTTGTTCCAGCATCAATAGCAAGTATGTATTTCTTCATTTATTTACACTTCAGATATTATGTGCTTAAAGTACAAAAAATACTTTTCAACACTTTCAATCTACAACATTGAATTATTTATCTTTATTAAAAATATCACAATTTAATGTACCTCATTTTTGACACAGAAACTACTGGACTACCCCGCAATTTTAAAGCGCCAATTAGTGATATAGATAACTGGCCTAGAGTGGTTCAGCTGGCTTGGCAGCTGCATGATGATGAGGGGAAATTGGTTGAGCATCAAGATTTTTTAATTCAGCCTGAAGGCTTTAACATTCCTTATGGTGCTGAAGATATTCATGGTATTTCTACGGAATTGGCTATTGAACAAGGTCAAGACTTAATTACAGTTTTAGATGCTTTTACAAATGCTGTTAAAAAGGCAGAATTTATTGTTGGTCATAATGTAGATTTTGATGTTAACGTTTTGGGATGCGAGTTCTTTCGACAGGGTCAGAATACGGATTGGACAGAAACAAAAGTTCTAAATACTTGTACAGAAAAGACGGCAACTCTATGCCAAATCAAAGGTGGCAAAGGAGGAAAGTTTAAATTGCCTACTTTATCTGAGTTGCATTTAAAGCTTTTCGGCGAAGCTTTTACTGAAGCACACAATGCTACTGCCGACGTTGAGGCTACAACAAGATGCTTTCTTGAACTCATTCGCATAGGACTATTCAATGGTCAGGAGCTTGATAAAGATGAGGGAATCATATCGGAATTCAAAAAGATAAATTCGGTCCCTTTCGCTCCAATAGGTTTGAAGCATATAAACCTAAAACAGGAAAGCGAAAAAATTAGAAAATCACTTAAAAGTCAAACAGAAACAGACATATCGATTTCTGAAGAGGAAACTCAAAGACTTCTAGATTTTACCTTTACGCATCTTCATAACCATTCACAGTATTCAATACTACAATCTACTACTCAAATTTCCAATTTAGTTGAAAAATGTGGAGAATATGGGATGCATGCCGTTGCCTTAACAGATTCGGGGAATATGATGGCAGCCTTTCATTTTGAATCGGCGGCCAATAAGTACAACAAAAAAATAAAACTCGAGCGAGAAATCGCGGAAAAAGAAAATACGCCATTTACTAAAAAAGAAATATTACCCATTATCGGATGCGAGTTTAACGTTTGTCAAGACATGAACGATAAATCTCAAAAGGACAATGGAAGTAGGGTGGTTTTATTGGCAAAAAATAAAGCTGGATATCAAAACCTTATTAAATTGGCGTCAATGGCATTTACCTCTGGGATGTATTATGTGCCTAGAATCGACAAAGAGATATTGTTAAAATACAAAACTGATTTAATTGTTTTGAGTGGAGGAGTTACTGGTGAAATTCCAAATTTAATATTAAATGTCGGAGAGCAGCAGGCGGAAAACTCATTGCTATGGTGGAAACAACATTTTGGATCGGATTTTTATATAGAATTAAATCGTTTAGGTTTAGAAGTAGAGGACCGTTTGAATACCTCACTGATGGAATTGGCAAGGAAACATGAAGTAAAGCTAGTTGCTGCTAATAATTCGTTTTATTTAAATAAAACGGATGCACAAGCCCATGATGTGCTCTTATGCGTCAAAGAAAATCAATTAGTAGAAACAGAGATAGGGCGAGGGCGCGGTTTTCGTTTTGGTCTAGAAAACGATGAGTATTATTTTAAATCGTCAAAGCAGATGGTGGATCTATTTAAGGATTTGCCAGAGGCTCTTCTCAGCACTAAAGAAATCGTTGAAAAATGTGAGCATTATCATCTTGAACGTGATGTACTATTGCCAGAATTTGATATACCTGAAAAATTTATTGATGAGAAAGATAAAGAAGACGGAGGTAAAAGAGGGGAGAACAATTATCTGAGACATTTGGTTTATGAAGGCGCAAAAGAAAGATATACAGAGATTGACGAGGAAATAAAAGAACGTATTGATTTTGAGCTAAAAACAATAGAAAACACTGGGTATCCTGGCTACTTTTTGATTGTACAGGATTTCTGTTCCGCAGCAAGGGACATGGGGGTTTCTGTAGGTCCAGGAAGAGGTTCTGCTGCAGGTTCTGTAGTCGCATATAGTACAGGGATTACCAATATTGACCCAATAAAATATGATCTTCTTTTTGAGCGGTTTTTAAATCCAGATCGAATATCTATGCCTGATATTGATATTGATTTTGATGACGAGGGAAGGGGAAAAGTAATTGATTATGTCATCGAGAAATATGGTTCGAATCAAGTGGCTCAAATCATTACCTATGGGACTATGGCGGCAAAATCATCAGTAAGAGATACAGCGAGGGTTATGAATCTACCTTTGATGGAAGCTGACCGTTTAGCGAAGCTCATTCCGGACATTTCATTGAATAAGCTTTTTGATTTAGATGAAGGGGTTCTGATTGATAAATTAAAAAATCAGGAAGATATTAAAAAAGCAAGGGAGCTAAGAAAGATATATAAGGGTAAAGATTTATCTGCAAAAGTTTTACAAAGGGCAAAAGAATTAGAGGGTTCCGTCCGAAATACAGGTATTCATGCATGCGGCGTAATTATCACTCCAGATGATTTAACAGAATTTGTTCCTGTGGCTACAGCCAAGGACTCTGATCTGGTTTGTACACAATACGACAACTCTGTGGCTGAAAACGCAGGGCTTCTGAAAATGGATTTTTTGGGTTTAAAAACCTTGACTTTAATTAAGGATGCCGTAAAATACATTGAACAGACGAAGGGGGTAAAATTAAATCCAGACGAATTCCCTCTTGATGATAAGCTCACTTATGAGCTGTTTCAGAAGGGTGAAACAGTTGGTATATTTCAGTATGAGTCTCCTGGGATGCAGAAGTATTTAAAAGAGCTCAAGCCAACTGAATTCCCTGACTTAATTGCCATGAATGCATTGTATCGTCCAGGTCCAATGGATTATATCCCGTCATTTGTTAAACGAAAGCACGGAGAAGAAAAGATTGTTTATGATCTTGATGATTGTGAAGAATATCTTAAAGAAACATATGGAATTACAGTATATCAGGAACAGGTAATGTTACTTTCTCAAAAACTTGCGGATTTTACAAAAGGTGAAGCTGATACTTTGAGAAAAGCCATGGGTAAAAAGGACCGAAAAGTTCTCGATAAAATGAAACCAACCTTTGATGAACGAGCGAAAGCCAAAGGTCATAAAGCAGATAAGCTTGAAAAAATATGGAAGGATTGGGAGAAATTTGCATCTTATGCCTTTAACAAATCTCATTCGACTTGTTATGCTTGGATTGCATATCAAACTGCTTATCTAAAGGCTAATTATCCTGCGGAGTATATGGCTTCAGTTTTGAGCAATAACATGAACGACATTAAAAAAGTATCATTTTTCATGGAAGAGAGTCGGCGGATGGGAATCCCTGTGCTTGGTCCGGATGTCAATGAATCTAATTATACCTTCGCAATTAATAAGAAAGGAGCAATTCGATTTGGATTGGGAGCGGTCAAAGGATTGGGAAGTGCACCAATTGAAGAAATCGTGAAAATCCGAGAATCGGCAAATTTCAACTCTATTTTTGATTTCGCGAAAAGGGTGAATCACAGACTATGCAGCAGATCGGTTTTTGAAAGCCTCATATTTGCTGGAGGATTTGATTCTTTGGATCAAACGATTCAGCGGAGTCAATATTTTGTTGCCGAAGGAACAGAAAAGAAATTTTTTGAGTCAGTCATTAGTTTTGGAAAATCTCACCAGGAGCATCTTAATTCTGCTCAGACCAGTATGTTTGGTGAAGGTACAGAAGTTGATTTACCGGAGCCCAAAATACCATTCAGTGAGGCCTGGTCTAGTGTATATAGATTAAATAAAGAAAAAGAAGTGTTGGGGGTCTACCTTTCAGGACATCCATTAGATGACTTCCGGATTGAAATAGAATCATTTTGTCGAGGAGATATCCGAACCTTAATAGAAATGGAGAAAAACGAGGGAAAGGATTTAATGATCGCTGCTGTAGTTACCTCAGGTGAGCATAGAATTACTAGAAAAGGAGATGGCTTTGGTACTTTGATTATTGAGGATTACAATGACAGCTACAAGTTGAATATTTTCAATGAAAAATACTTAAAATTCAAGCATTTCATGGAGCCAGGAACCTTTGTTATTATTAAAGGACGTATTGAACAAAACAGATGGGGAAAGGGCCTTGAATTTACAGTTCATGCCATGGAATTACTTCAAGGTTTGCGTGAAAGCCGGGCGAAAAGTCTTGACCTCAAAATGTCGTTCAAAGCGATTGATGATAAATTGATTTCAGAATTACAGGACGTATTATTGAAAAAAGAAAATAAAGGAAAGTGCAGGGTTAACTTTATGATTTATGATTCATTAGATGAAATCCATGTCAACCTATCCTCAAGATCGGTTCTTATAAACCCGACAGACGAGCTGTTTAAAAAATTAAGCAGTATGAAAATTGACTATAAATTGAATTAATAAAAAAAAGCGCTTTCGCGCTTTCTTATTAATCTTCCAATTCTTCTTGAGATGGAATTAATATTTTTCCACAATGTTCACAAATGATGATCTTTTTCTTTGTGACAATGTCTAGTTCGCGTTGCGGTGGAATTTTGTTAAAGCATCCTCCACATGAAGCATCTCTATGTCCAGAACGTTGTTTATTTCCATAAATTAATTCAACCACAGCTAAACCATTTTTAGAATTGTCTCTCAATCGATCATAGGCAAGAACCAATCTTTCTTCAATATTTTTCTTTGCTTCTTTTGAAGCCTTTAATAATTTGTTTTCGTCCTTTTGAGTAGCGCTTATAATCGAATCTAATTCTGCTTTTTTAGTTGCTAAATCCGCTTTTTTAAGGTCTAAACGTTCAACTGCCTCAGCCAATACTTCTTTCTTATTCTCAATTTTAATCTTTCCTTCTTTAGTCCTCTTTTCATTTAGCTTGATTTCCAATTCTTGGAATTCGATTTCTTTTGATAAAGATTCATATTCACGATTATTACGAACATTATTCTGACGCTCTTTATATTTTAAAATTGCAGCATCTGACTCTTTAGAAGCTAACTTTCTATTGCTAATGTCTTCACTGATTTCATCAATTTCCGACTGAATTTTGCCAGTTCTGGTTTCAAGTCCAACAATTTCATCTTCAAGATCTTCAACCTCGATGGGTAATTCTCCTCTAATTATTCTGATTCGATCAATTTCAGAGTCGATTTTTTGAAGATTATATAATGAATCAAGTTTTGCTTCAATCGTAGTGTTTTCTTTCACAGGGCTTGTTTTTTTCGCCTTAGGAGTTGTTTTTTTCGCACTAGTTGCTTTCTTACTTGTTTTCGTTGCTTTTGTTGAAGTAGCTGACATATTTTAAAAATAATTTACAGGATTTGTATTTACCTCTGTTAAATGGACGTCAAAGGTACTAAATTTTTCATTAAGAATTCTACCAATTAGATTTGTGGTGTATTGTTCACTTTCCCAATGTCCGATATCTAGGATTAATATTTCATTTTCCGCATCAAAAAACTCATGATATTTAAAGTCAGAGGTGATGTATACATCTGCATTTATACGTTTAGCATGCTCCAATAAAAAAGACCCAGAACCTCCGCAAAGTGCGACTTTAGATATGCCTTTATTTCTAAATGCAGTATGGCGTATGGTTTGGAGATTAAAATCTTTTTTCAATTTGGTCAAAAAATCAATTTCCGACATTTCAGTTTTTAAGCATCCCCACATTCCTGAACCAAATTCTGAATTTTTGTTTTGAATAGGAATAATCTCATGAGCTACCTGCTCATAAGGATGAGCTTCCCACATGGCATTTAAGACTTTTCGAAGATCAGTATTTCTAACGAGGTATTCCACTCTAATCTCTTGCACATACTCCCGATTTCCCTTTTCTCCGACAACAGGGTTAGCGTGATCATTTGGATGAAAGGTGCCCTGACCATTAGTTCTAAAGCTACATTCTGAATAATTGCCTATTGACCCCGCACCTTCTTCGAAAACGGCTTGGTCCAAAGAATCAATGTGCTCAGAGGGGACATAAACAACTAGTTTAGAAAGCGTATTGGATTTCGGTAATAAAATTTCAGGATTTTCAATTCCGATCCTGTTCATGATCTCTTTATTTACTCCTTCATGATGGTTGTCGAGATTGGTGTGAAGCGCATATAACGCGATATCATTTTTAATGCATTTTTCCAATACACGCGTATTCATCGAATTGAGATTCATCTTTTTTATACCGCGAAAAAGTACAGGATGATGGGAAACAATCAGATTACATTTTTTTTGAATGGCTTCTTCTACCACTTTTTCGGTGACATCAAGACAAACAAGAATCCCTTGCAATTGATTTTTGAGATGACCAAAAGTAAGTCCGCAATTATCATAGCTTTCCTGCAATTCAAGGGGGAATTTATTTTCAAGGAATTTTACAATATCTCTGATCTGCATGCTTAAAATTGATAGCTAAGGGCAAAGTCAAACCCAAAGGCATACGCCTTGTGAATATAATCCTCGAACTCCTTATAGGTGTTGTTTAATTGTTTTCTATATAAAGCGGTGAGCTGTAATCCAAAGTTTTCATTTATATGGTAATGAATACCAAGGTTACCTTGAAACGATATAATGAATGAATTACAGTCGTCCTGTATGTTTACTTCATCAGATTCTTCAGAACCTAGAGCATTTTTCCATTGAACCTTTTGACGATAAGCATTGAAAATGGCAGGTGTTATGCCAAAAGCACCATATAATGAGATTTTATTTCCATATTCAATCGCCAATTGAAAGGGCAATGCAATGTGTCGAAAAGTAGTTTGGTAAGAGAACGAACTATCCGTATCTGTGGAATTCCATTCGTATGATTCACCACTTTGCTGGAATGCTAAACCAGAATTTATTTTGAATATTCGAAAAACAGGTACGGTTATCCGAAGGAAATACCCTGTCATCCATCTAGAGATTTCATTTTCTCTTTCTCCAAGAGGGGTAGATAGAAACTCTGTATTAGGCGAAAGCTCTCGAAAACTGTTTATGCCATCAATGCCAATATATAATACATTGTTGTTATTAAATAAAAAGTTTGATTGCCCCTTTGAATCGCTTATTAATTGAGCATTTGATAGAAAAGCCATTAATACAAAACAACATCCTGCAAATAATTTTCTCAACATGAATCCAAATGTACGAAAACCTTAATTGAAAATCATGAGTGATGTTTTAAAATACTTAGAAAATCGAAAAGGGGCCCGGACGAGCCCCTTTAAGATAGTATCCTTGTGGAAATAAGAAGAGAAATTGTCTTTTCTAATCGCTTATTGATGTATTATATCCACTACAGGATTGCTAGACTATTAACTATGGCTCAAAAATAATCGAATAATTGATTTTTAATGAGTTTAGATAAACAAATATATTAACATTTAAGAATTACTACGTGACATGTACTACGTATATTCTGATTTCCTTCTACGTATTTCTACTTAGACGGGTTGATTTTTCCCAAAGCTGGAAAGTAAATATACCCGAAAAGTAAAGGGTTAAATACATGGTATTGACATTTCACAAGTGAGCCATCAGGAAGCTCACACCAAAACTTGTTCATGTCTTGGTTAACAAGCTCTCCAAACTCATTTCTTTGGGATTCCTCAGATGGAATTCTGTACATTTTTAATCTCATCGTTTTATGTTGAATTAAAGTACCTTCTTTCAATACTAATTCAGTAAATGCTTGAGTTTTCTTTAAAGAATCACATTGTGAATCTGTAAGCTCATAATTTGGAACGTCAAAATGAATCTTCTTATAATTATGTAAATATCGGTAGAGATTTGCGGTATCAACATAAGCAATAGGTTGGTCAAATTGACTTACTGTGTAAGCTGAATTGTTTTTTGAAATACGAAAAGACCTGGTGCTATCCTCGTGATTAATTACTTGAACTTCTAATAGTTTTTCAAGAGGGACGGCAAAAATATTAGTACAAATCCATTGACGAGAATCAGCGAAAAAATTAGGTTCAATAATCCCATGAACACCTTTTATTTTCATCATAACAGGTTCAGCGCTTTTTCCGTAATCTTTTGAATCCAACAGCATGATTTGACCATAATGATCTTGAGAAGGCGGTCCTATATACCAGGTTTTGTACCACTTATTCTTTACGAAAAACTCAACTTTAGTATGGTAGCTAGACATTTTATCCTTAAATGTTTGGTGAGAATTTTTAGGAAGGTATCCCTTAAATTCTATGTTTGTTGCTACATCCAAAATATTATGAACCAAATCTTGAGTGATACAGCCATCGTTGCCATCTGTCCAGGTTTTGTTTTTTCTTATGAGCTCAATGGTACGTGAATATGGATCAGTAATTCTTATTTTGGTTATTGCGCTGGTATCCTTTACTGCAAAGTCAATGAGCTCTCCCACTGGCTTTTTATCATCGTTGATTATGTAGTAGGTATACCATGCCAAACCACCTACTGATAATAGACCAAATATTAGAATAAAAACCTGTTTTAATTTCATTTGAATGTGTTATTTCGTAAACCTTAATCGCCTGAATATCCCAATAATGACTCCTGTAATTAAAATAATAGAAATAGGAATGACCAAATTAATGAGCTTATAATAATTGGCATGTTTATTTACTTTTACCTTATCTATTTCGCGGACATCGATCTGTTTACTTCGAATTTCTAGCATGTACTTATTCCCCATCATATAATCCACAATATTTAGAAAGAAATCTTGATTTCCAATCACCCTATTTACATTCAGCGATACATCGTCAGAATTCATTTTAAGCTCATTAAAGCCTTTGAAATCTGGCCGTGGACCATTTTTAGAGGATATGATTCGATAGCTGTTTTTCAAAAACGTACCATTTCCAACAACTAATATTTTTGATGGGTTTTTACTGCTTTTGAGCTTTAGGGCATTTGGATTCGCAGTGTCTTTAATGGCTACTCTATTATAAGAATACGAATTGAATTTACCTTCTGCCAGTGCGGCATAACAAAGCTTATTTTTTGTGTTATTAATATTTTCATTAAGCTTGGGATTCTTTTCATCAAAATTAAAAGACATGTTCAATTCAACTATTGGTGCGAGTCCCGAATGATTTGAATTTGTTGAGCTCGTTAGAATAGGCTTCACATTCTTATTGGTAAATTCAATTTGATTTACATATTCCATGGCCACAGGCTCAATGTTTTTTGTAATAGGGTGAGACGTATTGGTCGAAAGCAATTGATAATACCAGTTCAGTTTAGATTCTTTAAATCTGATGTCATACTTTGGAATGGAATTAATGTCCATTATGAGGTTGTCATTAATCTTAAACCCATAATCAAAGAGCATGTGTTCAAGCCTTAGGTTTTTTCTACTCGAATGGGTGTATCCTTGAGCAAATAACGTATCCTGATTTATATCTAGTGTATTCATGAAACACATTAAATCTCCTCCTTTCATTACAAATTGATCAATTGTAAAAAGATCGGCTTCAGAAAAAGTAGTTTTAGGATCTGCAATTATTAATGCGTCAAAATCGTTAAGAGCATTAATGTAACCATCAATAGTTACGTTTTTGACAGAATAATAAGGTGAAATTAAAGATTTGGCAATTCTTGTTTCATAATCATTCAGCTCTCCATGTCCTTGTAAAAAGGCAATTTTCTTTTTTTCCACTGTGGTCAGTCTTCTTAGTGCAGAAACGAGATTGTATTCTAAGTTATTTAAGGCACTTTCGACAACCTCGGGCATTTGATTCAGCATGAATGGTCGATCAGGTGATGTACCCGGAAGCAGCTGTACTACCGTTTCAACAGGCATTCCGTTTTTGGCAAATGAAAGCACCGCACCAGGCCAAAGCATCATTTTGGTTTCTTTGGCATTCTTAGTGTATTTGATCTCCATCGGCAAAATGCCCTTTCCTTTATTATACAACTCCTCAAAAAGCACCTCTTTATCTTTTTCTGATCCTACATTTGGATTGATAAAAGTGTACTCAATTCGATCCCCTACAGTATTCTTAAAGTCCTTGAGTTTTTCTTCCAGTGAATTCTTAAAAGACCTTAATTCTGAAGGCAGTTCTCCATCAAGATAAATTTTAATACTGATGCGATTGTCAAACTTTTTAACTCGATTCAAGAAAGTTTCTGTGCCAGGGGATAGGGAGTATCTTTGGTCCTCTGTCATATCATAACGAAACGAGGTGTAATGACCGATTACATTAACTAGAACAATAAATATTAGGATAAATACTAAAATCAGCCAGCGGTATAAATTAAATTTTGAAAAAATTGACTTCATCTTTTCAAAGTTTTAATTACTGTAATGGCCATGCTTAAAAACAAGAGAATTACTGATAAAAAATATATTATATCCTCGCTAACGATAACCCCTTTTGTAATAGAGTCATAATGAAATGCCAGGCTAAAATACTTAATGATATAATCCAAATCTCCAAGTTGGCCAAAGTCTCCAAGTAAATTCAATCCATCATATAAAAACCAGCAAAGAAACATGGCCACTATGAAAGCAACAATTTGACTACTTGTTATTGTTGAAGCGAATATTCCAATGGCTACAAACACACTTCCAAGAAGAATTAGACCTATATACGAGGTGAGTGTTGCCCCTCCATCAATAATACCTATGGGTTTGCCCAAGAAATACATGGATATGTAGTAGGTGATGGTTGGAGCAATTGCGATCACAAGTAGGGTTACACCCGCCAAGTACTTTGCCATTAATATTCCAAAATCGGATATGGGCCGGGTAAATAGCAGTTCAATTGTACCTGTTCTTTTTTCTTCTGCAAATGATTTCATGGTAATTGCAGGGATAAGAATTAAAAATATGATAGGTGATAGATTGAAAAATGGCACCAAATCCGCCTCTGCTCCCTCAAGCAAATTGGTATTGTAAGATAATATCCAATGAAATAAACCAGAGGCAATTAAAAAGATCAAGATAAATACATACCCGATTGTCGAACTTAAAAAACTACTTAATTCTTTGAAATAAAGAGCGCGCATATAATATTATCAGTTTTCAAAAATAGCATTTTTCAAAAGAAGCTAAAAAAAAATTATCAAGTCTCAATTGTTGAATTCATTACCTGGTTTTAATAAATCTCTTTATTTGTTAAATCCATCAAAATAAATCTCATGGCTCCAGGCTTCAGGACGTTCCTGAAAATGGGGCTTAATATTATTCCATAAATCATTAAAAACAGTTGATTTTCTGTAGTCATTTAGTGCATTTTCATCATCCCAATGACTGTAGGTCATGATTATGTTTTTTTGTTTTATGTCATGAAGCAATTTCATGCCACGACATCCATTAAATTTTATAATCTCAGCTTTATTTCTGTTAAATTCTTGAAAAAAAAACTCCATTGAATCCTCCTTAAAGGTAAGCTTAACAATTCTGACAAGCATTAAAACAAAGTTTTAAGTGAACCTTTTGGATTAAATTCAACTTTAATCAAATCTCGGACCCTAACACCTAAAAGTTTATCGGCTCCACCGGTGGTTTTTGTTGCCCCACGATTTACGGCAATTTCAAGAAAGTCATTTTCATTGAAGACAGCCACTTTGTCTCCAGCCTGAACCTGATTATAGGTGTCAGAAATGGCATCAATGAAATAATCATTATGAAATCTTATTGTAAATGGCGCATCTGATGGATATCGTTCAAAGTCCTGTCTAGTTATGTTGGTAATAAGATTCCCAAATGAATCGACATGAATAACTACACCACGTATAATATATTCTTCAATTAAAGCTTTCGGAATAAATGCCTTTTTATATGCTTTAACAGGATCAGCGAATGAATCTAAACTTATTCCTTCGTTGATTTTATCAGCAATTTTAACAAAACAATTCTTCAAAGGGAATTTGATTTCTTCAATGTTACTTGCATTGATATTGTATCGCCAAAGCTCTTGAGGCTCATTCTCATCGAGAAATGCACCAAAAAAACCATTGTCATTGGAAATAAAATACTGATTGTGAAATTTCATGATGGTTGGATAGCTTGGAATGAATTTTCGGTCATCAGAATAGGCCGGGGGAACAATCATGGGTTCACTATCCACTCCTACAAGATGGATTGTACCATCTGGAAAATTTTTATAACAGCAACGCAATTGAAAAGCCGTATTTGCTACATCAAAAGCGTCAATAGAATGTGAGATATCAATTATTTTAAATTCGGGGTTGATCTTTAATAGAGCCCCTTTAATTGAAGCAATATAATAATCCTGGCTTCCTGTATCAGATATTAATGTGATGATTTGCATTAGGATTCAGAATTCATTATTCTAATTAATTTATAATTTTACCAAAAGTAATGATTTACAATTATTAGAGCCTCAATATCAAACTAAATTAAATGAATGAAGAGTGCACGAAAGATTCTTATTAACAATGCCAATCCGGTGGATTTTTTTGGAGTAAATAATTCTAATTTAAAGCACATCAAAACGTTCTATCCCAAATTGAAAATTACTTCAAGAGGTAATACTCTTTCAATTGCAGGAGAAGATGAGGTGATTGATGTTTTTGAAAAGAAAATAGAGCTTATTTTAAAGCACCTTAATCAATACGATACTTTGTCTGAAAATAACATTGATAATCTAATGCTTGATGATGGAGAAACACTAGTTAATTCAGGAAAATCATCTGATGTGATTTTATTTGGAAATGGAGGATCAAAGATTAGAGCAAGAACGGTGAATCAGAAAAAGCTTGTTAAGGCGATTTCAAACCATGACATGGTTTTTGCTGTTGGTCCTGCAGGCACCGGTAAAACCTATACTGCTGTTGCATTGGCTGTGAGAGCATTAAAAGAAAAGCAGGTCAAAAGGATTGTATTAACTAGGCCAGCAGTTGAGGCTGGGGAGAATTTAGGATTTTTACCAGGAGATTTAAAGGACAAACTCGATCCTTATTTGATGCCTCTATATGATGCTTTAAGAGAAATGATACCTGCTGAAAAATTAGCGGAAATGTTACAATATGGAGTAATTGAGATTGCACCGCTCGCTTTTATGAGAGGGCGAACCTTAGATAAAGCTTTTGTTATTCTAGATGAAGCGCAGAACACAACAAAAATGCAAATGAAAATGTTTTTGACCCGAATGGGAGTTACGGCAAAATTTATCATCACCGGTGATATGACTCAAATAGATTTGCCAACTAGACAAAAGTCAGGATTGGCGTCTGCATTGGATTCATTAAAAGATGTTAAAGACATTGGAATAATAAGACTTGGGCAGAATGATGTGATAAGAAATAAGCT
Source organism: Crocinitomicaceae bacterium (assembly GCA_042094515.1). Taxonomy (GTDB): domain Bacteria; phylum Bacteroidota; class Bacteroidia; order Flavobacteriales_D; family Crocinitomicaceae; genus UBA952. The sequence goes on from JBELDA010000020.1 coordinate 21,511, forward strand.
TGTAAAAAAAATCATTACAGCCTTTGATAAAAATGAAGATAAATAATTTCGAACCAATACTTATGAATGCATTAACTACATCAAATTTTAATTTTTCTGGACAGCGATCAGTTTATCATGGTAAGGTGCGGGATGTTCATCATTTGGATGACGAACGTTTGATTATGGTTGCTTCTGACCGGATTTCTGCTTTTGACCATATTTTACCCAAAGGAATTCCATTTAAGGGACAAGTTCTTAATCAAGTGGCTACCATGTTTTTGGATGCAACCTCAGACATCGTGCCTAATTGGCTTATAGATACACCAGACCCCAATGTTGCCATTGGATATGCTTGTGTTCCTATTAGAGTAGAAATGGTAATCAGAGGATACCTTGCTGGTCATTCAGCACGGGAGTATAAAAAAGGGAAAAGGGTTTTATGCGGAGTGAATATGCCAGAAGGAATGAATGAGAATGACCAGTTTCCAGAACCCATTATCACACCTGCAACAAAAGCAGATGAAGGGCATGACGAAGATATTTCCAGAGAGGAAATCCTTTCTAAGGGAATAGTCCCAAGGGAGATCTATCTAGAGCTAGAAAATATTACAAGAAAATTATTTGAAAGAGGGACTCGAATGGCAGCAGAAAGGGGTTTGATTTTAGTAGATACGAAGTATGAATTTGGTTTATTAGATGGAAAGGTCATTTTAATTGACGAAATTCACACTCCTGATTCATCTAGGTATTTCTATGCTGAGGGTTATGAAGAAAGACAGGCAAAAGGATTGGTTCAGCGCCAGCTTTCAAAGGAGTTTGTTCGACAATGGTTAATTGAAAATGGATTTCAAGGTCTTGATGGACAAGAAATGCCAAACATGCCAGATTCATTTGTTCAAACTATTTCAGAACGTTATATTGAGCTATATGAAAAAATTACCGGGAAAAAATTTATCAAATCTGACACCACTAATATCATTGGGAGAATTGAAGAAAATGTTGGTAAATATTTGACTCAAAAAAATTAAATAAACACATTATGTCGGTACATAAAAATGTAAAAAAAGTAACCACTCATACCTTACAGGAAATGAAGAGTGAAGGAGAAAAAATTTCCATGCTTACAGGTTATGATTTCTCGATGGCTCGCATTATTGACGAGGCGGGAATTGATGTTATTTTGGTTGGTGATTCAGCCTCTAATGTTATGGCAGGGCATGAAACAACCTTGCCAATTACACTCGATCAGATGATATATCATGCTTCATCCGTTGTGCGAGCAGTAAATCGCTCATTGGTTGTTGTAGATATGCCATTTGGATCCTATCAAGGAAACTCCTTAGAAGCCCTTTCAAGTGCCATTCGTATAATGAAAGAGTCGGGAGGACATGCCATCAAAATGGAAGGCGGACAGGAGATTTTAGAATCAACACAAAGAATTTTAACTGCTGGAATTCCCGTAATGGGACACCTAGGGTTAACACCTCAATCAATTTATAAATTCGGAACTTATGTAGTTAGAGCTAAAGAGGAGGAAGAAGCAAAACGCTTAATTGCTGATGCGAAGGCATTAGAAGATGCAGGATGCTTCGCTATTGTATTGGAAAAGATACCAGCAGAGCTTGCAGAAAAAGTGGCTGAAATGTTAACAATACCCGTGATAGGAATAGGAGCTGGTGCAGGAGTTGATGGACAGGTTCTCGTTGTTCATGATATGCTTGGCATAAACAATGAATTTAGTCCAAGGTTTTTAAGAAAGTACAATAATTTGCACGAACAAATGCTCAATTCATTTCAATCATACCTTCAAGATGTAAGAAGTGGGGATTTCCCGAATGAAAATGAAAAATATTAAATGAGACTCATTTATATCGGACTTGTTTTTTTCATTTTTTCATGTGGAAACAGTCCCGATATTACTCAAATAGATGATTCGAAAAATGTCTGCAAGTACAGTAAATGGCTCAGGATTTCAGAGACAAAAGAAACGATCTTTATTGAAATAATAAATCCGGATAACCCTGCAGAAATCTATAGACTAAAGCTTCCTAATTTTAAATCGAAAGGTAGCTCAAAGGATAACTATGATATAGAAAAGCCTGTGGAACGAATGGCCGTTTTGTCAAGTACGCATATCGGTATGCTTGCAGAATTGAATATGATTGAACGAATTGTTGCGGTTTCAGATTTAAAATATGTTTTTAATGCCCAGCTTAAAAGTCAACATCCTGTTCAGTTGGGAGAAGAACAAACCACGTCTTCTGAAAAAATTATTAAGTCAAAAGCCGAGCTTGTGGTTTACAATGGATTTTCAAATAAATTTCCAAAACAGGAGCTATTAAATAAGCTAAGCATTAAAACCCTTCCTAATTATGATTGGCGAGAAACACACCCATTAGGTAGAGCAGAATGGATTTTGCTATTTGGCTACCTTACTGGTCATCAAGATGAAGCAAAACGTAAATTTGAAGAGATTTGTGCCAATTATGAGCGGATAAAAAGTCAAATTGATACCATGACGAATGTCAAAATTTTATCCGGTAATATGACTGGAGATTATTGGTATGCTCCAGCTGGACAGAGCTATCATGCCAGATTATTTAATGATGCGGGTTTGTCATATCTTTTTTCCAATCAAACAGGAACTGGTAGTATTGCTTTGTCTTTTGAAAAAGTATTAGGGTTGTCTTCGGACGTTGATTTGTGGCTAAATCCAGGATTTGATAGCAAACGCAAAATTCTTAATACCCACCCAAAATCAAAATTATTGCCCCCATTAAATCAAAGTTCTGTATTTTGCTATTCTCATGACCTCAATAAATATTGGGAGCTTTCTGCATGTCGTCCTGATTTAATCTTAGCTGATTTTGCAGAACTGAAAAAAATGGACCAGATGAATTTAAGTAAATTGGTTTTTTATAAAATGGTCAAATGAAAGGTATAAAGTCCTATTCTGCTATTATGTTCTTCGTTATAGCAGGTATTGTTTTACTTTCTATATATGGTCTTCTCTATGGCGATATTGATACTAATGTTCAGGATTTATATCACGCACTTATAGATTACTCTAATGAAGACATGAATCAAGTCATCATCCGTGAAATTCGTTTGCCTAGAATCCTTATGGCAATCATTTCAGGTGCAGCTTTATCTATCGCGGGAATGCTGATGCAAACCTTATTTCAAAATCCTTTAGCCGGACCCTATGTTTTGGGCATAAATTCAGGCTCTAGCTTGATGGTGGCCCTCGGGCTTCTTTCGGGTATAGGATTTTTTAATTCTGAGCTAGGCTTAATAGGCTCTGCGCTTTTAGGTGCTTTTGTTTTTGGCTTATTTATTTTATTTACGGCCTCATTTCTTAGAAATCAAATCAGTTTACTCTTATTTGGCGTAATGCTTGGAAGTTTTGTTTCTTCTATTATTACGATTCTTGAAGTGGGTTCACAAGCTGAGGCATTGAAAGCTTTTTCGTTATGGTCAATGGGTTCATTGAATGGTGTAACAATAGAGCAGATTCCGATGATATCAATGGTTTTTATAGGTAGCTGTTTTCTTACTGTTTTCATTGCAAAGCCATTGAATATACTAGTACTTGGAGAAGATGAAGTGCGCCTTATGGGCTATGATATCAAAAAGCTGCGAATACTAATTGTTTTTGTAACTGCCATATTCACGGGCTTAATTACTGCATTTTGTGGACCTATAGCTTTTGTAGGTCTTGCTGTTCCTAATCTTACAAGAATGCTTTTTAGAACCCAGAATCATTTTCTTCTTTTTATTGGAAATCTTTTGTTTGGAGCCTTTTTTCTTTTGAGCTGCGATATCGTAACCCAGTTATTCAGTGAGATTCTCATTATTCCTATCAATGCGTTAACTTCATTGATTGGAGCACCTTTTGTTATTTATATTTTAATCAGCAAACTCAGATGATATATCTAAAGAACGTAGCTGTTGGTTTCGATAAGGAATTGTTTTCCATTAATGAAGCGGTATTCAATAAAGGAGGCGTGCACGTCCTTACTGGAAAAAACGGGATAGGTAAATCAGCATTTTTACTCACTTTAGCAGGCTTGATAAGGCCATTAAAGGGTGTTATTTCGCTCAATGATAAAATGCTGAAAAGTTATTCAAGTAAAGAGCTGTCTTCTCATATTGCTTATGTCAGCTCAAATCCAAAAGGGGTATCTTTTTTAAACGTTGATTCATATTTGATGCTGGGAAGATCAAACTTTACTAATATTTTTGGAAAAGCCTCAGAAACAGACTTTAAGGAGGTAGAAAAAGCCAAATCACTTTTCGGTATTCATCATTTGTCTGAAAAGTTCACCAATCAGCTAAGCTCAGGAGAACTTCAGCTATGCGCTATTGCAAAAGCATATGTTCAACAGACTGATTATATTCTTTTGGATGAACCAACCTCCCACTTGGATTATGCTAATAAGAGAAAGGTATATGAGCTTCTCGAGGTACTGTGTAAAGAACACAACAAAGGAATCATTATATCAACCCATGATTTAGAATTGGCCTTTAAGTTTCCTTTTGAATTTTACGTGATTCAGTCTCAAGAACGAATGTTTAATGAAGTCAAGAATTTTCAGGATGTCGAAAAAGAATTTAGCCATTAGTCCAAGTAATGATTCAATTTGTCTAATGCCCTATATTGAATAGCCTCTGCGATATGGCTTTGTTCGATGTTACTTTTATAATCCATGTCTGCTATCGTGCGGGCCACTTTTAAAATTCTGTCATAAGCTCGTGCGGATAAGTTCAGTTTGTTCATTGCCAATTCAATAAGCTCAGACGAATCGTTTGTTAACAAGCAGTATTTATTTAATTCTGATTTAGTCATATTGGAATTGCTACGATTCTTTTTTTTGCTTTTGAATCTGTTATTCTGTATCTCCCGAGTAGCATTCACTCTTTTTCTTATGGTTCTGCTGCATTCTTGAGCTATTTTGTTTGAAAGTTCAGAAAAGGGCACAGGAGATAGCTCGATATGCAAATCAATTCTATCCAAAAGAGGACCTGAAATTTTTGAAAGATAGCGTTGAACCTGATAGCTACTGCAGGAGCATCTTTTTTTTGGATGATTTAAATAACCACATGGACAGGGATTCATCGCTGCTAAAAGCATAAAATTAGCTGGATAATCTATAGAAAAATTAGCTCGGGAGATGCTTACGAACTGATCCTCCATAGGTTGTCGCATGACTTCAAGGGCATTTCTTTTATATTCGGGTAGTTCATCGAGAAATAGTACACCATTATGTGCTAGAGAAATCTCACCGGGCTTGGGTACTGCACCTCCTCCAACTAATGCTACGTCAGATATGCTATGGTGAGGCTTACGGAAAGGTCTATCACGAATTAAATTTCCTTGATAATTGACTTTTTGAGATACGCTATAAAGTGATGTGGTTTCGAGTGCTTCATCAATACTTAATTGAGGAAGAATATTCGGCATTCTTTTGGCCATCATTGACTTTCCAGCTCCAGGAGGTCCAATAAGAATCAAATTGTGACCACCAGCTGCTGCAATTTCCAGGGCTCTTTTGACCTGAAATTGGCCTTGAACATCTTTGAAGTCCAGATCTATGCCTTTTGAAACAGGAGGGGGGGTATAGGTCTTCGTTTTAGGTAATTGTTGAAGGTTGAAAAAATGAATTACATCTTGAATATTCGAGGCTGGTATTATTTCTATTTTTTCTACGAGTCGAGCCTCTTGATAATTTTCTTGAGGTACAATAATTCCCTTAAAGCCTTCTTTTTTTGCTTGTAAAACTCTTGGCAATACCCCTTTACAAAATTGTAGTGAGCCATCTAATGAGAGCTCTCCAATCATTAAGTAATCCTTTAGGTACTTATCATTTACTTGCTTACTTACCGATAATATTCCAATCGCTATTGGAAGATCAAATACGGTGCCTTCTTTTTTTATATCCGCTGGCGCCATGTTAATGGTAATTTCTCTTCCTGGGAACTTTAGGCCATTGTTTTTGAATGCAGATTTTATTCTTTGGTGACTTTCTTTTACGGCATTATCGGGAAGCCCAACCAAATAAAAATTGATTCCGGTTCCTAGATTAACTTCGATTGTGATGGTGGTTGATGAAATACCACAAAGGGTACTCGAATAGGTTTTTACTAACATGTATATTTTATTGATATACTTTAAGTTAGAAAGGAATAGTCAAAGAAAAAACTTGACTTTGGCCATGATAATTCTTATCTTCTATAAGATGACATTATTGCTTGTTATTCGTAATCTGAAAAGTTAAAATCTTGAATGGATATGGTATAATCTCCATCATAACCTTTGTACCCTCCTTGCCCCGGGTTACCATTCCAGCCTTGTCTTGCCGCCTGTTGACCACTTAATGGTGTTCCAGGTTCTCCTGATTCTCCTGCAGTTCCTGCCTTACCTGCATATCCACCATTAGCCTCGAAAGAAATTAGAGTTTGTATATCAGAGCAGTTGGAATGTAGCATTATCTTGAGGTTTCCACCATTTCCACCATTTCCACCATTTCCACCGTTTCCTCCATTACCGGCATCTCCAGGTCGTTTGATTTTATCACCTTTCATTTGACCGTCTTTACCATTACCTCCATCTCCGCCGTTCCCGCCGTTCCCGCCGTTTCCTCCGGATAGGTTAAAATGAATGTTGTTGCCACTTGTCATTTGATATCTATATACGTTAGTTGTAATATCCTCCGTAATATGAACATAGATAAAAGCGCTGTCTCTCCAAAGGTGAGCAGTGTAATTCTTTGCAGAAGCCCCATTAGTTCCTTCAGGGCCAACTTCTCCATCTTTTCCATCTCGAAGGAGTATAGGAGTGCCACGGTTTCTTTGATTTTTACCGCTAACTCCATCTGTTCCATTGTATAAAATACTTAATGGACCTCGAAAATTCATAAGTAAAGAATCTGTTTTAACAAATTCTTCTTCTTTATAGGTATATTTTAATTTCATTGAACAATTCTTGTCATTGAAAGAATTTGATTTTTTGATAATCGTGTAGGAGCCAGACCTCCCATTTTTTCTCAAATCACTTGAAATGAATGAAAGCTTACTATTTTTTGACATTTCATGCTGCTTACCATCATAGGTTTGAAGCATTATTTCTCCTTTAAGTTTAGAGCCATGGTTTAAATCTTGATTGGGGCTGTATTCAAACCAAATATCTTCAATTTGTGAAACCTTGATTTTCTTTAATCCAGAACAACTGGAAATCAATAAAAGTGCAATTGTAATTTTGATAAATTTCATATCTATAAAAATTTAATTCTTCTTCTTTAAAAGTTTATATTCTTCTTCTGTAAGAACTGTCTTAGCTCTTTTAAAGGTCAAGCAGAGATTCGCGTTATTATTTTTATGAATACTTAGTTTTTTTAAAACATAGAACTTATTATTTCTTTTTCTTTCTCGATTGTTAGTTTTACCCCATGAGATGTATTTGGAGTCAAGCCATTCATTTTCACCTGTTTGAATATAGTTTTTTTCATAGATACTTTGATTTGAAGAATAATATTCTACTGCAGATTCAGCACAAACACAACAATAATAATCTGTAATGATACTATCGAGGACCCAAAGAGCTTCTCCTTCGCCATTATCAACAGCATGATTATTCCAATAATAGTTTATGATGACTGTATCCTGGTTGTTCATTGTCACGATTCTCTGTCCTTTAGATCTTTTATAGTCTCTTGAATTTGGCGAATCTTCCGTTAATTTTCTGAATTCGATAAAATCATCAGAACCAAGAAAGGTATATGAATATTCTTCATCAAAGCTTTGTCCAAAAAAATTACAGAAAATAAACAGGGATAAAATAGATAGCAAAAACCTCATAATTATTTTTTTAATTAATTGTCATTAAGATAATGAAAAATCGGATTACTTGAGTAAAATCCGCTTTATGGTTTTTCCAATGATTTTCAAATCATGACCAAGAGTTGGCCTGCTCAGGTATTTTTGATTAATCATGATTTTATGAGGCATGACCTCTTCGACATACGTCTTTTTTGGGTCATCAGATTTAGCCAACACCTCATTTTCGTTGAAATATTCAAGGGATGCATAATCTGTAATACCTGGTTTTACATCTAATACTTTTCTTTGTTCTTGAGTATATAACGCTACGAATTCTTGCACCTCTGGTCTGGGTCCAACAACACTCATGCTTCCAAAAAGAACATTAATAAATTGGGGAAACTCATCAAGCTTAAATTTTCGGATGAATACACCAACCTTTGTGATTCTGGAGTCGTGCATACCCACAGTAAGTGTACCAGATTGCTCTGAATTTGTCCGCATGGAGCGAAATTTATAAAGTATGAATGGGGTTCCGTTTTTACCTATTCTCTCTTGCTTGTAAAAGATCCCGCCTGAAGAAGAAAACACAATGAGTAAGGAGATAATAATTCCGAATGGAAGAAAAAGAGCCAAAATCAATAGAGAAAAAATAATATCAAATGCTCGTTTCATTGTTTATTCACTTAAAACCATTTCAACAGCTTCAATTACGGCTTCAATGACCAAATTCACCTGGTGATTATCAAGATTGTAGTATACCGGCAAGGTTATTTCAGATTGATATTTCTGATGGGCAACGGGATATTGATCCATTCGATATCCTAAATTTTTATACGCTGTAAGTAAGGGTAGAGGTTGAAAATGAACATTGACAGAAACATTGTTGTCAAATATATGCTGAATGATGGTGTCTCTTTGTTCCTCAGTGACACCTTTGATGCGCAGTAAATAAAGATGATGACTAGATGTTTTATTTTTATTAGTATGAGGTGGTGGAATTGCCCATTTCTTATCCTGAAAGGCTTTGTCGTACGCTAAAAAGATGGTCTTTCTTCTTTCTAAATTTTCAGCATACCTATCCAATTCAACCAAGCCGATGGCAGCTTGAATGTCAGTCATATTACATTTATAACCAGGAGTAACAACATCATATTTCCAGGCTCCTTTCTTGGTTTTTGCCAAAGCATCTTTAGACTGTCCATGCAGTGTAATCGTCACAAATTCTTTATAAATATCTTCGTGATTGAATTCATCCGGTAAATTGAAACAAACGGCTCCACCTTCTGCGGTCGTTAGGTTTTTTACGGCGTGAAATGAAAAGCAGGTGATATCAGCGAGGCTTCCTGAACGATTTCCTTTGTAAATGGCACCAAAACTGTGTGCCGCATCAGCGGCTACTAAAATTCTTCCCAATTTTTTTTGTTTCTCATTTCTAGGAGTAAAGACCTTACGATGTTTTTTCGAAAGCGAAAGAATTTCATCATAATCACATGGGAATCCAGATACATCAACAGGCATGATAGCTTTCGTATTAGGGGTAATTGCGGCTTCAATTTTGTCTAAGGCCATATTAAAGTCATCCCCATTAACATCAACCATAATTGCTGTCGCACCCGTATGAATAACCACATTTGCACTTGCACAATAGGTATACACAGGAATGATGACTTCATCTCCTGGACCAATTCCCCACCATCTTAGGAAAACTTCCATACCCATGGTCCACGAATTAACTGCTACTGTAGTTTTACACCCACAATATTCTGTGATCTTTTTCTCAAAAAGTTTTGTTCTGGGGCCTGTAGTGATCCATCCACTCAATAAAGCAGCATTAACCTCATCAAGAACTTTCTGATCAATACGTGGAGGTGAAAATGGAATCATATTTATATCAAATCGTTTTTATGAATCTCGAGAAATTTTATTAGAGAATCAAAATGGATATTATCTGTAGGCAAATTTACGATTTGTCGAGAAACTTCTTCAGCATTTGGAAATAATGCCTTTTTAAGCTTCCATGGAGTTAAATCACCTTTAACAGGGTGAAGAGGAGAAATAAACCAATCACCAATTGGTATTTTATTTTTTTCTGCAGCCAGCAAAAATGATTCTCTGTTTTTGACCAGTGCGGGAAACTTTAGAAAAGAATGATTACCGATTAGTTCACCAGACAAATGGCATTTGTTTTGGGATTGCATCCACTCATTTATTTTTATTCCATTTTTTCTTCTTGCTTCAAGAACTTTATTTAATTCCTTCAAGGCTTTTATGCCATTATGGGCCTGAACTTGTGATAATCCCATAAAGTAATTACTTGGCTCCTGTACTCCTTCAATCTCCTCTTTTGAAGATGAACCAACGACCAGTCCAATGGAACTTAACCTTCGGTAAAGTCTTAAAAGAAACCAATAAGACCAATTTTTAAGAATATATGTTCTTGCAAAAAGCAGAATACGAAGATTCAGTACATTTTTAAAGCTAGGGGTCTTTAGTTCCTTATTAATATTTTCAATCCTCCCTAATAGATCTTTATTTTGTACATATAAAATACCTCCTATTCCGGTGGAAAAGGGTTTATTCCATTGAGTTGAATAAAATGAACAATCCGTTTTTAACCCATTAAAGACACCATTGTAAGTACCTCCAAAACCATGAGTGCAATCTTCAATTGTATATATTCCTCTAGATGCTGCAAGAGTAATGATTTTATCTACTTCAAATGACAATCCAAGCATGTTTTGGATTAAAATGCATTTTGTTTTAGGACTTAATTTGTCCTCAATGTTTTTTGCAGAAGCACAGAGACTATTTTTGTCAATGTCTACATATACGGGAGTGGCTCCTAAATAAATGATGGCATTAGGGACAACAACACAGGTAAATGCAGGTAAGATTACTTCATCTCCTTGACCAACATTCATCGCTTTTAAGGCAGTATATAATGCGACTCTTCCTTTCCAATAGGTCTGAATGGTTTTTTGATTTACACCAAGATAATCAGAAATAGCATTATGATATGTTTCTTGCTTATTCATGCTTTTTTTACAAAAGGAATTGATAAAAGGCCAATTAAAGACCCTAATCCATAACTAAAATGTAAGCTTAAAAACCCAAAAAACAAATGAAAAAAAGTTGTCTTTTTGGATGTTATACAAGCCGAAAAATAGGTAATTCCTAACACATAAAGTAATAATGAAAGTGCAGAGAGATAAATAAAAGGAAAGTATAGAATTGAAAGCAACGAGGGTATAATCAGTGAAAGCACAAATAACATGGGTATAAAATGCCTGAGACTTAGAGAGGAAAACCTGCGCGTGATAAAAACAGTGAGCATATTCCATTTGCCATTTTTAAAGTTGTTATTGCTCAAGCCTTTATAGGTTTCTCTTGCAAAATAATTACAGCTTGTTTCAGGAATCAAATAAATTTTACCACCATTATCTGTTAATCTCTTTGATAATTCCATGTCATGATTGCGAACTAGTTTTTCATCATATCCCCCTGCCTGAACAAGGACAGCCTTTTTATATAAACCGAAAGGAACAGTATCAACTTCAATTTTCTTGGTGCTTCCCGTTCTGAAAATAGAATTACCAACACCAAATCGATGCTGCAATACTTCTTGAATAGCACAGGAAATCTTGGTTTCATTTTTCACCAATGTTTTCATTGGTCCGCCAACTCCAATAGCACCCGGTGTGTTTTCCAATGCATTTATTAAAATTTCAATATAATTTTTGTCAAAAGAGCTGTGTGCACTTGCTATTAATACATAGGGAGAAGAGGCATTATGCAATCCCAGATTTAAAGACACTGGGGTTATTGTTTTTGGATTTTCTACTATTTTAAGCTGATCATATTCTATTTTCAGTTTATTTAAAATGGATAAGGTTCCATCACTACTCATACCATCTACTACAATAATCTCAAGTAAATCTTTGGGGTATCCGTTGTCTAGTATCGAAAGAATGCAGGTGTCAATATGCTTTTCTTCATTTAAGCATGGTATAACAACTGAAATCTTTCCTTTTTTCATTGGTTCAAAGATATTTTATTCTTACGTACATTATTGCTTTTTGGCATAAAAGATGAATAGTTGATAGACTATAAAAAGACTACTAAACCAAATCATAACATGCAGTTGTTTAACTTTATCATTGATTTCCTTTAATTCGATTGCACAAATTTCAAATACATCTTCTTCCCCCTCTTTTCCAGTAAAGATTACCCAATCCAAGCTATTTATTGAAACGAACATAGGTGTAATTGGTAGTGCACATAATAGTTCCTAGATTAAATCGAACTGTTCCACTTTCATTCTATTTGAAGTGGTCGTTCGGGATAGGTGTCAATCGATTGTGGTAATAATGTTCTTTTGGTTTTTTGATTTTAAATGAAATAGTGTCAAAGGTAAGAGGCAGAATAAAATGATTCCTGCTTGACTTTCAATGAATGATTCAAACAAAAAATTCAAGAAAAAGCAGCTTAAAGTAAAGAGCCCGATGATGTTTTTTTGCTGGTAGGCCATTTTAAAGCCATTTAAAAAAAGCATTATTAATACCACTAGGCCTAATAAGCCAAGCTGAACCATCGTATTAAGAAATTGATTATGTGAATTATACCTGTGCATCGCAACTCCGGAATTTCCATAGCTCTCATTCTTTTTTGTCAATACATCATCATAATCCCCTGTCCCCACTCCTGCAAAAGGGAATTCTTTGAAAACATCAATGGATGTACTCCACATTAAAAGTCTAGAGGTATTGCTTTCAATACTAGGGTTGTTTTTACTTTCGAAATTCTCAAGAGCATCAGGAATGAGTTGAAATCTCGTTTTAATTGGGTTATCAATTTTAGCCAAAAGAGCAATTGATATCACAAAACCTGATAGACATATTAGTATTGATCGGTATTGTTTTGTTTTAAGAAGCTGCCAAAATAGAAATGCAGGAATGAGCAAGAAGTATGTGAGAATTCCCGATTTCGCAAGTGTTTGAAAAATACCAATTGAAAAAAGGGAGAACAAGATTAAGTAAAGCCCTATGGCTTCTTTTTTAAACATTCGATCTAAAATAACAAGACATCCAATGATCAAATAATTGCAATAATAGCTTCGATGCATGAGCTGAGAGAAATTGGGACTAATCAATGTGTCATATACAGAGCTTTTAGCCAAAGTAAAAGATGTGTGAAGGGCTAATCCATAATTAATCAAAAGACTCAAAAGAAGAGAGAAAAGCAGCACATTCATAAATTGTTTTCGTGAAATTGAAAAATGAGAAATAGCGAAAAGAATGGGTATCAGAAGAAACGACAGTTTGTTTTCAAGTTTTGACAAACCGAAAGAGTTATTTTCTGTCCAAAGCATTCCCAATAATAGGATAATATAATAGAGGATGAACCATGTTCCAATTCCTGAAAAAACATTTTTTATTGATAAGTGTTTTTTGTTTAACCAAAAGGTAAGGATCCATAAAATGAAACCCAGCGGTACAAGCTTTAGACTGATAATAGAGGTAAACAGAATAAAGATAATGCTCCAATCATTTAAATTCAATCCACTTGAAAATCCTATAATTTTATTTTTCATATGGCTTCATTAAGAGTCCTGGTTTAATTTCAGGGTTTTCTCATAAAAGGAAATCAATTTTTTCTTTTCATTACTCCAATTGTATTCTTTTAACACGGCTTGGTATCCATTTACACCTTGTTTTTTCGTTAGCTCAGGTTTACTGAGCATATTTTGTATGGTTTCTCCTATTTTCTCGGCATTAATAGGATCAACAAAACAACCACAATCATACTTTTCTACTAAAGCTCTATACAAAGGAAAGTCACTTGCCAATACAGCAATTTCAGCAGACATATATTCAAATAGTTTTATGGGGTATGCTTCTATGTAGCTAGGGGTGGGGTGGAGGGTTACCATGCCAATATTGGATAATGCCATAATCTCTGATATTTTTTCCCTGCTTACATGTCCATAATAATTTACCTGATTCCATCCCTTAAGTGATCTGGCTTGTAATTCGAGCTCCTGAGATTCAAAGCGACCTGCCAGATGTAATTCAGCATCACAATATTCTAATGCCTTAACTAGTTCTAATATTCCTCTAGTTTGAGAAAGGCCTCCAATATAGCAAATAGCATTCTTAATTTTAGTAATGCCTTCGGCTTTCTGAAATTTGACATTATTAGGATAATTCGCAATCATTTCAGTATTGGGATTAATTTTTCTAAAGCGATTGCAGATTATTGGTGTAACAGAAATAACGCCATCAATTTTTTTACAAGCATTCGCCTCATAAATTGCATATGTCTTAGATATTAATGGTCTAAAAAATCGTGGTATCCAAGATTTATTAGAAATCTGTTTAGGTACATCTTCATGAGAATCAAAAATAACTTTTGCTCCAGATTTCTTTTTTAAAGACGGTGCAATTCTAAGTAATTCAGGATCATGAAGCTGATAGATATCCGCAGAAACGGAAAGTGCCAACTGTAATATTTGTTTTGGAGCTTGAGTAATTCTATCAAACCTTGATTTGAATGTGGTATTAAAGCCTATAATTTCAACATTGTCTTCCGTTCGATTCTTTGCATTGGGTATGATTAATACAATTTTGAATTCATTCGCCATTGATACACACATTTTGTGATACACGCGAATATCCCCTTCTGGATGAGCACTAGTCACATGGCAAATAATAGGTTTGTTTATCATCGCTTTAATTCAATTTCATTTTGAAACAAAAAATAGAGTAAAATAAAGATAAACCAACCTCCACTTAATAATATCGTGAGTAAAGACCCAGAGCTTAAGAGCATGATTGGGAAAAAGTTTACGGCAAGCTTTAAGCCCGTATGACTATCTCTAAATAACTGATTAAGAAGTACAAAAAACAAGGCCGTAAAAATTCCTGAAAGGACCAAGCCAGTCTTTCCAAAATTAGAATATTCACGCATAAAATGCGCTACATTGACACTGCCCTCAAGTCCTTTATTGTAATTATCTGTATAAATTAAGGGGTAAAGTTCCTTAGAATAATTGTGAAATTCTTGACCAGATAGTCGACTGTAAAAGCCGTATCCATTGCCATTTAAAAAGGGCTTTTGTTCTGGAATTATTTCAAACCATTCACCAACCATACTTCCCGGTGTGATGATTACGCGTTTGAATAGTCCAGATGAAATAGATTTCGTTTTAGAATCTTGCTGTTGAGCTTGATTTGTCTTTTCATTTAAGTCATTTACCCCCCCTCTAAGCTGAGGGTTTGTAATGATTACTAGAAGCACAATTACTGAACAAATGGTCCCTAGGTATTTAAGAACATAAGCCCATTTCTTTTCGAAAACCATAAATATTAATACGGGAACCAATGCCGATAATATGTGACTTTTTTGCATTAATGAGAATGAATAAAATGTAACACAAAAAAACAGTACCCAATACAATCTTTTTTTCTTTAATATTAACGTAACCAATAATAAAAAAGGAAGAAGGGCTTTTATATTAATACTTGAAAAATAATTCCATATTCCAGGACTTCGGGTTCCTATTTCTTTTCTTAATTGCGCAACTTCTGATATTTTATTCATTGACAAACCCTCAAATGCTGGTAATCCTCCCATAAAAATAAAATGCAAAATGATTAAAGCTATTGAAACAATAGACAAGACGCTCAATACTATATTATAATTAAATTTTAGATTGAACGAATTTTTAATATTGAAATGAAAGCGGTTAAAAACAGCATAAACGATCAAATATGGAATAAAGAACAAAAGCAATAAAGGGGTATGCTTTAGACCGAATGAAAAAGTATTACCAATCAAAA
>JBELDA010000021.1:0-35123 GCA_042094515.1 Crocinitomicaceae bacterium
AAAAAAGTACCTTCTCTAAGAGACATTACCATTGCCAATCTTTTCTTTGAAAATTCAACAAGAACAAAATTATCCTTCGAGCTAGCAGAAAAACGATTGTCTGCTGATATTATCAATTTTAGTGCATCAGGAAGCTCGGTTAAGAAAGGAGAAACATTAGTAGATACGGTAAATAATATATTATCCATGAAAGTGGATCTTGTGGTGATGAGACACCCTAGCCCAGGAGCAGCCTCGTTTCTTTCTAAAAATGTAAATGCCAAGGTTGTCAATGCTGGTGACGGAACCCATGAACACCCGACTCAAGCGTTACTTGACGCATACTCTATTAGAGAAAAGCTTGGAAATCTTAAAGGTAAAAAAGTTGTTATCGTAGGGGACATATTGCATTCAAGAGTAGCCCTTTCAAATATTTATTGCCTTCAAAAATTAGGTGCCGAGGTAATGGTTTGTGGCCCGAAAACATTAATACCAAAACACATTGAGAAATTAAATGTAAAAGTCTCAAATAATCTGAAAGAAGCACTTGAATGGTGTGATGTTGCAAATATGCTGCGTATTCAGCTAGAACGTCAAGATGTGAAATACTTCCCTTCTCTTAGAGAATATGCCATGACCTTCGGGCTCAATAAGAAAATTCTTGACTCACTCAGTAAAAAAATAGTTGTAATGCATCCGGGCCCTATAAACAGAGGGATTGAAATAACTTCAGATGTTGCTGACAGTGACCAAAGCATCATTCTACAGCAAGTTGAAAATGGAGTTGCCATAAGAATGGCGGTAATTTATTTACTCGCAGCTCAAATTGAACGGTAATTTTTTTACTTTTGAATACTAATGGAAAATTTCACTTCAGAACATAAAGGAAAAGTTGCAGTTGTTCACTCCAATGTTGAAAAGCTAGATTCAACAAATGCACCAGAACTAAAAAGTCTTTTTATTCACCTTAATAAAGGCTCGAACAATAAACTTGTGCTTGACATGAGCTCTACAAAATACTGCGATTCATCTGGATTAAGCGCCATATTAATTGCCAATCGATTGTGTAAAGACACCAATGGTTCATTTTCTATTTCCAATTTACAAACCAATGTCTTTAAGCTTATTCAAATTGCTCAGCTAGATAAAGTGTTGGACATTCATAATGATCTAGATACGGCAGTCGCCAAATTAAAAGAGTGAATTTCACGGTTACCATTTTGGGAAGTGGAGCCGCATTGCCTACCTTAAAGAGAATGCCCTCCTCTCAATATGTGAATTGCAACAATAGACATTTGCTGATTGACTGTGCCGAAGGCACACAATTACAGCTTAGAAAATTCAAAATCCATTTTCAGAAAATTTCTCATGTATTCATCTCTCACCTACATGGAGATCATTATTTTGGTTTGGTAGGCTTATTAAGCTCTATGAATCTTTTAGGAAGAGAAAAAGAAATTCATATTTATGGTCCCTCTGCTCTAGAAGGAATTTTAATTACACAACTGCAAATTGGCACATCTAAGCTTTCATACCCCCTACACTTTCATTCTCTTAACTTTGAAGACAAAGAATTAATTCATGAAGATGATGTGTTGGAAGTATTCAGCTTTCCGTTAAAACACAAAATTCCGACCTGTGGTTTTTTAATTAATGAGAAACCAAAGCTGCTAAAGATTGATACCGAAAAATTAAAAGGAAAGGATATTGAGATTGAACATTATCAAAAGCTTCAAAAAGGTCAAGACATTACCTTAGAAAATGGGGAGGTCTGCAATTATCGCGATGTGACCTTTGCCCCCCACCCTCCTATGAGCTATGCATATTGTTCTGATACAAAAAAAGACTTACGAATTCCAGAATTTATTAAAGATAGCACAGTGCTATATCATGAGGCTACATTCTTAAAAAAAGAAAAATCAATTGCAAAAATCACAATGCATTCAACGACTGTAGATGCTGCTGAAATTGCTTCTTTAGCAAAAGTCAAAAAACTTTATGTGGGTCATATATCTTCACGATACAGATCAGACGAAGACTACCTTAAAGAGCTAAAAGGAATTTTTAAAAATTCTAGTGTGGCTTATGATGGCTTGATTATTGACCTTTTTAAACAATGATGATGGACCTGATGGCCATCATGAAAAGAAAAAAAGAAGAAAAAATGGTTAGGAATAAAAGTACTGAGTCTATCTTAGACTTCGTCTCTACCACTATCTGCTCTTTTCTTTTTAAGGAAGCGGTCTGAAAAGCCACTTTATTTACGATAAATAATTTCATGATTTCATGATTTAATTTGTTTCTTAATCGGTTCATTTGTTTTGTGTTTGTTTGTATAACAAAGATGGAGACTTTAAACACCTTAATAACTAAGGAAAATAGGCTTGTTACAAATATGGAATATCTCACTCATAATGAAATAGGTATATGTCTCAATCAGCGTCCGTATAAACACGTAAACTGAATTTTTTAAACAAAAAAAGAGCCCTCGTGAGAGGGCTCTATTAAGGAAACTCAGTAATTGATTCCGCTTATTCAGCGATAAGTTTTCCTGTATAAGTATTGTAATTCAAGTCAGTTAGTATCACTATATATAAACCTGATTTCAAGTGATTTGTTTGATATGACTTTTGAAAAGAAACCTCTTTACTATCCACCATTTGTCCATTCGCATTTAAAATGGTCAACATTGTGATTTTATCATCTTCCCAGCTAATTGTTGCATAATCCCTTGTTGGATTTGGATAAATATTTATATCCATTGATTCAAGATTATCTACAGCCAGAATCGGATTCTCTTCAATAATTTGATCTGCTACTACTTCACAACCATTATAATCAACTACCGTTGCTTCATAATATCCAACAGTTACATCATAAAGATCTTCTGAGTCATCTCCAGTGTTCCATGTATAATTATAAGGAGTTGTTCCACCAACAACCGTCAAATCTAAATCAATATCATTCCATTCATCAAACTCAACGGTATTAATTTCTGCACTTAATACTTCTGGTTCCATTACTTGAAAGCTTCCAAAAGAAATGCATCCGTTTCCGTCTGTAATCGTCACTCTGTATGTACCTGAGGATAAGTTATCAATATCTTCAGTAATCATTCCATGCTCCCACTCATATGTGAAATTTGGGTTACCTTCAATAATGGTAAGATCGATAGCTCCATTGGAAATACCATGACAAGTTACATGATCAACCTCTCCTTCAAAAAGAGTTGGAGAATAAGCTTCTAAATTAATTGTTGTATCACTTGAACAACCTGTTGCATCAGTAACTGTTACAACATATTCGCCAGCAGCTATATCCATAAGGTTTGAATCCGAAGAACCATTAGACCATTCATAAGTATAAGGCGCATTTCCTCCTATTACACCTACCTCAATTTGACCTCCATACGTACCACATGATAATGAATGGTTTGCTGTTAAGGTAATGGCATTATAACCAGCAGCCATTTCAACTGCAGCAGCCGCATTTAATCTTCCTTCTCCAATCAATCCAGCATAATCTGGATTTAAAGCATCCACGTTCACAGAAGTAACTTTTAAAATATAGCTTATGTCATCATTAGATAAACATGGATTAATGGCGCGCATCAATGCAACTGTACCAGATACAAATGGACAAGCAAAAGAAGTTCCTGATCCAGTCGTCTCCCAATTCTGGCTTGGGCTAATCCAAACCTCATATCCTGGAGCACATAAGTCAATATTTGAATTGTGCTGATGTGTAGAATTTGGGTCACCAGCTACTCGTTCATGATTATCAAATTCACCAATACTAGTTACTGAAAAGACATTATTGTAGGCTGCAGGATAAACCAAACTATCTGGTCCGCCACATGTCGAGCCATTACCAGCCGCAGCAACAATAAAAGATCCATTCTCATAAACCTCATCAATGGCCATTTGCTGATAAATATTAAATTCACAACCTGAAGTCCAACTCAAATTAATTACTTTGGCTCCAGCATAACTGGCATCTAATACCTCATTATAATTCATTCGGTATAAACTTAAAGAGCTATTGTAACCAATTGAACTCTTAAAAAACATATTATCTGTTTTACCAGCAGCAACTATGGCTACAGCTGTTCCGTGTCCAGTCGGTCCATTATTTAAGGTGTCATAGTAAATATATTGTCCAGCAAGCTCATCATGAGTCACCTCATAATTTTGATCTGAAATAGCTATTATAACACTTGAGTCTCCAGTGGTATGATTCCATGCCTCAGGAGCACCAATTAAATTAAGGGCATAATGACTAGGAATTAAATCATGGTCATTAGGCGTTGCTAAAGGCTTATAAACTGGTCCACGTTCTACTTTCGATACAGAGCTCACTTCATTGATTAATGTAGTATATAAATCCATCTCATCACAATTACACGTTACTTCATAAACTTTCTGTAAAACAACGTTTCTTGATGAAGGAAGTGCTTTAGAAACATTTGTAATCTGTAAAGAGTTAATGGCATTAGTTAAAGATGAATCTTCAGAAACCAAATTTCCTGATTCATTTAAATAAGGAACATTATCCTCATTCTCAATTGTCAACCAAATTTTAGAATCCTGCTGAGCATAAGAAAGAAAAAAGGACATCATCAAGATGATTGTCAGTATAATTTTTCTCGGAGAGTGTTTTAGAGTTTTCATATCCAATAATTTTAATTCTAGTTTTAACTTGTTGGAACAAATCTCTGTCGATTACATGGGAGAATAAAAAAATTGAGGTATGTAGAACGAAAAATACCAAAGTGTACGAAAGGACCAATACGTATTCACAGGAAATGAAATAGGTAATACTACCTAGATGCTGGTTCTTTTAAGAGCTTACTTTTGTGATATTTTGAAGAGTACAATTGCCGTCAAAGCAAAGAAAACATTAGGGGTCCAGACAGATATCAATGCAGGGAAACCTAAATTTAAGGTAGCCACCGTCAACATTTTCATTGCAAAAATATAAACGAATACTATTCCTAGACCTATTGCAATATTGACACCAACCCCTCCTCTCCTCTTCTGCGAAGCCACAGAAACACCAATCAAAGTTAATATATATGCTGCAAATGGATATGAGGTCCTTTGGTGTAATTCAATTTCGTACATGGGAACAAGAGATGATCCTTTTTCCTTTTCCCTTTTAATGAACGTCCTTAGCTCATTAAAAGACATTGTCTCGGCTGTATTCTCCCGGTGTGCCATCTCTGAAATTGTAAAATTAAAGGTGGTATCTAGAGTCTTTAAATGACGTATGTCAATGTGATCTTTAGAAAAGTCCTTTATGTATAGATCCCGCAATTGCCATTTGTTGCTTCCAGGTTCATTCAGTGCATATCTGCATTTAATGAAACATTTGGGTTTCTGGTCTTCTCCCCACTGCTGAAAGGTAAAATCATTAATCCTTTTATCTCGATTATTGAAATTCGAGAAAAATACAGATTGATTTCCAGGATATTCCGCGTGATAATCTTCTACTATCATTATGTCACGGTAATATTTCTCTTCAAATGACAACCGTTCCTTATTGGCATTAGGAACTATAAAGTGATTGACTAATAGAGAAAACAGCATAAGTATTGTCGCTGAAATAAAATAAGGCCGCAAATATCTTGATATCGGCTTACCACTAAACCAAATTGGAATAATTTCAGTATCCTTAGCCATTTTAGTGGTAAACCAAATCACTGAAATGAAAACAATCATTGATGTAAACATATTTCCATATAGGATGACAAAATTCAAATAATAAACAAATATGATTTCTGAAAGTGGAGCCTTATTAGCAATGAAGTCTCCCAGCTTTTCAGAAACATCAAAAACAATGGAAAACATCATTATTATAGACAACATGAAAAAAAATGTAGAAAGAAATTTTCTAATGATATATCGGTCTATAATAGAGAACATTCTATAATCTTATATTTAATTGTTTAACCATTTTATTTTTCCAATTCGTAAATGAACCATCAATTATACGTTCTCTGGCTTCTTTCATTAATCTCAAATAAAATGACAAATTGTGAACAGTAGCTATTTGTATCCCCAAGTATTCACCTGATTTTATAAGGTGACGTAAATATGCTTTGGTATAGCTTGTATCCACCCAACAAGGGCTATTCTCATCAATTAGACTGTAATCCATTGACCATTTTTCATTTTTGATATTTATGGTTCCCTTTTCAGTAAATAACAACCCATGCCTGGCATTCCTAGAGGGCATAACACAATCAAACATATCAACTCCAAGAGCTATGCATTCAAGTAAATTTCCAGGGGTTCCAACCCCCATTAAATATCTCGGTTTTGATTTCGGTAGTATCTCTGTCACCAAAGCTGTCATCTCATATAAATCTTCTTCTGGTTCACCTACCGAAAGGCCTCCAATCGCATTCCCAATCGCATTCTTTGATGCAATATATTCGGCTGATTCTTTTCGTAAATCCTTAAAGGTACTTCCTTGTACAATTGGGAACAACGCTTGATTGTAGCCATACTTTCCTTCAGATTTGTTCATCTGTTCTATACATCTATCCAACCATCTATGCGTCATATCCATTGAATTCTTCGCATATGAATAGTCACATGGGAAAGGCGTACATTCGTCAAAGGCCATTATAATATCTGCCCCTATACTTTTCTGAATATCAATAGCCCTTTCAGGTGTAAAAAAGTGATAGCTTCCATCAATATGAGATTGAAATTTAACTCCCTCTTCATTTATTTTTCGTGATCCTGATAGCGAATAAACTTGATACCCTCCACTATCAGTTAATATGGGCTTGTTCCAACCTATGAATTTATGAAGCCCACCTGCTTTTTCTATTATTTCAATACCCGGCCTTAAGAACAAATGGTATGTATTTCCTAGTATAATTTCAGCCTTCACATCCTGTTCGAGTTCTTTTTGATGAACCCCTTTTACTGAACCACTTGTGCCTACAGGCATGAATATTGGTGTTTCAATGGGACCATGGTCAGTCATTAATAGACCAGCCCTGGCATTTGAATTCGAGTCAGAATGAATTAAATCAAAGTGCATAAGAATGTTGATAAAATATCTGGGCAAAGATACATTGAAATCGTTTCAAATTGAATATTTGTAAATACATATTATGACTGTTCTATCTCAACATCTTGATAATGGAATGATTTTAGGTCTTTTCGTCTTCTTTACAGGAACGATTATCCTACAATTATATTATGTCCTGTTTATTTTTAGAGGGTTGGCTTTTTATAAATCCTTGCCTAAAAGGAAAACACCAGAAATTCCTGTAAGTATAATTATTGCCGCAAGAAATGAAAGCAGATCAATTCAGGATAACCTTCGCTTTATATTGGAACAAGAATATTCAAATTTTGAGGTAATTGTTGTTAATAATAATTCCATTGATGATAGTGCTCAGATACTGTCAGAATTAAAAAAAGAGTTTAATGTATTGCAGGTTGTTGAGCTAAATAATCCAAAACATATTCGACAGGGAAAAAAACTTCCATTAACACTCGGCATAAAAGCTGCAAAAAATGAACATCTTCTTTTGACAGATGCTGATTGCCGACCACAATCAAAACAATGGATCAAAACAATGGTTAAGGGATTTAACCATAAACAAGAAATTATTCTTGGTTATGGTCCTAACCAAAAAGAGCGTGGCATTTTAAATGCCATAATTCGTTTCGATACAGCATGGATTGGCATTAATTACTTCTCTTTTGCATTAAGCCGTCAACCCTACATGGGAGTGGGAAGAAACCTTGCATATACTCAAAAAGCTTATCATTCCGTTGATGGCTTTAAATCACATTATGCGTTGTCATCTGGAGATGATGATTTATTCATACAAGAGGCTTCTAAAAAGAGTACTTTAGGTATTCAAATTGACCGTGATTCATATTGCTTTTCACCGGCAAAGACGAGCTGGTCAGCTTGGATAAATCAAAAATCAAGACATTACACGACTTCACCAAAATATAGCTTTATTAAAAAACTATTGTTAGCAATCTATCCCATTACACTTGTGACAGCTTGGTTTTCTTTTGTTTCTTTGATGATATGGGGTAAGGCAGTCTTTATCTATCTATTGATTATGGGACTATTTTACGTCATTAAATGGTGGATTCAGGGAAGATGTCTGATAAAACTGAACGAAAGGAGGTTTGCATTATTCTTTCCTTTTTGGGACTTGTTTTATTCATTTCTATCTCCTCTAATCTATGTGTTGGGAAAAACTAAACGAAATAAGAATTGGTAGCAAAAGATCATTTATCCGATAAAGCAAAATTTGATTTGGTATTGGTTGAGGCCGCAAAAAAAGGTGATCAGCTGGCGTATGCAGATCTTATGGAGCGTTATCGAGAGTCCATCTATTTTATGATGCTGAAAATGGTTAAGGACTCTGATGATGCAGATGATTTGACTATTGAAGCATTTGGAAAAGCATTTAATCGATTGGGGCAATATTCTCCAAATTTTGCATTTAGCACCTGGTTATTTAAGATTGCGTCAAATAATTGCATTGATTTTATTCGTAAAAAAAGAATTAAGGTCACTTCAATGGACACCGGAATCGTTACCAACAACGGTGATGTCATGAAAATTGATGCCAAGTCGACTAATCTTAATCCAGAAGAGAGTGTAATGAAGGGACAAAGAATTGTCCACTTACGTTTATTGGTGAGCAAATTAAAACCAAAGTACCGCGAGCTAGTTGAGAAAAGATATTTTCAAGAGCTGAGCTATGAAGAAATTGCGACAGAGATGAACTTACCTCTTGGCACAGTTAAAGCTCAGTTGTTTAGGGCAAGAGATTTTTTAGCTAGTATGGCTGAAAAAACCAAAGATTCCATTTAATGGAGATCATTGAAAAATATTTCCCTAACCTTTCCCGTGACCAAAACCTAAAGTTCAAAGCGCTTCAATCCAACTACCAAGAGTGGAATCAAAAAATAAATGTCATTTCCAGAAAGGATATGGATAATTTCTATGAAAGGCATGTCCTACATTCTCTATCTATCGCAAAAGTGGTGCAATTCGAAGCAGGTAGCAGCGTTATAGATGTAGGTACTGGAGGTGGTTTTCCAGGGCTACCACTGGCCATATTATTTCCTAAATCCAATTTCACCCTACTCGATTCAATTGGAAAGAAACTGAAAGTGATTGATGAGATCGCTACAAAGCTTGATATTTCTAATATACAAACCATTCATTCAAGGGTTGAAGACATATCAAAAAATTATGATTATGTCTTAAGTCGTGCCGTAACCAATCTGCCTAAATTTATAAAACTCACTAAACATCTATATAAACGAAATCCCATTTCCAATAGTGGTCTATTTTACTTAAAAGGCGGCGATTTTGAAAATGAATTAAGGCAAATTAAAAAAAAGATCAAAATCATTGAACTACATGATCTTTTCAATGAAGATTTTTTTGAAACTAAAAAAATAGTTCAAATTTCTATTTAGTTAAGCAAGGGTGGGTAATACATGTAAAATTGTGGGATTTCTACTTCAAAAAGATCTTTCGTATCTAAATTTTTAAAATGAAATTTGCCCTGCATCCAACCTATTGATGAAATGAGCTCACAACCACTTGTATACTCAAATATCTCATTCGGTAATAGTATCGGCTTTTGTCCAATAACACCTTCTCCACTGATGTGTGAGCCGCCGTGTATCAAATGTCTGACATTCCATTCTCTTGATATTAACTGGACGGGAGATTGCATTTTATTAATTATGCGAATTTGATAATTGTGAATGAAACTTGAAGAAGTATCGGAAGTAAGATCATCTCGAAACCAGCTCTTCACCTCAATAACAATTCCTAGGGTTATGGCATTTGACATACCTAAATATATTTTATTTAATATTGAAAATAAAATATTTCTACTTCTTTAACATACACAAGGGATACAAACCACTAAAAAACCTATTTATATTACATATTTTACACAGATATGTACATATTATTTAACTAAACAAATACATGGAAATCCTTGTTTAAAGTTAAAAGTGTACAATTGACTCTATTTAGAATCAATCTAAATTATTATTTAATAAGACAAATTATATTTCGAATTACTGTGTAGGCTTATGTTTTTCTTAATTTTGTCGCTTAATTGTAATATAACATTTCATGTCTAACACTATAAGTATCCGAAAAGGTCTGGATATCAGACTTGTAGGAGAAGCGACTAAAGAAATAAAGGAAATCCCCGTATCCAAAACGGTGTGTCTGTCCCCTATAGATTTTCATGGCTTAATACCAAAGATGGTTGTCAAAGAAGGAGCATCCGTTCTAGTAGGCGATACTATTTTTTACGATAAGAAAAACGAAAAGATAAAATTCGTGAGTCCTGCAAGCGGGACGGTTAAACAAATTGTTAGAGCTGAAAAGCGAAGAATTGTTCAGATTATTATCGAAAGTGATTCTAAACAAACCTGCAAAAAGTTTGAAGTAAAAAAAATAGCTGATACGACAAAAGAAGAGATGCTAGACTTACTTTTGGAATCCGGTATTTGGCCGAGTATGAAGCAACGACCTTTAGATATTATTGCTGACCCCTCAAAAGATCCTAAAGGTATATTTGTTTCTTCATTTGACTCATCTCCTTTGGCACCAGACTATTCTTTCATTCTAAGTGAAAAAATGGAGCAAGTTCAAATGGGTCTAAACGCATTGAATGTTTTGGCTGACGGAAAGGTTCATTTGAGTAGCAGAAATCATTCTGAATTTTCTAAAATGCAGAACGTAAGTCATCATACTATTAATGGAATGCATCCAGCCGGAAATATTGGTACTCAAATTCATCACATAGACCCTGTGAATAAAGGAGAGTTTGTTTGGGGTATGAATATACAAGATGTAGCAGCTCTTGGTAAGCTAATGGAAACAGGTACTGTTGATGCCAAAAAGTGCATCGCTATTACTGGTTCTGAAGTTTCAACACCAAACTATATGAATATCCATTCAGGTTCTTTAATGAGTGATATCTTAAAAGATAATGTTACCGGAGAAAACGTAAGATATATATCTGGGAACGTACTGACTGGTGATCAAAAAAGTATTGATGAATACATCAGCTATTACCACAACCAAGTGACCGTTATCCCGGAAGGAAATGAATATAAATTTTTCTTAACTACTGGTTGGTTAGGTTTAGGATTTGATAAGTTTTCAAATTCCCGATTGTTCCCAACATTTCTTCTACCAAAGAGCAAAAAATTCAATTTGGATACCAATACGAATGGTGAAGAACGGGCTTTCGTAGTAACAGGTGAGCTTGAAAAGGTATTCCCTTTTGACATCCTTCCAATGCACTTAGCCAAGGCAGCTATAACTGACGATATAGATGGTATGGAAAACTTGGGCATTTACGAAGTAGCACCAGAAGACTTTGCACTTTGTGAATACGTTTGCACAACAAAAATAAATATACAGGAAAAAATTAGACAGGGACTAGACTTGATTGCTAGTGAATGTATGTAATATTAAAATAAACGATAAGTGAAATTTTTAGAAAAATATTTACACAAAATGGAACCCCACTTTATAAAAGGTGGTAAGTACGAGAAATGGAATCCTTTATTCGAAACAATGGCAACTTTTGCTTTTACACCGAAATTGGTTACTACAAAAGGAGCACATATTAGAGATGGCGTTGATCTGAAAAGAACAATGATGACAGTTATTTTGGCTCTCGTCCCATGTCTAATTTTTGGTATTTATAATACAGGACATTGGGAAATGGCTGTATCTGAAGCCAATAGGAACCTGCCCTATTTTGATATGATGGGGGCGAAATTCTTAAATGGGCTAATCATCGTAATGCCCGTTGTGGTCGTCTCCTACGGAGTAGGATTAGGTATTGAGTTTCTTTTTGGAATGATTAGGGGGCATGCTCTGCATGAAGGATTCTTGGTCTCTGGTATGCTTATTCCACTCACAATGCCTGCTGATGTTCCTCTCTGGATGGTTGGTTTAGCTACTGCCTTTGCCGTTATTATTGGTAAAGAAATATTTGGAGGTACCGGAATGAATGTGGTAAACATAGCTTTAACTGCAAGAGCTTTCTTGTTTTTTGCGTATCCAACATCAATGTCAGGTGATAAGGTCTGGATGTCCGGATTAGGAGATAAAATGGCTGCCAATCCAGAAGCCGTTGACGGTTTTTCAGGCGCCACTGCACTTGGTGATTTGGCTTCTTTTATGTCAGATAAAGCCACCGTTGCTGGTGAAGTCGTTCAATCGAATGTGGCCGTACAAAGTTTTTCAAGTGAGTATACAGCATGGGAGTCATTTATGGGTATGATACCAGGATCAATTGGTGAAACCTCAACAATGGCTTGCTTATTGGGAGCGGCAATTCTTATTTTTACAGGAGTGGGTTCTCTAAGAATCATCCTATCTTTCTTTGCTGGTGGATTTGTCATGGGACTTCTTTTAAACGCCATAGGAGGAAATCCTTACTTGGATTTACCTGCCTACTATCATTTAATCATTGGAGGATTTGCATTTGGTGCCATATTTATGGCTACTGACCCTGTAACCGCCTCTCAAACTGCCACAGGTAAAATTATTTATGGGTTTTTCGGTGGCTTATTAGCCATTATGATTAGGGTATTAAATCCCGCTTATCCTGAGGGTGTTTTCCTTGCCATTCTGTTTATGAATGTAATGGCTCCGATAATTGACCATTACATTGTCCAAGGAAATATTAACCGAAGATTAAAAAGATTAAAAACAACTTAATATGAGTATAAATAAAGAATCAAACAGCTTTACTTTTGGCTTTGCAATTGGCCTTGTAGTTGTAATTGGTGTTGTGCTTGCCGTCCTTTCAGAAGGGTTAAAACCGTACAAAGACAAAAATGTCAGGGTAAAAAAGCAACTTGATATTCTTTCAGCAATGATGGATATTGAAAAAGAAGGCATTACTCGTGAAAACGCGGAAGTCGAATTTAAAAAATATGTTAATCTTGAAGATGCTGTCATTCTAGACAATAAAGGAAATGTAAAGAAAGGAAAAGAGGGTAAAGCCGCTTTTGACATTGATATCAAAAAAGAATTCAGAGACAAAACCTTATCTGAAGGTGACAAAAACTACCCCTTGTTCATCGCTAAAGACAAATCAAACCAAACACGATATATCATTCCGGTTGTAGGAAAAGGACTTTGGGGACCTATCTGGGGCTATATCTGTTTAGAACAGGATATGAAAACAGTTCTTGGTGTTTCTTTTGACCACAAAACTGAAACTCCCGGATTAGGTGCTGAAATTAATAAAGCTTTCTTTATGGATCGCTGGAAATCTTCAAAAATTTCAGATGAGCAAGGCTCCTTTGTTAAATACGAAGTTGTTAAAGACAATTCTGGCGCAACTAAAGGTGACAGTAAAATAGACGGTATTACCGGTGGTACTATTACATCTAAAGGGGTAGAAGAAATGGTAAATAGAACCTTGAAAATCTACGCTACATATTTTAAAAATAAAAAATCTTAAAATGAGTACAGAAAAAGCATCAGAGCCACTTTTCTCGAAAAAGAATAAAAAGCTCATCACGGACCCTCTTACGGATAATAATCCCGTAACAATTCAGGTATTAGGTATATGCTCAGCTCTTGCCATAACGGTGCAGGTGAATCAGGCCATCGTAATGTCACTATCTGTGTTATTTGTAATAATTATGGGTAATCTTATTGTTTCTTTGCTTCGAAACATGATTCCTTCAAGGATTCGGATTATTGTACAGCTTCTAGTTGTTGCTTCTCTGGTTATTATCGTGGACCAGGTATTGGCTGCATTTTTACCGGATCTTTCAGCTAAACTATCCGTTTTCGTTGGACTAATTATTACCAATTGCATCATCATGGGTAGGCTCGAAGCCTTTGCCATGGCAAACAAACCGTGGCCATCAATATTAGATGGTTTAGGTAACGGACTTGGGTATGGGGCGATTTTGATTATTGTAGCCGTTTTTAGAGAGTTATTTGGCTCTGGCACATTGATGGGTATTCCCATTTTTGGAAACTCACTTCCAGGTGAAGAATCTGGTTTATATACCTTGGGTTATCAGAACAATAACTTAATGATTTTGCCTCCGATGGCCTTAATTATAACAGGAATAATCATTTGGGTACAAAGATCAAGAAATAAAGCACTAATTGAAGAGCATTAAATTGTAAGAAATTATGGAAAGTACATTAGATATATTCGTTAAAGCCATTTTCAGTGAAAACATGATTTTCGCCTATTTCTTGGGAATGTGCTCATACCTTGCGGTATCGAAAACAGTAAAAACAGCTGTTGGTTTAGGTGCGGCTGTAATATTTGTATTAACAGTAACCGTTCCTGTAAATTACTTGCTTGAAAATTACGTTTTGCAAGAAGGTGCGTTGGCTTGGATTAGTGAAGATTATGCTACTCTTGACTTGAGCTTTTTGGCATTTATCATGTTTATTGCAGTGGTCGCTTCAATAGTTCAATTAGTTGAAATGCTTGTAGAAAAATTTGCGCCTGCCCTATATGGAGCCTTAGGGATATTTTTACCGTTAATCGCGGTAAACTGCTCTATTCTTGGAGGTGCATTATTCATGCAAGAAAGACAATACTCAACTATTTTAGACGCAACAGCGTTTTCTTTAGGCTCAGGTATTGGATGGTTCATTGCAATTGTGGCCATCGCCGCAATTCGAGAAAAATTAAGGTATTCAAATGTCCCTGGCCCGCTTAGAGGATTGGGAATAACATTTATAGTTACAGGCCTAATGGGAATTGCATTCATGAGCTTTATGGGAATTAAATATGGAGAAGAAGTAGCTGAAGAAGAAACGAAAACTGAAGTTACTACAGCAACAACAGATCAACAATTAGAAAATAAATAATCATTATGGGTACTGTATTAATATTTACGCTTATTGCCTTTTTAGCCGTTATTTTACTGCTAACATCTATGCTTTTGTTTGTGAAAGCTAAAATATCGCCCAAAGGAAAACTAGTGATCGACATCAACGATGGAGAAAAAACATTAGAAGTAGATGGTGGAGGAACATTGCTAGGAACTTTAGGTAGCTCAGGCATATTTTTACCCTCTGCATGTGGTGGTGGTGGAACATGTGTTCAATGTATTTGCCAGGTAAATGAAGGAGGAGGCGAAATTCTTCCTACTGAAGCACCTCATTTTTCTCGAAAAGAAATTGCCTCCAATTTTAGACTTGGATGTCAGGTTAAGGTTAAAGAAAATATGAAGATTCATATTGAGGAAGAGATTCTTGGGATTAAAGAATGGAAAGCAAAAGTAGTTTCCAACTATAATGTGGCCACTTACATCAAGGAATTTATTGTGGAGATACCTCAGGATATGAATTATAAAGCGGGAGGATATATCCAAATTAATATACCGCAAACACAAGTTAAATTTTCGGATATGGATATCACAGCTCATCCTCAAGATCACCCTGGAGAACCACAAAAATTTGAAAAGGACTGGTCTGAAGGTAAGTTTGCAATGAGACATTTGGTCATGAATAATAGCGAAGATGTGGTCAGAGCATATTCCATGGCATCATACCCTGCTGAAGGACGAAAAATCATGTTGAATGTTAGAGTTGCCGCGCCACCTTGGGATCGTTCAAATGATAAATGGGCCGATATCAACCCTGGTATTGCTTCTTCATACATATTCGGTCTTAAAGAAGGAGATGAAGTATCTATATCAGGTCCTTATGGCGAGTTCTTTATTAATCACTCGGATTCCGAAATGTTATATATAGGTGGTGGTGCTGGTATGGCTCCAATGCGTTCACACTTATATGAGCTATTTAAAACATTAAAAACAGGAAGAAAAGTAACGTATTGGTACGGAGGTCGTTCAAGAGCTGAGCTTTTCTATATCCATTACTTTAGAGATCTAGAAAAGGAATTTCCAAATTTTAAATTTTATTTGGTTCTTTCTGATGCATTACCAGAAGATAATTGGGTCAATAAAAAAGATGTTAATGACCCTGATGGAGACGGATTCACTGGATTTGTTCATCAGGTGGTAATTGATGAATACCTTACCAAGCATGAAGCACCTGAAGATCTCGAAGTATACTTCTGTGGTCCGCCTATGATGAATCAAGCTGTAATTGGAATGTGCGACGATTGGGGGGTTCCTCCAGAAAATGTAAGATTCGACGATTTCGGAGGATAAAACAAATTCAAGTCAAACAAGCTTTCAGTAATTCAATTTCTTCTTTGGAATTAAAGCTGTGTATACATAAACGTATCCTATAGCTGCCATTGGGAACCGTAGGAGGTAATATGGGTTTGGTATAAATACCGGATTGCAACATCTTTTCAACGAGAGTCATAAGCTTTTCTTTATTTTCAAATTGAATTACCTGAATTGGGGAATTCTCTTCAGATAAAAAATGACATGCTTCAAGTCCCTTTCTGAAAAAGGAAATATTATCATGAAGCATTTTCTGTTGCTTCGATATGATATCTAGCTCGACACGCTCAATAATTGAAGAATATGACTCTAAAGGTAGAGCTGTTGAATAAATAAATGATCTTGAGAAATTAACCAGATATTCTTTGAGTTCTTTAGAACACAATATTGCCGCTCCATGAAACCCATATGCCTTTCCAAAAGTTATGGTTCTTGCAAATATTTCGTTCTGTATACCTTTTGCATGAACAATTCCCCTACCATAATCTCCAAAAACTCCGGAAGCGTGCGCTTCGTCAATAAAAAGGTATGCACCAAACTCTTTTGCAATAGATTGAATACCATTTAAAGGTGCCATATCCCCATCCATTGAATACAAGGACTCAACGATGATATAGATAGCTCCACTAGTATGTTTTAATTGCCTTCTAAGGTCTTCTAAGTTATTGTGCTTAAATGAGTGGGCAGTTGCAAAAGAAAGTCTGATACCATCTCTTATACTTGCATGAATGTATTCATCATAAAATATAAAATCTCCTCTTTGAGCAACGGCGGATATAAAACCTATATTGGCATCATATCCCGAATTATACACGACAGCATCTTCCGAATCAAAGAAAGAGGATAACCTTTCTTCGCAATCCATAGCTTGACTGGAGTTTCCAGACAATAGCCTCGACCCTGAAGCCCCCTGCTGTGTATTCCTGTCGTTAAGCTTTTGCTTTGCTAAACCTAGATAATCATTAGAAAAAAAATCAATATAACCCTCATTTTGGGTTAATTGACGAAGAGACCCCTCTTTCTTGCGTTGTTCAATTCTTTTTTTGAGTTTTTCATCCATTATAATGAATCAACGGACCTTATACTTCTTGGTTCAAATGTATTTGAATTACTTGCCGATTTTGCATTCTCAAGATCTTTTTTACGTTTTTCTTCCTGCCGCTTTCGATCAATCAAGATTTGATCAGGTTTTGTTTCTGGCTGAGGAGCATCTGCAAAAGACGCCTTGGGTAATAACCCTAAAATTGAGAACATTTCTTGATCCTCATTATATTCAGGATTCGGCGTGGTCAACAACTTGTCACCAGCAAAAATAGAACCTGCTCCAGCCATAAAACATAGTGCCTGAGCCTCCATATTCATTTTTGTTCTTCCCGCAGACAATCGAACTACGGACTCAGGGAAAGCAATCCTGGTAGTAGCTACCATTCTAATGAGCTCCCATTGCTCTATAGGCTTCTGATCTTCTAGAGGTGTTCCCTCCACGGCAACCAATGCATTGATAGGAATTGACTCTGGCGGATTTTCCATTTCCATATAACTCATTAATAAACCAATTCGGTCTTCTTCTGTCTCTCCCATACCGATAATTCCTCCTGAACAAACAGAAATACCTGCATTTCGTGCATTTTCAATCGTGTCTAATCGTTGCTCATATTCCCGAGTAGAAATCACATCCTTATAAAACTCTTTTGAAGAATCTAAATTGTGATTGTAAGCAAATAATCCTGCATTCTTTAACCTTTTTGCTTGATCTTCCGTCAGCATGCCAAGTGTACAGCAAACCTCCATGTCCATATCATTGACTCCTTGGACCATTTCAACTACTTTATCAAAATCCTTGTTGTCTCTTACCTCTCGCCATGCGGCGCCCATGCACAATCTTGAAGAGCCATTAGCCTTAGCATTTTTGGCTTGCTCAAGAACTTGATTCACATCCATTATTTTGTGTGTATCAATATCAGTATGATATCGAGCAGCTTGTGGACAATACCCACAATCCTCAGGACAACCTCCTGTCTTTATGCTCAAAAGTGAAGACATTTGTACCTCTCGAGGGTTATGGAATTTCCTATGAATCGTCGCTGCTTCAAATACCAATTCTAATAATGGTTTTTGATATAATTTCAATAAGGATTCTTTTGTAGAATAATCAGGGTTAAATTTCATAGTACAAATATAAAGAAAGTGCGTTATTAAGCGCTACAAGATATCAAACAAACGCAATACGATTTTATAGCCTCTTGATTACCAAAAGAATCAACTGATTCATGAGTCGTGGCTTTTATAGATAGGTTTTCAGTACCAATTTCAAGAATTTCAGCTAAAACCTCTTTCATTTTTGATATATGTGGGTTTAATTTGGGTAATTCCAATACTACTGTTGCATCAATATTTCCAATTTGATACTTTTTATCTTTCAATAATACCATCACATTACGCAATAATATTTTTGAATCTATCCCCTTATACATAGGGTCTTGATCGGAAAAATGAGTGCCAATATCTCCCAAATTCGCAGCACCCAACAAGGCATCACAAATAGCATGTATAAGGACATCTGCATCAGAATGTCCAATCGCTCCTTTTTCTGAAGGAATTTCTATACCACCAATAAATAAAGGTCTATTCTCCTCAAGACGATGGACATCTACTCCAAAACCTATTCGCATGAATTTTAAGGATTACTATTTGTTGAACCCGCCTGATCTAAATAAAGACGCACAGTAAATCTCAGCGTATTTGCCAAAGGACTTTGACGCCCATTTAATGAGGCCAAATAAGAAAAATCTATTGCAAACATATTATATTTAAGGCTCGCTCCAAGATTCAAAAACTGACGATTTCCTTTATTTGGGCTTTCATAGAAAATACCAGTTCGAACGGCAAACACGTCATTATACCACCATTCTACTCCGAAGGCTATATTAATCTCGGATAGTTCTTCTTTAAACCTTGTTCCTGAAACCACTTCATAATTACCATCAGCATCTAGTATATAATCTCCATTTTCATCTGTAGCTAATGCCCCTGGCGCATCATAAAAAGACTGACCAATTCCATTAATTACCCCAACATTTGGATTCATACCGGCCAACATTGTAACTTCGCCATCAACTAAATCATAAATAGGTGGTGTTGGCACCAATAAACGTTGTAAATCAAGAGAAAATGTTACTTTATTATAAGCATCAAAATTCGCAAGGAAGCTATTTCCTATTTTTAAATTCATAGGAATAAAATCACGTTCTGAGAGCTCTGAGTAAGCCACCTTGTTTCCAATATTATTAATTGTAGTAGCAAATGTATAAACACCATTAAGGTTGCCTATTTTAGCATCATCATTGTAATAGGAAAAAGACAAATCTGCAGCACCTACAACACCTGCCTTTGTATTCACTCCCCCTACTGTCAAGCCTCCTGTGAGATTGGAATAAGCAAACTTACCATTGATTCCAACGCTCAATCGATTAGAAAGTCTAAAGGCGTACGCACCAGTCAATTCGAATTCACTTGGCTTATCGTCTCGAATCACATTTCCTGAAGCATCAGTAAAGGTTATTTCACCAAGGCTAAAATAACGCAATGCACCACCTACAGAATGTGTTTCATTAATCTTGTAATAACCTGATAAATATGAAAGGTGGATATCATTTGTCAATTGTCGCAGCCATGGAGTATATGAAAGACTTATCTCTGAATTTTGTTCAGCAAAACTCAAAATTGAAGTATTCCAGTAAACAGAACTTGAAGATGGGCTCAATGCAGTACCTGCATCTCCCATACCACCAGCTCTAGAATCTGGAGTTATGGCCATAAACGGTAGTGCTGTCGTTATGGTATTTAGCTGTAACTGATCATCTGTCACACCACTTCCTCCGGTTGGCTGAGCGAAAGAAAAGGTCGTAGAAACCCCAATAATTAAAGTAATAAGTGTTTTCTTCATTTCGAAATTAAAAGTAGATGGTAAATATACGCAAAAGACGATGTTTTATTGTGTATATTATCTTAAGATGACTAATTTTTCTGTTTTTTCTGCTGATGAACCGTTTATATCATTTACGACTACTCTGTAAATATATACTCCTTTTGCCAATTGGTCTCCAAAAGAATCTTTTCCATTCCAAAAAATATTGTTCACTCGGAACCCTTCTGTATTTATCGTTTCATTTATACTTTTAACAAGCTTTCCTGATACCGTATAAATTTGAATTTGCAAATCAAGCTGATTACATGAAAATGGATGTTCAAACATAAATTCAGTAGAAGAAGTAAATGGATTCGGATAGTTGTAAACATTCATCAAACTCAAGTCTGATTCATCTACCACCACAAATTCAATTGTCACCTTGGAAGAATTGTTATTGACATCCCAAACTTTGAATTCTAAGGTATGTAGTCCTTTTTCAAGCTCTTCAAATTGAAAACGAATTTCACCGGATTGATAAGAATCCAAATCAGAAACATAATAATCATTCAAAATAAAAGGTTCGGACGAGTTCCCGTCGAGAATAGCTGTAATGTCATGACCAATACCGTTCCCAACCGTATTGATTCCATTCTCATCAAAGATTTTAGCAAGTAATACCGGTCTTAAATCCGTTTGTCCACCTGTTACAAAATTTTCATCATTCATGTATAGACTAATTTGAGGGCCTTCATCATCTGAAATCCCGTTTGGATCAATACCGCCAATGACAAAACTAGTATCGTATCCACCGGCATCAATTTGATTTCCATAACCATAATAACTAAGCTTTCCTGATCCATAATTCAAAGCAATATCCTTGGGAACCACAAAAGAAAAATCAAAGCTCCCGTTTACGATAGAAACTTTCCCTTTGTAAATCACATTTCTTTGAAGCTCATACTCAATTTCAGGTGAATTCATATCCTGTCCCAAAGTATTTTGAAGTTTAACCTTATCCAGTATAGATGGAGTCAAAATTCCATTCACATCAGACATGATTTGACCATTAAAATCCTCAATATGTCCTTTTACTCTAACCTTACTTAAAGCCTTAAGTGTATCAATTTGAATAGAGGGTGATGTACCATTAATACTGTCTGTCACAATATTATAGTGAGGCAGAGCAATTCTCAATGCCGGATCACCAATCAAAGTAAAGCTTCTCTTATTAATATTACTTCCTGCATTATTCTTTGTCCTTTTTGCAATTTCTCCAAAAGCTAGAGGTAATCCATTTGCATCCCGTTGAAAAACATTTTCAAAAAAAGCTTCTCCCGTATTTGAATTTACTCCAAAGAAAACAGAACGCGTAGTAGTCATTAAAGCGATAGCTCCACCAGTTGGGTTTAACGACACCCATTCTCCGGCTGAAACACGTGATGGGTCGTCATATTTAGTAAACTCACATGTGGCTGAAACAAATACATTTAGAGCATTAATATTGGTCCATGAATTAATTTGAGGAATAGTGACGACCCTTTCCTCTGCTAATCCAACTTCACCACCATGCCCAACATAATTAACCAGTATCGCCCCCCTTTGGACACGATCCGTTATACCATTCAAAACATCAGGGTAACGTTGTCCTCCTGCACTAATCTGTTGTGGATAAGCGTCTAAATAAAGCTTATCACAATTCATCTCACGGTGATTTGCGGTAACAAATTCATATTGAGGCTCCGTATCCACATTAATAAAATACCCACCTTCCTCATCATCAGCTACTTGAACATATTTCTGACGCCAATCACCAAAGGTATTGGAAGAGCTCTCATCAAGACAGCACGAAGCACCTGCATTTAAAAACAAATTCGAACCATTATTCATATAGTGCTCTATTTTATCCACTTGTTGCTTGGCCATAATGACATCTGAGGCTAAAATTCGTCCGATGCCAATATCAAGAAGGTCCGAACCCGTAATGGACTCATTATCATCAAGCATTCCATAAAAATCATCCGTAACCAAGGCCGAAATATGATTTTCACTATTGACCACTTGATAAGTCAACATCAAATTATTGTTATCAGGTACTCTGTCTTTAGGGTCATATGTTCCATCACCAAAAAGAAGTAAATATTTTGGTGCACTTTCAGGATTTGTTTGTGACCTATCATAAAACATTTTAGCGAACATTCTTATGGCTACAGCATCTTTTGCTCCAGAGCTAAATTCGTTGTACACCAAATCCGATGTCACAACATGTACAGTGGTTCCTTGATTCCTATGTAATTCCGCCAACCTTTCTGCCTCGGAAAGAAACAAAGGGTTTGTAACGATTAAATAATCCACCTGTTCCAAGGCATGTAAATTCTGATAATCCACCGCTCCAACATACACTGGACTAAAATAGGTGCCTCCATTCGAAACTACATACTCAGTATACGATAATGAATCTAGAAAACTAAAACTATTACCCACCAAGGTGCCTTCTATTATTTGAGGGTCATGACGGTCTGTCAAATCCCATAAAAATCCGGTTGAAGGATAATTTGAGATGACAAATTCACCCAATCCAGACTGCGAACCTGTAAGATTTCGAAAACCCATTTGAGAGCCATAAAAGACTAATTCGCGCTTGGCATTTAACGAAATTCTATCTAAATAAGTCAAAACGTTTGGACTATTTCTTTGTATGGTCACCTTGAAAGGTATCGATGAAGGAGGGTTTGACATGGCAAACGCATTTTCAGACCTTGCATAATCACTAGTTGTTATTGGCAATGAAGATTCCTCAAGAATAAGTCCATTTACAGAATATCTCTGAAAAGTTCCAGATGAATTGGAGGCATTTGAAGCAATGGAAGTTTTAAAAAAAGCTGGAGTATCTTTGATATTTGGAACTGAAAAATTAAATGTCTGTTCTAAATCAATGTCAAAAAGCTCTCCATACCAGCGCTGTCCACCACCCACAAGCGAAACCAAATCATTTTCATAGCAGCTGCGAAAATCATAGCTGTCAATTGTTTCATCCGGTGTCCCATTCACCGGAGGTTTGTCCTGAATAATCTTAGCAGGCACATTTTCATTGATGTTAATGAAATAATAGGAGTAATCAGAATAAACATTTTTCTTTTGTTCAAATTCAGCATTACCATTATTGAACCATCTGTTAGGACCCCAAGCGTAAAATAAAATATAATCCCCTGAATCAAAAGAATTATCAGCATTTCCGAAATACATTACAGCATTTTGAGCTAAATCATCTGTTCGAGGCAATGAATTGAGTTCTGGAAGCATACCATCCCCATTTCCGTAAATATGGACATGATTGGGATTTAACCCCTCAACATTAATGCCTATTGAATTCAAAAAATCATGATCTACTTTGTGAATACCGTCATTAATTACTGATATTTTATACCATTCTCCAGTACCCGGTCTTAAAACAGATTCTAAAGCAAAATCTTTAGGTGTTGAATTTAATATATTCTCACAAGAAATATTTACAGCTGTTATTTTCTGAATAATTCCATTTTTAACGATAAAAGGAAAACCGGAAACAACTAAAAACTGATCACGACCAGCATGAGTCACTTTTATATCCATTTGGAGATCATTAGTTACCTGAAATCCCATTTTTTTCAAAAATTGAGCTTCAGTATTCAAACACTTGCCCGTTTCGAAGGAAACAGTTTTTACCTTTTTATTTGAGCTCTTTAAATTGATCTTGTGAAAAATCAGTGGTTTACCATTGTCATAAGCCACTCCCGTAAATTTTG
This sequence comes from Crocinitomicaceae bacterium, assembly GCA_042094515.1. Classification (GTDB taxonomy): domain Bacteria; phylum Bacteroidota; class Bacteroidia; order Flavobacteriales_D; family Crocinitomicaceae; genus UBA952. The sequence continues at coordinate 23,904 of JBELDA010000021.1, forward strand.
GAAGAGAATATTCCTTCCCATCAAACTCAACTAAATCAGGTGCTTGCCAATCAATATTGATTTTAAAATCCTGAGAATAAGACAAGTGAAATATCAAGGAGCAAAAAGAGAAACAGATTAACTTATACATTATACGATAATAGGTGAACGGTTTGTGTGGTAAAAAACGCCAAAATATTAAATTTATTACAATAAATATGCGATATTTGTAACCTTAGAAACTAAATTTACGTTAAGATTGTTCGTGCATAAACTCAATTTTGTGAAGAAAAGACATTTTTTCTTGTTTGCAATTATTTTTGGTTCACTTATTTCAACCAGAAATAATGCGGTTAGATCGCAAGATCCAACCTTTACTCAATTTTTCTCTAATCCAATTTATTTGAATCCAGCATTAGCCGGTTCTTCAGGGTGTCCAAGAGTGTCTTTAAATTACAGAAACGAATGGCCACAGCTTACTGGTAATTATGTAACCTACTCGGCAGCTTTTGACACGTATTCCAAAGGAATTCAGGGAGGTATTGGCCTTATTGCTATGCATGACCAGCAGGGGCAAGGTACTATTACAACATCCATGCTAGGAGGTATTTATTCATACAATCTTAAAGTCAATCGTAAATTTTCCTTCATGTTTGGAGCAAGAGCCGCTTGGTTTCAAAAATTCTTGGATTGGGATAAGCTCACTTTTGGAGACATGATTGATCCGCGTAGAGGATTTATATATCAAACAGGAGATGTACCTCGTGGAAATGGAAGAAGAGGTTTCTTTGATGCTTCTGTTGGATTTGTTGGATTTGGTAAAAACTTTTATTTCGGTGGAGCAGTTCATCATTTAAATAGACCGGATGAATCCATGATTCTTGGAGAGTCACGTCTTCCGATGCGATTTACAGGACATGCTGGAGCAGATATTAAATTAGGAAATAGAGGCAAATACTACAATACGACCAGTATCATGCCGAACATCATTTATCAATATCAAAATGGATTTCAGGAACTTAATATCGGTACTTACGTAAAGTATGGAAACTTTACTGTCGGTGCATGGTATAGAAACAGAGATGCGTTTATTCTTTGTTTCGGTATTACTACAGATAAATTTAAGCTTGGGTATAGCTATGACATTACCGTATCTAAATTAGGAAATGGTATTTCTGGTGGATCTCATGAAGTGTCAATGGGCTTCAACCTCAAGTGTAGAAGAAAACCGAAAAACTTTAGGAAGATATCTTGTCCTTCGTTTTAAAGGTTGTAACGTTTTTAAAATTAATGTATATTAGTTAATAATAGTAATAGTTATGAAAACTAAAAATTATAAAAAAATAGCCTTCTTTTTAGCATCCATTTTGCTATTGGGTTCTTGCGCAAAAGAAAGGTCCACTGCTACGGGTTGGGAATATAACAACTACGAAAACGGTGGTTTCGAAAAATTTGACGCCAAAGAACAAGAAACTGGACCAGGTCTAGTTTTTATTGAAGGAGGTACTTTCACAATGGGAAGTACTGAAGAAGACGTCATGAATGATTGGAATAACAGTGCCTCTCGAGTAACTATTTCCTCATTTTACATGGATCGTACTGAGGTAACCAACCTGCATTGGATGGAATATGTGAATTGGATGCGTCGAGTTTACAACAAGTCCTATCCTCATATTTATAAGAAATGTCTTCCAGATACATTAGTTTGGAGATCACCTCTTTCTTACAGAGAAAAATTCGTTGACTATTATCTGAGACATCCTTCTTACAGAGATTACCCGGTTGTAGGTGTTTCTTGGTTACAAGCAAATGATTTTTGTAAATGGAGAACTGACCGTGTAAATGAAGCAATTTTAGTGAGAGAGGGTATCATAAAGTGGCATTTTGCTAATACTTATGACCATTCAAATTCTGATGTTGGCGCAGCAAATAGAAAGGGATATAAAGATGGATACACATCATCTCCTGAAAATATGTTCTCAACTGAAAATTACCTGAATGGAAATTATGTTGTGCATACTGGTAAAAAAGAGGTAAACAAGAAAGGGGAACCTACTGGAAATATTGAAGGTGGTTATACCTTAGACAATGGAACCAAACTTTCGCCAAAAGATAGCTTGGGCAGAGATGTACCTAGAGATCCTTATCAGCTTCAAAACTATGACCCAGTCTATGCCAACGGCTCAAGACTAGGTTCGCGACCTGTAAAACTAGAAGATGGTATATTATTGCCTAAATACCGACTTCCTTCTGAGGCTGAGTGGGAATTTGCTGCTCTTGGTTTAATAGGAAATTTAGATCCTAATTCAGAAAATATTGATTCTCGAAGAATTTATCCTTGGGATGGACATTATGTTAGAAGAAAAGAAGATCAGTGGGCAGGTGCAATACAGGCCAACTTTGTAAGAGGTAAAGGAGATTACATGGGAGTGTCTGGTGCTTTGAACGATGGAGCAGATGTTACTGCAAGGGTTGATGATTTTTGGCCAAATGATTATGGTCTCTATCACATGGCTGGTAACGTATCAGAATGGGTAATGGATGTTTATCGCCCTACATCAGGAGAAGTTACTGAAGAATTCATGCCTTTTAGAGGTAATGTTTATACGACTCAACTGCTACGTCCTGATGGTTTACATGATAAACCTGTTCAAGCTCAAGACAATCTTTATGATGTATATGGAATGAAAGAATATGTGAATGAATTTGCAAGAGCCAAATACTTATCACTTACTGGAGGATTAAAAGATAAAACTGTAAATGATTTCAAAAATCAAGCAGATCCCTCCTACATATCGAATTACATTAAAGAAAACCCAAATGAATACATTGACTTTACTTCGAAGAGCAAAAATCTCAAAGAAATGAATGGTGTGTTCTTAGTTTTAAGAGGTGATTCCGTAACATTAACTGCAGACAAAGCCAAACTAAATGACATCGGAAGAGATTTCGAATGGAACAAAGGTGATGCTGATGTTATGAACGGAACTGAAAAAGATACGTCCTTTGTAATTTCATTTGGTGAAGCTAAAGATTACACTATTTCTTTAACACAAGACGGAACTAGCTATATAGAAACTAAAAAATTCAAAGTTTTTGATAGTAAGAAAAAATACAATGAATACGTTAACTACATTAACTCCAAGAGAGGTCAAGTATTAGGGAATTCAAGACAGAATCCACGAAAATTCCAATTTAATGCGCCAAAAGATGGTTACGTTTATGGATATAATAAATTTTCTAAGAATGACAGTATTGAATTTGCAATACTAGATGATATCAATGGTGTTTTGGATACTGCCATTTATTTATTCAATAAAGGAAATGCTACAAAAGCTGCCCATTATTTAGAAGTTAGTTTATTCGGAAATTCATGGAAAGAAGATGTTTTAAGTCTAGACGATTTCAGAAATGGATATTACAAGGGGAAATATGAAGATTCTGAGCCTAAAATATTTAATGAAGCTGATGTTGAGATTGATATCGACTCCTACTCGGCTAGCTTAGATAAATTAGGTGTGTATTTCCTTGACAAAAAGGATTACGCTGTGGATGACAATAAAAAGGTGAATGCATTTGAAGCGTGTAACCTTGTTGTTTCAAGTATATTCAAAGATGACTATTTAGAATATCGATTTAAGGATTACCAGCAGGATCCGAATGTTACTTCTTGGATTCTTACCTTGAGAAATGGTCTAAGTGAATTTGTAAATGAGACTAGAGGTCAGCAACGATGGAGAAATGTTACTGAGGATGAAAATGCAGGTCGTTTAAACTATCGTAAAGATGATTACATTAATTATCTTGATGGTGATCTTGAATCTTCAATATATTACAATAATCAAAAAACCATCGAAAATATAAATGCAGGTAAACGTGATCCTAAAATGTCTGTTTATCAAAGTGAGTTTGAAAACTTTGATCTTCAAGGAGCTGAAATTAATTCAGGAGTTTCTGGATGGCCTACGACCCTTATTTCTGATAAATCAAGAGTCTATAAAGGAGGTTCATGGGCTGACCGAGCATATTGGTTATCACCTGGAAACAGAAGATTTCTTGACGAAGACAAAGCTACTGCTCTCATTGGATTTAGATGTGCAATGGATCGTTTAGGAAGCTCAAGGGCTAATTCTAAAAAGAAAAAGAAATAAATAAGATATATTTAATGAAAAGTCCGCCATTGTGCGGACTTTTTTTTTACATATTTGTACATGGAAAAATTATTTCCTTTATTAGAAGAAACCTCCGGAGTTTGTACAGATACCAGGAATATTAGTCAAAATTGCCTTTTTATTGCTTTAAAAGGCGATAATTTTAATGGGAATGAATTTGCAGATCAAGCAATTAATAGAGGTGCAAAATATGCCATCGTAGATGAATTAGATAAAGCAAATGACTCAACTATTTTTTATGTTAATAATGGCCTTCGATTCCTTCAAAAATTAGCAAATTATCACAGACATAAATTTGACATACCAGTCGTAGGAATAACTGGAAGCAATGGTAAAACAAGCACAAAAGAGCTTATTCATACCATATTATCAAAACAATTTAATGTTTTATATACTATTGGAAATCTAAATAACCACATAGGAGTCCCTCTAACACTACTTCGTCTCAATAAGACTCATGAGATTGCCATAATAGAAATGGGTGCAAACCAACCTAACGATATTGAAGAATTATGTTCAATAACCGATGCTAATGCTGGAATCATTACAAATATTGGGAAAGCTCACCTAGAAGGTTTTAAAAATTTAAAAGGCGTAATTCACACAAAATCTCAATTATATAAAGCTGTCGAAAAAATAAACGGCACTCTTTTTTATAACATAGATGATTCAATATTAATGGATATACTTCCAACGAATACTGAAAATCATTCATATGGAATGATGGAAGCAGAAGTAAATGGCGAATTACATGAGCTGACTCCATACATAAAAATGAGCTGGTCGAAAACTGGCTACTCCTCCCCTATTATTGAAACTAAAATGATTGGCAAATATAATTTCTATAATTTCTTAGCCGCCATATGTATAGGGAATCATTATGGTATTTCCGAAGAAAATATTTCTGAAGCAATTGCCGACTACCTTCCAGACAACAATCGATCTCAAGTACAAAAAACAAAGAAAAATACTATAATTATTGATTGCTATAATGCCAATCCAACGAGTATGTCTTTAGCCTTAGAAAGTTTTAATTTAATAGATCACCCTAAAAAAATAGCAATTATCGGTGATATGCTTGAGCTAGGGCCTGATGGAATTGAAGAGCACCAAAAAGTAATAGAGTATTGTTTACATAAAGAGATACCCATTTTTACAATTGGTCCTTTATTTCGTTCTATAAACGAGACAGGTTTTTTAAATACAAGTGAAATAGAGCAGGTTTTATCCAACCTAGAAGATTGTTTGATTCTACTCAAAGGTTCGAGAGGAATCAGACTTGAAAAGCTAATTCCTATACTTTAATTTATCGAATGAGTGAAACATGCCCAATAACCGCATGTCGTTCCTCTGAGTATTTTCTTTTGTATAGAATCCTGTAGGTATAAGTACCTACCTGACACTTTTGTCCCTTGAATGTTCCATCCCATACATCAGAAAAATCTTTTGCTTCGAAGATCATTTCTCCCCATCTATTAAATACCTGAACTTCAAAATGGCTCTCATCAATACTTGTGGAGTAGGTTGGGAACCAAGTGTCATTCAAGCCATCATCGTCAGGTGTAAATGAGTTAGGTGCAAAAATAATAGCATCATGATCTACAAAAATCATTAGCTGTAAACTATCAATACAACCCATATCCGATATACCATACAAGGTAACCGGGAAAAATTCTTCATCATCAATATCGAATTCATGTGGGCCTGGATAGAAAATAAGGGAATCTACTATACCGTCACCATAATCCCATATATAATCAACAGCATTGCTAGAATTATTTGTAAAATCCACCTCTGATGAACCAAATGAAATTTGATTAGTGGTTGTCGAAAAATCGACATTGGGACTTGGAAGAACGCAAATTAAATCATCCATGGTTGTTGATGCTGTGCATCCATAAGGAGTACCCATAGATAAATTTATATCATAGCATCCTTCATCCCAAAAAGTAAAACTAAAATCCGCGCACTCGTTGACGCTAGTAACACCATTGATGTCCCAAACACAATCAAATGAATTATCTGTTGTATTGGTAAACACAACATTCATTGGAGGACAACCTGATGTTGAACTGACGTCAAAAGTCACAGTAGGAACAGTATCAACAGTTACGGTTATGGTCTGTGTTTCTGCGAAACATCCATTCAAATCGTAATTAACATCATAATTCATTGTGGAGTTTGGTGTAATCGTAATTGTTTCTGTATTATAATTACCAGGCATCCAGCTAAAGATTCCTCCAGAAACAGAAGGGGTTGCCGTTATAGAAACTGTTTCTCCAATACATAAACCAATATCTGAAACACTTATATAAGGTTGATCAGTCACAGTCACAACTGCACTTTCAGAAGGACTGATGCAATTATTTAACTCATAATTAACAGTATAAACAGTAGAAATGGCCGGATTAACATTCAGATTTGCTCCAGTTTCAGAAAAACCTGTCCAAGTATAAACCCCTCCTGGTGTTGATGGAACAGCGGTTAATACACCTGTGTCTCCATTACAAATCCCAATATCATCCAAAATTAACGATGGAATTTCATTCACAATGAGCTCAGCAGATTGAATCTCACTTGTACATCCATTTAGGGTGTAACTCACATTATAAGTAACATTGGTATCCGATGAAATTGTAATGCTTGAAGTTGTAAAACCACCAGGAAACCAGTTAAAAGTACCTCCATTTTCTGAAGGATAAGCTACTAAGGTTCCTACGTCTCCAAGGCATACAGCAACATCGGGTACTGACAATAATGGGGTGGGTATTACTTCAACATTAAAATTAACGGTATCAGAGGAACAACCATTCAATGTATATATTAAACCAAAGTCGGTATCAACCATTGGATATACCGTAATACTGGAAAGTGTTTCGTTATTTGGAAGCCACTCATAAGTTCCACCTGGAAGTGTTGCGCTTCCATTTAAAACAGCTGGCTGAGTTGAACAAATTAAATCGTCTCCACTTATAGAGGCTACGGGCGTAGGGAGTACCGTAACTGTAGCAATGGCCACATTACTAGGACAACCATTATTGTATTCAACTGAGTAAAAATTATTTGAACTTGGCTCAACATATACGAGAGAGTCATTACCTAAACCTTGAGACCAAAGAAAAGTTCCTCCTGGCTGATCTGTTTGTGCCCACAATGCGACAGAATCACCTGAACAAATGATTTCAGAATTTACAGTTACTGTTGGGTTTGGTAGATCCAAAATGAATATTGAATCTAAACCAATACAGCCATTTGAACCCACTCCTTCAACATAATACATGCCCTCATTTGTAGCCGTATAATTCACACCTATACCTAATCCATTCAACCACTCATAGGATTGACCACCTGATGCTTCAAGATCAATCGAGAGAATATTACAGGTCATAGAATCTGTTCCTGTTAAATTTGTTATTTCAATGTTCGGACTTGCAAAGTCTTCCGTAATCACAATAGACGAAACATTCTCACAACCGTTAGTTCCTGTTCCTATTACTTCATACACTCCTGCCGAATTAACAGATATGATATTTGACGTACCTAAAGAATTACCCCAAACATAAGAAACACCTCCTTCAGCATTTAATTCTATAGTTGGGTAAAGGCAATTTAATTCATCCGTTGTGTTCGTATTATTTACAATAGCAATCGTCGGCAATGAGTAATCTTCGAAGATTGTAATGTCCATCTGTAATGAACAATCATTAGAATCTATATAAGTAACTGTATACGTCCCTGAAACATCAAATGAATTGTTGCTAGAGTTGGGTGTTATCCCGCCTGACCAGGTATAATTTGATCCACCAAAAGCTTCCATTGAAACTAAATTAACATTACAATTTAGTGTATCATTTCCAGTTAGATTATCAATATAAGAGGGTTCTGCACTTAAGGTTTCAATAACAAGAGAAATGTGGTTTTCCTGACACCCATTATCATCAGTAACAATAGCCTCATAAAGACCTGAAGGTATGTTTGAAAGATCCTCAGAAAAGATGGTATCATTCCACACTACATCATATGTTCCAGTTCCACCACTAATATCGATATCTACCCAACCTGTACCATTTGAACAAAGTACATTCTGAATCGTATCCTCAATTAGTATGGATTCAGGTTCGGTAAGCACTGCATTCTGTATGTTTGTACAACCATTCTCATCTATTACACCAAATTCATAATTACCGGAAGGGACATTAAACTGATTGCTGCTACTGTATGTTGAATTGTCAATTTGATAACCAATAAAACCTGTTCCTGACGCAAGTACTTCAATTGATGCACTGTCTCCAAAACATAAAATATCATCTACACCATCAATCGAAACAATTTGAGGCAATTCATAGACTTCAATTTCAATTTGAGCAGTAAAAGAACATTGGTTGGGGTCAGGAGTAAAGGTAAATGTTTGAATTCCTGTTATCGAAGAATCAATAGTATTTGACCAGGTTCCAGAATATCCATTTAAAGAAACCGAAGGAAGTATCGGAGCTGAAGAATTTTGGCAAATAGGTCCAATTGGATCAAATGCCGGTATTTCATTTATGTTGTTAAGTATGTAAGGAACATCCGTAAAAGTATCCCAGTTATTTGCATATGCGTATGAGAGTGGGGTCCCTGTTATCGAGGCACTTCCTACTATAAATTCCCATTGATTGTTTAGCTGTTTCCAATTGGAAATTCCTCCCCAGGCTCCATCAACCAATTCGTCAAAATATATATTCAGATCTACATTAGAATTCCCTATGGAACGATTAATTTGATGATAATACAATGGATTCAAAGCACATACATTCGAATCATACAAGCTCCTATCAAACCCTTCATTTGTGGCATCAAGGTTCGCTAAACGAGTTGTAAATGTGTTCGAACCATTGTCAAGCGGTTTAATTACTACCGGTCGATATCGTAATACGCCTAAGCTAGAACCGACAGGGAATAAATAATCATCAACCTGATTTGTTTTTCTAGATAAATAGCCTCCATTTAAAGATGAAACAAACCCAGATGTTCGAATAATTGAGTTTAAGTCTTCATTTTCAACATAAAACGAATAGGTCTCAGTTTGAAGCTCTACATGTTTTAAATCGAGTACCCCTTCAGAAAATGCATTAATTTCTTGTGTTTTTAAACCGGAACCATCAAGTGTAATATTGAAAAAATGAGATTCAGATGAACCACTAATCAACTGATTTCCTCCCTCGAAGAAAACTGTACCAAAATTAGAATCAAAAGCGAAATTATTATACCAATTCCCTAAAAGTCTAATATTTCCATTACCAATAAGAGCCCCATCATTTGTAATATCCTCAGAAACGAATAGTTCTGCATGAGAATTTGTGGTTCCATCTACATCTATAAATCCACCAGATTCATTTAGTAAACTACCATTTACTTGGATAAAACAACCAGGTTCAGCATTTATGTAACCCCCATTGTTTTCCAATACCTGTCCAATGGCCGAGAATTCAACCATACAAAGCAGAAAAATAAATATTCTTAAATAGTTATTCATTTCCTTATTATTGCTTGAATCTAAAATCAAGTCTCACTTTTACTTTTCCATCATCTTCATCCTCTAGAGCCTTTCCAATTACCCATTCAGAATCCGTAGATTTCAGTGCCTTTCCATTACTAGATACTGTAATAAAATCACCGGATACAATAGCTCCATTATTTGAATCCGTATCTATATACACAATACCATCAGTTCGGATAACTAATTCTCCATCTTCATCGAGTTCACACACACCGAACATTAATCCTTTGGAGGATGAAGATGCCAAATACAATTCAGAATCCAATCTCCCGGTTTCAGAGGCCACAATTCGAGATTCCAGTATTGAGCTATTAGATATAAAATCACTATTATTTAATTGACCTGACAAGGATTCAATTATTAGTTGTTGCTCTTGAATTGCTTTTGTATTTATTGGAATAATTCTAGTATAATCCATCATACTGAACTCTTCATAAACAGCTTCATCATGAGAATTTATATCTTTCGGTTTACACGAATTTGTATTTAACTTTTTCGTTCTGACAATTTCGGGAAGAATTAGTGCTACCTCTTGAGCAATAAACCCATATTCCATTTCTGTATTTAAACCTAAATAAGGATATTTATTTAAATCAAAATTATACTTTACCGGATTTAATGAAAGTACTATATCTAAAGCATTAGGTATAGAACTAATATCCTTTTTGGCTTTTAAATCAGATGCTGCGCCAAACCATCCTGTGTAACCTAAATCATTCAGAAAAACTCCTCCCCAGCCAAATCCACCAGGCATCCTTGACCCTTCTACACCTGTTCCTTCTGGACTGTTTGATGCTCCTCTTACCCCAATACCATTATGAGTTGAACTAGTAGTATTAATTGCTAACCCAAATACACCACTTGTAACGAAAGTAGTACCAGAATAATCCGTTACACCTTCAATTGCATTGTAAGCATTAGAGGTCCCATGATTATGCCCTGATATAGCAACTCCTGTAGTCCCAGAATTATCAAATTGAGCCATTGAAGTTGCCCCAATCTCAGCTGGATTAATCATATGAAGATAATGAGTTGGTGAGGTAGTTCTAATACCAATATTTCCATCTCCATTCAAATATGAATCTCCTTGTGTCATAAATTTAAAATCTGAAACAGTGTTTCCGTCTAGTATATCTAGATAAGTATATCCGCCTGTTACATAAGCTACATTTAGCTTTTGATAGACATCTCCTCCCGCTGTAATCCTAAATGTTCCTTCAGAATGAAGATCCGCATCTGGAGTTGTTGTTCCTATTCCAACGCGTCCATTGGATTCGACAGTCATTCTTTCCAATCCATTGGTATAGGTTCTAAAGTCAATTGCATTGTTTGTACCAATATAATTAGCACTCGCTGCAGTATTACCTGAGGTTAACCAAGCCCCAAGAGATGAAGTGATTGGTCCACCAGAACCAGATGTTCCATTAACGGTAGTTGTTCCGTCCAAGTTAAATTCATTTAAAGATAAAGTCCATCCAGGACCTGGATCACCTTGTGGACCTTGTGCGCCATCAGCACCATCAGCTCCTG
>JBELDA010000022.1:0-18127 GCA_042094515.1 Crocinitomicaceae bacterium
AGCACAGTTCCTAGCACAAGAGGGTAGAGGGAATAAAAAAAGGTTCCAGTGAAAACTCTGAAACCTTTACTGGGATTGAGATCCCTTGTTGTAGCGAGACCGAGAGTTGAACTCGGGACCTCAGGGTTATGAATCCTGCGCTCTAACCGACTGAGCTATCTCGCCATTTGAGGGGCAAATATAAATAGTTTTTTAATAATAGCTACAACTTACGCCTTAAGCTTTTCAAGTTCTTCTTCTACAAATTCCGCAAGCTTGCAAATGTGAGATCCAGAAAAGTCAAAAGAAATACCAGCCGTCTTAAAAACATCCGGCATAGATTCGGTGTAACCAAGCTTTAAAGCATTTTCATATTGGGCTACAGCATTTTTAAAATCGTCTTTACTGTTTTTCCATACCCCAATGGCACCAAGCTGAGCAATTCCGTATTCGATGTAATAAAAAGGAACTTCAAAAAGGTGAAGCTGACGTTGCCATGAGGATTCTAAAACAGGTTCATTTCCAGACCAATCGACAAGCCCAGTTCCATATCTTTCATTAAGCTCCATCCAATAAGCCGTTCTTTCTTCTGTGGAATGATTGTAGTTTTCGTATACCCAATGCTGAAAGGCATCAATTTGCGCAATCCAAGGGAGTAGGGTAAGGGTTCCTTCAATTTGTTCTTTTTTGGCTCGGTACAAGTCATCTGAATCATCATACACTTTATCCCAGTGGTCCATGGTCAATAGCTCCATTGACATTGAGGCAAGCTCAGCAATTTCTGAAGGAAAACTTTTGAATGAGGTTAGCTCTAAACCATGAGTTAAAAAAGAGTGGACAGCGTGTCCACCTTCATGGACCATTGTTGTAAAGTCATTTTGAGATCCCACAGAATTCATAAAAATAAATGGTGCACCTGTTTCATATAAAGGATAGTTGTATCCTCCTGGTGATTTCCCAGGCTTAGATTCAAGGTCAAAATGCTTCATTTCTTCCATCGTTTTTAAAAAGCCTGAAAACTTGGAATCAATTTCATTGAAAATATCGATGGTTTTATCCAGCATTTCCTGACCACTTTTGAATGGTTTTAGTGGTGCCTTTCCGTCCGGGTTTACAGCAGTATCCCAGGGCATAAATTTGGTTTTGCCCAGCTTATTTAATTTTTGTTCTTGTATTTTTTTTACAAGAGGAACAATATGCTGTTCTACTGCTTTGTGAAAGTCAAAACACGATTCTTTCGTATAATCGAATCGACCCATTTCTTTGAATTTGTAATCACGATAATTCTCAAAGCCCGCATTTTTGGCAAGTTCCGTTCTTTTAGATACAAGCTCAGAAAACAGCTCATTTAACGCTTGAACATCTTTCAATCTACGTGTAGCAATTTTTTCAAAAACACTTTTACGAAGAGACTCATTCTGCTCTTTCAATAGCATTGAGGCTTGAGGCATTGTAATGGATTCACCTTTGTGTTCTATACTTTGAGCTCCACTGATCGCCCCAAATTCCTGACTTTTTTGACTTAGATAGGCTTGTATCGGAATATTTTCTTCTCGATAAAGCTCCAGCTGAGTTTCTACTCCTCTAAAATAGATTTGGAAGGCCGTTTCTTTTTCGAGACCTTTTCGATGTGGGCAAGTCATTAATTTTTTATTGAGCTGATCATCAAAAGGGGCAAGCTTTGGTTGGATTTCAGAAACAAAAAAGTTGTAGGACGTTGAATATTCTTCGTTTCTCGTGTCTATTGACATTTTAATATATCTCCAGGCCATGTCTTCCTCAAGAACAGCCTCTAATTCACTTTTATCTGTAAGCCAAGTTTTGAGCTCTTCTGGAGAGCTGATTTCTCTATCTAGAAGATTATTCATGTAAATAGCTACAGACTCAAATGAGTCTATAAGAAGATTGTCGTCTACAAAGCTGCGACGATTCTTAGCGTTAGTCATAATATTCGATTTATTTGCCTCTTTGAGACCCTGTTTTTGAAGGTATTGATTTTTTCGCTGAAGCCGTTTTGACAGATTTTGAAGGTCCAGACTTTGGTGATGGCTTTTTAGCTGTAGTTTTAGCGACCTTTTTGGGAGCTTCTTCGTTTTCTGCTTTTTCCTTTTTTTCTACAATTGGAATACCAGCGTTGATGATAATATTATACCACTGAAAAATTTTTCTTAAATCAGATTTGTAAACACGTTCGCGATCGTAATTAGGAAGGATTTCACCAAGGATTTCTTCAAGCTTTGAAAGCTCCTCTTTGTGAGATGGACATGCCTTTCCGTCGTATTTGTCATTGAATTTCTCAAATACATTGATGAGCTTTACATCTTCATCCGTAGTGTAAATACTAATATCACCAATGGTAGATATACGGTCAGATGCATGTGCTGCAATTCTCTTTTTATCAACAATAGATTCAACGATTACGCTGTTCTTTCCTTGTGCAACCACCTTAAATAATCCAGGTCTTCCAGTAATTGATATGATCTCGTTTAGGTTCATGTATTAATTTTGTCCAAAAATAGAAAAACTTAATAAGATGACGATTGAAATAGCCTATAATATGCAATAAGTAGGACAATAATCGTATTACCAGTCTTTTATCCCTACCTTTGCACCCAATTTTAAAAATAGAGAAATGACATTTGAGGAGCTGGGATTGAGAGAAGAGGTGCTTAAGTCGTTACAAGAATTGGGTTTTGAAGCACCGACTCCTATCCAGGAACAAGCAATACCGCATCTAATGAAAGATAAGGATTGCGATTTTGTGGGACTTGCACAGACAGGTACCGGAAAAACGGCAGCATTCGGACTGCCTTTAATAAGTAATATCAATTCAAAATCTACGTTGCCACAGGGCTTGATTATCTGTCCAACTAGAGAGCTTTGTCTACAAATCACAAAGGATTTGGATACTTTTTCCAAATACCTAAAATTAAATGTAGTCTCCGTTTATGGGGGAGCAGACATCCGAAGACAGATGACTCAAATTAAAAAAGGAGTATCCATTATCGTGGCCACTCCAGGTCGATTACTTGATTTAATAAACAGAAGGGTTGTAAAGCTATCAGAAGTTAAAACTGTTGTGCTAGATGAGGCAGATGAAATGCTGAATATGGGATTCAAAGAAGATATTGATTCGATTTTGGACTCAGCACCCGATTCAAAAAGTGTTTGGTTATTTTCGGCTACAATGCCGAAAGAGGTAGCTCGTATTGCCAAAACCTATATGACTGATCCTTTAGAAGTATCAATTGGTCATAAAAATCAAAGCAATGAGAATATAGAGCACATATACAGTATCGTAAAAGAAAGGGACCGCTATGAAGCTGTAAAACGATTGATTGATTATCATCCAAACATATACGGACTTATTTTCTGTAGAACAAAAAGAGAGACGGCAACCGTTGCTGAAAATCTAGGGCGTGAGGGTTACAGTGCAGAACCACTGCATGGTGATCTTACTCAACCTATGAGGGACAGGGTAATGGCTCGATTTAGAAGTAAGGAAATTCAAGTGTTGGTCGCAACAGATGTAGCTGCAAGAGGTATTGATGTAGAAGATATTACACATGTTATCAATTACAATTTACCTGACGATACAGAAAATTACACGCACAGAAGTGGTCGAACTGCAAGAGCTGGTAAAAAGGGACAATCTATAGTTTTGATTACGCCAAAGGAGAGCTACAAGATAAAAGCCATTGAAAAGCAAATGGGGCAAACCTTTGCACAGGGTAAGATTCCAAATGCTGAAGAGATTTGTGAGATTCAATTGATGAAACTCATACAAAATACAATAGACATTAAGGTTAAAGAAAAGGACATTGAGAAGTTTATGCCTCAAATCCTTTCCTCTTTTGAGTCTATGGATAAAACTGAAATCATTAAGAAGTTCGTTTCTGCCGAATTCAACAGGTTTATAGAATATTACGAACGCTCGGGAGATGTGAATCAACGAGCCAAAGAGTCTGGAAGAGACGGAAACCGAAGAGATAAGGGTGCTCGTGCTCGTGATGAAGGTAAAACACGATTTTTCCTAAGTGCAGGAAAGAGAGACGGATTAAATCCTGGGGCATTACTTCGAGTAGTATGTGATGCAGCAGGTATTAAATCAACGGGTATTGGAAGAATAGACATTATGACGTCTTATTCATTCTTTGATGTGGACGAGGACCATACAGACCGCATTTTAAAAAGTGTCAATGGAACTGATTTTGAAGGAACAAAACTTTCTGTTGAAGTAACCAATACTCAGAATGGTGGCGGTTCTAAGCAATCAGGCGGAGGACAAAGCAGATCAGGTGGTGGTAAATATAGGAGATCCTCGGGTGGAGGAAGGAGTGGAAACTTTCGTTCAAGAGGCGGTGGTGACCGAAGATCAGATCGTTCTGGCGATAGAAATGGAAGTTCAGAAAGAAGGTCTAGACCAGATAGGCCAAGAAGACACAGAGGACGTTAATTCAATAATACTTTAATGGAAATAAGAAATATCGCAATAATAGCGCATGTTGACCACGGTAAAACGACTTTGGTTGATAAGATGATTGAGTCAGGTGATTTTGTAAATGAAAGAGATCGACCAAAAGGAGAGCTCATTATGGACAACAATGATCTTGAGAGAGAAAGAGGGATTACCATTGTCTCAAAAAATGTATCGGTCATTTATAAGAACACTAAAATCAATATTATTGATACTCCAGGTCACGCCGATTTTGGAGGAGAGGTAGAACGTGTGTTGAATATGGCTGATGGGGTTTGTCTTTTGGTAGATGCCTTTGAAGGTCCAATGCCTCAAACACGTTTTGTACTCGGTAAAGCTTTATCTATGGGGCTAAAACCATTGGTGGTTATCAATAAAGTAGACAAGGAAAACTGTACTCCTGATGAGGTTCATGAAAAAGTATTTGACCTCATGTTTGAGCTTGATGCTACCGAAGAGCAGCTAGATTTCCCAACAGTCTATGGTTCAGCAAAGCAATCCTGGATGTCTGAAGATTTGAAAAAGCCAAGTCAAACCATTGCTCCTTTATTAGACAAAATTCTGGATTATTTTCCTCCTCGAATAATTGACGAAGGAAATACACAATTGCTAATTACGTCATTGGATTTTTCTTCATATGTTGGAAGAATTGCGATAGGGCGTTTAACGCGCGGTGAGCTAAAAGAAAATATGCCCATTATTTTATCTAAAAGAGATGGGACTCAGCAAAAGCATAGAATAAAGGAGCTGTTTGTTTTTGAAGGGCTTCAACGAGTTAAAGTTTCAAGCGTTGTACCAGGAGATATATGTGCCATTACCGGAATTGAAGGTTTCGAGATTGGAGATTCAATATGTAATGCAGAGAGCCCTGAGCCACTGCCTACAATAAGAATGGATGAGCCCACTATGTCAATGACATTTTCTATTAATGATTCACCATTCTTTGGGAAGGAAGGAAAGTTTGTTACCTCTAGACATATTCAAGAACGTTTGACAAAGGAGCTTGAAAAGAATTTAGCGTTACGAGTGATCGAAACAGACAAAGCTGATAAATGGCTTGTATATGGAAGAGGTGTGTTGCATTTGTCCGTTCTGATTGAGACCATGAGAAGAGAAGGTTATGAGCTTCAGGTTGGACAACCTCAGGTTATTCTTAAAGATATTGATGGTCAGAAATGTGAACCCATCGAAGAATTAACGATTGATTTACCAGAAGATTATAGTGGGACTGCTGTAGAGGCAGTAACAAAACGTAAGGGAGAAATGCTAAACATGGAGCCTAAAGGTGCCCGAATGGTCATGCAATTTCATGTTCCTTCAAGAGGAATTATTGGTTTGAGAAATTATTTATTGACCCAGACAGCAGGTGAGGCGATTATGACCCATCGTTATTTAGAATATCAACCTTACAAAGGGGAAATTCCAGGAAGACAGAATGGTTCTATGATCTCATTAGAACAGGGAGTATCCATCCCTTTTTCACTTAATAATTTACAAGAAAGAGGAAAGTTTTTCATTGCACCAAGTGAAAATATTTATGAGGGACAGGTCATTGGAGAAAACTCAAAGACAGGAGACTTGTGTATCAATGTTACAAAAACCAAGAAGATGTCTAACATGAGGTCTTCTGGAGCAGATGATAAGGTGAGGTTGGCCCCACCAAAAGTTTTCAGTTTAGAGGAGTGTTTAGAGTACATTCAAGGAGATGAATATGTTGAGGTAACGCCTAAATGTCTTCGGATTCGAAAAATACTTCTTAAAGAAACAGATCGAAAAAGAGCGTCAAATAAAAGTTTGAACTTCTAAATGGCGTAATAAAAAACAGATAGAATCGTTACCATATCGTGAGACTCATAAAGCACATAGTGTTTATTTTATGTTTTGTTCATTCTTCATGGGCACAGCAACCTAATTTTTTTTCTCGTTCAGAGATAGGTTTTACAGTAGGAACGACTTTTTACTTGGGAGATCTTAATCAGTTTAAACCTTTCTATAAAAGTAATTTAGCAGGTGGTTTTATGTATCGTTTTAATGTGCATTCTAGAATGACATTAAGATTTACGGGTATATATGGAAAGGTTGAGGCGTATGATAAAGACGCCAGTCAACCCCTAATTATAAATAGAAATCTAAGCTTTGAATCTCCGATTACAGAACTCGCAGGAGGAATCGAGTTTCATTATTTTCCTTTTCAGTTTGGAAATAAGAGGTACAAGGGTACCTCATATATAATTGCACAGCTTGGGGTATTTAAAATGAACCCTAAAACTCTATATAATGGTGAGCTAGTTGAGCTTCAGCCACTGGGAACTGAGGGTCAAAATGTAAATACTGGAAAAGCAAATTATGGCAGATATCAGCTTTGTGTTCCATTGGGATTGGGATTAAAGCTGTCTATGGGAAAATATCTATCCTTCAATCTGGAGCTTGCGATTCGAAAAACATTTACTGATTATTTAGATGATGTAGGTAGTGATACCTATTATAATCCAGTTGCTCTTGAAGCATTAAATGGTGCTGAGGCAGCGGCATTAAGCAATATGAGTTTAGATGGGAATTCAATGGGTAGAAGAGGTAATTCCTCAAACAAGGACTGGTATGTGTATTGTGGAGGAATGCTGACCTTTAGACTGGGTAAAGGAAACAATTGTCCTGTTATTCGATAGGCTTTCTTGAGCGTCTGCATCTCTCACTACAATATTTGACAAGCTCCCAGTTTGTTGACCATTTTTTTCTCCAAACAAAGTTCCGTTTACAATACTGACATTCTTTTGAAGGAAAATTTTCTTTTTTAATTGTTTTCACGATTTCAGAACATTTCACTGTCAGCTTTTGTTTTTTTTGTAATGAATGAAAGAGAAATCAATAGGGTGATTGAAATGGCATGGGAGGACAGAACGCCTTTTGATGCGATTCATTTTCAATTTGGACTTTCAGAAAAAGAGGTGATTCAGCTGATGCGAACGGAATTAAAGCTGAAGAGTTGGAAAAGATGGCGTAAAAGGGTTCAGGGTAGAAGTACTAAACATTTGGCCAAAAGAGCTTTTAGAGTGGGAAGACACAAATGCTCAAGGCAGCGTAATATCAGTCAAAATAAAGTAACTTAATTTTTGGCGTAACCGGCTTTTTCTCGTACTCTTTGAAGGACATTCTGAGCAATCTTACGAGCTTTATCTGCACCAATAGATAAGGCCTCATCAATTTCATTTCGGTGATTCATGAGATGTTCAAATCTGGTTCGTTCCAATTTGAATTTCTCCAATATAAGCTCGTACAGCTCCTGTTTTGCATGACCATATCCAAACCCGCCTTTTTCATATCGAGCTCTCATATTTGATATGTCACCCGATTCAGCCAATAAAGAGTACAAAGCGAAAATATTACAATTGTCTGGGTTTTTAGGTGCTTCAAGGGCTTCGCTATTTGATACGATAGACATAATTTGTTTTCGAAGCTTTTTCTCCGGAAGAAATATGTCAATTAAATTATTTCTGGATTTACTCATCTTATTCCCGTCAGTACCAGGAATTAGCTTGGTATTATCAGAAATAGACTCTTCTGGTATCACAAAGGTCTCTCCCAACTGCAGATTAAATTTCGTGGCTACATCTCGGGTCATTTCGATATGCTGTTTTTGATCTTTGCCAACAGGGACTATCTCAGCATCATAAAGAAGAATATCTGCCGCCATGAGTATTGGATAGGTAAACAATCCGCCATTAATATCATCAAGGCGATCTGCTTTATCTTTAAATGAGTGAGCAAGTGTCAACCTTTTGTATGGGTAAAAACACAATAGGTGCCACATGAGCTCTGTTACTTCAGGAATGTCACTTTGTCTGTAAAAAACACTTGTGTTAGGGTCAAGACCACATGCTAACCATGCAGCGGCCGTTTTATAGGTGTTTTCTCGGAGCTCAACGGCATTTTTCACCTGAGTGAGTGAGTGTAAATCAGCTATGAATAAAAATGATTCATTCGAGGGGTTCTTAGAAAGCTCAACGGCAGGAATAATTGCCCCCAAAATATTTCCTAGATGGGTGGTTCCGGTACTTTGTATGCCTGTTAAAATTCTTGCCATAATCGCTTTAACAAAAGTAGACAATTATATTTTGTTTCAATTCCAATTCTTTTTCTTAATTTTTCATTCAAATGAGATTTGTAATCGGTTTATTGACAAATTTTTGGAAAATATACATTGGATGTGTTTTTTCGATATTTGCTATTCTATTGTATCCCTTTTTTCTTATTGTTCTTTTAAAAAGCTCGTGGAAGAAATACAGCTTTAAACTTTTTGTGTTGTGGAGCTGGTTGATGCGTATCTTTTGTTTTTATCATGTCCGTTGCGTAAGTCGTGAAGCGTTACCTGATGGACCATATATCATTGTCGCAAATCACACCTCTTATCTTGATATATTTTTCATGTATTCTATTCTACCTAGGCACCCATTTGTATTTCTTGGAAAGAGTGAAATATTGACTTATCCTATTATCCGAACCTATTTTAAAAACTTGAATATTCCTGTATTTCGTAATCAAATTAGAAAGGTTGGCATGTCATATGTATTGGCTTCAAAAGCGATTAAGGAGGGTTGGTCATTAGTGATTTTTCCTGAAGGGACTATTCCGATGTCCGATATACCAAAGCCAATTGCATTTAAGAATGGTGCATTTAAAATTGCTAAACAGGCCAACATCCCCATCGTTCCTTTGACTTTTACGAACAACTATAAATTATTCTCGGACCCAACGATGTTTTATGGACCAGCCAGGCCAGGCATTTCTAAATTTCATATTCATCCCTACATCTCCAAAGAAGAGGTTGAACGTCTATCATTTTCTGAGCTAAAGAAAAAATCATTTGATTTAATCGAGTCTCCCATAAGAAAACAGTACCCGCATTTATTTACTAATGATGTAAATGATTAAATTTGTGATATGAAAATTAGTGATGACCTTGTTCAGCATATTGCACACCTTTCGAGATTAGAATTTGAGGGTGATGATTTGAATCAAATCAAAGGAGATATGTCAAAGATTATTGGTTTTATGGATAAATTATCTGAGCTCGATACCGAAAATGTGGATCCTTTGATTTTCATGACGGAAAAAGTGAATGTGTTGAGGGAAGATCTCTCAGAAAGAACCCTAACAAGTGAAGATGCATTGCGTAATGCGCCTAAAAAGGATTCAGATTATTTTCGTATTTCAAAAGTGTTAGACAAAAAGTCATAAGGAAAAGCAGCAATATTTAATTACAGATCCTTTGCTAGAGAACAGTTTCTCATAGTGAGTTCGTATTTCAAAGAGTTTCTTTTGATGTTCAGAAAGCTGATCATGATATTTACCGTATAAGTCCCAAGTCAGCTCATGACAATTGTATTGGTGTAATTCAATTTCTTCTTCTGTAAACTCAAAAAGTAAATCACTATCCGTTTTCATATGGATTTTCCCATTCTTTTTTAAGAATTTTCTGTAGCGATCTATAAATAGTTTAGAGCTAAGCCTTTTTCGAGGTTTTTTGGGCTGAGGATCTGAGAAGGTAAGCCATATTTCATCTACCTCATTTGTGTCAAAAAAATTATTAATAAAATCAATACGAGTCCTTAAAAACATGACATTTCCTAAACCTTCTTCAATACATTCTTTTGCCCCAATGTAAATGCGATTTCCTTTAATGTCAATGCCCACAAAGTTTTTATCTGGGTACATCTTTGCCAAGCCAACGGAATATTCTCCTTTACCACATCCAAGTTCTAAAACTATAGGCTTGTCATTCTTGAAAATTTCCTGATGCCACTTTCCCTTGTGTTCATAGGTTTCCATAACAGGAGGTTCGAGAACATTCGGGAATGTTTTTATTTCTTCAAATCGCTTGAGCTTATCTTTTCCCAAATCTTAAATCATTTGCTTCATAAGGTTAGGAACAATATTCGTAAGCTTATTCATAATAACCGTTAGCGCATTATTGTCTTTATCTTTTAGTTTTATACAAATTTCTCCACCATTCATATCAAACTCAAGGGTTACAAGCTCAATCAATTCAAGAAGAACCTCATATTCGGCCAAGCTCCTATCCATCGCACTCAGTAAACCTTCTGTTGGAATTTTAGTTAAATCAATAAACATAGAAATGGGTTTGTTTCCAAAATCTTCGAATTTCGATGTGCTCAGGGCTTTACCTTGAGCAGTGGCATGTTTAGAAGAGCTATACCCTGATATATGATCATTTTCAAGCTCAAATTCATCAAACATTATAGCTATAAGTTGAGCATTTTCTTTGATCATACTTTTTAGGTTAGGTCCAATACCCATGTAAAAGTTAAAGCTGGCTTCAGGTTCTTTATCTCCTTCTATAAAAAAGGCCCCTCCAAATTGTCCGTCCATAAAACTTTTAATACCATCTTTCATGATAAGAGCCTCAATCATTGGAAGCTCATCAGGCAAAAACTCTTCAATCATTGGGATGTTTGAATTGTTTAATTGATTTGATATGCTCTTTGGGTAATACCTATTTCTGAAACGCTCAATTTCTTCAACGTTGATATTGGCAGCCAAGGCACCTGTAGCTTCACCTGTGCCTAGCTTCTCAATCACATTCTTGCTATCATTATCGAAAAATTTAAACTCATTCATCTCTTCAGTATATTGTGATTTGATGATAAATTTCATTTCTCCTTTATCGAATGCTAGGTTCATACATGTGCTTTTAATCAAATCCATAGTGAGCATATTCATTTCTAACTCTGAATTGTTTTTATATAGATCCATTTTTTGAGCCATATTAATTAGGGCTTCATAGTTATAAGCTATGGTGATGTCTTTAGATTCATCAAAATTAGCCTTTACGTCTACATCCTTTAGATTTCTATTCAGATCTGACATCATTTCATCCATTTCCGCTATTGAAGATCCATCAGAATTCCCAGTTGCAATTCGAACAATAAACTCATCATTGGATACGGCCATCGCCATAGGTCCTTCTTCGATAAGAGTGTAGTTTTTTGATTTACTAATTGAGGCACTTGAGTTTTTTTCCTTAAGCAAGCTGATTACCTTCTTACTGTCTTTAACTTTTCCAAATAATAATATATTTGGCATCATTCCCAAGGGAGAATCTTCTATGTCCTCATATTGTATGGCATAGTATATGGGAACACCCATATTGATATAATTCCCCATTTTTTCTAAATCTTCGAGTGTTGTTTTCATGACACCAGATTTTCCAATCTCAGCATTCACAATCCCCTTCGTTAAAACTTGGTTCATTTTTATAGAACCATATGAAATAACATTAGGTTGGTTTGAAATTAAGCTGATGGCATTATCTTGAAAAGATAAATCAGTTGGAACATTGAAATTACTATTCTTTTTTTCTTCTTTTTTCCCCTCCTCAGAACAGGAGGATATGAGCAATAAAAGAAATGGCAATAGAATGATTTTATGCATTGTTGTTATTTTTTTTAAAGAGTGTCTAAAATAATAAGAATTTGTCAATCCTCTTGTGTAAATTTGATTATGCATTTCATTGAACCTTTTTATAATTGGCGAGGATATTATATCGCATCTGAGGACGGAGCATCTCCTTTTTATGAAAGGCAGTACAGTGAATTTGAATTTGATAATCGTATCTATAACTATTTAATCCATCCTCAGTGGGATAATTTTGGTTCTTCTACCTTGTTTTTAAAAGTATTGTACACTGATTATGATTCCGGATATGCGATTATAGAATTTATAGGAGAATGGAACGATGCTATTGAGAATGATATCATGGTATTGAAGCGAGATGTAATTGAGCCAATGATGAACAATGGAATCAATAAATTCATTCTTATCGGGGAGAATGTATTGAATTTTCATTCTTCTGATGATTGTTATTACGAAGAATGGTTTGAGGATGTAGAGGATGGGTGGATTGCTACAATTAATTTTCACGAACACGTCGTTAAAGAATTTATTGCTGCAAACATTGATCAATACTTTGTTTTCGGAGGAGAGCTCGAAGAAATTGAATGGCGAACGTATTTGCCAAACAATTTGTTTTCAAAAATTGAAAGCCTTGTGAACAAAAGGATAGGATCGACCTATTAACCTGCCAATGATTTCATCATCAGGGTGCAAATAATTGCACCAAAAGTTCCTACAGCATATCCAAGCACTGCTAATAGCACCCCTACTGGTGCCAAAGACGGGCTAAATGCACCTGCTACAATTGGGGCAGAGGCAGCACCACCAACATTCGCTTGACTACCCACGGCAACATAAAAGAATGGTGCTTTGATGATTTTAGCGACAACAAAGAGGAATAAGGCATGGACTGCAATCCAAATCAAGCCAATAGATAATAAGAATTTAAACACCCCCCAATTGGCAATAAGCTCCATGATGTCCATTTTCATTCCTATAGTTGCTACCAGCACATATAGAAATACGCTTCCCATTTTAGAGGCTCCAACACCCTCGAATTCACGAAATTTGGTAAAGGACAAGCAAACGCCAAAAACAGTTGACAATACAACCAGCCAGAAAAAACCACTGCCGAATTGTTGGAGCAGTCTTGCGGCATCTCGATTGGTCATTTCTTCAAGCGAATCTGAGATCAAAGGGCCAAGGATATCAGCTCCAAGGTGAGCAAATCCGACAAAGAAAAAAGTAATTCCTAGCATATAGACCAAATCGTTGAATGTAGCAACCCTCGTGACGCCAGATTGAAATTTCTCCATTTTTGATTTTAGGTTTTCAATGGCACTATCGTCTGCTTTAAAGAATTTATTTAATTTTTTATTGTACCCAATTCCAAACAACAGTATTGACATAAATAAATTGGCAACAAATACGTCAACAATGATCATAGCCGAAAACATTTGATCACTAGCACTATAAATTTCTTTCATGGCAGCCTGATTGGCTCCACCACCAATCCAAGACCCTGCAACGGTTGAGAGCCCACGCCATATTTCGTCATTCAAGACGTCTGGAGATATTAATGATACGATCCATAAAGCAAAAGGTCCCCCAAGTATGATACCCGCAGTTGCAGCAAAAAACATAATAATGGCTTTGGATCCAAGTCTTTTGATAGCCGGAATATCGATGCTCAAACACAAAAGAATTAAACTGGCAGGCAATAAATATCGGGAAGCTATAAAGTATAATTGTGATTCCTCTGAGGAAATGATTCCGAATGAGTTTAATCCCGCAGGGATAAAATAGCAAAGTAAGAGCGCGGGTACCACTTTGTAAAATTTCTTGAAATAGCTACGCTCACTATTGTAGGTTCTAAAAACAAGGAAAAGTGCAATCATTAATAATCCCAATACTACGGCATCATTTGAAAACCATGGGGGAGAAGGTTTAACTTTTATGGTTTTACTTAAAGATTTTTCACCTTTCTTTTTAAGTGTAATGGTATGGTCTCCTCTTTCTAACTTCCTTAAATAAATATCGCGATTTGAAATCAGGCCAGTGTTTTTACCATCAAAATGAATGTGATAGTCGTAAAGGGAATCAAAGGTTATTTTTAAATCTGGATGTTCTGATGCATAATACAACTCCTCCAATTCACTAAATGAAACTGAATGTATAGACGTATCAATGTTTTTATTGGTAACCATCTCAACAGTTGTCTGAGAATGATATTGAAAAGCACTAAATAAAATAATGAATAATGTAAATATGGTTTTCATTTTTTCGAATGTATTAAAAACAAAAAAGGCTGCGAATAGCAGCCTTTTGAATAGTAAATAAAATTAGTTGATGCCGTGCATCCATTTCTTGATTGGCTTTCCAATAATAAATAGTAGAAATCCACAAGCAATTGCAATAAATCCTAGCAATTCGAATACACTCAGACCCTTTTGTAATGATTCGCTTTTGATGGCATTTATTACGGCAGTTCCTGGTGTGTTTTCAGATAGTTTTGCTAGTTCTCCTTCAGAGATCGTGTCAGATTCGATTGCTTTATTACTATAGGAAATAAATTCAACTTTCGCAGCTTTTAGCATTTTCTCTTTTTTAGTTCCTTTATAACTATTGGCTTCTGCCAATGCTTCTTTAATGTAAACTGTAGACTTGGCGTAATCTTTATCACTTTTGGTATTTAATTCTGCAATGAAAGTGGAATCAGTAAGTACATCTTCAACAGAACCTTCCTCTAGCTTTTCTTTGTACTTATCCGTAATTAATAATGCTTTGATGTCTTTATCCATCTTAGCATTTTTGAATGATTCGCTTTCAACGATGGTTTTTTCATTTACTGTTGTGAGCTTTGCAATGTGCTTACCACCCTGGTGAGCTAATGAAGATGAAAGCAACCATATACCCATAAGGAAACCAACCATATGACGTGGTGAAAGTTTTGTTACCAGTGACAATCCAACAGGAGACAAGGTAAGTTCACCAATCGTATGTAATAGATATAAGAACACCATAAATATAGCGGGAATCATTCCTGCGCTTGCAGATCCTCCTCCTACGTTCAGGGCTAAAAATCCTAAGCCTAAAAGCACCAATCCAATACCAAATTTGTATGGAGCTGCTGGCTCTCTATTCATGTTTGATAGCTTAATCCACAACCACGAAAAGATAGGTGCAAATATCATGATAAAGAAAGGGTTGAAGGATTGAAAGAAGGTGGTTTTTATTTCAAGTCCAAATAAAGTACGATCAACATTACGCGCTGTAAATAGACTTAATGCCGAACCCGCCAATTCAAAGAATGTCCAAAATACAGTTGTAAAAAATAATAAGACTGCAATAACCCAAATTCTTTGTTTTGCGACCTTTTCCATTTTACTAGCTTCGTACAATAGATATCCTATTACCATAGTGGCTAGAATCACCAATATTAAGTCTACAACATCATTGTAAACAATCAAGGTAGAGGCTAATACAATCATTATGACCGTAGCAATAACTGGAAATAATTTATTCGATATGCCCGGTATAATGGGTTTTTCCATAACCACGTCAGGTCCCATTCCTACATCATTATAAACACCTTGTTTTTGTCCCCAAAGGAATACAAGATAACCAACGGCCATTCCTACACCGGCTGCAAGGAAACCATATTGCCAACCTTCGTTTTCACCAATAGCGCCGCAGGTTAATGGAGCAAGAAATGCCCCCATATTAATTCCCATATAAAACAAGGTGAAAGCTCCATCTCTTCTTTTATCTCCTTCTTCGTAGAACCTTCCAATCATACTTGAAATGTTTGGCTTGAAGAAACCATTACCAACAACCAATACCGCTAGTCCTATATAAAACATGGTTTCATTTTCATTTCCTCCAAGAAATAAAGTGAATTGACCAATAGCCATTAATATAGCACCCCATACAATGGCCTTTCTAAATCCGACCAATTTGTCCGCGAAAAATCCTCCAACAAGGGGGGTGAGGTAAACCAATGCACCATATGCACCATAGATTCCATATGCTTTTGCGTCATCAAATGCAAAACCTCCATCCATGATATCTGCAGTCATATATAAAATAAGTAGCGCACGCATACCGTAGTAACTAAAACGCTCCCATAGTTCAACCATAAATAGTGTGAATAAAGCTTTTGGATGTATTTTTCGGTTTGAAAAGATTACAAACCCTACCCAAACTGCAACTCCTACCCAAGCCCATAACATTAATTGATAATCCGGATTCATTATTTATTTTTTAAGATTAAGGGTCGAATTTACTAAAAATATCTCGAGCCAACCCATAATTGAACTATTTGTTCATCATAAATTCGATTCTAAAATAAATTCATCATATTTGTTGCACTAAAAAATTCTTTTTCAAGTATTTAAAACATTAACATTAACTCAAAAACTAAATTACAATGAAAAAATCTATTTTATTTTTAATGTCTGTGGTCGCAACGAGTACCATATTTGCTCAATCATTTTCTGATGATTTTGAATCCTATGCTGTAGGTTCATACTTGGGCAGTAGCTCACCTGATTGGACCACATGGAGTGGGACAGAAGGAGGTGCAGAAGATGTAACCATAACCAATAACAACGCAAGTAGTGGCAATCAGTCCATATATTTTTCATCGACTGCAGCCAATGGTGGACCTGCTGATGTCGTATTGCCGTTTGATCAGGTGTATAACTCTGGAAACTTTTCCTTTGAAGCTAATTTTTTCGTTGAAGCGGGTAAGGGAGCTTATTTTAACCTACAGGGTACTCTAGTTGTCGCGCAAGTATGGGCATTAGATTGTTACATGTTGCAAGATGGTACACTTAAGCTGTCTAATCAAGGAACACCATACATCAACGCCAATTATCCAAGTGCCCAATGGTTTAATCTTCGTGTTGAAATGGATTTGACCTCTAATGTTTGGGAGCTTTTTATTGACAATGTTTCTCAAGGTTCTTTTTCAAATCCAACGGGTCAAATAGGAATTTTAGATTTATATCCTGTTAATCCAGCAGGTCAAGGAGGGAATGGGATTTCAGGATTTTATGTTGATGATATTAGTTACACGCATATCCCTGCTAATCTACCGAATCTGAATGGTGGTGTTTCATTTATTACTCAAATTAATGGTATAGCTGGTTTAAGCTATGATGTTGTAGCAACAGCAAGAAATTTAGGTTCTTCTACGATTAACTCTTTTGATTTAACCTATAATTATAATGGTGCTGATGTTACAGAAAACATTACAGGGTTGAATTTGGTGTCTTTAGATACTTACGAGCATACCTTCGCTTCGCAACTCACTCCAGTTTTAGGAAATAATGATTTAACAGTTACCATATCAAATGTGAATGGTTCAGGTGCCGATGATGATGCTTCTGATGATTCAAAAGTAATCAGTATCGATCCAATTGTTCCTGCATCGGGTAAGATTGTTGTAGGTGAAGAAGCAACGGGTACATGGTGTCAATGGTGTCCAAGAGGGGCAGTGTACATGGATTTGTTTGAAGAAACATATGCAGATTACTGGATTGGTATTGCTGTTCATAATGGAGACCCAATGACAGATGTTGTTTACGACGCAGGAATGGGCGCTTTAATAGGTGGATATCCCAGTGCAGTTGTTGATAGAGGAGCAGATGTAGATCCATCAGGGATGAATGCAGATTTTCTTGACAGATTACAAACTGAACCTGCCGGTGTAATCCTCAATGGTGCCACTTGGGATCCAAATACGAGAATATTAGAAGTATCAGTAAATACTACATTTTCTCAAAATGCTTCAAATAGCTACAAAGTAGCGTGCGCTTTAACTGAGGACGATGTAACAGGTACTTCTTCAGGTTATAACCAATCGAATGCATATGCAGGTGGAGGAAATGGCGTAATGGGAGGATATGAAGCTTTACCTAATCCAGTTCCTGCGGCCCAAATGAAATATGATCATGTTGCTAGAGCAATTTCACCAAGCTTTGATGGATCTTCGGCAAGTTTGCCTGGTACCATAAATGCAGGAGAGAGTCACATTTCAAATTATTCATTTACACTTCCAGCAGAATGGGATGAAGACAATATTCATATTATAGGATTGCTTATTGAACCTTCAGGTCGAATAGACAATGCAGGTTCAACATCTATTTCAGAAGCTGTAGCCAATGGTTATGAGATTGGACCTAATCTTGGGTTAGCTGAATCCTTTGATTACAATGTGGATGATAAATTAAAAGTATATCCAAATCCGACATCTGA